>LOZU01000081.1:0-50510 GCA_001527685.1 Burkholderia pyrrocinia
GCTTCGCTTCGGTATCCGGTCATTCCGCGCCGGCGTCGCCGACAACCTCGTGCGATCGCCTTTTAATCAGTGATTCCTTAGGGTCGACTTTAACCATGTCATCGTTTTTATTGGACGAGACGAATCCTTGCGTCCAAAGCAATTGCCACTCGGTCGGATAATCACGGCGTTGCAACGGATTGAGCCAGACTAGGCCTACGATCTGCGCGCGAAATGGGTGTACTGGAACATCTGGCGCCGGATGTGCCGACATGTTGACAACATCCTCTGCTCGAACGGTCAAAGTCGTCAAGGCCGTTGCAGACAGAAACACCACAGCCCAGATCAACCTGAAGGAATTGAAGCGACGCATTAACGCTCCGAGGCAAACAAGGTAACGACAGGAACGCACGCTTCTCGTCGCCGCATGCGCCCTGATCAACTTGGAAATGGAAACCACGCTGGCTCTCAGTGCGCGTGGTTCCCCTCGTGAAAGATTGCACTACTCCCTCCCGCCCGGACGACGACACCCTTGAAATCGGCGTCGCCCCGCAGAAGGTCTTGTGACTATCGAACGCGGCGGGCTTCCCGTCGACGATGACTTGCGAATCACCTTCGGCAATGAAGCACACCTGATGACCCGCGATCGGGAAGACATACATGTCGCCGAGCCGGGCGACCGGCCTGCCCATTACTTCACTCACCGCGCTTCCGGTGATGACCTTGCCGCCGTGGCTCGTTACGTCGCCGACTCGAATGATTCCTCGCATGACGCCCCCTAGTACGAATACCCTTGGAAGCCGTATTTGGTATCGTGGCGGCGGCCCCACCAGATCAGATACGCGTTGTCTTCACCTCGGGCCCGGAACCAGTCTTGATTCGAATCCAACGGAGTGAGTTTCGTAGGCGGCAGGACCACAATCGCTGTCGGATGATTCGGGTCAGTCGTCCCCGCGACCAAGGCGTTACCGCCAAAGTGATTGACGCGGCTGATTGCCAACGCCAGATCAGTCAGGGCCGTCCCTGCCCCCATATCACCCAACAGAGCCGGTGTATTGAAAGTCTGTTTTTTGCAATCGAATTCCGGCAGCGTTTCGGTCAATGTTTGCGAAAGGGATCCAAGGCGGGCTGACGAAGCATCGCTGCCCTTGCCTGCATCGTGAACGACAAACCCGATGTTGGTCGGTTCAATACCTGCATTTCGGCCCGCCTCAGAAATAGTGGCTTTCCACGCCTGCACTGCGCGCGTAGTTCCAGCTTTCGCCTCAAAGCTGGCAACATTGCCAGTCGAACTCTTGCCAATCCATGCCAAAGGCCCACGCTCGGTCTTGAGTTCAGGCCCCGCCAGGAACAGCACGGTGAGATTCTCGTTCATCTGTTCGTCTTTGGGCGGAAAGCTCGGCGCGTCCCAACTCATCACCCAGACACTTTCCTGAGGATGCGCCTGCAGATAATCAAGCGCGGCATTCAACGACGCGAACCCGGCATTCGCTCCGCCGACATGCGCGCGAACGTCCGCAGGAACATCCCTGCTCCAAAGCTCCCTGGCGTCTTCATTCCCAATTTCGAAATAGCCCTTTATCTGGTTAGCTAAATATCCGCTTGCCTCGCCAGCATCAAGTCGATGAGGTATGGCAAGCTCAACGCGAATACCGGCGAGCTCCCTCCACTTACCCCTATTATCCGAAGAGACGGTATAGAAATAATGCGGATTCAGAACATATTGTTCAGCAAACAAACCCAAGAACTTTTTTACATACTTCTTATAAAACCCTCGAAAAGTCTCCTTCCCCCTGTTCCCATCCGCAACAATAGAAATGGGTTGGGGTGAACTAAACTTCTGAGGATCGTTCCTTACCATGTCATCATTTTTGTTCGGCTGAACGAGCCCCATCGTCCACAGTAGCTGCCATTCGGTCGGATAGTCACGACGTTGTAGCGGATTGAGCCATTCAAGGCCGACCACTTGGGCAACAAAGGGCTTGGAAGATGTACCCAAGACTGGTTGCGCCGGCGTGGCGCTCTCTCCCGCGCGTGCCGCCGAACCCGACCAGATTGCCGTCAAGATGATTACGGTAATCCCGGCGCGCCTGATAAAAATGAAACGATGCATGGATGTTCCAGATTGAACAACTCGGCAGCGGGCAGCGCACCGTTCGCACAATCCCGCTGCCTGGTCCCCCACGGAACCAGTCTGGCTGACGGAATTCGCCTACTCACTCCCGCCCGGACGACGACACACTCGATATCAGCGTCGCCCCGCAGGAGGTCTTGTGGCCGTCAAAGGCGGCGGGCTTTCCGTCGACGATGACTTGCGGATCACCTTCAGCAATGAAGCACGCCTGATGACCGGAGATCGGGCAGACACACATGTCGCCGAGCCGGGCGACTGGCCTGCCCATCACTTCACTTACCGCGCTTCCAGTGATGACCTTGCCGCCGTGGCTCGTTACATCGCCGACTCGAATGATTCCGCGCATGACGACAGCCTTTATTCCGAGTAGCCCTGCATTGCGGCACGCGCATCATGACGACGCCCCCACCACGGCAGATAGGCGTTGTTTTCGCCGCGTGCGCGGAACCAGTCCTTGTCGGGGTCGATCGGGGTGAGCTTCGATGGCGGCGTCACCACGACCGCCACCGGATGCTGCGCATCCGTCGTGCCGGCAATCAACGCATTGCCGCCGAAGTGGTTGATGCGGCCGATGGCCAGCGCCACATCCGTCAACGCGCTGCCCGTGCCCATGTCGCCGAGCAAGGCTGCCGTGTTGAACGTCTGTTTCCCGTAGTCGTATTCCGGCAGCACTTCCGTGAGCGTCTGCGACAACGCGGCCAATCGTGCCGATGCTGCGTCGCTGCCCTTACCCGCGTCGTGAACGACGTACTGGATATCCGAGACTGCGATATTGGCGTTGTGCGATGCCTTTTCGATTGCAGCCTTCCACGCCTGCACGGCAAGTGACGTGCCAGCCTTGGACTCGAACTCCCGTGTGTCGGAGGTGGCTGACTCGCCGATCCAAGCAAGCGGCTCGCGTTCCGTATTGAACTTCGGACCGGCAAGGAACAACACCACAAGGTTCTCGTTGATTTGAGCGTCCTTCGGCGGAAAGCTCGGTGCGTCCCAATTCATGACCCACACGCTCTTGTCCGGGTTTGCCTGCAGGTAATCCAGTGCCTTGTTCAGCGACGTGAACCCGGCGTTCGCACCGCCTTGCGTGACTTGCACGTCGGGGAGCGTATCGCGTGTCCAAAGATTCTGGAACGACGGATTTCCGATCAGGAATCGCTTCTTGATGAAGTCTCGCAGTATCGCTTGCGCGTCGCCGGCACCTAACCTCCGAGGAACCGCAAGTTCGATGTGAATTCCCGCGAGCTCACGCCAGTTTTTGCGATCCTCCGGCTTGACCGTATAGAAATATCCCGGATTCGTGGCATAACGAACGCGAAACAACGCCAATAATTCATCAACGTACTTGTAGTAAAAACCTTGGAACGTTTCTCTCCCGCGATTACCGTAGGCAATACTCGCCACCGACTGCAATGTGGAAAAGGAATTCGGATCGGTTCGAACCATGTCGTCGTTCTTGTTGGGCACAGTCAAGCCCTGCGTCCAAAGCAATTGCCACTCGGTCGGATAATCACGGCGTTGCAACGGATTGAGCCAGACAAGGCCCACGACCTGCGCGCGAAATGGACGTGCCGGCACATCTGGCGCCGAATGTACTGACGTGCTGGCAACATCCTCTGCTCGAACGGTCAAAGCAGACAAGGCTGTTGCAGACAGAAGCATCACAGCCCCGATCAGCCGGATGGCATTGAAGCGACGCATTGACGTTCCGAGGTAGGCAAAGTGGGGAACGCACGCGTCTCGTCATAGCATGCGCCCTGAACAACGTGGAAATGGAAACCACGCTGGCTCTCAGTGCGCGTGGTTTCTCTCGTGAGATATTCGACCGTTCACTCCCGCCCGGACGACGACACGCTCGAAATCAGCGTCGCCCCGCATGAGGTCTTGTGGCCATCGAACGCGGCGGGCTTCCCGTCGACGATGACTTGCGGGTCGCCTTCGGCAATGAAGCACGCCTGATGGCCTGAGATCGGGCAGACACACATGTCGCCGAGCCGGGCGACCGGCCTGCCCATTACTTCGCTGACGGCACTGCCCGTCACGACCTTGCCGCCATGGCTCGTCGCGTCGCCGACTCGAATGATTCCGCGCATAGGGCCAACGCTTATTCAGAGTAGCCCTGCGACGCCGGTCGCGCGTCGTGGCGACGGCCCCACCACGGCAGATAAGCGTTGTTCTCGCCACGTGCACGGAACCAGTCCTTGTCGGGGTCGATTGGGGTCAACTTGGAAGGCGGTACAACCACGACCGCCGTCGGATGCTCTGGATCGGCTGTGCCCGCAACGAGCACATTCCCGCCCAAGTGATTGGCCCGCCCGATCGCAAGCGCGACATTGGTCAGCGCCGCACCAGCTCCCATATTTCCGAGCAGCGCGGAGGTATTGAACATCTGCTTGCTGAAATCATATTCCGGCAGCACTTCGGTCAGAGACTGCGACAGAGAGCCGATACGAGCGGATGCCGCGTCGCTTCCTTTGCCTGCGTCATGAACGATGTAGTTCAATGACGGGACGGTTACCCCTGCATTTTGTGCGGCCGTGTCGATCGTCGCTTTCCAGGCTTGTACTGCACGGCTCGCGCCTTGCTTCGCGTCGAAGTCTTTGACATTGCTTTTCGCGGCCTTGCCAATCCATGCGAGCGGCTCGCGCCCGGTCTTGAGATTCGGGCCTGCCAGAATCAGCAGCGTCAGATTCTCGTTGAGTTGCTCGTCGCTCGGCGGAAAGCTCGGTGCGTCCCAGTTCATCACCCAGACACTCTTGTCGGGGTGCGCCTGCAGATAGTCAAGTGCGGCATCGAGTGACGTGAAACCGGCATTCTCTCGGCCAGACGTGACGTGCACATCTGGTGGCGTATCGCGACTCCATAGATCCTTCGCGGAAGGGTTTCCGATTTCAAAGAAATCGACCATCCGATCACTGAGGTGAGATTTAGCTAGCGCCGGATCAAGGCGACCAGCAGGAATCGCCAGTTCAACGTGGACACCCGCCAATTCGCGCCACTTGCTTCTATCACTCGGATTTACCGTATAAAAATAATTTCCATCCGTTACATACCGAGTTCGAAAAACAAACAGAGTCTTATCGATATATTTTTTATAGAACCCTTTGAATGACTCACTCCCCCACTGACCATCCGCCACAATCGATATAGGCTGTATCGTAGAGTATTTTTTGGGATTCGTACGAACCATATCATCATTTTTGTTCGGCTTTACCAAACCGAGGGTCCATAGCAACTGCCATTCCGTCGGATAATCCCGACGTTGCAGCGGGTTCAACCATTCGAGGCCAACGACCTGCGCCACAAACGGCTTAGATGACTCAGTCGCGGTCGCCGGCACTACCGAATCACGTGCCGGAGCTGCCACTGCCCGTGGCGTTGCAATCACCGTCGTAAATGCAAACACCACAACAGCCAAGAGTCCAGGCACCAATGCCAATCGCTTCATCAATGCTCCCGTGCTAAACAAATCAAACGCTGTTCCATCAGACGAGGCCATCATCGTCAAGGATATTCCCGAGGCCAATATCATCACAACACAGGCCAACGCCGCTCGGCGCTGCCAAGTGGCGATGCTCGCCCTCATACATAGCTCCCAATTTTCATAAAGAACCCTCCATCACGCTCATCATGTATCTTCGCGGGCATTTTTGCATCACCGTCTTTTGCAATCCATTCATGCAGGAACATCGCCTTATATTTTCCATTCAAAATATAGTCGCCAAATGCATGGTTGGGATTATCATCACCTAACCCACCAACAAATCTCCAGTCAGCCTCAATTCTGAGCTTGAGAAATTCATCCTCCGTTAGATAACACAGTCCAATCGCAACATCATAAGCCAAGGCATATTGCGCATGAACCGAATTGGTCATGATCGTCGAATGATTCGTCGGGTTGTTTTTATCCCCATTATTGAGAATGTCGAATATTTTCTTATCTCGCCACTTCGCATAATCCGCGCTTGCTTGAGCAGGATCGTCCTCCCCAGCCACCTTCCCGTCAGCACCAACCCAATCGGCATTCTTTGCCCGCCGCGCCTCCATACGCAGAATTGCGTGATCCTCATATCGCTGTGCGGCTTCAGTCTTCACGTCGCCCTGCGCCTCCAGTGCTTTTGCCTCAGCCGGAAATTTCTCCGATTTGCTGTCAAAACTATCGTACGGATCGTCCGCTTTCCGGTCTTGCTTTTTTGCATCGCGCGCAGCCGACGGAGGATCGTAATCCTCGTTGAATGCACCCTTTTCCTTGTCCAGCTGGGCTCCCGACGGCTTGTCATAGCGCTTCGCCCTAGGCTTGAATCGCGTCTCCTTGTCGAGCATGGGCGCCGTAATCGGGATCTCCCACCCTTTTGGCGGATCCGCATTGACCTTCACACTCGTCAGATTGAACAAATAGAGCGCAGGGCTCGAAACAAGCGTGAAAAATTTTGCAAGCCAGTTCTGATTGGAGTGCAATGCGCGCCCAAGTGCAAATCGGGCATCCGGTGACTTTGGATACCAAAATCCCTCCGCTTCGTTTGTCTTATGACGCCAATCGTCCTCCCAATACCGATAAAGCTTGATTTCTCCGCCAACCTCGAAATCCGATGCAAAAACCCGCTGAGAGAACACGCCCCATCCATTGGTCGAATTGATCTCTTCGATATTCATTCCACGCCAGCCGATTCCTTGCACCGTCGTCGCGGATATGACCTGATCATGCGGACAGCAGTACAGCGTCACGCGCCCGTAGGTTTTCTCCCCATACAATCCATGGACTGCTCGATCCTTGGCCGCACTGTACGGTTTTCCTCCGCTCTCCGACGGCCGTGCGTTTTCCATCGCGCGATCGAGATCCTCCGCCGGCATCTCCAGATCCGCTCGTGCACGAAGGATATCGAAATACTCTCTCAGCGTTTCCTTGCGGGCGACGTAGGTTTCTCGCCCCGCGTGTCCGTCCTTGTCCCGCATGCCGCGCTGCGCCCAGGTATCGGTCCCGATTCCCTCCACGAGACTGTAGGGAGGATTCGCGAGGACGTAAGTGTCGGCGACGCAGCGTCCGCTCTTGCCCCATTGATCCTTGACTTCGGGCAGGCGATCCCCCAGAAACGCCGCCGAGATGCCAACCATGTTCCCCTGGCTGTGGCAGACGACGGTTATCGGCACGTCGGCCTGCTTCTTGCGGATCGACTCGATCAGGCGCGCAAGCCGCAGTGCAGCCAGTACGCCGTAGGTACGAGACGGCGTCGAGTAGACCTGACGATTGCCCACGGAATTCAAGTGCTGAACCGTGATCCAGAGGAACAATCGGTCGTTCAGCCCTTCATTCCACAAGTCGGGCAGACTTGAGCAGCCGCCCGCGAACGGCCCGCCTCCCCAGTAGTTCTTCTCATTGAGCATGATCTTGTCGCCATACTCTTTCAATTCGGTCGCGTTTGCGGAGTACCCCCAGCGAAAATGAATGACGGGGGAGAAAGACGGATCCGGCTTGATGTACGTCTTCGAAGACATCTCCGGGTTCAGAAACCCGTCAGGCGTCAGGCTGTCAATATACGAGACCGGCGACATTTGCCCCGCGACCGGCCCCTTTCCAAACATCTGGTCGTCATAACGGCCCATGCGCCGATTCAGGCCGGCGCACAACCCCTCCTCCGCATCCTTGAACCACTCCCCTTCGGAGTTCACGCCGTGCACGAAAATGACGACGCCCGGAAGCGGCATCTGCATCACGCATTCCAGTTGGTTCTTGTGGTCGGGCAGTACCGTGCCCAGTCCGTTGCCGACTGTGATCTGGGATGGATCGGAGGCAGACGGCTTCGCTGTCGCGCGGTTCGCAAAATCTACGCTACGGTTCGACATGTTGTTGTTCTCAATCACTCAGGTTCGCGGCTTGAAAAACCGCACGGCCAGTTGTTCGAATTGATCGCTGCTGACGGGCGACAACGTCCCTGCCGCGTCGGTCTTACCCTTGATCACCTCTCCCGAGGCCTTCCGCACTTCGGCCTCCATCCCCTCGACCGGCTGCCCATCCGTCGCCCTCACCAACTTCGGCACTCGCCCCAACGGTGCATGCTCGAACTTCGGAAAATCCGTGCTCATGTTCGCCGGCCCGGCCCACGTATGTGCGGCCGATTTCACCGTAAAACTCCCCGGACACCCCAGCTCGATATCCCCGCCCTGCAGCTTCAGATACGCGCCGCCCGAGGTAACGAACACGACCTGCTCGCTCGCCATCCCCGCGAGCTTCCCGCCGGCCGCCGTCATCTGGATGTTCTTCGCCGAATCGATCTGCGTGTCGTCGTTCTGGCTCTGCAGCCGCACCTTCCCCTGATTCGCGATCGCTGACACCCCTTCGCTGTGCGCGAACATCTGCACGCCGTGCCCGGCCTGCAGGTTGATCCGCTGCCCGCTCGTGTATTGCAGATGGTTCTGCGCGACGGTATCGACGTTGCCGCCGGCATGCGTGGTGACGGTCTTCGGCGTCGCGACGCTGATCCCCGCCGGCGCCGTGATGCCGATCGCGGCCTGCTCGCCGCCCGATGCGCCATCGCCCCCGGACGCCCCGCCATTCGGCCAGCCCCGCACCGTCGTCATCAGCGCGTCGTGCGGCTGCGTGTCCATCGCGACGCCCTGATGCTGCGCGGCGTAATCGCCGAGGCTCTTGAACAGCTCCACACATTCCTGCATCAGCTGCAGATACTCGTCGCGCGCGAGATGTCCGTCGCTCGCGCGAAGCCGCTGCCATGCCGAGATCAACATCGCCTTGCCGCTGCGGATCGCGACATGCGCGTCACTGCGCAGTTCGGCGCCCTCGCCGCGCGCCGCGCCCTGGCCGTTGTCGCGCGGCTGCGTCAGGAACCCGAGATTCAGCTGGCTGTGCGCATGCTCGCTCGCGAGCTGGCTGCTGATCTGTCCGGGCGTATCGTCGAAGCGGATCTGGTTGTAGCGCTGCCCCTTGATCTCCTTCGTCTTCGTGCCCGACAGATACCGGTTCCCCGGCAGCGCGCCCGTATGGCTGAAGGTCGCCGGCATGTTCGGCCCGTTCGCCAGCACGCCCAGCACGACGAGCCGGTCCGGATCGCCGCCGATGTGCCCGATCAGCACCTCCATGCCCACCCGCGGCAGCGTATTCGCGCCGAAGGTCGGCCCCGCGAGCGCGCAGGCCACGCGTACGGGCGCGCTGTCGGCCGGCGCGCCGCTGGTGCCCGCGCCCTGCGCATGCGCGTGATCGGCCGCACTGAGCCCCTGGATCTGCACGCGGATGCGCCCCATCTCGTCGCAGAACACCTCCTCGCCCTCCGGGCCGACGACGACGGCCGTCATCGGATGCACCGGCGGCAAGTCGACGCCCGGATCGTACGCAGGCGTCAGCGGCACGCCGCGCCGCACGCACGAGAAGGTGTTCTCGTAGCGCGTGTCGTCGTCGCCGGCCGGCTTCCCGCCGGCGTCGGGCGGCGCCGCGTCGAACAGCGCGCGGCTCGCCACGAACAGCGCTTGTGCGCGCGCGTTGAGTTCCTTCGGCAGGTTGTTCTGCGCGCGGTGATGCAGCGACGTGACGATGAACTGGCGCTGCTCGACCGGCAGCGTGTCGAGTTGCGGATGCTCGGCGAGCGTGAACCAGTGGCCGACCGCAAGATCCCGCACGCCGCTGGCGCCGTCGACGGATTCCGCGCGCAGCTCGTGCGCGAGCATCCGGTCCTTGCCGATCCGGTCGAGGTCGGACGACGAATCGCCCGCATGCGGAATATCGATGACCGCGTCGGCAAGCAAGTGCGCGATATCGTTGCCGGCCTCGCCCTGGTCGACGATCGTCGCCTGCTCGGTCTGCGACATCCGGCCGTTCTTGTAATCCCAGGTCGGCCGGGCGACGCTGCCCGGAATCAGGCTGCGGCGCGTCGCCCACAGCGTGACCGAGTCGCGCTCCTCGGTCGCCGCGTCACGGTGGTAGCGCACCGTGCCCGCTTCGGTCTCGGGCAGCTTCATCGGATCATCGGTGAAGACGAGCGTATGGATCGGCGTGTCCGCCGCCGCGCCGTCGTTCCTGTCGCCGGATTTGCCGGCCTTCGCGAACACCGTCGCGCCCTCGCGCCGCAGCAGCCGCCGGATGAAATGCGCATCGGATTCGTTCACCTGCCGCGTGAGCTCGCGCGCCGGGTAGCGTTCGCGCTGCAGCCCCGACAGGTCGAACTCGAACGCCCGCGCCAGCGCCGGGCTGCGCTGGCGCCACTCCTGCAGCAGCACGTCGAGAATGTCGGGCAGGCTCTTGGTGCGGAAGAGCCGCGAATTGGTGCGCCGCTCCATCACGGACAGCACGTCGCGGATCGTCAGCTGGTAGCACGCGAGCGAGCCGTCCGACTGCCCGGCGCGGACGTCGGTGACGATCCCGTTGATCGCATGCAGACGCCCGCGATCGGTCGTCATCTGGACGGAAACCGGCAGCCCGATCAGGCTGCGGATCGGCAGGTCGGCCCGTGCGGACACGCAGGTCAGGTGACCGGCGATCCCCGTCATCAGCCCTTCCCGTATGTCCGCGTACTGGAGCGCCAGGACCTGCTCCAGCGTACGCTGGGCCTGCCCCCAGTTCAGGCGGATGGGTCGATTGTTCTGGTCGACAACCCCGGATGCAAATGCGCGCAGCAAATCGGCTGTATTCACAGCGTCACTCTCAGGTTCTTGTTTTACTTCGTTATTCACCGGGCCAACGCGCCTGCGATGCAACCTGGGGCGCCGCCCATCTCGTTTGGGCGGAGCATACCAAATTTGTCAAAAGTATGAAGCGTTTCTGACAGTATTTAGAATAACCAATTGAGTGCGTCAGGTTTCTGCTTTAGAAATTCACTTTCTTTCACTGAGATCGCAGTGCGGGAATCGGTAAATTTCACGCTTTTCCGGCGTAACCCGTGCTTTTTCGCACACGCCAATCGGTAAAAATCACAGGCACGATTCGCGCATCCGCGAAAATCATTCGAACAGGAAAAACATGAACGGCTGGATCATTGCCGCGCTTGCAGGCGTCGCCCTTTACCTGGTCGTACGCGTGTTCAAACGGGCGGCGACACACCCGGCAATGGCAGCGTCATTGCCCGACATCGGCGACACCGCGGCCAAGCCCGAGCCGCGCCACCCGTCGGCACCAGCGACCGCGCAGGAATGGAAACTTGCCGACGAGCCGGAGGTTGCGTCGATCGAGCACGTCGAACTCAAGGCGACGGTCGACATTCCCGCGCGACAACGCGACATGACCGCCATGCTCGTAGAGCGCGGCGCACTCGAGCGCCACGTTCGCGACGCCAACGAGCGCCTCCTGCCGGAATCCCAGAATCTCGTCATCAGCGTATCGCTGCACAAGATCCCGATCGACCTGATCCCCAAGCTTTCGGAAAACCCGGTCGACAACCTGCAGATCTCCGCTTACGTCACATGGGGCGAGCGTGGCTACATTCATGGCGAGTACGGGAACATCGGCCATCTCGAACAAGCCTTCGCCGCATGGCTCGACGCGCCGCCGGGGTGGCAAGGCGTGGCCCAGGAGCGCGGCGCTTTCATCGAAGGGACGTTCTTCACCGGCGACGTCCTGCTGCATGTCGAGCGCGGGTACATGGACAGTTCCGTTGTCATCGACGTCGTGTCGCGCGAGGTATTGCGGCGGGATGTTCGCAGGCAGCTCGCGGAATTACGCGCGCATCTGCAGGCAAGTCCAGCGCATGAAACGGACGGCTGACGCCAACAGCACGAAGCCGCGCTGCTACGAGCGATCGGACGATGCAACGCGGGCCATCTTCAAACGCGAAAAAACGAACGGCAGCGACCAGTCGCGTATCGTGAAGTCCCAGCGCCCATCGACGTCCACGAACGTCGCCGTAAAGCGGCGCTCATCCGTCCACGTCACGTCGTCGAGCCAGTACGAGCCGTACATCGCCCCCACCGTCCGTTCCGCCAGCACCTTGCCGAGATCCTTCGAGAGCAGCGAAAACGTCACGGCCCCCTCGAACGGGCAGTCGTAATCGGTCACGAGCAGATAGCCGGCCCGGGTTTCGAATTGCCGTAGCAACGTGTAGCCCGACACCGCGACACCGGCAGGCCTGCCGCCGACGAGGATGCGCGATCGCCTGGGCCAGGATTCGTACGGCCCCGCGTGCGTTTCGATTGAAAACCGGTCGACCGGATTCATGCTTCCCGTGCCCCTCGCGACTCGTCGGCGACGCGTCCGGCTTGCGACGCCAGACGTGAAAAAGCCCCGCAAGTCCATGAACTTGCGGGGCTTTTCGGATTCTGGCGGAGAGAGGGGGATTCGAACCCCTGGGTCTCCACGGTGATATAAGGCTTTCCGGGGAGTTTGTCAGCGTCTTTCCCCGTGTCGATTGACAAGTTACGACTTCAGTTTATCACGCGGTTCCGCAGTGGTCCTCCGAAGTCGCTTCTTCTCTACCTTGTGCAACGTGTCCGGCATCAGCGAACAGGGAAAGTCCATCGTGTACCGCTCGCCGTTCTCCAGCCCCAGGAGTAGCGCCCCAACGTCGTAGTCGTAACCGTGTTCCATGTCTCGGAGGTGGAACCCGCGATGCATTGGGGCCCGAATTTCGCCTTGCTCACCTCGGGTCCATCGGCGCTTGCTGATTCCCTTTACGTGGTGTAGCCATTGGAAGTCCAAAAGCGCGACGCGCACGCACTGGCTCGAATCGGCCAAGGGGACTTCAACGTAGCCGTCGCGGAACCTCAGGGGCCTCCCTCGACTCGCTTGCTTGATTGTGTGTTCCGCCAGCACCCCTTTCGGGGCTCCGGTTTGTGGGGCGACCTCGGGTTCCCTGCGACGGCGCGTGACGGTCGGTGTATCGAACATGACGCAAGCGTTGCTCAGCCCATCAGCGGCCGGTGCGGCGAATACGAAGGGGGTCTTGCTGAAGCCATCAGCGGTGTTGGTGCCAAACATGGTGGCGGTCTCCTGTTACTTAACGGTCAGGCCTAGGGCGGCGCGAACCTGCGCGGCGGTCTTCCCGGTCTGGTCCAGCACGGTTCCGATCTTGCGCGTGTCCGTGTCACATACCGCTCCGTCCGAGATGAATTGCCCCGGCTCTACTGCCTCGGTGCTCACGAATGCATACGGGTGATAAGCGGTCAGGTCCGGGGCCTTGTCGCCGTCGATATGGACGGCGCGGACAATCAGGAGGTGGTCGGTGAGGTATTTAGTAGTCACGGTCGTGTCTTAGGTGAGCGCACGGCGGCGCGGGCGGTGTCTGGTGAGCCCCGTTGTATCCGGGGGCGTCTCGGACGCATCAATGCGGGATGCGGTGGAGTCCACGAGAGCCGCAAGCTCGGGCTTATGCTCGGGTGGTAGCGCTTGCCACATGCGGAAGACCCGCGTGCGGAACGCTCCAGGGTTCCGGTCGAATGCCTCTTGAGTAAGCCGGAAAGCCTCGTGCTTCGTCGGCGTATCCGGGGCCGTCGCCAGGACAGCGCGGGCCAGCACATGGCGCTCGGCCGACTTGGAAGGATCCGAGATGAGCAGGTGCCGCACAGCGGCGGCGTACACGTTCATCTGCTTGAGTAGAACGGGTCTCGGCCCGTGAGCGGCGTCATGTCGCGCTGCATAGGCTCGTTGGGAGCATGACCGGGGGCCAGGGGGAAAATCAGGTTCGGTTGCACGGTAAGCGGGTCATTGGACGGGTCGCTTACGCTGGAAGGCTTGGCTGCGTTACTCAGCCATTCCATACGGACCTCCAGCGCCTTCGCCCCGATTGCGTCCCACGGGTCGGCTTCGAGCCGCTTGGCAACAAAGCGCAGGTCCTCTACAACCCGACCGTATGACGGGCTAGTCGCCGCGATCTCTGCGGCCTTCCGGATGCCGTCAGCCGCGGCTTTGGATCGTCGCGCGGACTCCAAGGCTTCGAGAACCCGCGCGGCGTGGAGGTTCTCAGCGGTCGATTGATTCTGGTTCTTAGTCATGGTTTGGCGTTCGGTTGATTGATGGGCTGCTGCTTACAGGTGCGGCGTACGACCTTCCGGTCCAGCGACTTCCGTGCCGTATTTCGCGGCGAGATACTCGCGAATGCGCACCGTCTCGTCGACGCTCGGTGCGATGTGCGTCTCAGCGTCACGACGGATGTCCTGAACGAACGCAGCCCGCTCCGAATGACTCAGCGATGCCGGATTCTGAAACGCCTGCATTCGACCCTGCGCATCGACAATTGGACGGCCTTCGTGATCGGCAGCAACGCATCGGCCGTCCTGCAATTGGATGATGTGGGGGAAATCGTTCGAGTGCTCGAAGACGTGGACCGGGCCGGCGTTGTGGAAACCGCCAGCGCGACGCTGTGCGAGGGTTACTTCTGACTCGCCATTGGAGTTCATGAGGAAAGGCATCGTGTGTTCCTTGTTGGTTAGTTGGTGGTGTGAAAAACAGGCGAGGAGGTCGTGTAGTTATTCCCACTCGCTCAGGGCGACCCTGTTAAGCAAGCAGGCATGTGCGTCATAGGCATCCAGTAGCGCATCCAGGTCGCCCGATACGCTGAGCGCAGCCTCGGCTACTTCGGCCATTGAGTCAGCAACGGTTCGCGCTGCGCTATTACATTGCTTCGATTCGTTCATTGAACTATTCCCAAAGTGAAAATGCCCGCGCGAAGGCGGGCAAGGTGTATGCGAAGGAAAGAGACTTATCAACCTGCTGCGAGTAGCCGCGCGATCATCTGGATTTGCTGATTTAGCGGCGCGAGTTGCAGCGCCTTCTTGCCAACCTTGTCGAAGTCACCATCCACGGCATTCGCGCCGATGCCCTGGAGCGTCTCGACGTTACTGAGCCAGGGCCCCATCAGGTTCGCCAGCCACGAGTTCTGCGAGAACTTCGAAGCGCCTCCTCCGAGGGTCCAGCCGAGGTGCTGGTTGAGCACGGGGTCCATGAGCTTCACGGCGGAGTCCGTGTACGAGCCGGCGACACCCAGGAGGCCCGAGCGCTGCACGACGTTGTAAGCGAATTGCTGCGGCTCCTGGTCCTCGATGTTCCCACCCTTGCGGAACGTCGCAATTGCGTTCATGAGGACACCGGCTGCGATGGCCGTCCCGAGGGCCGATCCGAATCGCATGTGGTCCCCGGTCACGAAGCCATACTGCACGCCCGCCCGGATGAAGTTGTTCGAGAACTGGAGCGCCATCGTCTGGAACTGGAGGAACAGCTTGCCGTACCACTTGTCCATGAGCAACGGCTGGTTGCCGTACCCGGTCGTGTAAGACGCGCGGCGCTGCGCCTTGATGAGCGCCGATTCGAGCACGTACTTCATGTGCTCGCCGTCCGGCTCGCTGAGCCACTTTGTGATCCCCGGGGAGAACAGGCCCTGGCGCTGCTCGGTCCCGTGCTTCGAGAAGAGAACGTCGAGGCGCTTAGCCTCCTCTTCGCCGATCCCGAGGGCGCTGAGCTGCACGGTCTTACCCTTGTCGAGCGTGTCGTACTTCGTAACCCACTTCCGGATGTTCCCGAGCTGAACCAGGCCAGCAGTGCGGCGGATGTTGTCCGACCAGCCCTTCATCAGCGACAGCTTGTTCCCATAGTCCGACATCGTGTTCATGGCGGTCTCGACGGCGCGTGTGACTTGACGCGTGCGGCCTGTGCCGAAGCCCAGGAGGTCCGAAGCCTCGCCCCGTCCGAGTGCACGATCCGAGGAGTTCAGGTGAGCGCCAGTCTCCAGAGAGCCGAGGATCATCTTCAGTTCCTCGGCGTCCTTGTCGCCCTTCGCTGCCTGCCGCAGGATGTACTGGTAGTCCCGTGCGCCCTTGAATGCCAGGGCACGCAGCAACGACCCGGGCGCAGAGAACGCGGCAGTCGCAAGGTCCCCGATCGACGAGAACACGAAGCCGCCCATGTAGCGGACGACTCCCAACTGCCTCATGCGGTCGGCCGTCCATACAAGGCCGTTGTGGTCTTTCAGGTCATACTTGCCCAGGATGCGGTCGTGTGCATGGCGTAAGTCCGCCTCCGCCGCTTTCTTCTCGGCATGGAGCGCCGAACGCTTCTTCAGGTTCAGCTCGCTCCCGATGGCCGCGTCGTAGTCGCCTTGAACCTCCCGGAGAACATCGTCGATCGGCCGGCCACCCAGGGCGCGGTGCGCGGCAAGCTGCCCACCCAGGTCCTTCATGTAGCCTTGGAAGGCATCATCCGCGTTGCCGGCCAGGAAGCCGTTGTCCACCAGCCAGTTGTACTCGCCGAAGTCGAACTGGAACTGCCGTTCCTTCAGCCGCCCCGAGGTCGGGCTCTTGTCGAGCAGGACACCACGCGGCGCACGCTCCGCCCCGCGTAGGTCGTTGACCAGGCCATCCACATACGTCGTAAGCGGCGACATGTTCGACATCCCCTTCCGCGCCTGGAACGCGACCTTCTGGAGCTGCCGGCTCGCGCGGTCTGCCGCTTTCGCAGCGGCGCGTGCTTCCATGCCGGTGAGCTTCATGATGTCGTAGGCGAAGCGCCGAGCGTCGCGTGCTTCGCTGAGGTGCGTCTTCAGCTCGTCGACCGCTGCAAGGTCGTCGTCCATCTGCTTCCGAAGGCCCGGCTCCAGCAGAGCGTCGCCCTCGTGTTCGATGATGGTGTTGACTTCCTTTGTCGCTGCGTCGTGCCAGCGACGGACATCCGCCTGCTGCTTGGCGAGCTTGTCGAAGCCCGCGTTCGCCTCGCTGAGTTCGGCCTGCGCTGCCCTGCGTTCCTCCAGCGCTTCGCGGATTTGCGCACGGGCCTGGGCAATCTCCTCGCGATTGGCGCGGGACTGCGCGTTTAGCGCGTCACGCTGCTGGTTCAGTGGGTTCTTCGCACGGGACAACTCGCCCCCGCCGAGGTTCTCGGAGACGTCCTTCAGTTCCCCGAGGACATCCCGCTTCTCGGCAAGGAGCGACGCGTTCTCACCACGCTTCTCGGTGATCTTTCCGCGCAGCGCATCGACCAGGGATTGCCCCTCGTCGTTCGACGCGAATGCAGCCTTCGCCGCCGCATGACGCTCACGGGCCTTCGCGACCGCAGCGCCGGCCTCGTCGAGCGCAAGCCCACCATCGACCAGTTGCCTCTGCATCTGGTCCAAGACCGACTCGTCACCGCCGAGGCGGTTCAGTGCAGCCTGGACTCTCTCCGACGCGCGTTGCGACTTGAGCTGCGCCGACGCCACCTTGCGCAGCACGGAGCGGCGCTCGATGTCCCGACTTGCCAGGCGCATCTCCCGCAGCTTCGCGTCGCGCCAGTAGCCCTCGGTCTCCTTCAGGAAGCCCAGGACCGTCGCGGCTTTATCCTGCGCCTTCAGTTGCCGTTGCTGGTAGTCCGCCAGCTTCGACTGGAGATACTGGTTGTTGAACTCGTTCTGTTCGCCAGCCCACTGTCGAAGGACCGAGTTGACCGTTGTGTCGTCCCCGGACTTCTTCAGCTCGTCCCAAGACGCCGGGAGCGGCTCCTCGCCAGCGCCCCGTGGCACGTTCGGGTCGGCGATGAAGCCATTCTCGCGCAGCCAGTCGTCGGTCGGCTTCGTCTCCAGGTGCTCCATGAGGAAGCCCTTGAGCCGTTCCGAATTCGCGTCGACTCCTTCGCGCATCCAGCGCTGCGGCATGCCGTATCGGCCCTCCACGAGTTTCTCGGGATCGAGCAGCCCCTGACGCACGGCCTCGTCCTTCATGCCCTCGTAGGCGTCGTGGTAGATCTTCTCGGCCTCGTAGACGCGGCGGTGGACCGTCTTCGCCTGGTCCAGCGACAAGCCGGTCTGCGTGAGCCGGTCCATGACCGCCTGCGAGATCTCGTTGTTCGCCGCGCGGGCGTTCGAGCCACGCTGGATCAGCGAGATCGCCTCGTTGAACGCCTGTTGCGGAACGACGTTGATGTCCCGTGAGCCCTGGGTGATCGTGTTGAGCACGTTGCCGGCCGAAGTACGCGCACCGGATTGGCCCAGGTCCGCATTCGCCGAACGGTAGACCGAGTCGACCCGCCGACGCACGTTGCTCATCTGCTGCTCGTAGATGGTCTTCAGGGTCTCTGCTTCGAGGCCCGTCGACTTACCGGCCGCCATCGCACGAGTCAGGAGACCACCCGTGTCCATCAAGCGAAGCATCGTGTCGCGCGTGAGCGCGTTCGAGTACGAACCGAGACGCTGAAGCGGCGTGTAGCTGCCGAACCTCGTCGCCCAATCAACCGCGCGGGCGATGGGATTCTTCGACGTCGCGATGAGGGTGTCCGTGTCGGCCGTCGATCGCGCCGCACCAACGGAGTCCGCGCCGAACACAGCGCCCTCTTCCGGGAGCTGGCCGATCTGGTGCTCGTTGATGGGAATGCTGCGGTCCAGGTTCTCAGGATGCAGCGGGTTGTTCGGGTTGCCCGCGTTGAGGGCGTTGTCGGACTTCGCGTGACGGAAGATCGCGCCAAGGCCAGCGCCCAGAGTCATGCCGACCCCGATGTTCATGAACGCTTCCTCGGCGGTCTGCGAGTCGTTGAGCGCGGAGACGCCGGCTTGTTGCGCCCCGATCTCAATGCCGCCTGCAATAGCGCCGCGAGCAGCGCCCGCAAGCACACCTGCACCCATACGTCCCGTAGCGTACACGCCGGCGGCTTCGCCCACGGGGCCAAGTAACAGCGTCGCGTCGAGCATGGCGACAGGCATGGTTACTACGGACTTCCACGTGTCAGCCGCCGCGATGGACTGCCTGTCCTTGATGTTCCGCCGCTGCGCTCCGACCCAGGCGTCGAATGCAGCCTGCGAGTCGATTCCGTCGAACGTCAGCGAGCCGCTCGCGACAAGCGGCAGGAGGTCCTGGTACTTGTCCTTGTTCGACTCGATGTGGCTGTAGGGGTTGAACTGCGCGTCCGGCTGCGCGTTCACGTCGCGATCCTGGAAGCTGTTCAGGAGCTGGCCGACGAGCGTGTACGACCGCCAGCTTGCGGCAGCCACGTCGAGCGTGTCCGGCTGGTTCAGGTGAGCGTACTCGATGTCCTCGGGCACGTAGCCCGTCTGCATAGGTTGCAGCGGGACGCCGGAGTCAGCGGGAACCGCCGTGACTACGTTGGGGGTGTCAGCGATGTTGGTCATTATCTATGGATTACGAATTATTCACGAGCCAGGCGCCGCCCATTCCCACTCCGGGAAGTCGCCTACATTTGCTGCAAGCAGGAACGGCATGCCGTATGTCGTCGGCACGACACCCTCAAAGCGGTTTTCGTCCGGATAACTCTCATCCCCGCCTTGTGCCCATACGACCTCAACGCGGCCACCATCTAGAACACGGAACATCTCCGCGACGTAGTAGGCCGTCGTGCTATTCGCCGCCGGGGAATACGTACCAAAACGCCCGAAACCGCAAGAAAGCGCAAGCTTTCCCCGGTCGCACAGGTCGAACGCCCGCACCTGGTCTGGACTCACGCGGGCTCCAGTAATCGAGTCCACCGCCTCTTGATTGTTAAGGTGCCGACCGCCGACCAAACGGAACCGTCCCATGTTCGAATCGAAAGTTAGCTTCCCGCTCTCATCGAACGTTTGCAACCCGCTTCCCGTCCCCATGTCGCGCATACGGTCGAACACATAGACAATGGTAGGAGGCGTAAGAACAGCCGTAGACGTAGGGGTGTTTGTGGGCCACCAGTAATCCCACCCAATCGTGAATTCGTTCCCGTTCCGGCGAAAGTACCGGAGGACCGTGAACGGCCCTCGAAAGAAAAACAAGGGCGAGGCAAAACCCTCCGGGGCTCTGTATGTAAGGAACTGATGCCCATCTCCGTACACGCGCCTGAGGCCGGCAGGTTTGCCCATGTCGCCGGAGCGAACGAACGTGCGAGCAAATCCGGCACATGCCCGATCAGAATCGATCAGCATGCGCCCATCCTGGTCCCACATTTGAAAGCCCACGCCCATCTATACCCACCCCATGTAAATTTCGCAATTCGTATGTGGCCGTGTATTTGTCGGGTCGTGGTAGTCCCATCGGACAATGTCCCCGTCGAGCCACGCCTCGGGGACACTCTCCCATTCGGCAGTTCCGGTCGGTGCCAGATAAAAGAACGGGACTGCGTCCCAGAATGGTTTGTTTGGAATTGCCACTGCTCCAGTATTCGCGCCATGCGTGTACTGACCACCCTGAATCTTCGCGACCCGTGTAGTCCAGGTGTAGGCAAGATTCCCGAACACATCAAATCCTTCGAGACCCGCCGTCAATCACGCACCTCAATGCGAATACGCAGGACACCATTGTTGTCGAAGGATTGAATTACGTTGTTTCGAATTTCCACGCGTGCGCCAAATATCGCCAGGCGCGGTTTACCGATGGCGCTCGGTAGCACGATGTCCTCTCGCACATTGTCAGAGTCAGCTAGAACCGTTGGAACGGTATTCCTCGTTTCACTGGTATTGGTCATGATGTCTCGGGGGCAGGTGTTGTCGACTAGCTATCCCGCCGCGCTCCCGTCGAAAGGGAATCACTGGCGGGGCATGTTTCGGCCGAAGGCTTCTCGGCCAGGAATGGCGGGACGGCCCATGCGTCCTTGGACATCAGGAGCCGCGCCTGGGCTTCTTTACGAACCCGTGCGACGTAAGTCTGCTGGTACTTGCGCTGCGCGGCACGAGACGCCGCTAGGTTCTCCACGTACCGCGCCTGCTTTGCGGCAATGGCGCATCTTTTACAGCGGGAGCTGTAGTGGCTGCGGACATGCATTGGCCGCTGCGGTTTCACGTAGAAAGCCAAAACGGGGAGCAGATGCCCGCACCCACGGCACTTCAGCGATAGCGGCTGCGTCCAGTCAGGGGATGGTCTGTGAGTCATGGGTGGTCGTAGAGACGCGCGTGCCTCCGTGGATTGCCGACGAGCTGCACGCGGATTGAGTTGCGCAAAAAGGGAAGAGAACCCCTCTCCTCCGAGCCGTCACGGTCGACACGGCCACGGGATGCAATCTAGGGTCCTCTACCCTATGTCGTTTTAATCGGGGGGGCCTTCCTGGTCACTGGCCGGGTCAAGGCCGTATGCCTGCTTCGTCTTTACGCCAAGCTGCTCGTTTGCCACTACGAGCGCACGCGCCATAAGCGACATCGGGTCCTCTACGGCCTCCCGCGCCACTTCCTGCGTCATGTACATCCCGTGCTTGCGGATGGACGGCAAGACTTCTGACGTGACCCACTTACGGAACGCTTTGGCCTCGGGTTTACGGGAGCGGAGGATGAGGGCATACAGGCCGGACTCGGAGACGATGTTCACGTTGGGGTTGCCACGCCCACCAGCGGAATTTCCCAAGTTAAACTGGGCCTTTTCGTCAGCCTCCAGGCGGGCCATTGCCATTGACGGGTCGCCGATACTCAACGCGGCGCACACATCCTTCGCCACAAACCACGACTCACCATCGATCTCCACGACGCGGAGATTCATGTTCGGGGCGAAGTCAAAGAACTTGATGGCGCTCGTCGACGCTCGCGCGGAACACGGGGAGACACTAGGACGCTCCATAATCCCTTGCGTGCCCAGGATCGCGCCGGCCGTCTCAGGTGCGACCGCTCATAACCAAACCCCGGCCAATCCTAGCTTCGTTTCAAGAGAGCGGTAACGGTGCCGCTCTTATGTAACTTCTGGGGCCCCGTGCTATCCCGTGATGCACAGGCGTCTACAGGTTGGAATTCGATAGACAAGCAGTAGCGGCAACAAAGAGAAGGCAATGCGGTATAGGCGGCTTACGCCTATCTCTTAGAGTCTTATAGAGCATAGGCAGCCTCAGGAGATCAACCTGTGTCGGGTTAATCGGCCCGGGCGACCCGTGAAGCAAGGGCGGAGCCCGCGCACTCATAGAAGCGCTTATAGCCCCGCCATGCTGTTCCAGCGCTTCCCCAGTAGGCAGGCTTACATGCTCACGAAGTAAACCCGTGACGGCCTTGTATTCGCGTGAGAGGTATACGACGAATGGGGATGGTCAGCGGCTCCCGAATCTCCACAAATTGTAGAAAAGTCGACGCCTTGATTGGCATGGGCAGCGCGTGACGCGAGGGCGAAGGCCGAGCGCTCCCCGACGAAACAAAAAAACAGAGGTGTGCAAGCGCACGCGTACACGCGAAGCCGTACCCTTGCCCGCGATATCGCGGGCAACCCTCGGTGTCCCGCACGGCATATTGCGGTCCTCTACCATGTGGGGTTTTAATCGGGCGCGGCAGTGACAGGCCCAAAATCTCAGGCGCGTTACAGGCAAACAAAAAGAGCCCGCCTCACGGCGAGCCCTAATCCTCCTGTGAATCGCGTCGCAGAAGCGGTTGCCGCCCCTTGGGTGCGCTTAGCGGTCGTCGCCCGTCGCGCTCATCGCTGAGTCGAGCGCGGCATATTGCGTTTCCAGTTCGTCCAATTCCTTAGCAAGCCTCAACATCTGGTCTTCCATTGAGGCTGCCCAGTGCAGCGCAATTTCGCCAGATGGCATGCTGTCAATCCCCCGGCGAGCAAAGGTAAGGGTGGAGCCCGGTGCCGTCCGTTCGCCTTCGGATTTCGCGATCCATGAATGATCGCCGCTCAACCCTGCATGGGAAAATGCGATACGGGCGCGGATGAGCTGTGTATGTGGTCCGATCATTACTGAACCTCCTCGCGGTTGGTCGTGCTCGCGGAATTCAATGCCCTGGAGATCGTGGCAATTCCTACGCCAAAGTGTTCCGCTAGTGATCGCACGGAGCCCCCGTGTTCCGCGTGATACGCACGGACTTCCGCGTAATCGACGGCGTGCTTACGCCCCTTGTACTTCCCGGCCTGCTTGGCGACGGCGATTCCCCTGGCCTGCATTTCGCGGCGGTTCCGGTAATCGGCTTCACCTTGAGCGGCCATGAATGCCAGGATGGCGTCCCGGACGGCCTTGCGGGTCGGGTCGGTCTCTTGCCCGTCGAATACCATATCGTTGAGCGTGCATTCCACACGGACGCCCTTCGTTATCAAGCGCTGCATCGTCGTGTGGAGTTCGTCGTAGCGGCGAGAAATGCGGTCAAGCCAGCGCACCACTAGAACGCCGCCCTTACGTAGATCGCGCTCTACGTGTTGCCATTGCTCCCGCTCGGACGGCGGGACGTGATACCCGCTCACACCCTCGTCAATGAACACGTCGTCCCGCTCAATCCCTTGCGCTTCAGCGTCGGCGTACTGACTCGCGGCTGTCTGACCGTCGAGAGTGGATACGCGCCCGTAATAGATTCGTCTCATGCCCCGGCTCACCTCGTTCCATTGATGTGGTGTTTCGTATTATCCACAGTTCCGAATTGCAGTCAACTTCATCGAAACGGAAATGTTGGGGTGTTGCCCGTTCGCCACAGGTACACCCCATCGGAACGAGGGAGCAAAGCTCACGGGCCAGCGCCACGAAAGCGTGAAACGCTCCATCGACACCCTGGCACAGCGGCAAGTCGATCCCTTCCGCAAATTGTGTGGAGGGGATCGTGCAAGGGGGCAAAGGGGGCGCGGAACAAGGTAATCGAGTACCGCGTTGGCGAGCGTGCCCCCTACGTCATCGCCGCACAACTCTCACCGCAATTCATGGCGAAGATCGTGGACCGTTAGCGTGCCTTGGAGGCTGAGGAAGCGCAGGCTCTCGGCCACGCGCCGGGCATCAATGATGTTGCGGAGGATTGCGCCAATCTACTCAGGGCGCTTACCGGGCCGTATGGGGGGAATTCGGCTCGCGCGAGTCGCCCAGGTATGACGCAAACTTTTGGGATATTTTTTGGTCCGCGTCCTCCCTTGGGGTCCGCGTGCCCCTATGATTCAGCCGTCACACTTTTAAGATTGCCGTGGGGGCTAAACAGCGCGTACTCAATCCTGCTGTCTCTCGCCAAGCGCCGCTTCAGCGTGTCCGGGTGCATTCCCGCAGATTCGGCCAGTTCGATTAGGGGAATCGCAGAACCATCGATACAGACCATGCGTGTTTGGGACTGGTTGCGGCACTGCTGCTTTTGGGTTGCCCATCTGCAATTGTCCGGGGCGTATGGCCCATTGTTGTCTACGCGATCCATTGACGCCTCAGGGAACGGAGGGGCACCCCAGAAAGCCGCGAAGGCCCAGAAGTCTCGACGCCACTCTGCGCACACCTCGATGCCCCGGCCGCCGTAACGGTGGTAGCTCTGGTGCTTCGGGTCGCTGCAGCGAGAAAGCATGGCCCGCCACCGACCATACATGGGGTGGCCTCGCTTGACAGGGCGGCGTGGTTTCGGCGCGGCTTTTGGCCTTGGCGTCGACACGGTCTTGGGCCTCGGATGCGGCACATACGTTCGTGCGTGTCGCTCCGCGTATCGGGCGGCCTCACACTCTTTGCAGGCAGAACGGAGCTTGCCGGGACCGTTGGATGGGAACGAGGAATGCGGCTTGGCATCGCCGCACTTGTTGCAGGCCTTGAAGTTAGTCATGTGATTGCGTGCTGTAAGAGGGGCACCCCGGTAGGAATCTCTGGCATGTGGGCCCGCGCGAGGACGTGTTAGAAAACCCCACCCCGCGAGCAACATCGGGGCTCACGGCTGAACTCAATATCAGAAGGACTCCTATATAATAAAGTCCATTGGGAACTCACCAGGAAGCCCGGGAAGCGGATGGCGTTACTTGACCTAGATCGCCCTGCCTGTTAGATGTAGAAAGCGCTTAAAAATCATCTGGAGACCGTCATGGACGTGAGCATATTCGCATCTGTAGTAGCTGCTTTCGTTGCCGGCGCTGCGGCTATGGCCTACTACAACGACAGGAAAGAACACGACCGCAAAAGGCAAGAGTGGGAGCGAGGCGAGCGGGACGACTTCCCCTCTTTCTGAAAGAGTTTAGCCGGCGGCTTCCCGCTTACCCAATCGCTTGATGGCGCGACTCGCCTTGTCGATGCTCCGCGCCGCTTCATCTAGCGCTTGCGCGATGCGCCGCACGTCTCGCGCAGTGTCTTTAAGCAAATCTGCGATCGCTCGCGCGTCAACGGAATTGAGCGCTGACTCGTCGGCAACGCTATTCAATTCGGCCGCACGCTTATTCGCCCATTGCCGGATAACTCCGGGACTCGCCAAACCGTCCGGCAACTCCCCAAGAGCTTCAACGTGAGTTGCAAACCATACGGCAGCCCCGCGAGCAGGTCTGGGCATATCCCCAAATCCGTTTGCATTAAGCCAAGCGTAGTATTCGTGGCTCGTCTTGCTCATGCGCTTCCCGGCCGCCAACGCTTCCCCGACCTCGCACCACCATCGCCGGTGATTGTTCTGCGACTGCTCGCGGCGCTCCTTCGCCTTGACTCCCGGTCCTCGTAAAAGAGCCCGCCTCGTCGGCGCGTCTTCCTTCAGGTGCTCCCATGCGACTTGCCCACGAGCTACAACAGGGTTATCTGATCTCTTTGGCTTCGGCGTGGCAAGGAAAGTGCGGAGGTTCATGTTCGGGCTATCTTCGGTTAGGACAGGAGCCACGAACCGAGGGCAAAGCCGCATCCGACGATGAGACCGCCCACGCACGCCAAAAATACCCACCGCTCCCACCGACGCGTCGTCCGCATCTCATCAAGTTGCGCCGCCGCCTCGGCTTGGAGGCGCATTGTCGTGGCGTGAATCTTCGCGAGATCAGCCTCAGCCATAGTCGTGTCCACGGTCATCCCCTCTTGTTAGTGCATTGTCGGTCATAGCGCGTCTCAGGTGTAGCAGCCCATAATCTGGCGTGGGCTAGTTTTAGGGGTGCTGCATCGGCGGCACTCTCAATCAATCACGGGCACCCCATCTGCCGCCATACGTCTTATAGATCATAGGCATCCCAGGGGGTCAACCTGTGTCTGATTAATCGGCGCAGGTCTTGGGATACTCCACGCGGTCCAGCGCTTCCTTCATAGCCCTGGGGCTCGCTGCCGGGGTGTAGGTCACGCGCCCGCTAGACCCCTGTGCTGTGTGTCCGGTGATCGAGTCGGCAGTCTCGACGCCTACCTGCTTCTCTGCCAGGGCGGCTCGTATCCAATGCCGGAACTTGTGCGAGCCGTTAAGCGCTCCTTCGGGCAATCCTGCATCCTTGCGGAACCGGTTGAACCATTGAACCAGGGTGTCGCCCGGGCTGCGCTCGCGCCCATGCAGTGTCGGGAAGGCAGGCCCGATACCGCCCGTGATCCCTTCAAGCCATCGGGCAAACCAAGGGTCGGCCAGGAGATGCGCCGCCAACGGCACGCCGCGCTCCGATTCTTTGGTCTTTACCGAACCCGCTTCCGCCGTGATGCGGATCGCACGCATACCGCTGCGGATTTGGAAGTCCTCCCGCCGTAGCTGCGCAATCTCGCCAATGCGAGCCCCAGTGTGCATAAGAATCAACAGGGCCGCGCGTCCATCCGTAGGCGTCACGTTGTGCCACGCGCGGAACTCGCCCATGCGGTCGGAGAACAGGTAATGTCCAAACATGCGCGTAAGCTCGTCGTCGGTCCATGCCTCGCGGGTCTGCGAGCCTTCGGCCGTGTCGATAGTAAGGTCGAACGGATTACGCCCAATGTCGTCGTCTTTGATTGCGACCTCAACCAGTGCGTTGATGGCGCTGGTGTACTTCTTCGCCGTGTTTGCGATGAACCCTCGCGCGTCCCCATCCAACAGGAAACGCACGAAACGGGCCCCAACGCCCTTTGTAAGGTCGGCCAGTGGAATTATGCCCACGGCCTCCTCGAACAGTGCTAGAGCCCTCTGGGTGCGCTTCTTGGCATCGACCGTGGCATTGGTTCGGCGCTCCCAGGACGGCACGACATCGCGCAAAGTCATAGGCTTGTCCTGAGCCTCTTGGGCGGGCCCGGGCGTCTCGGTGTCGATCACAGGCGGCTCCGGTGCCTCCGGCGTATCAATGGGCTCGCCTTGCTGCCGCTTTCCCACGTCCTGCCAGGCGGTTACGGATGCCCGAGCGATACGGAGTAGGCAGCGGGTCCCCTCTGGGGATGTCCAGTCAATGCGTAGCCCCCATGCCTTGGCAGTGCCTTCCGCATAGACCCGCGCCGCCTGGAGGTCCCCGCGCTTCAGCGCTACCAGGTCGGCGGTGTACGCTCGCCGGAGGGCCTTCATCCCCAGGGATTTCAGTTCCCGTTCCGGGGTGGAGTAGGTCACATTGTCGTCGGCCTGGAGAATCTGGTAGCGCAGGGCGTCCACGAACTGCTGCGCAAGGGCCGGTGTAAGCGCGACGAATGGCGCGGGGCGTGCTGCGTCCTCCAGGGCCTGGAACTTGGTCCGATACTCGGCTATCAGCTTGTGGGCCAGTGTGATCGCCTCTGCTCGGTCAGAGGTCTTGAGGCTTGCTCGGAATGCATTGGTCGCCAGATTGCCATTCTTCAGGCGCGGCCAAAGGTGCCGCACTTTATCCGGGATGCCAATACGAAGGTGATAAACGGAGCCCTCCAGACGGAGCCCATTGGGGAGTGATTGCATGTCGTCCATCCGCGCATTTTGACACGCGAATTGACATGCTGAATTGACAGGCCCGGAAAAGCGAAAGCCCCGAAACCCTTACCAGTATTGGAGTTTCCTTTACTGGCGGGGCTTTCGGGGCCTTATATTCTGGCGGAGAGAGGGGGATTCGAACCCCCGATAGGCTTACACCTATACACGCTTTCCAGGCGTGCGACTTAAACCACTCATCCATCTCTCCGGAAGAGCGAGAGTATAGCAAACTCTTGCGCCGCCCCGCCACTCCCACTTCACCGCGACGTCACGGATGGCGTATGTAGTCGACCAGCGCCCGCGTATAGTCATCCGGCCGCCGGTCAAACAGGCTGACGACGATCGCCACGGCAAACCCCGCCGGCACGCCGAACACGCCGGAGCTGATCGGCTCGATCCCGAACCACAGCGGCCCTGCAAAACCGGTCAGCTGCGCGAAGAACGGATACGTCGACACGATGTAGTACACGCACACCGCGAGCCCCGTCACCATGCCCGCGATCGCGCCGCGCGTCGTCGTGCGTTTCCAGAACACGCCCAGCACGAGCACCGGGAAGAAACTCGACGCCGCCAGCGAAAACGCCGCGCCCACCAGGAACAGGATCTTCCCCGTGTTCAGCGACGCCACATACGACGCGAACAGCGCGACCCCGAGCAGCAGCACCTTCGAGATCGTCACGCGCCGCTGGCTCGTCGCGTCGGGCGCGACCATGTGGTAGTACACGTCGTGCGACAACGCGTTCGCGATCGTCAGCAGCAGCCCGTCCGCGGTCGACAGCGCGGCCGCGAGCGCGCCGGCGGCGATCAGCCCCGACACCACGTACGGCAGCCCGGCGATCTCGGGCGCGGCCAGCACGACCATGTCCGGCTGCATCTGGATCTCGGACCAATGCACGATCCCGTCGCGCACCTCGTCGACGACGCTGATCAAATCCGGCTCGAAGTGATGCCACTGCGTGACCCACGCCGGCAGCGCCGCGAACGGCCGCCCGACCAGGTTCGCGAGGATCTCGTACTTGATCATCACCGCGAGCACCGGCACGCTCAGATAGAACAGCGCGATGAAGAACAGCGTCCATCCGACCGAGCGCCGCGCGGACGCGACCGACGTCGTCGTGTTGTAGCGCGTCAGGATGTGCGGCAGGCTCGCGGTGCCGAGCGACAGGCACAGCAGCAGCGCGAGGAAATTCCGCTCGCGCGGCTTGCGCTCGTCTTCGCTCGCGGCGGGAAACGGTTCGTGCATCGGCACCGGCGGTTCGGCGCGCGCGAGCAGTTCGTCGCGCGCCTGCGTCCACACCACCCGCGCCGCCGCGGGGTCGCGCGGGAAGTCGGCAAGCTCCCGCTCGCGCTGGTTGATCTCGCGCAGCGGCCCGTTGTGGCGCCGCAGGTCGGCGAGCTGCTCGACGAGCTGCCGGCGCGCGTCCGCATACGAAGCCGGCAACCGGTCGAGCTGCGTCTGGATGAATCCGGCCCGCCGGCGGTACGCATCGCGCACCTTTTGCTCGTCGCGCGCATCGCGCACCTGCGCCTCGCGCGCGGCCACGCGTTCCATCAGCTGTCCGTAATTGAACTGCGGCACCGGCCCGAGCCCGTTCTTCACCGCGATCAGCGACACGGGAATCAGGATCGCGCTGATCAGGATGATGTACTGCGCGACCTGCGTCCACGTGACCGCCCGCATCCCGCCGAGGAACGAGCACACGAGAATGCCCGCGAGCCCGCAGAAGATGCCGATCGCGAAATCGACGCCGATGAAGCGCGTCGCGATCAGCCCGATCCCCTGGATCTGCGCGACCAGGTAGACGAACGAGCACAGGATCGCCGCGCCGGCCGCGAGCGCGCGCACCGCGGTGCTCGAGAAGCGCGTGCCGAGGAAATCCGGAATCGTGTAGCGGGCGAGCTTGCGCACATACGGCGCCAGCAGGAACGCGACGAGGCAGAAGCCGCCGGTCCAGCCCATCAGGTAGGCGAGCGCATCGTAGCCGGTCGCATACAGCGACCCGGCGAGGCCGATGAACGACGCGGCCGACAGCCAGTCGGCGGCGGTCGCCATCCCGTTGAACGCGGACGGCACGCGCCGCCCGGCGACGTAATACTCGACGAGGTCGGACGTGCGCGACAGCAGCCCGATCACCGCATAGACGGCGATCGGCACGAACAGGAACACGTAGCCGATCCACACGCCGGAACCGGCCGCGCGCTCGATCCGCCACAGCAGCAGCACGAAGCCGAGGAAGCCGAGTGTATACAGCGCATAGGCGCGGATCAGGCGACGCGTCAGCATGCGTCAGCGCCCGGTGCGTGCGGCGCCCTGCGCCGCGTAGTCGTCGTATGCGCGGCGCAGGATGCGGTCAGCGCGTTGCATCAGCCCGATGTAGACGACGATCAACACGAGGTAGACGAGGATCGCGCCTTGCGCGCCGACGTAGAACGGCAGGCTGAATCCGGCAAAGCGCACGCCCGCGAGCGCGGGCGCGAAGAACGGCACGACGAACGACACCGAGAAGCCGGTCGCCATCAGCACGGCGATCAGCGCGACGTTGAAGCGCCAGTAGCGCGCATGCGCGCGCGCGAGCGGCTCAGGCACGGGTGGCGGCGCAGCAGGCGCGGGACGGGACGGAACGCTCATGCCCAGGTGTGGCGACGAAGCCCCCGCGCGGGCAATCGGGATTGCCGCGCAGGGGTGCATGCCGCGACGCGCGAACTCAGCGCGCTTCGGCGAGCTGGTCGAGGATCGCCGGGTTCTCGAGCGTGGACGTGTCCTGCGTGATCGCCTCGCCCTTCGCGAGCGAACGCAGCAGGCGTCGCATGATCTTCCCGGAACGCGTCTTCGGCAGGTTGTCGCCGAAGCGGATGTCCTTCGGCTTCGCGATCGGCCCGATCTGCTTGCCGACCCAGTCGCGCAGTTCCTTCGCGAGCTTCGCGGCCTCTTCGCCTTCGGGGCGCGCACGCTTCAGCACGACGAACGCGACGACGGCCTCGCCGGTCGTCTCGTCCGGCCGGCCGACCACGGCCGCCTCGGCAACGAGCGCGTGCGCGACCAGCGCCGACTCGATCTCCATCGTGCCGAGCCGGTGGCCCGACACGTTCAGCACGTCGTCGATCCGGCCCATGATCGTGAAGTAGCCGGTGTCCTTGTCGCGCACGGTGCCGTCGCCGGCGAGGTACAGCCGGCCGCCGAGTTCGTCGGGGTAGTAGCTCTTCTTGAAGCGCTCCGGGTCGCCCCAGATCGTGCGGATCATCGACGGCCACGGACGCTTGACGACCAGGATCCCGCCCTGCCCGTCCGGCACGTCCTGGCCGGTCTCGTCGACGACGGCCGCCATGATGCCCGGCAGCGGCAGCGTGCACGAACCGGGCACGGTCGGCGTCGCGCCCGGCAGCGGCGAGATCATGTGGCCGCCGGTTTCGGTCTGCCACCAGGTATCGACGATCGGGCAGCGCTCCTGGCCGACGTGCTTGTGGTACCACATCCACGCTTCGGGGTTGATCGGCTCGCCGACGGTGCCGATGATGCGCAGGCTCGACAGGTCATAGCTCTTCGGATGCACCTTGTCGTCGGCCTCGGCCGCCTTGATCAGCGAACGGATCGCGGTCGGTGCGGTATAGAACACGCTGACCTTGTGATCCGCGATCATCTTCCAGAAGCGGCCGGCGTCCGGATAGGTCGGCACGCCTTCGAACACGATCTGCGTCGCGCCGCACGCGAGCGGGCCGTACGTGATGTACGTATGGCCGGTGATCCAGCCGATGTCGGCGGTACACCAGAACACGTCGTCCGGCTTCCAGTCGAACGCCCACTTCATCGTCTGCGCGGCCCACAGCAGGTAGCCGCCGGTGCTGTGCTGCACGCCCTTCGGCTTGCCGGTCGAGCCCGACGTATACAGGATGAACAGCGGATGCTCGGCCCCGACCCATTCCGGCGCGCAGGTGTCGGCTTCACTTGCCGTCAGCTCGTGCATCCACAGGTCGCGTTCCGCGTGCCAGTCGATCTTGCCGCCGGTGCGCCGATAGACGATCACGCTCTTCACGGCCTCGCAGCCGCCCATCGCGAGCGCCTCGTCGGCGATGCTCTTGAGCGGCAGCGTCTTGCCGCCGCGCAGCTGCTCGTCGGCGGTGACGAGCGCGCTCGCGCCGACGTCGACGAGCCGTTCGTTCAGCGACTTCGCCGAGAAGCCGCCGAACACCACCGAGTGCGTCGCGCCGATGCGCGCGCAGGCCTGCATCGCGACGATCGCCTCGACCGACATCGGCATGTAGATCACGACGCGATCGCCCTTGGCGATGCCGCGCGTCTTCAGCGCGTTCGCGAAGCGCGCGACGCGCGCGAGCAGGTCGGCGTAGGTGACGCGGGTGACGGTGCCGTCGTCGGCTTCGAAGATCACCGCGACGCGCTCGCCGTTGCCGGCCGCGACGTGGCGATCGAGGCAGTTGTAGGACGCGTTGAGCTCGCCATCTTCGAACCACTTGTAGAACGGCGCATCGGACTCGTCGAGCACCTTCGTGAACGGCTTGTGCCACGCGAGCGTCTCGCGGGCATGGCGCCCCCAGAATCCTTCGTAATCACGCTCGGCCTCGTCGGCAAGCGCACGATAGGCTTGCATGCCGGAAATGGCCGCCGCCTTCACGAGCGCCTCGGACGGCGCAAACTGGCGGCTTTCGTGAAGAACCGATTCAATCGCAGACATCGACTACCCCTTGGTGAACATGAATCCTCTGATTGCCGGCGCGTGTCGTGCGCGCCGCGTCTTGGCCGGCGCATGCGCGCCGCTGTCTCCCACCACCCGCACGCGACCACCGGGGCCGCGTACGATGTTGCACCGCACCACGCCGCACGATGGCGACTGCGTGATCCGACAGCATCCACGATAAGCGCCTGAACTTACCCGTCACTTACGCGGCGCCGCCGGCGGCACACCGGGCGGCTCGCTTTGCGCTGTTTCGACCGCGACCCTACAATCCTAACTGACTTCGCCTTCCGGATTCCAGCTTGAATCGCTACGCCCTCTTCCTCATCGCGTCGATGCTGCTCGTCGGCAGCAACGTCGGCATCGGCAAATCGATCGTCGCGTTCGTCCCCGTCGCCATCCTCGCCACGCTGCGCTTCGTGATCGCGATCGCCGTGCTGTGGCCGCTGTTCCGGCCGGTCAAGATGCGCGCGGTCAAGCGCGCCGAATGGCTGAACCTGTTCCTGCAGGCGTTGTTCGGCACCTTCATGTTTACGCTGCTGATGCTGAACGGCGTGCAGCGCACGAGCGCGGTCGCGGCCGGCGTCATCACGAGCACGATTCCCGCCGTCGTCGCACTGTTCGCGTGGCTGTTCCTGCGCGAAAAACCGAACGGCCGTGCACTCGTGTCGATCGCGCTCGCGATCGTCGGCGTCGTGACGATCAACGTCGCGAACGGCAGCGCGATGTCCGCAAGCACATCGGCCGGTTCGCTGACGGGCAACCTGCTGATCCTCGGCGCGGTGTGCTGCGAGTCGATCTACGTGATCCTGTCGCGCCGCCTCACGCAGACGCTCGCGCCGATCGACATCTGCGCGTACACGCACCTGTTCGGCCTGCTGCTGATGCTGCCGCTCGGCGCGGGCGCGATGTGGCATTTCGATTACGCGAGCGTGCCGTCGAGCATCTGGGCGCTCGTCGTCTGGTATGGCCTGTCGGCCAGCATCTTCTCGTTCTGGATGTGGATGAAGGGCATCCGGCACGTGCCGGGCAGCCTCGCCGGCGTGTTCAGCGCGGTGCTGCCGGTCGCCGCGGCCGTCTACGGGATCGCGTTCCTCGGCGAGCGCCCGACGCTCGCGCACGGCTTCGCGCTCGCGTGCGTCGTCACCGGCATCGTGCTCGCGAGCCTGCGCGTGAAGCACACGCCGCCCGTCGCGCCCTGATCCGTCCCCGGCGCCCCGTCCGGCCGCGGGGCGCATCGCTGCAGCCATGCAGGCCGACGCGCTACAATAGCGCGCTTTTCTCTGATTACTACCCCCGATACACACGCCCGTCCCACCATGTCAGCCTCGCCGACCGACCCGCATTCGCCCGGCCGTCGCGCCGCCCGCCCGTTGCGCCCGCTGCCCGCCCTGATCTTCATGAGCCGCTGGCTCCAGGTTCCGCTGTATCTCGGCCTGATCGTCGCGCAGGGCGTCTACGCGTTCCTGTTCCTGCACGAGGTCTGGCACCTGCTGTCGCACGCGGCCAGCCTCGACGAGATCGGCGTGATGCTCGCGGTGCTCGGCCTGATCGACGTGGTGATGATCTCGAACCTGCTGATCATGGTGATCATCGGCGGCTACGAAACCTTCGTGTCGCGGCTCGGCATCGAGGGGCATCCGGACGAGCCCGAATGGCTCGACCACGTCAACGCGGGCGTGCTGAAGGTCAAGCTGTCGATGGCGCTGATCAGCATTTCGTCGATCCACCTGCTGAAGACCTTCATCAACCCCGACCAGCACAGCACGCACGCGATCATGTGGCAGGTGGTGATCCACGTGTCGTTCCTCGTGTCGGCGCTCGTGATGGCGTGGGTCGACCGCCTGACGACCCACACGCATCCTGGCCATTTCCACGAGACGCACGCCCCCGCCGCTGCGTCCCGCAAACCGGCGGAACATGCCGCCGGCAACGCATTCCCCACAGTCCTCACAGAGTCTCAGCCATGACCGTCATCAAACAGGAAGACCTGATCCAGAGCATCGCCGATTCGCTGCAGTACATCAGCTACTACCACCCGCTCGACTACATCCAGGCCCTCGGCCGCGCGTACGAGCTGGAAGAGAGCCCGGCCGCGAAGGACGCGATCGCGCAGATCCTCACGAACAGCCGCATGTGCGCGGAAGGCAAGCGCCCGATCTGCCAGGACACGGGGATCGTCACGGTGTTCGTGAAGGTCGGCATGGACGTGCGCTGGGACGGCGCGACGATGGGCGTCACCGACATGATCAACGAAGGCGTGCGCCGCGGCTACACGCATCCGGACAACGTGCTGCGCGCGTCGATCGTGAACCCGCCCGAAGGCGGCCGCAAGAACACGAAGGACAACACGCCGGCGGTGATCCACTACGAGATCGTGCCGGGCGACAAGGTCGACGTGCAGGTCGCGGCGAAGGGCGGCGGCTCGGAGAACAAGTCGAAGTTCGTGATGCTGAACCCGTCGGATTCGATCGTCGACTGGGTGCTGAAGACCGTGCCGACGATGGGCGCGGGCTGGTGCCCGCCGGGCATGCTCGGCATCGGCATCGGCGGCACCGCCGAGAAGGCGATGGTGATGGCGAAGGAATCGCTGATGGAGCCGATCGACATCCAGGAGATCATCGCGCGCGGCCCGCAGGACTGGGTCGAGGAACTGCGCGTCGAGCTGCACGAGAAGGTCAACGCGCTGGGCATCGGCGCACAGGGCCTCGGCGGCCTCGCAACCGTGCTCGACGTGAAGATCATGGCCACCGCGACGCACGCGGCATCGAAGCCGGTCGCGATGATCCCGAACTGCGCGGCCACCCGCCACGCGCACTTCGTGCTCGACGGCTCGGGCCCGGCGAAGCTCGAGGCGCCGTCGCTCGACGCCTGGCCGAAGGTCCAGTGGGAACCGAACACGGAAGCCAGCAAGCGCGTCGACCTGAACACGCTGACGCCGGAAGAAGTCGCCAGCTGGACGCCGGGCCAGACGCTGCTGCTGTCGGGCAAGATGCTCACGGGCCGCGACGCGGCACACAAGCGCATCGCCGACATGCTCGCGAAGGGCGAGAAGCTGCCGGTCGACTTCACGAACCGCGTGATCTACTACGTCGGCCCGGTCGACCCGGTGCGTGACGAAGTGGTCGGCCCGGCCGGCCCGACGACGGCCACGCGCATGGACAAGTTCACCGAGACGATGCTCGCGCAGACGGGCCTCATCTCGATGGTCGGCAAGGCCGAGCGCGGCCCGGTCGCGATCGAGGCGATCAAGAAGCACAAGGCGGCCTACCTGATGGCGGTCGGCGGCGCGGCGTACCTCGTGTCGAAGGCGATCCGCGGCGCGAAGGTGCTGGCGTTCGAAGACCTCGGCATGGAAGCGATCTACGAGTTCGACGTGCAGGACATGCCGGTAACGGTTGCTGTCGATTCGTCGGGCACGTCGGTTCACCAGACCGGTCCGAAGGAATGGCAGGCGAAGATCGGCAAGATCCCGGTCGCCGCGGCGTAAGCGCGGACGCACGAAAGGCCGGGCACCTGTCCGGCCTTTTTGCTTCTCATTCTCATCCTGCTGCGTTGGCCGTTCGGACGCGCGCGGGAAACTTGGCATTTCGCTTTCGAGCGATTATCGTTCGGGATCTGAAGCCCCACCATCAAGAAGGAAACAAGCCATGCAAGGCGACAAGAAAGTCATCGAATACCTGAACGCCCAGCTGAAGAACGAGCTGACGGCGATCAACCAGTACTTCCTGCATGCGCGCATGTACAAGCACTGGGGCCTCGAGAAGCTCGGCAAGCACGAATACGACGAGTCGATCGGCGAGATGAAGCATGCGGACTGGCTCATCGAGCGCGTGTTCATGCTCGACGGCCTGCCGAACCTGCAGGATCTGCACAAGCTGCTCGTTGGCGAGGAGACCGAAGAGATCCTGAAGTGCGACCTGAAGCTCGAGCAGATCTCCCAGGCGACCTGCAAGGAAGCGATCGCGTATTGCGAGTCGGTTCGCGACTACGTGTCGCGCGAGATCTTCGAGAAGATCCTCGACGACACCGAAGAACACATCGACTGGCTGGAAACGCAGATCGACCTGATCGGCAAGGTCGGCATCCAGAACTACCAGCAGACGATGATGGGCTCGCCCGAGTAAGCCCGCTCCCGCCCTTTCCCGCTATCGCACACCGCCCGATCATGTCGACGCCTTCCGCTATCGCAACGACGGCCGCGGCCGTCGCACCCGTCGGCATCTTCGATTCCGGGCTGGGCGGACTGTCGGTGCTGCGCGCCGTGCGCGCGCAGTTGCCCGACGAATCCTTCGTCTACGTCGCCGATTCGCACCACGCGCCGTATGGCCCGCGCGACGAGGCGTTCATTACCGAGCGCACGCTGGCCATCGGCGAGTGGCTCGCGCGCGAGGGCGCGAAAGCGCTCGTCGTCGCATGCAACACCGCCACGGCGCGGGCGATCGCGGCCATCCGCGATCACCTGTCGATGCCGCTCGTCGGCGTCGAGCCGGGCATCAAGCCGGCCGTTGCGGTGTCCGCCAGCGGCATCGCGGGCGTCCTCGCCACACAATCGACGCTGAACAGCCCGCGCTTCCAGGCGCTGCTCGACCGCTATGGCGCCGGCCGCCGCTTCATCTGCCAACCCGGCCACGGGCTCGTCGAGGCGATCGAACGCGGCGACACGAACTCGCCCGCGCTGCGCGCGCTGCTCGACAGCTACCTGCAGCCGATGCTCGATGACGGCGCCGATACGCTGGTGCTCGGCTGCACGCACTATCCGTTCTTCACCGAAACGATTCGTGACCTTGTTGGCGACCGCCTGACGATCGTCGACACGAGCGACGCCATCGCCCGCCAGCTCGCCCGGGTGCTCGACGAACGCGGCCTGCGCGCGCCGGCCGGCACGCGTGCCGCGCCGCCGCGCTTCTGCTCGACGAGCGACGGCCATCAGCTGCGCGCGCTCGCGTCGGCCCTGCTCGGTCTCGACGCGCCGGTCGAATCCGTCACCATTTCCTCGCCGAACGCGCACGCGTGCACGGCCGCCTGACAGCGGCCGCCGGCCGCCCTGCCGTGCAGTAACCCCTCTAAGGGTCTGGTTTTGTTACAAAAAAGCCGGAATCAGGCTTGTCAACGCTCGCGAATTTAATGATAATAATTCGCATTAACGTTAGCTATCGCACTCATCATGATCGTCTGCGTGTGCAAGTCTGTTTCCGATCGCACGATTCGCGCATCCCTCGCGGGAGGCGTGAATACGTTCGATGAACTCCAGTTCGAACTCGGCGTGGCTACCTGCTGCGGCAAGTGCGAGGAGTCCGTACGCGACCTCATGGCGGAGCAAGGCGTCTGCGCGAGCCGGTGCGGCGTCGAGCACCATGCGCATCCGGTTCCCGTGTCGTTCTACGAGCGCAAGGCTGCCTGATCGGCGTCGAGTGTGCGTGCGGCCCAGGCCGCATTTTTGTTTCCTGCCCGTCAGCAAGCCCAGCATCAGCGCGAGCCAACGGCTTACCTGCCAAGGAGCCTGTCATGGAATTGCTGATCGGATTTGTTACCACTGTGTGCATCTCGTTGTTGATCTTCCGCAAGTGATCGCACGTCACTCCGCTGCCCTCCGCGGGCAGCGCCGTTCTTTCTAGCTAACATGCAGGCTTCGCATTCCGCTCCAGCCGGCGCCTGGCCGGCGGCCCCCCGTATGAATCCCCGAGTCATCGCTGCTGCGGTCGGCGTGGTCGCCGTGCACGCGGTCCTGCTGACGGCGGCCTGGCTCTATCGCAACGCACTGCCGGAGAAATCCGTCGAGGTCCAGTCGATCACCGCGCAGCTGATCACGCCCGCGCCGATCGCGCAGCAGGTCGCGGCCGAATCGATCCCGCAGCCGGCCCCGCCGAAGCCCACGCCGCGCGTGAAGCCGAAGGTCGAGCCGAAGCCGGTGCAGAAGGTGTCGAAACCCACGCCGCAGCCGGTCGCGCCTTCGGCGGCGCCGTCGCCGACACCCGCGGCCGACCCGACGCCGGCACCCGCCGCCGCGCCGGCTGCAGCCGCGCCGTCGGCCGCGGCCGGGCCCGCGCGCGAGACGATGGAAGTCAGCGCGCCGAAGAATGTCCCGACGCTGCAGTGCGCGTTCGTGAAACCCGACTATCCGTCGATGTCGCGCCGCCGCGGCGAATCGGGCACCGCCTACGTGCATTTCGTCGTCGGCGTGACGGGCAAGATCGAGAGCATCGACCTGCAGAAGAGCAGCGGCTATCCGCGCCTCGACGAAGCCGCGCTCGCCGCGATGCGCGCCACGACGTGCCGCCCCTACATCGAGAACGGGCAGGCGATCCGCGCTGCCCGTACCCAGCCCTACAACTTCGGTCTCACCGACTAACACTGCCTCATCCGGAAGATCCAAAAGGAACAAAAATGCAAAGCTACGGTATCGCGCACGTCTGGGCGCAAGGTGATTTCGTCACGCGCGCCATCGCGATCGCGCTCCTCGTGATGTCGGTCCTGTCGTGGATGGTGATCGTCATCAAGGGCTGGAACGTGATCCGCCTGAGCCGTCTCACGAAGAACGCGGAACAGGCGTTCTGGCATTCGGACGATTTCGACGACGGCATCAAGAAGCTCGGCCTCGCGGCATCGACGCCGGCCGACAACCCGTTCCTCGCGCTCGCGCTGTCCGGCAAGGAAGCCGCCGACCATCATCACCAGACGCAGCCGCACCTGCACGACCGGATGGACGTGTCCGACTGGGTCACGCGCTGCCTGAAGGACACGATGGACGAAGGCATCTCGCGCATGCAGAGCGGCCTCGCGATCCTCGCGTCGATCGGCAGCACGGCACCGTTCGTCGGCCTGTTCGGCACGGTCTGGGGCATCTACCACGCGCTGCTCGTAATCGGCGCAACCGGCCAGACGTCGATCGACCAGGTCGCGGGCCCGGTCGGCGAATCGCTGATCATGACGGCCTTCGGCCTGTTCGTCGCGATTCCCGCGGTGCTCGGCTACAACGCGCTCACGCGTGCGAACAAGGGCGTCGTCAGCAAGCTGCGCCGCTTCGCGCACGGCCTGCACGCGTACTTCGTGACGGGCGCGCGCCTCGCGTCGTCGTCGCCCCGCGACGGCCTGCGTCTCGCGGCCCGCGCCAGCTGAAGCGGGGTGAACGATGGCAATGAACACCGGTTTCAGCGACGATGACGACGATGGCGTGATGAGCGAGATCAACATGACGCCGCTCGTCGACGTCATGCTCGTACTCCTAATCATTTTCCTGGTGACGATCCCGGCGATGCAGCACGCGGTGAAGATCGACCTGCCGCATGCGAGCAGCCAGCCGGTCGAAGACAAGCCGCAAACGGTCGATGTGGCGATCCAGGGCGACGGCTCGATCCTGTGGGACGATCACGCGGTCACGCGCGAACAGCTGCAGGCACGCATCGCCGAGGCCGCGCAGCGCACGCCGCAACCCGAGTTGCACCTGCGCGCGGATCGCAAGGTTGCATACGAGCGGGTTGCCGAAGTGATGTCGGATGCGCAGGCCGGCGGCCTGACGAAGCTCGGCTTCGTGACGGAGCCGAAGGCGAAAGCGAAGTAACGCGCGCCACGACGCACACAAAGTAAAAGGCCTTCATCGCCAGATGAAGGCCTTTTTTCATGCGCACGCGGGCGCCTTCGGGCGGCGGGCTCTTCGGCGATATCGGTTGCGCCTCGAGCAACGCAAATGCGGCTACCGTGGTCTGCACGGACTGCGCTTTCTGCCCTATCTGGCTCGCAACATATGCGGCCACCGTACTCCGCTCAGAACATCCTTCGCGAAATGGGATTCCAATATAGGCCCGCGCGCGCGCGCATTCAAGGCTTCCCCGATTGAAACTTGCGATTGCAGGCGACGCTTCAATGACAAAACAAATTTGCAGTACTTGAAGGTCCGTGATCAGCCGGCGGACGCACCTTCGGCCGCCTCTTTCTTCGCGCGTTCCGGGCAGCCCGGCTGCTGGTATTCGCCGTGGTCGAGCTTCTCGACCAGATAGTCGACGAATGCCCGCACCGCCGGCGGCATCCCCTGGCGCGACACGAACACCGCATACAGCTGCGGCACCGGCAGCGTCCAGCCCGGCATCACCGGCGACAGCTGCCCGGCGCGCAGCGCGTTGCCGTACATCATCTCCGGCAGCGCGGCAATGCCGAGGCCGTCGAGCACCGCCTCGCGGATCGTCATCAGGTCGGCGGTCACGAGGCGCGGATCGTGTTCGTGCACGTGGCGCGTGCCGTCCGGTGCGATCAGGTTGAACACGTGGCGGCCGTCGACGCTCGGCGTGTCGAGTGTCTCGAAATGCGCGAGGTCGTCCGGCACGAGCGGCGGCGCGTTCTGGCTCAGCAGGCTCGGCGCGCCGACCAGCATCTGCTCGGTGCGCCACAGCGGCCGCACGACGATGTTCGCGTTTTGTGGCGGCTCGGAGCGCACGCGCAGCGCAACGTCGATCGAATCCTCGAACAGGTCGATCACGCGGTTCGTCACACGAATGTGGACCTTCACTTCCGGGTAGCGGTGCAGGAATTCGGGCAGGATTCGAGACAGCATCGTCTGCGACAGCGTGACCGGCACGCTGACCCGCACCGAGCCGCGCGGCGACGCGCGCAGTTGCTGCACCGCGTTCATCGCGGCCTGCGCTTCGGCCAGCATCGCCTGGCAGTGCTGGTAGAACAGCTCCCCCGCCTCGGTCAGCGCGAGCTTGCGGGTCGAACGCTGCAGCAGCCGCACGCCGAGCGCCGCCTCGAGCTCGGTCAGGCGCCGCGACAGGCGCGATTTCGAGATCCCCAGCACGCGTTCGGCGGCCGAGAAGCCGCCATGCTCGACGACCTGCGAGAAGTACATCAGGTCGTTCAGGTTATGTGCATCGATATTCATGTCATCGTTCCATTTGCAGAACAATCCATTGCGAACTGCAGCGAATTAATCGGTAAATCGCCCAATATAATAGCCTCATGTTTCAAAAATGACGCTATTCCAATTTTTCGAGGGCCCCCGCATGACGATCGATCGCTCGCTTGACCGCACGTATCCCGCGCTTCGCACGACCGAAGGCGGCGGGTTCGTGGTCCACCGTCCGTTTCCGACCCGGCTGCTGATGGACTTCGATCCGTTCCTGCTGCTCGACGAGATGGGCCCGGTCGACTACGGCCCGGGCGAAGCCAAGGGCGCCCCCGATCACCCGCATCGCGGCTTCGAGACCGTGACCTACGTGCTCGACGGGCGCTTCCGGCACCGCGATTCCGCCGGTCATGCGGGCGCGCTGGGCCCGGGCGACGTGCAATGGATGACGGCCGGCGCCGGCGTCGTGCACAGCGAGATGCCGGATCCGGCCTTCGCGCGCACCGGCGGCCGCTCGCACGGCTTCCAGCTGTGGGTCAACCTGCCGCACCGCGACAAGATGATCGCGCCGCGCTACCAGGAGATCACCGCCGATCGCATCCCAACCGCGGCCTCGCCGGACGGCCGTGCGCGCGTCCGCGTGATCGCCGGCGAAGCGTTCGGCGTCAAGGCGGCCATCGAGACGCGCACGCCGATCCTCTACCAGCATTTCACGCTCGAGCCGGGCGCGACGGTCACGCAGCCGGTGCCGGCCGGCTATCGCGTATTCGCGTACCCGATCGCGGGCACCGGCCTCTATGGGCCCGACCGGCAGGCGGTCGACGCGCGCCACATGGTCATCTATCGGTGCGACGGCGACGCGGTCACGTTTTCCGCCGGCGCGGAGCCGCTCGACCTGCTGCTGATCGGCGGCGTGCCGCTCAACGAGCCGGTCGTGCGCTACGGCCCCTTCGTGATGAGCACCGAGGACGAGATCCGGCAGGCCGTGGCCGACTACCAGAGCGGACGCATGGGCCGCATTGCATCCTGACCGTGTCGATTCAAGGGCGCGGGTGCCGCGAACCCGCCGGATTTGCGTCACAATAAGTTCTTGAACCATGTGACACCCGCCATCACCAGGAACCCGTCCCCTTGAACTTCGAACACCTGATCCAGATCAACGCCGACGATCCGGCCGTGCCCACCCTGACCCGCGAGCAGCTCTGGGAAGGTCTCGTGCTGCGCGCCGAGCAGCCGCAGCTGTTCGTGATCGGCCTCGACAGCTGCGTCGTCCGCGAGCGCACGGACACGACGCTCGAGCGCGAACTGCACTACGGCAGCGCAACCGTGCGCGACCGCGTGACGTTCACGCCGAACCATCAGGTCCGCTACGACATTCACGCAGCGGACGGCGAGATCGGCGGCACGCTGACGATGACGATCGAGGAACGCGACGGCCAGCAGCTGTTCCTGCGCTTCGAGTACCGCACGACGCTCGCCGTCAGCAACGACACCGAGGACGCGCGACAGACCCACGAGATCGTCAAGGAAGCGTATCGCACGTCGGATATCGATACCGTGCGGCTGATCCGCGAATACGCGCAAGGCCGCAAGGATCCCGATCCGCTGCACTGACGGCAACGGCGGCCGGCCCCGGCCGCCCTTTGATTCAAGCTATCGGCTTGTCGATTTCGATCGATAAAGAGTCTTAGTAAATGGGAATGGTTATCATTTAGAATTCATTCCATCGTATCGACATTGACCGATCAACCGAATGACCGACACCACGCGCCAGACCACGCTGACCTTGCGCCGCAACACCGGCGCCCCGGGCGTCAGCCGCCAGAAGACGGCGGCGGTCACGACGCCGGCGAAGCCCGCCAGCGCAAGCCGCGACTCAGGCACGCGCGTCGTCAGCAGCGATGCGTTGCTGCAGGGCCGCAGCCACGTCAGCATCGCGCACAATGGGGAAACCTATCAGTTGCGCGCCACGCGGCTCGGCAAGTTGATTCTGACGAAGTAGTTCGTTGTACAGGGTATTGTGGGGACCACCTCCCTGAGAGGTGTTGGGCATTAGCCAGCGTAACGGCTTGCACGCGAGATCTAGACCCCTTCGTGCAAACACACTCAAGCAGCCGTTGCAGCAAGCCAAGCCACTTTTTTTGGTTCTCGCAGCAAGAAAAAAAGCGACACGTCGAATGACGTGTCGCTTTTTCATTTCATCGATTGTCTCGTTCGCGGAAATTCATCGCGAAAGCCGGAACAACGTCAGGCCCTCGCCTCCTTCAGAAACCCCAGAACATCAGCCACCATGCGCTGTCGATGACAGCCAGCCCCGCGACGAACCACGCGAATGCCGCCACGCGGCGCGGCCAGCCCGCATAACGGCCGGCCACCTGCCACGCGAGCCAGGCGCTCCACGCATTCGCGCCGATCAGGATCGCAATGCGCACGCCCGCGACCCAGCCGAGCGGCACATGTTCGGCGCGCAACAGCGACACCGTCGTCGCCGACAGGCCGAGAAACACGCCCGCGCCGGCGATCGGGATCAGCGACTGCGCGAGGTGGTGCAGCCGGACGCGATCGAAGCGGCCGAGCATCAGCGTCGCGCCGGCCAGCAGCACGAGCAGCGCCGTGCCGTACACGAGCCCCGTGCCGACGATGTAGCTGACGATCAGCCCGCCGTCGAGCCACGAGAACACGTCGTTGCGGTCCGGATAATGCGTGAGCAGGATCCACGGCGCATTGGTCTCGAGCGGCCACGTGATGTCGCGATCGATCAGCCAGCCCGCGAGCCATTGCTTGATCTGCACGAACCACGGGCTGACGGTCCAGTGGAACGCGCCGATCGCGACGCCGAGCAGGCCGTACAGGATCAGCGCGGTATCCCACGGGTTCGCCTTCTGCGCGCCCAGCGTCACGACTTCGTCGGACGGCGAGCGCCACGACAGCGAGATCGCGTCGCGGTGCCCGCTGCAGCGGCCGCACATATGGCAGTCCGCCGCGCCCTTCATGTTGCGCATCGGCACGAGCGGCGCACAGTTGATCGGAATCACCCGATGGCCGTGCTCGCCGTTCTTGTACGAACGTCGCCACGCGTCCTCATCGACCTTGTAGCGCATCGGCGCGAGCCGCGCGAGCAGCCCGAACACGCCGTTGACCGGGCACAGGTACTTGCACCACACACGCTTCTCGCGGCCGTACAGCACGCCGATCACGATCGCGCCGACGGTCGAGCCGCCGAGCACGAACAGCACCGCGAGCGGGTACTGGTACACGCTGACCATCTGCCCGTAGATCGTCGTGATCCCGAACGCGACGAACGGCCAGCCGCCCCACCGTATCCAGCGCGGGATCGCGCCGCCGCGGCCGAACTTGCTCGCATATTCGGTGAGCGCGCCTTCCGGACACAGCACGCCGCACCATACGCGGCCGAGCATCACCATCGACAGCAGCACGAATGGCCACCAGATGCCCCAGAACGCGAATTGCGCGATGAGCGTGAGGTTGCTCCACAGATGCGCGGAATCGTCCGGCAGCGGCAGGATCGCCGGCACCAGGATCAGAAACGCATAGACGGCCACGACGCCCCACTGGATGCCGCGGATCAGCCCGCCGTGACGCTGCATCCACTGGCCGGCCTGGGCGAGCCAGCCCGCTTTTGCGCCGGCGACGGTACTCATGCGGCGCGCCCTGCGGCAACGGCCGGGCGCCGGCTCGCGCGCTTGAGCAGCAGCCAGACCACCGCCCAGTACACCGCGTATGCAATCAGGTTCATCAGCGCCGGATGCGCGCGATAGCCGGTCAGCGTCGCGACGAGCGAACCGAAGGTGCCGGAGTCGTCGAGGATCGCCGACGTATCCCATACCTGCGAGATGCCGAGCGGCAGGATTTCCTTGTCGATCAGCTTGTCGACGCCCGTCTGGAACAGGCCCGCGCCGAGGAACAGCAGCATCACTTCGGTGACGCGGAAGAAATGCCGCCACGAGAAGTACTTGCCGCCGAGCTGCAGCAGGTAGAACGTCAGGAACGCGAGGCCGAGGCCGATGATGACGGCGAGCATCTGGCCGCCGTCCACATGGCCCGACTGGCCGAACCCGAGCCCATACAGGAAAATTACCGTCTCGCTGCCCTCGCGCGCGATCGCGAGCGCGACCAGCACCGCGACGCCCCACCAGTTCGAATCGCGCGTGCTCTGCTGCAGCGACTGTTCCATGTCGCGTTTGAGCGTGCGCCCGTGCTGGCGCATCCACAGCACCATCTGCACGATCAGCACGCACGCGATCAACACCATCGCCGTCTGGAAATAGTCCTGCGCGTCGCCGGACAGCACTTCGGTGAACCCGACGAGCGCGGCGCCGAGCCCGACGGCCATCAGCAGCCCGGCCGCGACGCCGGTCCACAGATACGGGATGCCGCGACGCGCGTCGTCGCCGCCGTTCTTCAGCCACGCATAGAGAATCCCGACGACGAGCAGCGCCTCGACGCTCTCCCGCCAGACGATGAACAAGATCTGACCCATTGAAACCTCCTGACGCGCGGGACATCAGCCCCCGCACGCAGACAAGACCGCATTACTTCGCGACGATCACGCCCTGTGCCTGCTGGTGGAAATCGTCGAAAAACTTGTATTCACCCGGCGAAAGCGGCGCGACCACGACGAACGAGTCGGCGCCTGGTGCAAGCACCTTCTCCTTGCGCAGCTGCACGCTCTCGAATTCAGCGGCGCCCTTGCCGGTGTTCTTGATCTCGATCTTGAAGCGCTGGCCGGCCGGCACCTCGATACGGGCGGGATTCAGCTTGCCGTCCGCCATCTCGAGCTTGAACGTTGGCAGATCGGCGGCCTGCGCGGCGCCGGCGAGCAGCAGCACGGCGGCCGCGGCGACGAATTTCTGGGGGAATTTCATTCTTGGTTCTCTACGACGACGGCGCGCTCGAGGCGCGCCGTCCGTTATGCCACCGATCAGTAACCGCCCTTCTTGCCGATGCCGGCGAACGGGAAGTCGTACTCGAGCGTGATGGGCTTGAACCACGCGCCCACGCCGGTTTCCTTGTCGACGTGACGGCCGAATGCCATGTGGCCCGTCTGCATCGGCTGCTTGACCGTCATCGTCAGGTGGTACTTGCCCGGGCCGTTCAGCTTCACGTTGTCGCCGTAGTGCGGGCCGTCGCTCGCGACCATGCCCATCAGGTCGCCTTCCGACTTCCACTTCGCGTCGCCCTGCTTCGTCAGCTTGTAGGTCACCTGCAGGTACGGCATCCAGTCGCCTTCGGCAAAGCCGGTCGGGTTGTTCTTGACCGCGTGGATGTCGGCTTCGAGGTGGATGTCCGAATCCGATGCCTTGCGCATCATCCCTTCCGGTTCCATCGTGATCGGCTGCAGGTACACCGCGCCGATTTCCATCCCGCCCTGGATCTGCTGCTTGCCGATCGGATATTCGGCGGCGGACGCCGACATGGCGGCCAGCGCCGCCGCTACCGCAACCGACGTGCGGATGAACGAAGAACCCAGCATGGACACTCCTTGTTTTTCTGTGACAGAAGCACGGCCGCCCCGCGGAACGGCCGCTGACAAACACTAACGCGACGAAGAACGTTAATGCGAACTATTCTCAATTCTCGCGAAGTGTAGCACCGAACGCGCCACCGGACAAACCAGCATCCGTGTAAACCCCTGATCCGACAAGGCTTACAGGCCGATTACCGCGCGGTTTTGCTCACACTTGGAAAGATTTACCGGCCACCACTGATGTGGTCGCCGACGTTCGCACCGAACACACGCTCGCGCAGCAGCGCGAGCTGGTCGCGCGTCTGGGCCGCCTTCTCGAACTCGAGGTTCTTCGCGTAATCGGCCATCTGCTTCTCGAGGCGCTTGATTTCCTTTGCGAGCTGCTTCTCGGACATGTCCTCGAACTTCGCGCGCTGCTGCGCTTCCTTCAGCTCCGCGCGCGCCTCGTCGGCGTTGTAGACGCCGTCGATGATGTCCTTGATGCGCTTCACCACGCCGCGCGGCGTGATCCCCATCGCGTCGTTATGCGCGATCTGCTTCGCGCGGCGCCGCTCGGTTTCGCCGATCGCGCGCTTCATCGACTCGGTCATGTTGTCCGCGTAGAGGATCGCCTTGCCGTTCACGTTGCGCGCCGCGCGGCCGATCGTCTGGATCAGCGAGCGCTCGGCGCGCAGGAAGCCTTCCTTGTCCGCGTCGAGGATCGCGACGAGCGACACTTCGGGGATGTCGAGCCCCTCGCGCAGCAGGTTGATCCCGACCAGCACGTCGAAGGTGCCGAGCCGCAGGTCGCGGATGATCTCGACGCGCTCGACCGTGTCGATGTCGCTGTGCAGGTAGCGCACCTTCACGCCGTGATCGGCGAGGAACTCGGTAAGCTGCTCGGCCATCCGCTTCGTCAGTACGGTGATCAGCACGCGCTCCCCGGCCTTCACGCGCGCGTTGATCTCGGTCAGCACGTCGTCGACCTGCGAGCTTGCCGGGCGCACCTCGATTTCCGGATCGACGAGCCCGGTCGGCCGCACGACCTGCTCCGCGATCTGCCCGGTCACGCGCTGCTCGTAGTCGGCTGGCGTGGCCGACACGAAGATCACCTGGCGCATCTTGCGCTCGAATTCGGGGAACTTGAGCGGCCGGTTGTCGAGCGCCGACGGCAGCCGGAAGCCATAGTTGACGAGGTTCTCCTTGCGCGCGCGGTCGCCGTTGTACATGCCGTTCAGCTGGCCGATCAGCACGTGCGACTCGTCGAGCAGCATCAGCGCGTCGGGCGGCAGGTAATCGACGAGGGTCGGCGGCGGCTCGCCCGGCGCCGCGCCGGAAAAGTGCCGCGAATAGTTCTCGATGCCCTTGCAGAAGCCGAGCTCCTGCAGCATCTCGAGATCGAAGCGGGTGCGCTGCTCGAGGCGCTGCGCCTCGACGAGCTTGCTGTCGCCGTAGAAAAATTCGAGCCGCTCGCGCAGCTCGTCCTTGATCGTCTCGACCGCGCGCATCACGGTGTCGCGCGGCGTCACGTAGTGCGACGACGGATACACGGTGAAGCGCGGGATCTTCTGCCGCACGCGGCCCGTCAGCGGGTCGAACAGCTGCAGCGTGTCGACTTCGTCGTCGAACAGCTCGACACGCACCGCCATCTCCGCATGCTCGGCCGGGAAGATGTCGATCGTGTCGCCGCGCACGCGGAACGTGCCGCGCTGGAAATCCTGCTCGTTGCGCGTGTACTGCATCGCGATCAGCCGCGCGATCACGTCGCGCTGGCCGAGCTTGTCGCCCGTGCGCAGCGTCAGGATCATCTGGTGGTACTCGGACGGGTTGCCGATACCGTAGATCGCCGACACCGTCGCGACGATCACCACGTCGCGGCGCTCCATCAGGCTCTTCGTCGCCGACAGCCGCATCTGCTCGATGTGCTCGTTGATCGACGAGTCCTTCTCGATGAACAGGTCGCGCTGCGGCACGTAGGCCTCAGGCTGGTAGTAGTCGTAGTACGAGACGAAGTACTCGACCGCATTGCGCGGGAAGAATTCGCGGAATTCGGCGTAAAGCTGCGCGGCGAGCGTCTTGTTCGGCGCGAACACGATGGCCGGGCGGCCGAGCCGCGCGATCGTGTTCGCCATCGTGTAGGTCTTGCCCGAGCCCGTCACACCAAGCAGCGTCTGGAATGAGAGACCGTCCTCGATCCCCTCGACGAGCGTCGCGATCGCGGTCGGCTGGTCGCCGGCGGGCGGATACGGCTGGTACAGCTGGAAAGGCGACCCTTCGAAGGTCACGAATTTCGATTCGTCGAGCGCGTCGCCGACTTCGGCGTGATGTTCGGACATGGAATGCGGCCGGAGCGAAAACAAAAGGCCATTCTAGCGCTTCGCGGCCGCCCGGACTGCTGTCCGCTGCTGACGCTCGGTCACCGCTGGAAATCGCGGCTCGGCGCGTCACCATGCGAAAAACTCGCGCGGATTCGCTACAATAACGGACTGCTGCGCTTTCGGCGTCATGCCTGTCCGCGCGCGGTCTGCCGCGCCTGCCCCGCCTGAAGAAAGCCTGACCCTCTTTTCACTACTGCCGAACCATCATGTCGCTCTTCTCCGCTGTCCAGCTTGCTCCCCGCGACCCGATCCTGGGCCTGAACGAAGCCTTCAACGCCGATCCCCGCCCGACCAAGGTCAATCTCGGCGTCGGCGTGTACACGAACGAGGAAGGCAAGATTCCGCTGCTGCGCGCGGTCCGTGAGGCGGAGAAAGTGCGTGTCGACGCGGGCCTGCCGCGCGGCTACCTGCCGATCGACGGCATCGCCGCATACGACGCCGCCGTGCAGAAGCTGCTGCTCGGCAACGATTCGCCGCTGATCGCGGCGGGCCGCGTGGTCACGGCCCAGGCGCTGGGCGGCACGGGCGCGCTGAAGATCGGCGCGGATTTCGTGCGCACGGTGAACCCGAACGTGAAGGTTGCGATCAGCGATCCGAGCTGGGAAAACCACCGTGCGCTGTTCGAAGCGGCCGGCTTCGAAGTCGTCGCGTACCCGTACTACGACGCGCAGACCAACGGCGTGAACTTCGAAGGCATGCTGTCGGCGCTGAACGGCTATGAGCCGGGCACGATCGTCGTGCTGCACGCGTGCTGCCACAACCCGACCGGCGTGGATCTCACGGAAGCGCAATGGCAGCAGATCGTTGAAGTCGTCAAGGCGCGCAACCTCGTGCCGTTCCTCGACATCGCATACCAGGGTTTCGGCGAAAACATCGAGGCCGATGCCGCCGCCGTGCGCCTGTTCGCCGCAGCGGACCTGAACGCATTCGTGTCGTCGTCGTTCTCGAAGTCGTTCTCGCTGTACGGCGAGCGCGTCGGCGCGCTGTCGATCATCACGTCGAGCAAGGACGAAGCCGCGCGCGTGCTGTCGCAGCTCAAGCGCGTGATCCGCACGAACTACTCGAACCCGCCGACGCATGGCGGCGCGGTGGTCGCGGCCGTGCTCGCGTCGCCGGAACTGCACGCATCGTGGGTGCAGGAACTCGGCGAAATGCGTGATCGCATCCGCGCGATGCGCAACGGTCTCGTCGAGCGCCTGAAGGCGAGCGGCGTCGATCGCGACTTCAGCTTCATCAACGCACAGCGCGGGATGTTCTCGTACTCGGGCCTGACGTCGGCACAAGTCGACCGCCTGCGCGACGAGTTCGGCATCTACGCGGTCGGCACGGGCCGGATCTGCGTCGCTGCGCTGAATACGCGCAACCTCGACGTGGTCGCCAGCGCGGTCGCCGCCGTCCTGAAGTAATTCGCCGGCATGGGGCGGCATCGCCTGTCGCTCCCCCGCCGATGTAAAAAACGCGCTCCACGGAGCGCGTTTTTTATGGCGCCGACACAGCGCGTCGGCAACGGGCGCGGCCTACTGCATGAACCAGCCGTGGCTGACGACAACGGACTGGCCGGTCAGCGCGGCGCTTGGGAACGCGGACAGGAACAGCACCATCTGCGCGACGTCCTGCACGGTCGTGAACACGCCGTCGACGGTGTTGCCGAGCATCACCTTCTTCACCACGTCCTCTTCGCTGATGCCGAGCTC
>LOZU01000082.1:0-4082 GCA_001527685.1 Burkholderia pyrrocinia
AGCTCGATCGCATCGCTGTCCACGTCGACCTCGACCGGCATCACGTCGCTGTCGACCGGGTTGTCCACGACGAACAGCAATGTCGCGTCGTTGTCCACCGTGACAGGCAATCTCGGCAGCAGCACGGCTTCGGCACTGGGCGGTGGCGCAACCTATGACCCGGCGACGGGGACGATCAGCGCGCCTGCCTATACGACGTACAACGCGAACGGCACGACAAGCACCGTCAACAACGTCGGCTCGGCGATCGACAACATCAACAGCCAGGGCATCAAGTACTTCCACGCCAACTCCACGGCGCCTGACAGCCAGGCACTGGGAACGAACAGTGTGGCGATCGGCCCGAACGCGGTGGCAAACAATACGGGAGATGTGGCGCTGGGCAGCGGCTCGGTGACGGCGGCGGCGAACCCGACGGCGACGGGCACGATCGGCGGCGTGACGTACAACTACGCAGGTACGACGCCTTCGAGCGTGGTGAGCGTAGGCGCACCGGGTGCCGAGCGTCAGGTCACGAACGTGGCGGCCGGCCAGGTGACGTCGTCGAGCACGGATGCGATCAACGGCTCGCAACTGTTTGCGACGAACACGGCGATCAACAGCCTGTCGACTTCGACGTCGACGGGGTTGTCGACGGCGACCAGCTCGATTGCGTCGTTGTCCACGTCGACCTCGACCGGCATCGGCTCCTTGTCCACGGGGCTGTCGACCGCAACCAGCTCGATCACGTCGCTTTCGACCTCGACCTCGACCGCAATCGTCGCGGCGAAAACGCACTACTACAGCGTGAACGACAACGGCACGCAGCAAGGCAACTACAACAACGACGGCGCCACGGGCGTCAACGCGCTGGCGGCAGGCACGAACGCCACGGCGGCAGGTGCAAGCGCGGTCGCGGTCGGCGACGGCGCCAACGCGAATTCCGGCGGCGCAGTCGCGATCGGCCAGAACGCGTCGGCGACGGGCGGCAAGGCCGTGTCGATCGGCGTGGGCAACACGGCGAACGGCGACGGCGCGGTGGCGATCGGCGATCCGAACACCGCAACCGGCACCGGCGCGGTGGCGATGGGCGCGAACAACACGTCGAACGGACAGGGCGCGGTGGCGCTGGGCAATGCGAACACGGCGATCGGCCAGGGTTCGGTCGCGCTCGGCAATACCTCGACGGCCAACGGCGCGGGCTCGGTCGCGATGGGTTCGGGCGCGATCGCGAACAACGCGAACGACGTCGCGCTGGGCTCCGGCTCCGTGACGGCAGCGCCGAACCCGACGGCGACGGGCACGATCGGCGGCGTGACATACAACTACGCGGGCACGACGCCTTCGAGCGTGGTAAGCGTGGGCGCACCGGGTGCGGAGCGTCAGGTCACGAACGTGGCGGCGGGTCAGGTGACGGCGTCGAGCACGGACGCGATCAACGGCTCGCAGCTGTTCGCGACGAACACGGCGATCGACAGCCTGTCGACTTCGACGTCGACCGGTCTGTCGACCGCGACCAGCTCGATCACATCGCTGTCCACGTCGACCTCGACCGGATTGTCCACGACGAACAGCAACGTCGCGTCGTTGTCGACTTCGACGTCCACTGGATTGTCGTCAGCCAACAGTTCGATCACATCTCTGTCGACCTCTACGTCGACAGGGCTGTCGACGGCAACCAGTTCGATCGCGTCGCTGTCCACGTCGACCTCGACCGGCATCACGTCGCTGTCGACCGGGTTGTCCACGACGAACAGCACTGTCGCGTCGCTGTCGACTTCGACGTCCACTGGATTGTCGTCGGCCAATAGCTCGATCACGTCGCTTTCAACCTCGACGTCGACCGCAATTGTCGCGGCGAAGACGCACTACTACAGCGTGAACGACAACGGCACGCAGCAAGGCAACTACAACAACGACGGTGCCACGGGCATCAACGCGCTGGCGGCAGGCACGAACGCCACGGCGGCGGGTGCAAGCGCAGTCGCGGTCGGCGACGGTTCGAACGCCAGCGCTGCCGGCGCGGTCGCACTCGGACAGAACGCGGTGGCCGGCAACGCGAACAGCGTGGCGCTGGGTTCCAACTCGGTGACGGCAGCACCGAACCCGACGGCGACGGGCACGATCGGCGGCGTGACGTACAACTACGCAGGTACGACGCCTTCGAGCGTGGTAAGCGTAGGCGCACCGGGTGCCGAGCGTCAGGTCACGAACGTGGCAGCGGGCCAGGTGACGGCAACCAGCACGGACGCAATCAACGGCTCACAGCTGTTCGCAACGAACACGGCGATCGACAGCTTGTCGACGTCCACGTCGACCGGTCTGTCGACCGCGACCAGCTCGATCGGCTCGTTGTCGACCGGATTGTCCACCACCGACAGCACAGTGGCATCGCTGTCCACGTCGACCTCGACCGGCATCACGTCGCTGTCGACCGGGTTGTCCACGACGAACAGCACTGTCGCGTCGCTGTCAACCTCGACGTCGACGGGCTTGTCGACAGCAACCAGCTCGATTGCATCGCTGTCCACGTCGACCTCGACCGGCATCGGCTCCTTGTCGACGGGGCTGTCGACCGCAACCAGCTCGATCACGTCGCTTTCAACCTCGACGTCGACCGCAATTGTCGCGGCGAAGACGCACTACTACAGCGTGAACGACAACGGCACACAACAGGGCAACTACAACAACGACGGCGCCACGGGCATCAACGCGCTGGCGGCAGGCACGAACGCCACGGCGGCGGGTGCAAGCGCAGTCGCAGTCGGCGACGGTTCGAACGCCAGCGCTGCCGGCGCGGTCGCACTGGGACAGAACGCGGTGGCCGGCAACGCGAACAGCGTGGCGCTGGGTTCCAATTCGGTGACGGCGGCGCCGAACCCGACGGCGACGGGCACGATCGGCGGCGTGACATACAACTACGCGGGTACGACACCTTCGAGCGTGGTAAGCGTGGGTGCGCCGGGGGCCGAGCGCCAGGTCACGAACGTGGCGGCGGGCCTGGTGACGGCGACCAGCACGGACGCAATCAACGGCTCACAGCTGTTCGCGACGAACACGGCGATCGACAGCTTGTCGACGTCCACGTCGACCGGTCTGTCGACCGCGACCAGCTCGATCGGCTCGTTGTCGACCGGATTGTCCACCACCGACAGCACAGTGGCATCGCTGTCCACGTCGACCTCGACCGGATTGTCCACGACGAACAGCACTGTCGCGTCGTTGTCGACTTCGACGTCCACTGGATTGTCGTCGGCCAATAGCTCGATCACGTCGCTGTCGACCTCGACGTCGACCGCCATCGTCGCGGCGAAAACGCACTACTACAGCGTGAACGACAACGGCACGCAGCAAGGCAACTACAACAACGACGGCGCCACGGGCGTCAACGCGCTGGCGGCAGGCACGAACGCCACGGCGGCAGGTGCAAGCGCGGTCGCGGTCGGCGACGGGGCCAACGCGAATTCCGGCGGCGCAGTCGCGATCGGCCAGAACGCGTCGGCGACGGGCGGCAAGGCCGTGTCGATCGGCGTGGGCAACACGGCGAACGGCGATGGCGCGGTGGCGATCGGCGACCCGAACAGCGCGACCGGCACTGGCGCGGTGGCGATGGGCGCGAACAACACGTCGAACGGACAGGGCGCGGTGGCGCTGGGCAACGCGAACACGGCGATCGGCCAGGGCTCGGTGGCGCTGGGCAATACGTCGACGGCCAACGGCGCGGGTTCGGTCGCGATGGGTTCCGGCGCGGTGGCGAACAATCCGAACGACGTCGCGCTCGGTTCCAACTCGGTGACGGCAGCGCCGAACCCGACGGCGACGGGCACGATCGGCGGCGTGACGTACAACTACGCCGGTACGACGCCTTCGAGCGTGGTAAGCGTGGGCGCGCCGGGTGCCGAGCGTCAGGTCACGAACGTGGCGGCGGGCCAAGTGACGGCGACCAGCACGGACGCGATCAACGGCTCGCAACTGTTCGCAACGAACACGGCAATCGACAGCTTGTCGACGTCCACGTCGACCGGTCTGTCGACGGCGACCAGCTCGATCGCATCGCTGTCCACGTCGACCTCGACCGGCATCACGTCGCTGTCGACTGGGTT
>LOZU01000083.1:0-282115 GCA_001527685.1 Burkholderia pyrrocinia
TGGTCGCACAACCAGTCTATTCCTTCGGGCACCGCTTTCCTTTTGGGCGCCGCCTTCACGCTAATCCGTGAAGAACCAAAAAAATTGGAGGCAAGCATGCCACTCGATCTCAATCAACCGCTTCAGCCTGTTAACCCGGGCGGGCATCCGATCAAAATCCCCCCCGTCGTCATTCGCCCCGAGCGGAAATGGTTTCATGACAAATTGAGGGCTCTCGGGGGCGCTCCCGGGAAGCAGGTCGGCGACATTGAAACCGTAGGGAATGGATTTCGACTGCGATATGACAATGGCGCGGCACTTTATGCAGACGCGCAGGGGAACGTCACCTTCGTGTACGGAGCGATCGGTGCGCGGTATGACGCGCTCGGTGGACCGTCATCGTGGCTGGGATTCCCGACATCCGATGAGCAAGACATGTCGGAAGGCGGCCGCGCGAATACCTTTGAGCACGGCACGATCTATTTTTGGCCGGACACCGGTGCGATCGAGTGTGCCGGAGTGATTGTCCACTATACCGGGCTGATTTGCTTCGGCGAAACCGACTTCAACGGCTTCAGGGGGGGAGACTACCCGTACGGGGTGCTTGGCGTGCTCGACGCAACGACGCACCACGCCCTGCGCACGCAAATCTATCAAGACGTCAACGGCGGCAACCACATCCCGGATCTACTCGAGATCTATCGCGGTCAGCCGGTCGGATTGCGCCTCTCAGTGCAACTGGTGCAACACGGTCAAGCGGGCGACAGCGCGGATCGCATCAAGGCGGAAATGGGCAAAGGCCTCGCGCAGGCCGCCCAATGGGTGGACAAAGAAATCGGCAGCATCCCCGTGATCGGCCCCCCGCTCGCCGTAGTCTTCGAGCCGTGCCTCGAAGCGCTGGCGCCGATCGTTGCGAACGGACTCGCCGATCTGCTGGGGCTCGCCGATGTGAGTCTGGGCGACGACGAGATCACCTTGACAGCCAAGCAGATGGTCGTCCTCGCGGCGCGAACCGCGAACTCGGTGTCCGGACCGATCGGATACAAGGTGCAGACGAAGCTGATGTCGCGTCGCGGGGCTTCCTACAAACTCTGCTTCGGAATGGTCCCGATGGCTGGTTCTTGACTGCGAGTTGACTGGGGGCCGCGTCGGGCCCGCTGGGTCCAGCCGGACTCGATACGGGGGATGGATAAGTGTTCCCCTTGTCCATCCCCCTGAAATTTTCCATTCTCACCGAAACCGATATACGGATATGCCGAGGTTTCGATCTTCCGGAATTTGAGGTGGGTGTTGGGAGGATGGGGCCTTGTATAGCGCTTCCGTCAGTTCCCGATGCGCGTGTTCGTCACCGTTCAGCCGCAGCAAAATGCGCGTCAGGGCTTGAGCGTGCAGACTGTCGCGCTCCGCAATACCTTCCGCGAACTTCCGCACACCCTCGCTGTAGACTTCCAGCTCACGAGGAGCTCTAGTCGGCCCGATTTCATCCCATCTGCTACAGAGTCTGCTGAAAATGCGCTTCCAACCCGCTACGATCTCCTGCGTCAATTAGACGGGGTATGAAAACGTCGAGATCTGGATAAAGGGCTGGATTTGCAATTGGAGTCCGTAGGGCGGCGTATGTGCATGGTCGTAACGCCCTCCGAACAGCCTTGCGGCAGAAAATTCGATATATGTGCGCTGATCGTCTCGCACGACACGTGCACCGGGACAATCCAGCAAGGCGAGCCGAACAAACGGCTCTGCAATTCCTTCATTCTTAAGCAAAAGCTCGACGTCGCAATCGAGTGGCCATATTGTTAGACTCAAGAGAAGTGGCGCTCTCGAAACGAGATACCGGTAGGAAATCCCATACTCTTCCTCGATTGGAGCGACTTCAAGTGCCTCAAGAAAATCCAACGGTTCCCATGAGAAATTTGGCATAGCGCTTCCTGTTGTATTGCTGCCGGGTGCCTTGGGCTGACTCAACGCTAGCGCATCTGATCTTCGTTTTGATTTCGCCCATCTCTGGTGGATTGTCGGCGATCTCCCCAACGATGTCGAACGACCGATTGCGGCCGATCACCGACTGTCTGCCCCGCGTTCCTATAAGAACCAAAAAATCCGGAATCCGAACTTAATCCGGACATCCAAGCCGCGTCGCCAACTCCCCCAGATCATCGACCACGAAATCCCAATCATCTTCCGCACGCAAGTCCGTGGTCTGGTTCGGCCCGTGTTCGGTCGGCCGCTTGACGAACGCGGTCGTCAAACCACACCGTCGCGCCGCGCCGAGATCGCCGTTATGAGCCGCGACGAGGCACACCTCGGCCGGCGCGAGGCCGAGAATGTCCACGGTGTCGAGGTACACCTGCGGAGACGGCTTGTACATGCGCACCACTTCCGCGCCGAGAATCGCATCCCACGGCAGGCCGGCCCGCTTCGCGACGTCCACCATCAGGCGGATGTTCCCGTTCGACAGCGGCGCGATGATGAAACGCTGCTTCAGGCGCGACAGCGCGGCGACGGAATCCGGCCACGGGTCCAGGCTGTGCCACCCGAGGTTGAGTGCGTCGATCTCCGTGTCCGGCGCGCCGGCGATCCCGTGCCGCTCCAGCACCCGGACGAGATTCTCCCGGTGCAGCACGTCGAGCCGCACGTAAGGCCGGCGTCCGCTGCGGACTTCCTCCATCGCCGGCCCGTACTCGAGCCGCCATGCGTCCGCGAACGCAAACGGGTCGAGCCCCGGCGCGTGACGATTCAGAAACGGCGCCGCCGCGCGTGCGACGCCGCCTCGCCAGTCGACGACCGTCCCGAACACGTCGAACACGAGCGCCTTGATTTCGGTGGAATGCGTCATGTGATCCGATCCTCCTGCATCAACAGTGGAAATGGCAATTGCCGGCCCGAAGGGGCCGGCAATCGAAGCGGATTCACGCTACGTCGAAATCCGCCGACAAGCAAGCCGCTTGCGCCCGGTTCAACGTCGCGATGCCAGCCTGCGCACCACCCGCACCAGCGCATCGACCTCATCGCAGGTGTTGTAGAACGCCAGCGACGGCCGCACCGTCGCCTCGAGCCCGAAGCGCCGCAGGATCGGCTGCGCGCAGTGATGCCCCGAGCGCACCGCGATGCCCTCTTCGTTCAGCGCCCGCCCGACCTCCTCGGTCTCGTAGCCCTTCAGCACGAACGACAGCACGCTCGCCTTGTCGCGCGCGGTGCCGACCAGCCGCACGCCCGGCACCGGCGCGAGCACGCTCGTCGCATACGCGAGCAGGTCGTGCTCGTAGCGCGCGATGTTCTCGATGCCGACGCGGCTCACGTAGTCGAGCGCCGCGCCGAGCCCCACCGCATCCGCGATGTTGCCGGTGCCGGCCTCGAAGCGGTTCGGCGGTGGCTGGAACACCGTGCGCTCGAACGTGACGTCCGCGATCATGTTGCCGCCGCCCTGCCACGGCGGCATGTCGTCGAGGATCGCGCGCTTGCCGTACACGACACCGATGCCGGTCGGCCCGTAGATCTTGTGCCCCGAGAACACGAAGAAATCCGCATCGAGCGCCTGCACGTCGACGCGCAGGTGCGAAATCGACTGCGCGCCGTCGACCAGCGCCTTCGCGCCCGCGCGGTGCGCAAGCTCGACGATCTCCTTCACCGGCACGACCGTGCCGAGCGCGTTCGACACCTGCGTGACGGACACGATCCTGGTGCGGTCGTTGAGCAGCTTGCGATACTCGTCGAGCCGCACCTGCCCCGAATCGTCGACCGGAATCACGCGCAGCGTCGCACCCTTCTGCGCGGCGAGCTGCTGCCACGGCACGATATTCGCGTGATGCTCGAGATGCGACACGACGATCTCGTCGCCCTCGCCGACGTTCTGCACGCCCCACGTCTTCGCGATCAGGTTGATCGCCTCGGTCGTGCCGCGCACGAACACGATCTCGTCCGGCGACGCCGCGCCGATGAAGCGCCGCACCGTGTCGCGCGCGTGCTCGTACGCGTCGGTCGCGCGGCCCGCGAGCGCGTGCGCGGCGCGGTGGATGTTCGAGTTCTCGTGCGCGTAGAAATACGCGAGCCGGTCGATCACCGCCTGCGGCTTGTGCGTCGTCGCCGCGTTGTCGAACCAGATCAGTTGCTTGCCGTTCACGCGCTCCTGCAGGATCGGGAAATCGCGGCGAATCGCATTGACGTCGAACGGCGGATGCGCGCCGCCCGTGAGCGTGTGCGGTTCGGCGGCCCGTGCATCGTCGACGAAGTAGTGCGGCGTCGCGCGTTGCGGCGCAGGCTGTGCCGGCGCATGGCGGCTCAGCGCGAGCAGCTCGCGCAGCGCGTCGTCGCCGGGCAGCCCGAACGCCTCGGGCGAGGCCACGCCGTTCGTCGGCACGACGATGTCCTGCGGCGTCGCCTGCCAGCCTTGCAACGCGCCGTCGGTGAAGTAATACGGCGACGGCGCGGCGGCGGGCGCGGTTTCGTTGACCGCGCCCGCCGCCTGCGGCACGCCGAGCGCCGCGCCGCCGACGCGCGGCTCGAACGCGGGCGCGATCGACACGACGCTGTCGGGCAGGCCGTTCTGCGCGGCCGCATGCGGCGCGAGCGCCGGTGCGCGGTTGCCGAGCGACAGCACGTGCGTCGGCGCGGACGGCGCGAGGTTCGCGCCCGCCACCTTGCCCAACGCCTTGTCCTGCAGCGCGAGGCCCGGCACGCCGGTGCCCGTGCCGCCCGGGCCCGCGAGCGGCGAACCGGCCGGCGCGGGGTTGCTCACCGACGCGAGGATCGGCGCGGCCGCCGGCAACGCCGACGGCACGCCGCCCACCGCGCCGCTGCCCGCCGACACGCCGGGTGCCGTGGCCTGCCCCGGCGGCGTCGAGAAGAATTCGGACGCGAGCCGCGCGAGCGTCGCCGGATCGGGCAGGCCCGCCGGCAGCGGCGCATGCGGCAGCGCGCCGGCGCCGGGCAGTTCGCCCGCCGGCCGCCCGGGATTAACGGTAGGTGTCGGGATAGTCATGGTACTTGCCGATTTCGACGTCTTCGAGGACAGCCAGCGCATCCGGCGAGTGGACCGCGAGCGAGCAATACAGCGAGATCAGGTACGACGCGATCGCCTGGTTGTTGATCCCCATGAAGCGCACCGACAGCCCCGGCCCCTGCTCGCCCGCGACGCCCGGCTGGTAGAGGCCGACCACGCCCTGCCGCTTGTCGCCGACGCGCAGCAGCAGGATCTTGGTCTTGCCGTCCGCGACCGGCACCTTGTCCGACGGGATCAGCGGAATGCCGCGCCACGTGAGGAACTGCGAACCGAACAGGCTGACCGTCGGCGGCGGCACGCCTCGCCGCGTGCATTCGCGGCCGAACGCGGCGATCCCGAGCGGATGCGCGAGGAAGAACGCCGGCTCCTTCCACACCTTGGTCAGCAGCTCGTCGAGATCGTCCGGCGTCGGCGCGCCCGTCAGCGGGAACACGCGCTGCTCGTCGGTCACGCTCGCGAGCAGGCCGTAGTCGGGGTTGTTGATCAGCTGGCTTTCCTGCAGCTCCTTGATCGTCTCGATCGTCAGGCGCAGCTGTTCCTTGATCTGGTCGTGCGGGCTGCTGTAGAGATCGGAGATCCGCGTATGCACGTCGAGCACCGTGCTCACCGCGTTCAGGAAATACTCGCGCGGCTGCTCCTCGTAAGGCACGAACGTGCGCGGCAGGATGCGCTCGTCCTCCAGCTGCGTGCACGCGGCGCGCACCGCCTCCGGGTTCTTCACCTGGTTCAGGCGGTAGATGCCGGCCTCGACCGGCACCCATTGCAGCAGGTGGGTCAGCCAGCGCGGCGTGATCGTGGACAGCTGGGGAACGGTCTTGGTGGCGTTCGCGAGTTGGCGGGCGGCGTGATCGCTCAGCGCAGCCGAGCCGCTTGCTACGGTCGACATGTGTGGCTCCGGGTTCTAAAGATGAAAAACAGGATTGCTTATGAAGCGGGGTGATTATCGGAAGCACGCACCTGCCGGCTCAACATGCTATAGCCGGCATGCCGCGCAATCGATGGGGAAAAGCGGAATTGCGCGCCGCGTCGTCAGGCGGCCAACGCGTCGGTCGCGCCCGGCAGCAAGGTTGCGATCGACACGTCGAACGCCCGCGCGATCTTGTCGGCGGTGACGATCGACGCGATCGCCTCGCCGCGCTCGATCTCGCCGACGTACGAACGGTTCAGCCCCGCATGCTCGGCGAGCTGCTCCTGCGACCAGGTGCGCGCCTCGCGCATCCGGCGCACGGTCGCGCCGAAACGATGGATCAGGTCGCTCATGACGCCCCCTGCGCAACGGGAACCCGCTCGGCCGGCGCGCGCGGTGCCTGCAACGCCTGCGACGCGTGCAGCCCCTCGCTGCGCAGCACGGCCTGCGTGATGTTCGCGTCGGGCGGCACGTCCTGCGTGAGCCACACGTTGCCGCCGATCACCGCGCCGCGCCCGATCGTCACGCGGCCGAGGATCGTCGCGCCCGCATAGATCACGACGTCGTCCTCGACGATCGGATGGCGCGCGAGCCCTTTCTCCAGATGGCCGGCCGCGTCGCGCGGGAAGCGCTTCGCGCCGAGCGTCACCGCCTGGTACACGCGCACGCGCTCGCCGATGATCGCGGTCTCGCCGATCACGACGCCCGTGCCGTGGTCGATGAAGAAGCCGCCGCCGATGCGCGCGCCCGGATGGATGTCGATGCCCGTCTCCGCATGCGCCTGCTCGGCGATGATCCGCGCGAGCAGCGGCAGGCCGAGCCGGTACAGCTCGTGCGCGAGCCGGTGATGGATCATCGCGAGGATGCCCGGGTAGCACAGCAGCACTTCGTCGACGCTGCCGGCCGCCGGGTCGCCGTGGAACGCCGCGAGCACGTCGCTGTCGAGCAGGCGCCGGATCTCCGGCAGCCGCGCGGCGAACGCCTGCACGGCCGCGGATGCCGGTTCGTCGGCCGGTGCGTCCGCGTGGCGCTGGCGCGCCGCGTAACGCAGCTCCAGCGTCACCTGTGCGAGCAGGGCGTTCAGCGCCGCGTCGAGCGCGTGGGCCACGTAGAAGTTCTCGCTTTCCTGCCGCAGGTCGGGCGGGCCGAGCCGCATCGGAAACAGCACGCCTTTCAGCGCGCCGATGATCTGCGCGAGCGCCTCGCGCGCCGGCAGGTCGCGGCCGCCCGGCTCCAGCGAGCGCCGCTGCCTTTCCCGCCACGCGCGGCGCTCGGCCTGCAGCGATTGAACAATGTCGTCGATGTCGAATGCGGCCACTGTCGCTTCTCCCCGTATCGGCCGTGTTTCAGTCCTGCGCCCACGGCAAGCCGTGGAAGCGCCAGCCGTTGCGGCTGCCGCGACGCTGCTGTTCGTCCAGGTCGCCCTCGAAGCCTTCGAGCACGTTGAACACTTGCGTGAAGCCGGCCTTCGCCGCTGCCTCGGCGGCCTGCGCCGAGCGGTTGCCGCTGCGGCACAGCAGCAGGATCAGCGCATCCTTGCCGGTCTTCGCTTCCAGTTCGCGCACGAAGCGCGGGTTGCGCGTGAGGCTCGTGCCGGTCGCCCACGGCACGTGCAGCGTGTCCGGCACATGGCCGACGAACTTGCGCTCTTCGGCCGTGCGCACGTCGACCAGCAAGGCATCACCGGCCGAGAACAGCGCCCACGCGATGTCGGGCGCCACGCCGCCCGCATAGGGCGTGCCCGCCTGCGCCGCAGCCGCGCGGGCGTCGTCGAGCGCTGGCCGGGCTGCGGTTCGTTCTTCCACTGCATACGTCATGACGTCTCCTTGTCGGTTCGTCCGAACCAAAACGCTGGGATAGGCGGCCGGTGCAGCTTGCCTGCTGTCTATAGCCGTCATCGCCACTATGCGAGCGCGTGCCGGGATGCAGAACCAATAAAAATTCATTTCCTAATCTGCGCCGGATGAATTGCTATCGCGGTTGTGCGCTATCGGGCGGATTGGTGCGGTTTGTCGCGCGACAGATGCCGAGGCATCGACGCGGAAGGCGGGAACAGGGGGAAGAAGGTCGACGCGCAGGACGGCGCGTCAGTGTTCATATATCAATAACGCATCAAATCGATACCAACGATATATTTTTCATCTATGGCGTCCGCACCTAGGATATCAACATTGCCCCGTCGACAAGCTTGACGGGGACCCAGGCAGGCGAAGCGATCAACGTGTCCATGGTTTGATCTCCGCGCTCGAACTCGATGGATTCAATTCAGTTTGGTCGCCGCCTTATTTTATTAAGGATACCGATATGAAATCGCTCATGTGTTTCGCGCTGGCTGCTGCCGCGCTCGCCAGTGCCACCGCCAGCTTCGCGCAAACGACTTCGGCACCCTTGACCCGTGCCGAAGTCATTGCCGACCTGGTACGACTCGAGCGGGCCGGCTACCAGCCCGCGGCCGGCGACGATCCGCACTATCCTGACGACCTCCAGGCGGCCGAAGCGAGGGTCGCGGCGCGGGCCGCCGCGCAGCAGCGCGACGCGGTCCACGCCGCTCGTTGACGGTCACCGCGCGCGCTTGAACACGTCCGTGGCGAGTTCGCGAAACGCGTGCGCGCTCGGGCTCAAACTGCCGCCCTTTCGCCAGATCATGCAGAGATTGCGCTCGATCTTGAGGTCTTTGACAGGCAGTTGCACAAGCGCGCCGGACGCAAGCTCCTCGGTCACGGTGCTGCGCGAGACCCACGCGATCGCATTGCCGAGCCTCACCAGTTGCTTGATGGCCTCGGCGCTGCCGACCGACAGCTTCGGATCCAACGTCAGCCCCCGCTGCGCATACGCTTGCTCGACGACCGTTCGCGTTCCCGAACCGGGTTCACGCATGACCAGTTCGGCCTTTCCGATCGCATCGGCAGTCAATTGACGTTTGCGGGCCAGCGGGTGACTCGGTGCGGTGACCGCGATCAGTGCGTCCCGGCCGATGACGGCTGCATCGAATGCCGCGTTGTCGTAAGGCCCTTCGATCATGCCGATCTGGCGCTCGTTCGCGAGGACGGCGTGTTCGATGTTCTCGCTGTTCGAAATCCTGAGATCGACCGTGATGCCCGGATAGCGCGTGCGGAATGCGTCCAACACGGCCGGCAGCAGATACACGCCGATCGTCCGACTCGAACCGATGCCGAGCTGGCCTCTCGTGAGGCCGGCGAACTCGCCGACTGCCGCCTCGGCCACATCGGCCAGCGAAAAGATTTGCGCCGCATAGTCGGCGAGCAGCCGGCCCGCTTCCGTGGGCCGCATGCCGCGCGGCATGCGGTCGAACAGCGTCACGCCCAGCCGTTCCTCGAGTTCTCGAATCTCTCGTGTGAGCGCGGGCTGACTGACGTGCAGCCTTTCGGATGCCGCCGTGACGCTGCCGGTTTCGACAACCGCGTGAAACGCGGCCAAGTGGGTGAAGTTCATCGATGTATATAGCAATGATATAGAAACTATCGAAACGATGTATTTTTATTATACAAAGCCGCTCCCTAGAATCCAGTCATGCAGTTCCTCGAACGGGAGAATCGAATGACCAAGATGAATTTGACGGTACACGCGCCGCGTGGCCTGTCCGAAAGAGTCAGGCAGTTCACGCCGAACTGGTTCGCGGTGACGATGGGCAACGGCATCGTGTCGCTGGTGCTCGCCGGGCTGCCGGTGCACTTCGGCGGGCAGCGTGCGCTGGCGTCGGCGTTGTGGGCCATCGACATCGTGCTGTATCTCGCCTTTGCCGCGATGTTGACGGCACGGGCGATCCGGTTCCCCGAAACGATCCGGCCGCTGCTGCGCCATCCGGTCCAGTCGATGTTTCTCGGCGCGGTGCCGATGGGCCTCGTGCCGATCATCAACGGCATCGTCCTGTTCACGAACGGGCACGCCGAGGCCAATGCGCTCGCGTACGCATTGTGGTGCTTCGATGCGCTGCTGTCGGTCGTCGTCGCGATCGGCGTGCCGTTCATGATGTTCACCGAGCAGGGGCATGCGTTCGAGCGCGTGACCGCGGTCCTGCTGCTGCCGATCGTCGCACCGGAAGTGGCGGCGTCGAGCGCGGCCACCCTCGCGCCGCATTTCGTCGGCGCGCAGGCCCGCCTGCTGATCGGCGCGGGGTACGTGCTGTGGGCGATCTCGGTACCGCTCGCGTTCGCGATCCTGACGATCGTGTTCTTCCGGCTCGTCATCCATAAATTGCCGCACCGCGACCTTGGTCCGTCCAGCTGGTTGACGCTCGGCCCGATCGGCACCGGGGCGCTCGGCCTGCTGACGCTCGGTCAGGCCGCGCCTGTCGCGTTCGCCGGTACCCCATTGGCCAGCGTGGCGGTGCTGGCGCGGGACTTCGGCATTGCCGGCGCGCTCCTGCTCTGGGGCGCCGGTCTCTGGTGGCTGGCCTGCGCCGTGCTCTTCACGATGCGCTATTGCCGTGAAGGACTGCCATTCAATCTCGGCTGGTGGGGTTTCACGTTTCCGCTGGGTGTTTTTACCGCCGCGTCGCTGAGCCTCTACCACGCAACCAGCTTTGTTGGATTCGCCGTATTCGGCACGTTGCTCGCCGTGTTGCTGGGCGGATTGTGGACCATGGTGATCGTGCGCACGTGCCGGGGGATGCTGCACGGCGGCCTGTTTCATGCGCCTTGCCTGGCGACCCTTTCCAAATAATCGAGGTCAATCATGTTCATCGGGTTTATTCCATTTCTGTCTGCCACCGTGGCGCTCGTGCTGTCCTTGTTGGGGCGCGACAGGGCCGCCAGCACGACGTGGTGGCTGACCACGCTGCTGGTCGCGGTATGGGCCATTCATCATGGGTCACATCACATTCCGCAGTTCGCCACCTACGGTTCCTGGTAAGAGGTCAAACAATGAAAGCCAATCGCCTGATCGATGTGTTGGCGCTATACGGCGTCAATGCGGTGCTGCTCGTCGCGTTCTATTTCCAGCTGGCGCACGGTGAACTGCCGTGCTCGCTCTGCAATCTCCAGCGGGTCGCCTTCATGCTGCTCGGCGCGGGACTGATGTTGAACGTATGGAGCCGGAATCCGTCGACGGCCAATTACGCGTTGAGCGCAGTCGGCGCGCTGGTGGGCAGCCTGATCGGCCTGATGCAGATGTTCCTGCACGTGTTGCCCGGCACGCCGCCCTATGGCGGTGCGATCCTGGGCATGCACATGTACACCGCGTCCTATGTCGTGCTGACCGCCAGCATCATCTATTGCGTGCTGATGCTCGCCTTCCAGGCCCGCCTGCAGACGATCCGCGTCGGTGTGGCAAGGTCCGGCGAAGCGGGTCGGTCACCGTTCGTCAAGCTCGCGGCCTGGCTGTTCGCGGCGCTGGTGATCGGCAACCTGGTGTCGGTGTTTGTCGAAACGGGCTTCCACGCCCTCTATAGCGATCCGCAGCACTATCACCTGCTGTACTGCGGCGATCCGGAAGCCCCCGCCAGTGCTGGTTCGATGAGCTGTCGATAATGGCAATCGGATGCTGCGCCGGCCGGCCGACATCGCCGCACGCCGGCGGCGCGGCATCCGCTTACTGCGCGTCGTGCTTCGCGCGCTCCGCCGCCGCGATGATCGCGTCGGCCACGGCCTTCGGCTGGCTCAGCATCGCGACGTGGCTGCCGTTCACGCGCGTGAGCGTCGCGCCGATCCGCTTCGCCATCGCCTCCTGCAGTGTCGGATCGATCATCCGGTCCTGCGTCGCGACGACGAAGGTCGACGGCTTCGCGTGCCATGCGGCCTGCGTGACCTTCTCCGAGATGCAGCCGCCGTACCACGGCCCTTGCGTCGCCGCGACGACGCGTTGCTGCGCGGCCGGCAGGTCCGGCGCGAAATCCTGCGCGATCGCCTTGTCCGACAGCGTGGCGAACCCGCCCGCGTCCTTGCGCAGTTCGCCGGCCCACACCGGCGGCGGCAGGCCCTGCGTAACGTCGGCGATCGACTGGCCGTTGTCGGGCGCGAACGCCGCGACGTAGACGAGCGACTTCACCTTGTCGTTATTGCCCGCGTCGCTGATCACCACGCCGGCCCACGAGTGGCCGACCAGCACGACCGGCCCCTGCTGCTGGTCGATCGCGCGCTTCGTGGCGGCCGCGTCGTCGGCGAGCGAGCTCAGCGGGTTCTGCACGGACACGACGTGCAGCCCGCGCGCTTCCAGCAGCGGAATCACCCGGTTCCAGCTCGACCCGTCGGCGAACGCGCCGTGCACGAGCACGACGTTGGTGCCTTTCAGATCGTCCCTGGGCGCGGCATGCGCCGCCGCTGCGCCGAACAGCCCGCCGACCACCGCGGCGGAAACCAGCACCCGTTGCATCTTTCGAACCATTGTCATGCTCCTTTCTGTCGTGTTGTTCACATGAAGCGCCGCCGATGGGCGGCGCAGGCGGCAACGGATCACGAATGCGCGTAGAGGTCGTCGGACGGAAGCGTGTCGTGGTGTGCGGCGCGCGCCTGCACCATGTCGCGATGCGGGGCCGGCGCGGGCGTAGCAGCCACGTTGTCGCCGTCCGACTTCGACGGGCCGTTCTGGTCGGAACGCGCGGCCTGCAGCGCGGCGGCGACGTCGTCCGGGTAATGCGGTTCGCTGCGGGCCGGGTTGTAGCCGGCCTGCTCCAGCCGGACCAGTTCGGCGCGCACGTCGGCGCGGGTGAGGCCGTGGCCGGTATCGGCGAAGGACAGCGCGGGTGCGACGGCAAGCAGGGCGGCAGCGAGGATTCGGGCGGTTTTCATCAACGTTCTCCTGAAGGAAAGTGAGCAGTCGATCATTCGGTATCCGACTCAACGTCGCTTACTGAACGATTTCTGCATGTCGACAGTAGAACGCGCCCACGTATCCCGGATGTTTCCGGAACAGGGGCCCGGTGCATGCCCGTTTTTCCAGGACGGCCGCAGATACAGTGGGATACAAAATCACGCGAGGCCGCGTCGGCGATTCACGTCACGCGCCTGCGGCAACGGACATGTCGACGTCATTGCGACGCCGCCCGGGACCACGCATGAAACTTCGTTGAATGGCTGGATGATGGAGGTCGCTTATCCGCCCAGCGCGGATGGGGGCCCTATGACACCCCGAGTGCTTGAAAGCCCGGCGTAATCACCCGTCGGCTTGGTCAGAAGCCCTACCGGGCAGCGCGCGATTCCCCATCGCTTGTCACGCCGCCCGATTTCCGCCAATACGCGTCCACCTGCCCGACGACCTGTGCGACCGTCGCGCGCGGCGCGCGCCGCAACTGCCGATCGTAGAGCGCGAGCAACCCGCCGATTGCTGCCGAGGAGGTGGCCGTCGCCGGCGCACATCGGCCGTCGACGATCGCTGCCGAATCGCACTGATTGATCGCTTCCTGCGCCGCGGCAAACGTGTCGCGGCTGTCGGGCCCGTCCTCGACGCCGGCCTCCAGCAGAAAGTAGGCCGCGACCAGCGCATGGGTCAGCCCGACCACCGTATGGCGATCGCCTTGGCCGGCCTGGAGGGTACACAGTGCGAGATGGCACTCGAGCGAGATCCTGTCGCGATCCGCAGCGGGAAGCGGCAACAGGTCGAACTTCGATCGGGCCACGATCTTCCGCGGTTTCATTTTTGTGGCGATGCTCAAACGTTTGCGACGCCCTGTGATTACGGCATCGTTCGACGCGAACTTTAGCCGTGAAGTCACGGAAAATTCCGTCGCCGCCCGAACACGCTGATTTCTAGTTCGAAGACCCAACCGCAACCCACAGCGAAAAACAGCGTGCCGATCACGACACGCCGCTTTTCACTGACGCTTCACGTCACGGCGCGAGCCGCGTAAACACGAAGTCGTGGTTCTTCACGCGCGCCTGATGGCACGCGAAGCAGGTCTGATGCTGGCCGAGGTCGGCCGGCACGCCGTTGATGAAGCGTCCGAAGCCCCAGCCGCCCGTCGATGCATAGCGGCGCGAATCCTTCACCATCACCTGCACGGTCGTCGCCTGCCCCGGCACCGTCGCCGGCGGAAACTCGTCGGACTGCTTGCGCTTGTAAGCAAGCTTGACGAGGATCGTGCCGTCCGGAAACGGCAGCGTCGCCTGTTCGAGCGCGCGGATCGCGACCGGATTGCCGAGCACCACGCGCAGTTCGTCGAGCGGCGCGGCTTCCTCGGCCGGCGCGACCATTTCCCATTTCCGGTAGCCGGGCGGGATCGTCACGCCGTAGATCGGCGATGCCGCCGGTTTCTGCTGCTCCGCGAACGCCGCCGGGCCGTTCGCCGCGAGCGCGCCGAGCAGCAGCGCGCCCGCCACGCGCCACCGGATGCCCGTTCCCGCCCGCATCACAGATGCTCCACTTGCAGGATCGCATCGGCGAACGCCTGCGGCGCTTCCTGCGGCAGGTTGTGCCCGATGCCGCCGCCGATCGTGCGGTGCTGATATTTACCAGTGAATTTCTTCGCGTACGCGGCCGGTTCCGGATGCGGCGCGCCGTTCGCGTCGCCTTCCATCGTGATCGTCGGCACCGTGATCGCCGGGCCGGCGGCGAGACGCCGCTCGATGTCGTCGTATTGCGCCTCGCCCTTCGCGAGCCCGAGGCGCCAGCGATAGTTGTGGATCACGACGGCCACGTGATCGGGATTGTTGAACGACGCCGCCGAGCGCGCGTAGGTCGCATCGTCGAACTGCCATTTCGGCGACGCGAGCTGCCAGATCAGCTTGTTGAACGCATCGCGGTTCGCCGCGTAGCCGAGCGCGCCGCGCTCGGTCGTGAAGTAGAACTGATACCACCACTGGAATTCGGCGTGCGGCGGCAGCGGCTTGCGGTTCGCCTCCTGGCTGCCGATCAGGTAGCCGCTCACCGACACCAGCGCCTTCACGCGCTGCGGCCACAATGCCGCGATGATGTCGGCCGTGCGCGCACCCCAGTCGTAGCCGCCGAATACCGCGCGGTCGATCTTCAGCGCGTCCATCAGCGCGACGATGTCGACCGCCGTCACGGCCTGCTGGCCGTTGCGCGGCGTGTCGGCCGAGCGGAACGTCGTCGAGCCGTAGCCGCGCAGGTACGGCACGATCACGCGATAGCCGGCCGCCACGAGCAGCGGCGCGACTTCGGCGTAGCTGTGGATGTCGTACGGCCAGCCATGCAGCAGGAACACGACGGGGCCGCTCTTCGGCCCGACGTCCGCATACCCGACGTTGAGCACGCCCGCGTCGATCTGGTGGATCGTGTCGAACGACGCGCCGCCGGCCGCGCGCAGCTTCGGCGACGCACCGGGCGCCGATTGCGCGTGGGCAAGCGTGCCGAGCCCGAAGTCGGCGAGGCTCGCAAGCGTCGTTCCGACGATCAGGCGGCGGCGGGTGTTCACGGTATCAGGCATGACTCGTTCTCCATGGTCGGTCGCTGAGGAAAGGGCGCTGGAATCGCTTCACCGGATTTATATCCGAACCGCGCGGACGCTTTGTATCCCAACGTATCTGTGTTCGATACCGACATACAGCGATTCAAAATCCATCGAAAAACGGCGCTCTCAGACGAGCGCGAGCCGCCTTTCAGCAGGCCCGCGCCCTTCACGCCACGCCTACGCGCGTCGCAGCGGCCGGAACCCGGCACGCACCTCCTGCGCGAACAGCTCGGGCTCCTCCCATGCCGCGAAATGCCCGCCCTTGCCGACTTCGTTGAAATAGATCAGGTTGTGATAGCAACGCTCGGCCCAGCTGCGCGGCGCCTGGTAGATCTCGCCGGGAAACACGGTGATCGCCGCCGGCAGCGCGATGTCCACCGCGTTGAAGTTGTTCGAGTGATCCTCCCAGTAGATCTGCGCGGCGGACGTCGCGGTGTTCGTCAACCAGTAGAGCGAGATGTCGTCGAGAATCTCGTCGCGCGGAATCGAGCGCTCGGGAATGCCGCCGCTGTACGTCCACTGCGAGATCTTGTCGTACATCCAAGCGGCCTGCCCCGCGGGGGAGTCAGCGAGCGCATAGCCGACCGTCTGCGGGCGCGTCACCATCATCGCCGAGTAGCCGCAGTTGTCGCGATAGAACGTCGCGAGCTTGTCGTACGCGGCCTTCTCCTTCGGCGACAGCCCGGCCGGCGCGGGCGCGTCGGTGGCGAGCAGCGTCGCGATGTCGGGCGGCACGGTGGCCGGCATGTTCACGTGTATCCCGGCCAGCCCCTTCACGCGCTGCATCGCCATCCGGTGCGAGATCACCGAGCCGCAGTCGCCGCCCTGCGACACGAAGCGCGTATAGCCGAGGCGCGCCATCAGCTCGCCCCACGCGCGCGCGATGTGGTCGGAGCCCCAGCCCGTGTTCGTCGGCCGGCCCGAGAAGCCGAAGCCCGGCAGCGACGGCACGACGACGTGAAACGCGTCGTCGGCGCTCGCGCCGTGCGCGGTCGGGTCGGTCAGCGGCCCGATCGCCTTCAGCAATTCGAAGATCGAGCCGGGCCAACCGTGCGTCATGATCATCGGCATTGCATTCGCGTGGCGCGAGCGCACGTGGATGAAATGAATGTCGAGCCCGTCGATCTCGGTGATGAACATCGGGAAGCCGTTCAGGCGCGCCTCACCCTTGCGCCAGTCGTAGTCGGTGCCCCAGTAGCGGAGCAGCGCCTGCATGCGCGCGAGCCGCACGCCCTGCGATTCGTCGGTCACGGTCTCGGGGCCCGGCCAGCGCGTCGCGGCGATGCGGCGGCGCAGGTCGGCGAGCGCGTCGTCGGGAATGTGCGCGGTGAACGAGCGGATGCTGCCGCCGCCCGTCGCGGCATGGAGTGCGGTGGGAAGCATCGCGGATACGCCCGCGGCCACGGACGTGGCCAGCAGGTGACGCCGCATCGGGGAAAACGGTGTGGAAGACATCGCTTGGCATCTCCTTTCGGAAAGTGGATATGCCGCGCGCCCGGGGCGCATCTTTTCTTCCGTTTCGGCGCGCCCCGGCCACGCGGTGTCGCCCATTTGAAAGGTCTGATGTATCCGGGATTTGTCTGACTTGTACGGTTTTGTAGCAGGCAGGCGGCCGAGCGGCCGCCTCCGTTGCGACGCTCAGAGCGCCTTCACGATCGCGCCGTCGACGCGAATGTTCTGCCCCGTGATGTAGCCCGCGCCGTCGGACAGCAGGAACGCGACCGTCTTCGCGATCTCCTGCGTCTTGCCGAACCGGCCAGCCGGAATGCGCGCGACGATCTCCGGCGTTTCCGGCCAGCTGTCGATGAAGCCCGGCAGCACCGCGTTCATCCGGATATTCTCGGCCGCATAGCGTTCCGCGTAGAGGCGCGTCCACGCGCTCAACGCCGCGCGCAGCGCCGACGACACGGGCATCGGCTGCTCGGGCGCATCCGCCGCGAAGCTCGAGATGTTCACCACCGCGCCGCCGCCCTGCTTCTGGAAGATCGGCGTCACGCGGCGCATCACGCGCACGACGTTCAGCAGGATCAGGTCGAGCCCCGCGTGCCAGTTGTCGTCGGTGATCGCCAGCAGGTCGCCTTTCGGTGGGTGCCCGGTGTTGTTCACGACCGCGTCGATCCGGCCGTAGCGCGCGACCGTCTCCTGCACCAGCCGGCCGATGTCGGCGTCTTCCGTCACCGAGCCCTGGATGCCGAACCCGCCCAGTTCCTCGCCGAGCGCCACCGCGCTGCCGGACGGCGACATCAGCGCGACGCGGTAGCCCGCCGCCGCCAGTTCGCGCGCGATCGCCGCGCCCATGCCCTTGCCCGCCGCCGTGATCAGCGCCACTTTTTCTACAGTCACGATGTGCTCCTCGTTCGACACCTGCCGCCGCGCAGCCGCCATTCGGCGCGCCTTGGTGGTAATGTAGGCGCATCCTTTGCGGCTGTCGAACCAGTATTTCTGCCGCCAGCCGATAGATTTTCTACAGCCTGACGATGCCGCTCCGCCCTTCCCGCCTGCCGCCGCTGAATGCGCTCCGCGCGTTCGAGGTTTCCGCGCGGCACCTCAATTTCCGCGCCGCCGCCGACGAGATCGGCGTGACGCAGGGCGCGGTCGCGCAGCAGGTGCGCCATCTGGAGGACGTGCTCGGCCTGAAGCTGTTCGAGCGGCTGCCGCGCGGCCTCGCGCTGACGCACGACGGCGCCGCGTATTTCTCCGACGTGCAGCGCGCGCTGAACGCGATCGCCGACGCGACCGGCCGGCTCGTGAAGCGCCGCGCGACGCTGACGATCAGCACGACACCGTCGTTCGCGTCGAAGTGGCTGATCCCGCGCCTCGCGCAGTTCACCGACGCGCACCCCGGCTACGACGTGCGCGTGATCGCCGACCCGCAGCTCGCGACGTTCCGCCACGACGGCGTCGATCTCGCGATCCGCTACGGCAAGCCGCCGTTCGGCAAGCATCTCGCCGCGCACGCGCTGTTCACGCTCGACGTGTGCGCGGTGTGCAGCCCCGCGTTGCTGGCCGCGCCCGCTTCGCCGAGTGCGCTTGCCGGCCAGGTGCTGCTGCATGACGCGCACGATCTGTGGCCCGCGTTTCTCGACGCGCTGCCGGAGACGGTCGACGTCGATCCGCACAAGGGGCTGCGCTTCAACCAGACGTCGCTCGCGATCGACGCGGCCGTCGCCGGCCAGGGCATCGCGCTCGCGACCGATCCGTTGGTCGAGCGCGATATCGCGGCAGGCCGGCTGTGCAAGCCGTTCGATTTCGCGTTTCCGCTGTCGGTGGGGTTTTATGTCGTGTATCCGGCCGAGCGGCGTGACGACGATGCGATTGCGGTGATGCGCGAGTGGATGATCGGTCGGGCGGTGGCGGACGGGCAGCCTTGAGCGGGGGCTGTCATTCGGTCATCAGATCAGGGAGCGATCCAGCGGGCTTCGTAGCCGTCGTCATGCAGGTCGAATGCGGCGCGGCGATGGCCCGCGCGTGCGAGTTCGAGCCAGTCGATGCGCGTGACCGTCACGTGGATCAGGCAGAAATTGGCGTAGCCGTCGTCTTCCGGTGCTGTGCTTTGATTCGCGGCGACATGCGCAGCCTCGGGGGAGTTGATCGGCGTTCCCGGCGGCAACGGCGCGCGATACAGCAGCAACGTATGCGGACGGCTCGATTGCCAGATCGCGCGCCGCTCGGCTTCGTCGTCGCAGATCGATGCGATGCCTTCTATTCGAATCTGGATGAGTGCGTCGAGATCGTTGCCGACGAGTGCGATGCGCGGATCGCGGCGCAGCTCTGCGACCTTTTCCGAGCGCACGTCGGTGTGGAATGACAGCCGACGCTCGATGCGGCGCACCTGACGCAGCACGACCGTGCGCACCTTCGGCGCGCCGTCGAGGCCGAGCGTCGCGAGTTGCAGCATCGTGAACGGCGAGCGGTGTTCGCTTACGCCGGATTCAAGGCACGACCAGAGACGGGCGTAGGTATCCGGGAGCGATTCGGGGGCGGTGTCGGCGGCGGGCATGATCGGCGATCGGATGGGTCTGTATTGATCGCGCAAGCTTAACCGTTTCGGCAGCGGGCAGCGGCGCACGCGTGGTGCACCGCCCGCCGGTTCGATCGGTCGTATCAGTTGTAGCCGCGCACGACCGGTGCCGTGTCGCCCGCGTCGGCAGGCTCGGCGCCGAATCGGCCGAGCACGTCGGCGACGTATTGCGGCCCTGCGCTGATCTGCGACGAGCGGTGCGCGACGGGCGCGGTGTCGGCGATGCCCGATGCTGCGTCCAGCGATGCGAAGTCGTTTGCGGTGATGTTCATGTCATGTCTCCTCAGGCGGCCAGCGCCGCGCCATACGCGCGCACGAGGCGCGCCACGCCTTCCCGGATTGCGTCGACGTCCGGCGCGGCGAACGACAGGCGCAGCGACGCGTCGTCGACGTTGTCCGCGAAGAACGCTTTGCCGGGCACGAAGACGATCTTGTTCGCGATCGCCTGCTGCAGCAGCACGGCCGACGACACCGCGCCGATCCGCGCCCATACGAACATCCCGCCTTCGGGACGATGGAATTGGATCGCGTCGCCGAAGCCGGCTTGCAGTGCGTCGCACATCGCGTCGCATTTGCGCTGGTAGGCCGCCGTGATGCGCGGCAGATGGCGTTCGAGCGCGCCGTCGGCCAGGTATTCGGCGGCGGTCGCCTGTGTCCACGGCGTGCTGCACAGATCGACCGTCTGCTTCGCGATCACGCAGCGCCGCGCGATCTCGGCCGGCGCGATCGTCCAGCCCACGCGCAACCCCGGCGCGACGATCTTCGACAGGCTCGCGAAATGCACGATCCAGTCGCGCGCGCCGTCCACTTCGCCGGCCAGCGCGAGCATCGACGGTACGGCTTCGCCTGCGAAGCGCAGGTCGCCGTATGGGTCGTCTTCGATGATCAGGAAGCGGTATTGCACCGCGAGACGCAGCAGTTTCAGGCGGCGTTCGCGCGTGAGCGTCGCGCCGGTGGGGTTCGCGAAGGTCGGTACGGTGTACAGCAGTTTTGGTTGCGTGATCGTGCCGGATGCGAGCAGCGTGCCGAGGCGATCGACGTCGAGGCCGTCGCCGTCGACCGGGATCGTCACGATGCGGGCTTGCTGCAGGCGCATTGCCTGCAGCGTTGCTGGGTAGGCCGGCTGCTCGGTCAGCACGACGTCGCCCGGTGACACCATCACGCGCAGCAGTAGGTCGAGGCCCTGTTGCGAACCGGTTGTGACGAGCAGTTCGGCGGGTGTGCAGGTAACGCCGCGGCGGGACATCAGCGCGATCAACTGCTGCTTGAGTTCGGCGAGGCCGTCGGTCGGGCCGTATTGCAGGCAGCGGATCGGCTGGGCGTACGCGCGTTCGGCGGCCGTGTTCAGGCCGTCGATGTCGAACAGGTCGCTGGCCGGGTAGCCGCCCGCGAAGGAAATCATCCCGGGTTCGGCGAGGTACTTGAACAACTCGCGGATCGGCGAGCCGGCGGGGTGCTGGAATGAAGGGGTGAACGCGTACATGTCGTCGTGGGCTGGAGGGCGGGGTGGCCGGGATAGCCGCCCGGGTGCCGGCCGCCGGGGCGCTTCTGGCGCTTCGGCGGTGAAATCGAGCCACGATTGTCGACAGTCATTAAGGCTGCGGCAAACGATATCTATGCACTAGGTCTTGCGGTTTGGTCATCAACCGGCAGGGCAACCAACACGTTGACGTCAAGGAGATAGAACATCTACAGGCCTAGTCGCGCAACCGGTTGACGAGATCAAGCGTTACCGGACGCGCGATGGCTGCATTCGGCAGCACCGGCAAGCCGTTGCGCGTTGCGACCGGCGTGTCGCCCGCTGGCCTCAGTGCTGCGCGTGCAAGTGCCGATAGTACGCGACCAATCGAAACGTGCTCGCGCTCGGCGCGGGCGCGCGCAATGGCAAGCACGTCGTCATCGATATCGAGTGTGATTCGCACGGTGTCCTCAAGTGTCATCGAGCATCATCATTACAGCATCACATACCACTCATCAAATTGATACCTCCTTCCTGTACAAAAACAAAGTCGGGCCAATGGCTTGAGACAACGAGAATCGCGCCCGCCACAACACCGGGCGTTCCCGTCCTACTACACGGGGCAGTTGCCTGATTGCCAGCAGTCCGTGCACCTCAATATCGGGAAGCGGCGTAAATCGTCGGAACGCCATTGCTCTGCCGTTTCGGCACCGATTTCCGAACGCGCAATCGACTGGAATCGAATCCCGATTGTTTCGCCACACACATTGCAGCTTCAAGGCCCTTGCGTAACGGTTGTTCGGCGAATTGCATCGCGGCTGCCTCTGCCAAAAGCGGTATCCGCCTACATTGCACGGCCCGAGACCCGATAATCGGTCCGAGAACTGCGCCCGTTCCCGTATACGGGTGCTCATAGCCCACCGAATCTCCGCAGTCTTCGCTCCCCGCCCGCATTAACCAACTTGCCAAATTAACCCTTTTGGTTATATCCTGCATGGAAAAGCACACCGCACACTGCAAGCTGACGTACGTCAAGACGCTCATCGAGGCCGGCAAGGTACGCATGACTGCGAGCGCGGTGATCGGTGCTCGACAACTTGGTTTCACGGAGCGGGAAGCGGTCGGCGTCGTCATGTCGCTCACGACCGCCGATTTCTACAAGAGCATGACGACCTACGCCGACCATACGATCTGGCAGGATGTGTACCGGCCTCGCACCGTACACGGCAGCGTATATCTGAAACTGACCGTGATTGACGACGTGCTGATCGTGTCGTTCAAGGAGCTGTAAACATGAAATGCCCTGCATGCGGTGCCGCGAAACTCGTCCGCGATACGCGAGACATTCCGTATACCTACAAAGGCGAGTCGACCACGATTCCCGCGGTGACCGGCGACTTCTGCCCGGCGTGCGGCGAATCCGTGCTGGACATGGCGGAAGCGACGCGTTTCGGCGAAGCGGTGACGGCGTTCAACAAGCAGGTGAACGCTGCGATCGTCGACCCGAAGTTCATCGCGACCGTGCGTAAGAAGCTGTCGTTGGATCAACGCGAGGCGGCGGAGATCTTCGGCGGCGGCGTCAATGCCTTTTCCCGCTACGAAACCGGCAAGACCAAGCCACCGCTCGCGCTCGTGAAATTGCTGAAAGTGCTGGATCGTCACCCGGAGTTGCTGGCGGAAGTGCGGGCGTCGTAACGGCGTCATCGTACGAAAGAAGCTCGACGGCGGACCGTCATGCCCCGGCCTCTCGTCGCTGTTTCGCGTCCTGCACGAGTTTGGTCATCAAATGCGGGGCTGGGGGAAGCGTTGGAAACGCCCGTGCGCTGCCGTTAATCGAATCCATTCCATTGTTTCGCGAGGCACGTTGCAGCTTCAAGGCCCTTGCGGCCATGACAGTTGTTAAAGGTGACGGTCGGCATGCGGCGCGACATCCGAGGCAAGGGCCGGGGCGATAGCGCCCCGGCGGTCAGGCGTGTTCGCGAGAATTCAGCCGTCTGGCGGCAAGGGCCACGCGAAGCGGCCCTTGCTTGTTACGCCGACTGCTCCGGCTCGGGATGCTGATGGTAGGGCTGACCTGAGGCGTTTCTTGTAGCCACTTGGCAAGTGAGTTTTCTTTTGTGTTTGGCAGTAGCGGTCTTCAGCGCCAAGTGCAATGTTAGTCTTCGGTTTCCTGCTGTCCCGTCAGTTGGGCGTATACACCCAACTGACGGGCGAATTCGGCCGACGGGATCTCACCGAAGATCCTGTTATCGCGCCTCGTCGATGTCTCAACCATCAAAGCCGTTCGGGAAGTACGGACTCGGGAGTGAGACTCGGCAATTTCAACAGTTTCGCCTTATATGCGAGCAGATCTGCGTCTTCGACATCGAATCGACGAACCCACGCATCGCTTTCAGGAATCGTGTCATAACACGGAGCCGGGCCGCCCCACACTCCACGTTGCAGTCTCCAAACCGATTCGACACGGACGTCCTTCAACGCCGCATTGAGGACCACATAGTTCGGCGGCAAAACAGGCAGCCCTTTTCCGCCAGCATCATCCGAATCCCCCGGAAGGGGTTCCGGGCCGGACTGAATCGCAACACCGCCATTGACGTCATAGAACGCGAACCACTCCGGGGGCAGCTCATTACGAAGAGTCGCAAGCCCCCCCACCTTCTCTAGCATCTTTTTATCGATAGCAGTCAGCCAGGCAACTGTCTTGATCTTCTCGCGAAGGTGGTCGGCGCTCACCATCGGCTCGCCGACGTCGAGCGCGATGTTACGTTTAGACAGCCAATATTCGGTCGACGCATTCTCGTCGCGTTCGGTCAGACTCAGATTGACCGCATACCCCGCGTAGCCGCTATACACATTGAGTAAGCGAGCGACTTGCACGAACAGCTTCTGGAACTCGCCGGGATAGGCAAACAGGAAAGGCACTGGTACAGAAAAGGTCAGTGTGCTCGCCCCGCCCGTCGGCATCGATTCCATCCACTTCGGCAAGCCGAACACGCGGAATTCCCATAGCCCGGCATCCTTCGCTTTCTCGCCCGACGACACGTATGCGGTAACAGCCTGATCGTCCGGCACATTCGTGATGACGGTCTCCTCGATCTTCCCGTCCTTCAGCTTGACTGCCTTCCGACCGTCTCGCGTAAGCCATTTGAGCCGCTCACCCGCAAACGCCGAATACGCCTGAAAGCACTTCACAATCGCCGCGCGAACTTCTGGCGTATGCGCGTCGGGAAAATACATCGCTGCGCGAACGACGAGTGCGGCGCCGATGTAATCGTGATCGCCATTCGGATCGAGCAGCTCGCTCTTGATCAGCGCGTCGGTTTGCGCAGCCTTGGCCCACTCGATAAAAGCTTGATCTGTCATGGTCGTCAGAACAGTAACGCGGATCCAGGTGATCCGCCAGGAATTGGCATGGACGGGGACGGCGGCCGCAGGATGCCGCGCGACTTGTTCCCGATCGGATCGAATTCGTCCATCGGGTCCCAGGGCGCCGCCTTCGGTGCGGCAAGTTCGCTATCTTGCCCGCTCGAAGCTGTCGCCGGTGCAGTTTCGGTCGCCGATGCCTTCTCTTTGCGGTCCTTTCCGCAACCGCATTTCTTCGTGGTGAGCAGCACTTGTTCGGCGGATTTTCCGGCAATTCTTCGATCCAACTTGTCATGCATCTCGGAGTAGGGATCGCCGTCGAACTTCATCTCGACGACTGCACGTAGATTATCCTGCGTCGGGATGGCTGCGGGATCTTTGACGACCACGACGTCGGGAATTCGCACGTTTCCGACCCCGGTCTCGTATTTGCCCACCCAGTTGTCCTCGATCCACTTCGGCAACCAGCCGTGCGGTTTGTTCGGTGTGTTGGGGCTCATGATCGGCTCGGGAGGGTCGGCCGCCATGTTGTACTTCTGCTCGGCCTTGTATTCGCTGGTCGTATAGCCCTTGTCTTCATCCTTCAATTCGTTCGCAACGCATACTTGCCGCAGATCCTTGCCGTCTGCCGACTTGCCCGCATGGTCCTTGCAATGGCACATCAGCGCGCAGAGCTTCGCTTTGTCCTCGGCCGTGAACCCGCTTTTCAGATAGACCTTGTTCGTCTGCCCATCTCCCGACATCCCGCCAAGATTCCACTTTCCGTCGCCACCCATTACGTTGTCCCCGCTGATGACTCGAACCGAAGTGATGCAGGTACATCGGCCTCGTGCCATTGGGTAAAGCCGGACGTATCGGTAGTACCCTTCACGGTCGCGCCATCAGGCGTCTGGAACGAGTACGCATGGTTCGGGACAGGATTGCCCGTCTTTTCGTCCACCACCTGGAACCGGCCGCGATATACACCACCCGACGTCGATTCTTGCTGCGGGATGACGCTCTTACCGCCGCCGACATTGCCGGCAGCACCCGACACTTGCTCGACGTGCGCCGAACCTTGAGATGCGATCAGAGACGCGCCGCATGCTGTCTTGTCACCTTCGGTCGCGACTGGTCGTCCGCCGAAAGTCATGCTGTTCACTTTCACATCGACGATAGGAAAGACGCCCTTGCATTTCGGGCAGGACACCATGTCGCCAAGAAGCGCCATGGGTTTGCCGAACATCACGTTATTTGATGTGCAGGCGAGTACCCGTCCGCCATGAGACGTCGTATCGCCTTCGCGGATAAACGCGTAGGTCATAGCCAGCCCTCGGTTTGTTTTGTCGCACGAATTTAGCACTATTTCATGGCGACAAGCCGCATCGCGACACCTGACCCATCGTCAATATTTGTTATGGAATCGGTTCAGCTCCAAAGAGGAGCCCGGGCAGCACATTCCGCATTCCCCACAAGGCTCACCCGCAAACAAAAAAAGCCCGACAAAAGTCGGGCCAACAGTGTGAGACACAAGGAGAATCCCGCCCGCTCGCGACGGGCGTTCACGCCGTGCTACACGACGTTCTTCTCGACGATCGGCCGGTTTTCCAGCACCCGCTCCCAGCCAAGCGACGACAAGTCGAGCGTTTCATACCGCCCGCCAAGAATGAGCTCACTCACCCCCCGCCCCGTCGCCGGCCCCTGCTGCAGCCCATGCCCGCTATACCCATTCGCAAACACGACGTTATCGAGTTCCGGGTGATACCCGATGATCGCGTTGTGATCGAACACGTTGTACTCGTAGTACCCGGACCAGCAGTTCTCCACCCTTAGCGCCTCGAACTCCGGCACGCGATGCGCGAGCGTCGGCCAGATCACTTCATCGAACAGGTCGTGATCGACCTCATCGAGCGGCAGATCATCGGGATCCTTATCGGGGCTCGGCGACGTCCCACAGATATACGTCCGCCCTTCCGGCCGAAAATAAACCCCTGTCGGATCGATCAACAACGGGCAATCCGCAAGCTTCGCCGGCGACGACACATTGAAGATGCTGCGACGTCGCGCATAAACGGGAATATCAATCCCCATCATCGCCGACAGCCTACGCGCCCAAGCCCCCGCCGCATTGACCATCGAATCGCACGCATAACGCTCGCCATTGCTCGTGACAACATGCGTCACCTTCCGCCCATCGCGCACAACCCCCGTCACATCCGACGCCACATACCGCACCCCAAGCGCCTGCGCCTTCTTGCGCAGCGCCTGCACGAGCCCGTATCCGTCGAACCACCCCTCGCCACTCACGCCATACGCACCCGACACGAGATCATCGACATTCAACCAAGGAAACTTCGCCCGCAACTCACCCGCATCCATCAACCGGATATCCGCACCCAGCCTCGTCTGCAGCGCATGATTCTCACGCAACGTCGCATCCCCTGCCGGCGTCGCAAGAAACAGATACCCGCCTTCATGCAGATCGATCGACGGCCGATTTCCATCGACTTCGAGCCGCTCTCCAATCGTGCGCAGAAACTCAATACCGAACAGCGACATCTCGATCGACAGCGGCGTCGAGAACTGCTGGCGGATCGACGCGGCCGACAGCGCCGACGACGATTTTGCATAGGTGGGATCGCGTTCGATGACGGTCACGGAAACCGTCGGATCGGTGGCGCGCAGGAAATAGGCGATCGAGCTGCCGATCACACCACCGCCGACGATGACGACTTGAGAACTCACGACTGACTCCAGTTGTGCTTAAGAGGCGCAGCCAGCCGGCCGCGCCCGAAGGTTGTTCATGCCCGATCGCTCACGGTATTTCAGCACGTCCGGCCTCACCGCGAAAGTCTCCACACAAACGCGCTTAATTCGACGATTTCGTCGTGACAGGCTGCCACGCGGCGTTCTTCACCTCATACAGCGTCGAGCTCGGGTTCTTCAGGTCGCCCGTCTCCGTAAACGCGATCGTGCCAGTGATGCCGTCGTAGCTCGTCCCCTTCAGCGCGCCGTTGAAATCCGCGGGCTTCGCCGAATTCGACTTCTGCATCGCCTTGATCGCCACCCACGTCGCGTCGTAAGCAAACGGCGCATACGCGAGCATGTCGACGCCGTACCTCTGCTTGAACTTCGTCTCGAACAGCTTGCCCTTCTCGAGCCGCGACAGCGGCTGCCCGTACTCCCACACCGACGCGCCTTCCGCCGCGCCGCCGGCAAGCCGGATGAAGTTCGCGTTCATCACGCCGCCGCCCGCGAGGAACTGCGCCTTGATGCCGAGCTGGCGCATCCGCTTCACGAGCATCGCCGCCTGCGCATCGAGGCCGCCGAAGAACACGAGGTCCGCATTCACGCCCTTGACCTTCGTGAGCTGCGCGCTGAAATCCACGGCCTTGTCGTTGGTGAACTCGCGCGCGACGATCGTCCCGCCATTCGCCTTCACGGCCTTCTCGAACTCGTCGGCCTCGCCCTGGCCGAACGCGGTGCGATCGTCGATGATCGCGATCCGCTTCGCCTTCGTCACCGTCGCCGCATACGCGCCCGCGTTGCCGGCGTTCTGCGTGTCGGTCGCGATCACGCGATACACGGTGCCGAGGCCCGCGCGCGTGATCTCCGGATTGGTCGCCGACGGCGTGATCATCGGAATGCCCGCCTTCGCGTAGATCTTCGAGGCCGGCAGCGTCGTGCCCGAGTTGAAGTGGCCGATCACGACCGCGACCTGCGCGTCAGCCAGTTGCTGCGCAGCCTGCACGCCGGCACGCGGGTCGCTCTGGTCGTCCTGCGACGCGACGACGAACTTCACCGGCTTGCCGCCGATCGTCGGGCGCGTCGCGTTCGCTTCGTCGACGGCCATGCGCACGCCGTTCTCGATGTCCTTGCCGTATGCGGCACCGCCGCCGGTCAGCGGGCCGGCCACGCCGACCTTGACGACCGTTTCCTGCGCAAGGGCAGCGCCCGTGGGGAGCGCGAGCATCGCCGCGGCAAGCGCCACGCCGGACAGGGAGCGAATTCGGAACTTCATCGGGGCATTCCTTCGTTCTGGGGGGAAGCGGATGCGCGGCGCGGCGCCGTCTCCGGGAGCCTTTCACCGCGAAAGAGGTGAGCCGATTGTGGGTAGCCAATACCCGCGCAGCAAACGAAATATCGGAACAATGTTGTGCACAATAGTCATCAAGTCGCGGCGAACGCGCGATCCGGCAGGCGACAAGCGTCAGGCGCTCAGGCGCTAGAATGGCCGCTTGTTTCATGCACCGCAGCCGCAAAGAGGAGCCGCCATGCCCCGCACAAACAGCCGGTCCGTCAGCATCGCGTCGGACTCCGGCAAGGCCGTCCTGTCCAAGGGGCAGAAGGCATTCAACGCACTGATCAAGCAAATCGAGAAGCGCCGCAAGCGCCTGTCGGCATGGGAGCACGTCATGCCCGCGTTCCAGAAGCGGTATGTGGACGAGCTGTTGCCGCTCGAACGCGCGTGGACGGAACTGCGCACCACGATGGCTTTCCGGCTCGACGAGGCAAGCAGCCGGAAAGGCTTGACCAAGGCCGAGCAACGCACGATCTCGACGCTGATCGCCAGCCTCGCCGGCGACCTGCTCGACGGAAACGACGACGCGCGGTTGAAGGCCATCTACAACCGGCATGGTGGGACCAACTACGACGTCGAAATCGCCGCCGAATTCGCGACGATGAAGGCCGAGCTGGAAGCGATGCTCGGCGTCGAGCTCGACGACGATCTCGACATGAGCGCGCATGACGAAGTCCTGCAACACGTTCGGGCGAAGCTGGAACAACAGCAGGCTCGGGAGGAGGCCAACAGGCGGGCGCGGGAAGCGCGGCGGGCCGAACGGCAAAAATCGGCGAAGCAGCTTGCCAAGGAGTCGCAGCAACAAGCCGAACAGGTCGAGCTGAGCCAGTCGATCCGTGACGTCTATCGCAAGCTCGCCAGCGCGCTGCATCCCGATCGAGAGCCCGACCCACTGGAGCGCGAGCGCAAGACTGCGCTGATGCAGCGCGTTAACCAGGCTTACGACAAGAACGATCTGCTGAAACTGCTGGAATTGCAACTCGAACTCGAGCACATCGACCAGCACGCGATCAACCAGATCAGCGAAGATCGCTTGAAGCACTACAACAAGATACTCAAGGAGCAAGTCGCCGAACTCGACCAGGAAATCCGGCACGTGGAATCCCACCTCAGGTTCGCCTACGGACTTTCTCCGTACGTCGAAGTCTCTCCCGACACGGTGTTGCTCAATCTCGCGCGTGAAATCGTCAGGCGCGAGCAGGGCATTCGCGATCTGAAGGAAGAGATGCCGCTGTTCGACGACCTCGGGAGCCTGAAGCGTTGGCTGAAGGAGCTGAAACGTCAGCAGTCGGCCTTCGCTACCGACACGTTGCCGTACTGACGCGCGGGCTTCGACGCCCGGCCCGGCGTCGACGCCTGCATCACACCCCGAGCGCCCGCTGCGCAAGCTGCGCGATATGCAGCGACGTACGCCCCGCGCCCTGCTCGATCTGCTCGCGGCAGCTGTAGCCGTTGGTCACGACGATCGCGTGCTCGCTCGCCTGCCGCACGAGCGGCAGCAGCTTGCCTTCGCCGATCTTCATCGACAGGTCGTAATGCGCTTCGTTGAAGCCGAACGTCCCGGCCATGCCGCAGCATCCGGCATCGAGCAGCGTCCAGCGCACGCCGAGCTTGTCGAGCAGCGCCGTCTCGCCCTTCATCCCGAACACCGATTTCTGGTGGCAGTGCCCGTGGACGATCACGTCCGCGTCGAGCTGCGGCCACGCGAATTCCGCCTGCGCGACGAAATCGGAGAACAGGAAGGTCTGCGCGGCGAGGCGTTTCGCGAGCGGCTCGTCGGGCAGCTGCTTCAGCAGCTCGTCCTTGAACACCGACAGGCAGCCGGGCTCGAGCCCGACGACCGGCACGCCCGCGTGGATCTCGTCGGCGAGTTCGTCGACCGCGGTGCGCAGCAGCGCGCGCGCCTCGTCGAGCAGCCCGTAGTCGTATAGCGGCCGGCCGCAGCACAGGCGCTTTCTCGGCAACGTGACGTCGAAGCCGAGCCGCGTCAGCACGTCGGCCGCCGCCGTGGCGATGTCCGGCGAGAAATGCTCGTTGAACGTGTCAACCCACAGGATGACCTTGTTGCGGGCCGGCGTCGCGCCCGTGCGCTGCCCGATCCCCTGCCGCTTCGCGATCGCCCGGAACGGGCGCGGCGCGAACGCCGGCAGCGCCCGCTGCGGCGCGACGCCGGCGATCCACTTGCCGATACGCGCCAAGGGCGGGGTCGAGGTCATAAAATTCATAAGCCGAGGAAAACGACTCGCCAGCGGCGCCCATTGTCCGACCCTCCCCATGAACATCGCCTGCCGCGGCCGGCGATGGGTTTCATAGTAGTGCGACATGAATTCCGCCTTGTACGACGCCATGTCGGTATGCGTCGGGCAATCGGATTTGCAGCCCTTGCACGAGAGGCACGCGTCGAGCGCTTCCTTCACCTCGGTGCTGTTCCAGCCGTCCTTGATCACGTCGCCCTGCAACATCTCCCAGAACAGGTGCGCACGGCCGCGCGTCGAAAACTTCTCCTCGCGCGTCGCGCGATAACTCGGGCACATCGTGCCGCCGTCGAGCGAGCGGCACTTGCCCATGCCGATGCAGCGCTCGATCGCGCGCTGCATCCCGTCGCCCTCGGGGCTCGCGAACGTCAGCTTCGTCTGCAGCGTCACCGGCTTGTAGGCGGGGCCGAGCCGCAGGTTCTCGTCGGCGCGATACGCGTTGATCACCTTGCCGGGGTTCAGCCGGTTCGCGGGATCCCAGATCGCCTTGAATTCGGCCATCGCCTGCATCAGTTCCGGGCCGTACATGATCGGCAGGAACTCGGCCTTGGCCTGGCCGTCGCCGTGCTCGCCGGACAGCGAGCCGCCGAAGTCCACCACGAGCTGCGCCGCTTCGCGCAGGAAGCCGCGCCACACCTGCACGCCTTGCGCGCTGCGCAGGTCGAACGTGATCCGCGCATGCACGCAGCCGTCGCCGAAATGGCCGTACAGGCAGGTTTCGTAGCCGTAGCGGTCGACGAGCGCCTGGAACGCGCGCAGGTAATCGCCGAGCCGCAGCGGATCGACGGCCGCATCCTCCCAGCCGGCGATCGGATCGGGCTTCGACGGGTCGACCGACAGCGCGACAGCCGACGCGCCGGTTTCGCGGATCGACCAGATCTTCTGCTGCTTCGCTTTCTCCGTGACGACGAAGCCGCTGACATCCTGCCCCGCGCTGCCGCCGTTGAAATACGCTTCCGCTTCGCGCGCCTGCGCGAGCGCCGCGTCGACGGTATCCGCGCCGAACTCCAGCACGACCCATGCATCGCCCGGCGGCAGCAGCGCGATCTCGTCGGCCTTCAGCCCGCGCGCCTGCAGCCCGCGGATGATCGCGCGGTCGAGGCCCTCGATCGCGATCGGCGTGAAGCGGTTGTAGTGCGGCACCGCGTCCGCCGCGGTGAAGATGTCGGTGAAGCCGAGCACGAGCAGCACGCGGCACGCCGGGCTGTGCACGAGCCGCACTTTCGCCTGCAGCGTGACCGCGCAGGTGCCTTCGGTGCCGACCAGCGCGCGCGCGACGTTGAAGCCGTTCTCCGGCAGCAACTGATCGAGGTTGAAGCCCGACACGCGCCGCTTGATCTGCGGAAACTCGTTGCGGATGCGATCCGCATAACGATCGCGCAGGTCGCGCAGCCGGCGATAGATCTCGCCGCGCCGGCCGCCTTCCGCGATGATCGCGTCGAGCTCGGGCTCCGGCGTGGGGCCGACCCAGAAGCGCGCGCCGTCGTACGTGAGGATTTCGAGCGCCTCGACGTTCTCGACCGTCTTGCCGGCCATCACCGAATGCGCGCCGCACGAGTTGTTCGCGATCATCCCGCCGAGCGTGCAGCGGCTGTGCGTGGCCGGGTCCGGCGCGAACGTCAGGCCGTGCGCTTCGGCCGCGTCGCGCAGCGTGTCGCAGACGACGCCCGGCTCGACCACGGCCGCCTTCGCATCCGGATCGACCGACACGACGCGATTGAAATACTTGCTCGTATCGGCGACCACCGCGACGTTCACGCACTGCCCGTTCTGCGACGTGCCGCCGCCGCGCGTGAGGAACGGCACGTCGAAGCGCCGGCACACGCCGAGCGCCGCGACGAGATCCTCCGCGTCGGCCGGCACGACGACGCCGAGCGGCACCTGCCGGTAGTTCGACGCGTCGGACGCATAAAGCGCCTTCGAGCCGGCATCGAAGCGCACCTCGCCGCGCACCGCGGTGCGCAGGTCGGCGGCCAGCGTGTCGAGCAGCTCCTGCCCGACTTCGATCGGAGTCGCGCGCTTCACGATTACTTCGCGGCGTTCGCGGTCATCTTGAAGATGCCCTGCGCGTTGCCGGCATCGAAGCGCAGGTCCGTCACCCAGCGGCGCTGCGCCTGGTCGAACGTGCGCTTGCGCGTGATGAACTCGTAGAACGAGCCCGGCACGTTGCGCTTCACGACGCCGCCTTCGCGGGTGCGGAACTCGCGCGCGACCACGTCGGCGCGATATGCAGTCTGGAACACGCGGCCCGAGCGCGAGCGCTCGACGTCCGGCTTCATCGGCCGGCCCTTCGCCTTCTCGTCGTCGGACAGCTTGAACACGTCCTCGACGCGGTCAGTCGCGTGGTTGAACGCATTGCCTTCGGTCGAGATCCACGCCATCTCGGCGGATTCGAGCAGCAGCGTCTCGTAGTCGAGTTCGTTCGGCACGTCGTGCTGGCGCGCGAACGCGCCGACGATCACCGGCAGCAGTTCATGCGCGGCGTCGAGCGACAGCCAGCCTTCGCGCTCGACTTCCCACAGCAGCGCGACGGCGGCCGGCGTCAGCGGATCGCGCGACGTGCCGATCACGTTCGTCACCGCCTGCTGGAATTCCTTCGAGAAACGCTCCGGATGCAGCTCGCTGACGAAGAACTGCGCGATCTCGTCGGGCGCATCCTCGTGCGCATACGCGCGGCCCGTCATGCCGAGCTTGTCGAGCGGATAGCGGCCGTTCAGGCGGAAGCCGAGGGGGCGCAGGATGCGCGTGAACGCGGCCTCGCCGGGCGGCAGCGCGCCGTTGTGCGCCCAGCGCACGGTGCGCAGCGCGCCGTGGTCGAAATACACCGAGCCGCCGTCGCGGATCGCGTCGGCCGTATATGCGCGGCCGTTCGCCGAGCGCTCGAGCAGCCCCTCGAACAGCGCCATGTTCATCGCCTGCGCGATTTCCGCGCGGGTCACGACGCCGTCTTCCCACTCGTCGAGAATGGCCGGCATGTTCAGGGTCGCGAACAGGGCGTCGGTTTTCGCCTGTCCCAGCAGCTTCGTCAGCAAGCTCTCGATATTCGGATTGCGCATCATGGATTCTCGTCGGGGGACCGGCCGGCAATGGCGCCGGCAACTCGTCGGCCAGCCGCCCGAAGGGCACCCGGCCTTGCGTGGGATGCATTATTCAAAGGGTTGCAGACCGGCGTAAAGCGAGATTAAATTGACACGTAATGAGTTTTTGGAACTATCGACGGTGATGTGCCGGGCGCCCCGCCTCGTGCGGCGCCGGCCCGTTCATCAGACGAATCGACCTTCATGCGCAAATTCAAGATCCCGAACATGGGCGCGCTCGTGGCTTTCGAAGCCGCCGCGCGCCACGAGAGCTTCACGCACGCGGCCAAGGAGCTGTTCCTGACCGAAAGCGCGGTGTCGCGGCAGATCGCGACGCTCGAAGCGAGCCTCGGCGTGCGGCTGTTCGCGCGCGTGAAGCAGCGCGTGGTGCTGACCCGCGCCGGCAAGCTGTACGGCACGCAGGTGCGGCGCGCGCTCGAGACGCTCGACCGCGACACGCTGTCGATCATCGCGCACGGCAGCGGCGGCGGTTACCTGGAGCTCGCGGTGCTGCCGACCTTCGCGTCGCACTGGCTGATCCCGCGCATCAAGAGCTTCTACGACCGCACGCCCGACGTGCGCGTCAACATGGGCAGCCGCACCGACCAGTTCTCGTTCGAGGACACCCACTTCGAGGCGGCGATCCACTACGGCAAGCCGACCTGGCCCGGCACGTCGTCCGATTACCTGTTCGGCGAGGAAGTCGTGCCGATCTGCTCGCCGGCGCTGCTCGACGGGCCGGTGAAGCACGCGCAGGACCTGCTCGCGTATCCGCTGCTGCACTCGACGACGCGCCCGGGCGCATGGGCGCAATGGTTCGAGGCGCTCGGCGTCGAGGACACCCGCACGATGCAGGGCGTGCGCTACGAGCTGCATACGATGCTGATCAGCGCCGCCACGGCCGGGCTCGGCATCGCGCTCGTGCCGAAATTCTTCGTCGAGGGGCAGTTGCAGCAGCTCGGCCTGGTCGTGCCGTTCGACGCGGCGACGGCCGAGGATTCCGCGTACTACCTCGTGTATCCGACGGAATTCAGCCACAGCAAGCCGCTGGAACTGTTCAGGGCATGGCTGCTCGAGCAGGCGAGCGCCTATGCGGCGCCGGGGCGGGACGGGTTGGAAGACGGGAACGGATACATCGACGACGAAGACGTCGAGTGACGGTCGGGCGGGCCGCAGCCACCGCCGCGTGTCCGGCACGCGCCGGACCGGATCGCTCCGGCCCGGCGCACCGGCCCGCCAGACCCGGTACGGGCATCATGGCGGTTGTTCTTATGCTTGTTCCTCGTAAGCTCTCAGGTCCGCGTGGTTATCGTTGGCGCTGTCGCGCGCGCTCATTATCTGCCTAATCCGTGCAAAGCAAAACGTTTGCGATGGGCATCGGCGCACCCGACCCGGTCCGATTCCGCCACGTCGTGCCGGGTGCAGGCCGCCTTCGCGACTTCAGAAAATCTGGCTCCATGCCAGCGCGGTCGCTGGCGGCACCGGGCCGGAAACGGCCTCGTGGTGCCCGAACAGCGCCACCCCGCGCCACACCTGGTTTTGCGTCGCGGTAATCCGGACCCGTGCGGTAAAAATGGCCAGCCCCTTGCCGCACGTGGACAGATAGACGCGCGCCGGCGCCGCGTTCGCGGCCATGCACGAGTGCACCGTTGCGAGAAGAACCGCTTCATCGACATCCACGATGCCGGCCGCCGCGTTGCCGATTTCGGAATTGTTGCCATGGGCCACGACGATGATCGTCGAACCACCGGGAATATTGAGCCCGCCCTGGCTCACCTGCCCCCACGAAAATCGGGTGACCGCATTCCCCCAGGCCGCATTCAGCTGCGTTTGCCGGATATCGGCATCGGTCGACATTTCCAGTACGTACACCATGGTTGCGCCCTCACTGTTCGTTGAATTGGGTGTGGATCGAAACAACCTGAGTCCTCGCGAGACCCGGGGTCATCCCGGGTCCGTACGCAATCAGGAACGATAGACCAAACGTCGTGGATGGCGGCACGTGCCTTTCGGGGTCCGGGGCTGCGCCAACCGTTCCGGCGATTGCATTCGCTTCGGCGTTCCGGTTTAATGGAACTGGTTCCATTCCGGTTTCGCCGGCCCTGCGCGTGACGCCTCGTCGTGCGGGCGTCATGATGGCGATTCAGGATCGAGGATCGTCCAGCCTAGGATTCCGCATCGCCCGTCCATCACGGACACCCAGTCAACCGAGACCGTCATGCCCGATTCCGCCTCCCTGCAGCAGTTGTTTCCCGCCCTCGAAGACATCCCCGCCGACGTTCGGCTGACCACCCCGATCCACCAGCGCGTGTCGCTCGTGGACGGCGAACTGAAACCGTGGGACGGCGCGAGCAAGACCGTGCTGTCGCCGGTGTGCGTGCGCCGGCCCGACGGCAGCGTCGAGCAGCTCGAGATCGGCAGCTACCCGGTGATGGGCGAGCCGGAGAGCGACGCGGTGCTCGACGCCGCCGTGCGCGCGTACGACGCCGGCCGCGGCGAGTGGCCGACGATGAAGGTCGAGCAGCGCATCGCGTGCATGCAGGATTTCATCAGGCGGATGGTTGCGCAGCGCGAGCTGGTCGTGAACCTGATCATGTGGGAGATCGGCAAGAGCCTCGCCGATTCGCAGAAGGAGTTCGACCGCACCGTCACCTACATGCTGCAGACGATCGACGCGCTGAAGGAGCTCGACAACGCGAACTCGCGCTTCGTGATCGCCGAGGGCACGATCGGGCAGATCCGCCGCACGCCGCTCGGCGTCGTGCTGTGCATGGGGCCGTACAACTACCCGCTGAACGAGACCTTCGCGACGCTGATCCCCGCGCTGCTGATGGGCAACACCGTCGTGTTCAAGCCGCCCCAGTACGGCACGCTGCTGTTCGAGCCGCTGCTCGAGGCGTTCCGCGACGCGTTCCCGAAGGGCGTGATCAACACGATCTACGCGCCGGGCGCGGTGGTCGTGCCGCACATGCTCGCGTCGGGCAAGATCAACGTGCTGGCGCTGATCGGGTCGAGCAAGGTGGCCGATCACCTGAAGAAGCAGCACCCGAAGTCGCACCGGCTGCGCGCGATCCTCGGGCTCGACGCAAAGAACGCGGCGATCGTGCTGCCCGACGCGGACCTCGACCTGACCGTCAAGGAATGCCTGCTCGGCGCGCTGTCGTTCAACGGGCAACGCTGCACCGCGCTGAAGATGCTGCTCGTGCACCGCTCGATCGTCGACGAATTCCTGAAGCGCTTCACGGCCGCGCTCGCGCAGCTGAAGATCGGCATGCCGTGGGAGAAGGGCGTCGGCATCACGCCGCTGCCGGGCATGCACCGCACCGCGTACATGACCGACGCGATCGACGACGCGAAGGCGCTGGGCGCGCAGGTCGTGAACGACTCCGGCGGCGTGTTCAGCAAGACGCTGTTCTATCCGGCCGTCGTGTATCCAGTGTCGGAAGGGATGAAGCTGTACCGCGAGGAGCAGTTCGGGCCGATCATTCCGGTGGCGCCGTTCGACGACATCGACACCGCGCTCGACTACGTGACGACGTCGGACCACGGCCAGCAGGTCAGCATCTTCGGTTCGGACCCGGCGCAGATCGGCGCGCTCGTCGATCCGCTCGTGAACCAGGTGTGCCGCGTGAACATCAACTGCCAGTGCCAGCGCGGGCCCGACGTGTTCCCGTTCGCCGGCCGCAAGGATTCGGCGGAAGGCACGCTGTCGGTGAGCGATGCGCTGCGCGCGTTCTCGATCCGCTCGATGGTCGCCGCGAAGCAGACCGACAACAGCAAGCAGCTGCTCGATGCGATCGTGTCGGATCACCATTCGAAGTTCGTGAACACCGGCTTTATTTTCTGAGGCCGGATGGGGCGGCGGGCGCGGCCCGCCGCATGGCGACGCTTCGTGGCTCCAAGATCTGGCGCATTCCTGGGTCTACAAATAGTGCCACGACTGCCCTATCGTGTGCCGCTTCACGAACAAGCACACCGGACCCCGCCGTGACCACCCTCGACACGCCCCCGCCCTCCACGCGCACCCGCATCCGTCGCGTCGCGCAGCTCGGCCACTACGACCGCGCGACGCTCGATGCCATCGTCGACGCGGCCTACCTGTGCCACATCGCATTCGCCGACGAGCACGGCGCGCACTGCATCCCCACCGCGTGCTGGCGCGAAGGCGATCATCTGTACATCCACGGCTCCAACGGCAGCCGCATGCTGAAGCTGGCGGCCACCGGCGCGCAGGTCTGCGTCGCGATCACGCACCTCGACGGGCTCGTGCTCGCGCGCTCGGCGTTCGAACATTCGATGAACTATCGATCGGCGGTGATCTACGGCGCGTTCGAAGCGGTCGACGGCCCCGCCAAGGCCGCGGCGCTCGACACGTTCATGGAGCGCCTCGCGCCGGGCCGCTCGCGCGAAGTGCGCGCCGGCAGCGTCAACGAACTCGCGGCAACCACCGTGCTGCGCATCGCGCTCGCGGAAGCCGCGTGCAAGGTCCGCACCGGCGGCCCGGACGATGCCGAGGCCGACCTGTCGCTGCCGGTATGGGCCGGCGTGCTGCCGCTGGCGCTGCAACCGCAGGCGCCGATCGCGGACGCCGCGCCGGCCGGCACGCCCGACTACGTGCGGCAGTGGCATGCGCGCGCGGAGGCCGCAACAGCGTCGTCATGACGTCCGTCGCGCATCGGCGTCGGCATCAGCGCCGGCGTCAGGCGAAGCGCCCGCCCCCGTCGACATGCAGGATCTCGGCATTCGTATAGCGGTTGCCGAGCAGGAACACGATCGCCTCGCCGACTTCATCCGCGTGGCCGACCCGGCCGCCCGGCAGCGTGGCCGCCGCGTCGGCAAAGATCGCGGCGCGCGTGTCCGCGCCGAACGCGTCGAACAGCGGCGTATCCACGAGCCCCGGCGACACGACGTTGACGCGGATCGGCCGGAGTTCCAGCGCAAGCGATCGCGCAAAAGCCTCGACGCCGCGCACCGCCGCCGCGATGACCGACGTGCCGTGCCCCGACGGACGATCGGCGAGCTGCCCGCTCGTCAGCACGATCGACGCCGTGGGCGGCATCAGCGGCAACGCGGCCTTGATCGCATGGATCGGCCCGGCGATGCGTTCATGCAGCGCGGCCAGCAGCGTGTCGGCATCGGTGTCGGCCAGCTTGCCGGCGATGAAGCTGCCCGCGGTAATGACGAGATGATCGACGCGGGCCATCTCGGCGAACACTGCGGCGACCGCTTGCCTGTCGGCGATGTCGGCCACCGCCGTGCGCGCGCCGCCGATCGCTCGCGCGGCGGCGTCGAGTTTCGCGGGGGTCCGGCCGACGAGCGTGAGGTCGGCGCCGCGCGCTTTGGCCGCCGCCGCTGCCGCCAGGCCGATTCCCGAGCTTCCGCCGAACACGACGACGTGCGCGCCGCCGAGCGGCGATTGCGTGGCTGATTGCATGGTGTTCCTGTCGAAAGAAGTGAAGGTGAAGCAACGTTACGTCATGCCAATCCTGGATGGAATGCGCGAAAATCGCATACGGCCTATTCCACAGGGGAATGACTTGGATTCGCTTCAATCGATGTGGCTCTACACGCGCGCCGTCGAGCTGGGCAGCTTCTCGGCGGTTGCCCGCGAAGAAAAGATCGGTCAGCCGACGATGAGCAAGGTCGTCTCCGCGATGGAGAAGCACCTCGGCGTCCGGCTGCTGCAACGGACCACCACGAGCCTGACGCCAACCGACGAGGGCCGGCGCTTTTACGAGCGCTGCAAGCAGATGCTCGAAACCTATGCCGACGCCGTCGCCGACGTGCGCGGCCAGGCGCAGCGGCCGGTCGGCAAGCTGACGGTCAGCGCACCGACAGGGCTCGGCGAGCTGCGCCTCAACGCGCTCGTGCTCGAATTCCTGGCGCAGTATCCGGAGATCGAGGTCGAGCTGAACCTGACCGATCGCATCATCGACCTCGTCGAGGAAGGCATCGACGCCGCGATCCGCATCGGCAACGCCCTTCCCCCGGATGCCGTGGCCCGCCATGTCGCGTGGTCGCCGCGCGTGCTGGTCGCGACGCCCGACTACCTGCAGCGCGCGCCGCGCATCCGCAGGCCGGAAGACTTGCCCAGGCATCCGTTCGTCGGCTATGCGCGCGCCGCCGTCGGCGCGCAGCTCGAACTCAGCAAGGGCGCCGAGACCATCGTCGTCCCGACCAACGGGCGCTACCGCGTCAACAATTCGGTCGCGCTGCGCGAATGCTATCTCGCGGGCATCGGCCTGGGCAGTGCGCCGGCGTGGGTCGTGCAGGACCTGATCGATGCGGGGCGGCTGGTCAGGGTGCTGCCCAAGTGGACAAGCCCGCCGCATTCGGTTCACCTGATCACGCCGTCGCGCCGCTACCCGCCGCTGAGGGCGCGCGTGTTCCTGCAGTTCATGGCCGAGCGCATTCCGAAGCTGCCGGGGTTTCATGCGCCGGGGGTTTGAAGCAGGCGGCCGCCCCGTCGAGCGCCCGCGGCTGTGAGACGATACGGCCTCTCGAACGTCATCCTTGCGGAGGATCTGCTTGAAACAAGAAAAAGTGATTGCAGCGTTAGGTCGGGCCAGCGCGCCCATGGCGATTTTCGTGACCGGCGACGGAACCCCGGTGCCGTGGGGAACGGCATACGGCATGGCCGATGCATCCGCCAACCGGCCGTTGGGCATCGACACGCCGCTGCGGGTCGCCAGCAATACGAAGATGTTCACTGCAGCCGCCGTGCTGAGACTTTGGGAGCAAGGCAGGATCGACCTCGATGCGTCGATCGCGTCCGTCGCGACGCCGAGCCTCATTGCCGTACTGCAGGCAGGCGGCTATCGCACCGAATCGATGACCGTGCGCCAGTTGATGAATCACAGTGCGGGACTGTACGACCACGGCGACGCCCCGAGCTTCATGCAGACGGTGCTCACCGATCCGTCCCACCACTGGACCCGCGACGAACAGGTCCGCCTGTCGGCCCGGTATGCCGGCCCGCAAAGCGAACCCGGCGCGCGGTTCCGGTACTCCGATACCGGATACGTGTTGCTGGGCGACATCGTCGAACGCGCGACCGGCGAAACGCTTGCCGCGGTGGTGCGCGACGCACTGCGCTTCGACGCGCGGGGCTTGCGTTCGACATGGTGGGAGCTGATCGAGCAACCGCCGTCGCATGTCGAGCCACGGGCGCGCCAGTTCTACGGCGATTACGAAATGACGGCCGTCAACGCGACGATGGACCTCTATGGCGGCGGCGGGCTGGTGATGTCGGCGCGCGATCTCGCGTCGCTGGCGGCCGATCTGTTCGAAGGCAGGGTGTTCGACAACCCGCAGACGCTGGCCGAAATGCTCAAGGCGGACGCACACGAAGGCGCCGACGCATACCGGCTCGGGGTGTCCGCCAGCGAGATCGGCGGCACCGTGTGCTACTCGCATGCCGGCTTCTGGGGAACCGTCGTCTACTACGTGCCTCGGCACCGCATCGCCGTATCGGGTGTCACCACGGCGCGTGGTGCGCGGTCCGAACTCGAGTCGATCATCGAAACTGCGATCGGCGAGTTGGGCCGCTAACACGTTCCGTTCTCCGAAGCACCTATTCGCGCCGCTCCATCGGCTCCCCGACGACGAATCCGCCGCCCTGGTAACGCTGCGCCGGATCGTCGTAGTCCGCGGTGGGCGCGGTGAGCGGAAAGCGCTCGGCGAACGGCTCGGAGCTGTCGCGCGGGCGGAAGCCGAGGAAGCCCGCCTTCGTGTTATCCCACCACTTCACCGGGTTGTCCGACACGCCGTACACGACCACGTGCCCGACGCGGTTCGTCAGCAGCGAGCAGCGCACGAGCTCGATCAGGTCGCGATAGCTGAGATAGGTGACGAGCATGCGCGGATTCTTCGGCGCCTCGAACGACGAGCCGATCCGCACGCACACCGTCTCGATGCCGAAGCGGTCGAAGTAGTAGCGCGACAGCGCCTCGCCGAAGCATTTCGTCACGCCGTACAGGCTGTCCGGGCGCTGCGGCGAATCGGCGTCGAGCACCTCCGTTACCGGATGGAAACCGATCGCGTGGTTCGAGCTCGCGAACACGATCCGCTTCACGCCATGCTTGCGCGCGGCTTCGTACAGGTTGTACGTGCCGCGGATGTTCGCTTCGAGCAGGTCGTCGAACGGCGCGTCGACCGAGATGCCGCCGAAATGCACGATGGCGTCGACGCCGTCGACGAGCGCCATGACCGCTTGGCGGTCCGCGAGGTCGACGCCGCGGACTTCCTCGTGCGCGGCCGCTTCGCCCAGCGGCGCGACGTCGCTGACGCGCACGATGTCGGCCCAGTCGGCCAGCGCGCCGCGCAGCTGGCAGCCGAGGTTGCCGGCTGCGCCCGTCAGCAGCAGGCGCCGGAACGGCTTGCCGGCTTCGGTGGTTGAGGCGTTCATCGATTCTCCTTGAAACTGGCTGAATTGGAAAACGTTTTCCAACTATAGGTTTGATGCGGGCGCGACGTCAATGACCCAAGCCGTCGCCCCGCTTGTACTTTGCGCCGACCACTCACACTGGGCCGCACACCGGCTTTTTCTGCCACAATCCCGTGCTCAGCGAAGAAAACGTTACCCTCCGCATGAAAAAAGTTTCCCCGACGATTCGCGACGTCGCCGCCGAAGCCGGCGTGTCGGTCGCGACGGTGTCGAAGTACGTGAACGGCGCACAGCGCTTCTCGCCGGCGGTCGAGGCACGGCTCAAGGCCGCGATCGACCAGCTCGGCTATCGCTCGAACCCGCTCGCGCGCTCGATGATCACGGGGCGCACGCGCACCATCGGCCTCGTGATCCTCGACATCAGCAATCCGCACTTCACGAACGTCGTGAAAGGCGCGAACCGGGTCGCGCTGCAGCACGACTACACGCTGCTGCTCGTCGACACCGAGGAGAACCAGGCGCGCGAGCGCGCGCTGATCGAGGCGCTCGCGCCGCGCGTCGACGGGCTGATCATCAGCTCCCGCCTGCCCGACGCGGAGCTGCAGTGGATGCTCGATCTGCACAAGCCGCTCGTGCTGCTGCGGCGCAGCCCCGACCTGCCGATCCCGGGCGTCGGCATCGACAGCCGGCTGTCGACCTACATGCTCGCGCGCCACCTGCTGAACCTCGGCCACCGGCGCATCGCCTATCTCGGCTTCGGGCAGGCGCGCATCAACGACGAACGCATCCAGGGCGCGCGCGACTGCCTCGCGGAAGCGGGCCTCACGCTCGACGTGCACGACGCGCATGCGCCCACCGCCGAAGCCGGCGAACGCGCGTGCTCGCGCGTGATGCTCGGGCCGCAGCGCCCGCAGGCCGTGATCTGCTACAACGACCTGATCGCGCTCGGCTTCATGAAGGAGGCCGCGTCGCTCGGCTTCAAGCTGCCGCAGGACGTGTCCGTCGCGGGCATCGACAACGTGCCGTACGGCGAATACGCGGCGCCCGCGCTGACCACCGTCGACATCCAGAGCGAGAAGATGGGCGAGCTCGCGATGCAGAAGCTGATCGACGCGCTCGCGGGCCACGCGGACGCCGGCTACTCGATGTTCGAGCCGCGGCTGATCGTGCGCGCATCGACGGCCGAGGCCCGCTGAGCCAAGCCGTGCGCCGCACCCGGCGGCGCGGGTTGCGGCATTCATCGCGGCCTGATTCACGGCATTACGCATCGAGCTTCGCCGGCGCCATGCGCGGCGTGAGCACATGCATGACCGCGAGCGCCAGCAGGTAGGCGAGCGCGCCGATCGCGAACAGCACCCAGTAGTGGCCCGTGCGCTGCAGCACCTGGCCGATCACCTCGGAGAACAGCACGCCACCGATCGAGCCGGCCATCCCGCCGATGCCGACCACCGCCCCCACCGCGCGGCGCGGGAACATGTCCGACGCGGTCGTGAACAGGTTGGCCGACCAGCCCTGGTGCGCGGCGGCGGCGAGGCCGACGATCAGCACCGCGCCCCACAGGCTCTGCACCTGCGATACGAACGCGATCGGCAGCACGCAGCATGCGCAGATCAGCATCGCGGTCTTGCGCGCGGCGTTCACGCTCCAGCCGGAGCGCAGCATCGTCGACGAAATCCAGCCGCCGCCGATGCTGCCGACCGTCGTCAGCGCATAGATGCAGACGAGCGGCAGGCCGATGTGCTGCATGTCCATCCCGCGCGATTCGTTGAGCCATTTCGGCAGCCAGAACAGGTAGAACCACCAGACGGGGTCGGTCAGGAACTTGCCGATCAGGAATGCCCAGGTCTCGCGCTTGCGGATCAGCACGCCCCAGCCGGGCGAGCCCGCGTTCGCATGGGCGGCGTCGAGCGCCTCGACCTCGTCGCGCGGCTCGTCGAATTCCTGCGCGAGCGCCTGCTGATCGGCGGACTTGTAGAACACGAGCCACACGGCGAGCCAGACGAAGCCGATCGCGCCGATGATCACGAATGCCGCGCGCCAGCCGTACGCGACCGCGATTGCCGGAATGATCGCGGGCGCGAACACCGCGCCGATGTTCGAGCCCGAGTTGAAGATGCCGGTGGCGAGCGCGCGCTCGCGGCGCGGGAACCATTCGGCCGTGGTCTTGATGGCCGCCGGGAAGTTGCCGCCCTCGCCGACGCCGAGCAGCGCGCGCACGAATGCGAAGCCCATCACCGAGCCGACCGCCGCATGCAGCATCGCGGCGATGCTCCACACCAGCATCGCGACCGCATACGACACGCGCGTGCCGAGCCAGTCCACGAGGCGGCCGAAACACAGCAGGCCGATCGCATAGAACGCGGAGAACGTCATCACGATGCGGCCGTATTGCACCTGGTTCCAGCCGATGTCGTGCTGGAGCATCGGCGCGAGCAGGCCGAGGATCTGCCGGTCCATGTAGTTGATCACGGTCGCGAAAAACAGGAGCCCGCAGACCGCCCAGCGGTAGCGGCTGGCGGCGCGCGCGACGCCGATGACAGCAGATTGCATGAAAGTCTCCGATGCGCGGCGTCGCTCGTCGCGCCGCGCACTGTTCGTTGCCGGCGACGAGCGCCGGGGCGGGCCGCGCCGCGGGATCTCGCCCGCCGCGCCAGACCGCGCCAATCGGTTTGGAAAACGTTTTTCAAAGGATAGGGAGAATTCCGACGTCTGACCAGTGCGGGATTTCTATGAGTCATCTCTAAACGCGTCGGGCAAAAGAGACGACTGGGCAGCGTGGCGGGTTAATCGTTTTTTATCCAGCGCTCACCCGATTCCGGCCGGAAGCCGGGCCCGGTCTGGTTTAATTCGTCACACGAACCTCGATCCGGACACCTGCCGCGCCGCCCGTCGGTGCCTTCAAGGAGAACCCCTGCAATGACACCCGGCCACCTGATTCCGAGCCCGTTGGGCGACATGGTCGTGCGCGTGGAAGGCGGCTGCCTGACGGGCCTGTTCTTCGTCGGACAGAAGTACTTCCCGCCGCTGGCGATCGCGACGGGCGAGCCGATGCCGCCGGTCGCGCGACAGGCCGGGGATGAAATCGCCGAGTATTTCGCCGGTGCGCGCACGACGTTCTCGGTGCCGATGCAACTGCACGGCACCGGGTTTCAGCAGCGCGTGTGGAAGGAACTGCTGTCGATTCCGTTCGGCGTGCTGGTGTCCTACGGCGAGCTGACGCAGCGCATCGGCCTGCCCGCCGGTTCCGCGCGCGCGGTGGGCGGCGCGGTCGGCCGCAATCCGGTGTCGATCATCGTGCCGTGCCATCGCATCGTCGGCGCGTCGGGGAGCCTCACCGGGTATGCGGGCGGGATCGACAGGAAGCGTGCGCTGCTCGCGCTCGAAGGGGCGGGCTGCCTTTCCGGGCAGGCGCACCCTGCGCAGTTCGCGCTCGCGCTATGACACGCGGCATGCGCCATCAGCCCGCGATCGCGAGCCGCCGCGACGTCTGTTTCGCGAATGCGCCGGGCGTCAGCTGGAATTTTTCCTGAAACAGCCCGATGAACGACGACGTCGAGTCGTAGCCGAGCCGCGCCGCCACCACGCCGACCGCCTCGCCGGCTTCCAGCAGCGGCAACGCCGCCAGCAGGCGAACCGCCTGCCGCCATTCGGTGAACGAGAGCCCCGTGTCGTGCCGGAACAGGCGCGACAGCGTGCGACGCGTCGCGCCGACCTGCTGCCCCCAGTCTTCGAGACTGCGCGGGTCGCCAGGTTCCGCGTGCAGCGCGCGGGCGATTTTCAGCAGGCGCGCATCGCGCGGCAGCGGCACGATCAGCGGCGCCGGCTGCAGACGCTTGATGCGATCCACGATCACGCACACGAGCGCGCCGTCCGGGCCCGTCTCGTCGTAGCTCACCGGCAGCTCCGCCGTTGCGACCACCAGCTCCCGCAGCAGCGGCGTCATGCGAAGAATCCGGCACGTGTCGCCGAAACCGTCGCCGACGACCGCGTCGTCCAGATACAGGCTGTGGAACGCGACGCAGTCGCGGGTCGCGACCGCGTGCGGCACATGCGGCGGAATCCACATCGCATAGTGCGGCGGCAGCAGATGGCGCCCGTGCGGCGTGTCGACCTCGATCACGCCCGCCGTCGCATACATCAGCTGCGCCCACGGATGGCTGTGCGCATCGACGCTGACGTGGCCCGGAATCTCGAACGCGCGTACGAACAGCGGCCTCGGCAGCCGCGCCATCGCCGGCACCGCCGGGACGGCATAGGGTTGGGCCGATTGTCCTGCGAGCAGCATAAGACGTCCTCCTGATGCCATTGCGCGGGCGGGCGCGGTGCTACCTTGACGCTCCTTCATCCGCACAGGGCATGGGTTCATGAGCGCGCACACTACCACCAATCGCAAGACCGTCACCTCGATCCGCGCCACCAAGGGCGCCGGCAGCCTCGTGTCGCTGACCGCGTATTCGACGCCGATGGCCCGGCTCGTCGACGACGTCGCGGACGTGATCATCGTCGGCGATTCCGTCGGCATGGTGCTGTACGGGATGCCCGACACGCTCGGCGTCACGCTGGACATGATGATCGCGCACGGCGCGGCCGTCGTGCGCGGCGCGCGGCAGGCCTGCGTCGTCGTCGACCTGCCGTTCGCGACGTATCAGGAATCGCCCGCGCAGGCGTTCCGCTCCGCCGCGCGCCTGCTCGCCGAAACCGGCGCGCAGGGCGTGAAGCTCGAAGGCGGCGCTGAAATGGCCGACACGATCCGCTTCCTGTCCGAGCGCGGCGTGCCGGTGATGGCGCACATCGGGCTGATGCCGCAGCAGGCGAACGCGACCGGCGGCTTCAAGGCGCAGGGGATGGACCCGCGCAGCGCCGACCGCATCTTTGACGCGGCCTGCGCGGTCGAGCAGGCCGGCGCGTTCAGCGTCGTCGTCGAGGGCACCGCCGAAGCGCTCGCGCGCCACATCACGGCCACGCTCGCGATCCCGACGATCGGCATCGGCGCGTCGCCCGCGTGCGACGGCCAGGTGCTCGTGACCGAGGACATGATCGGCGGCTTCGACGCGTATACGCCCCGCTTCGTGAAGCGCTACGCGGACGTCAACGCGGTGATGCGCGACGCGATCGCGCGCTATGCGCACGACGTCCGCAGCAACGCGTTTCCCGACATGCAGCATTGCTTCGCGGCCGGCAAACCGCTGCAGGTGTCGACGGGGGCGAGGCAGGATGCGCGCGCGGCGTGATCCGGATCATGCCGGCCGCCGCAACGCATGCGCAACCGGCGCGTTCGCCTCGAACTTCGCGCGATGCGTCGAGAAGAACGTCCGCACGTTGCGGACGTTCGACGCGCCGGTGAAGAGCCGCCGCGCGAACGCGTCGTAGTCGGCGACGTCCGCGAGATCGGCGATCACCACGAAATCCGGCCCCGGCGACACGCGATAGCACTGCGTGACCGCCGGTTCCGCGCACACGTATCGCTCGAACGCGTCGTAGTCTTCCGCGGTCTGCCGGTCGAGGCTGATCTCGATGATCGCGGTGACGGCCGAGCCGATCATCTGCTGGTCGAGGATCGCGACCTGCCGCTGGATTACGCCAACTTCCCGCAGCCGGCGCACGCGGCGCAGGCACGTCGGCGGCGACGACAGCGCGCGCTCGGCCAGCTCCAGGTTCGACACCGACGCGTCGGCCTGCAGGATCGCGAGAATGCGGAGATCGAGATCGTCGAGAGTCACGCTGGCCAACGGAGCCTCCTGCCTGGTCATGGTGAAATTTAATTTCAGCATGATACGCGATGGCTGGCTCGTTTCAGTATCTCTTGATTTTTGAAATTTAATTCCATTCAGCCGCCTCTACCATCGCTCTCACTGATCGAAACAGCACCTTCTGCGGAGCGCGATATGTGTGGAATTGTCGGGGCGGTTGCCCAGCGGGACATCCTGCCGAACCTCGTCGATGGCCTGAAGCGGCTCGAATACCGCGGCTACGATTCGTGCGGCGTCGTCGTGTACCGCGACCGGGCGCTGGCGCGGGCGCGCAGCGTGGACCGCGTCGCGAACCTGCAGCGCGAGATCGCCGCGCAGGCGCTGTCCGGCTACACCGGCATCGCGCATACGCGCTGGGCGACGCATGGCGCGCCGGTCACGCTGAACGCGCATCCGCACTTCTCGCCGGGCGACGACTGCGCGCGCATTGCGCTGTCGCACAACGGCATCATCGAGAACTGCGACGCGCTGCGCGCGGAGCTCGAGGCGCACGGCTACGTGTTCGCGAGCCAGACCGACAGCGAGGCGATCGCCCACCTGATCGACCACCTGTACGACGGCGACCTGTTCGACGCGGTGCGGCGCGCGGTCACGCGGCTGCGCGGCAGCTACGCGATCGCCGTGATGTGCCGCGACGAGCCGCACCGCATCGTCGGCGCGCGCAACGGCATGCCGCTCGTGGTCGGCGCCGGCGATGGCGAGAACTTCCTGGCGTCCGACGCGATCGCGCTGTCGGGCATCACCGACCGGATCGCGTACCTGGAGAACGGCGACGTCGCCGACGTGCAACTGCATCGCTACTGGATCGTCGATGCGGCCGGGCAACGCGTGGAGCGGCCCGTGCAATGCGTTGCCGCACACAGCGGCGCGGCGGATCTCGGCGCCTACCGCTACTACATGCAGAAGGAAATCTTCGAGCAGCCGCAGGCGGTGGCCGATACGCTGCTCGACGTCACGTCGATCATGCCCGAGCTGTTCGGCGACGGTGCGTGGCGCGTGCTCAACGACGTCGATTCGGTGCTGCTGCTCGCGTGCGGCGGCAGCTATCACGCGGCGCTGACCGCGAAGTACTGGATCGAGAGCCTTGCGAAGGTGCCGGCGAGCGTCGAGATCGCGAGCGAGTTCCGCTATCGCGACAGCGTGCCGAACCCGCGCACGCTCGTCGTCGCGGTATCGCAAAGCGGCGAGACAGCCGACGTGCTCGGCGCCGTGCATGCGGCAAAGCAAATGGGCATGCGGCACACGCTCGCGATCTGCAACGTCGCCACCAGCGCGCTGATGCGCGAATGCGCGTTGCAGTTCGTGACGCGCGCGGGCATCGAGATCGGCGTGGCGTCGACGAAGGCGTTCACCACGCAGCTCGTCGCGCTGTTTTTGCTCGCGCTGTCGTTGGCGCAGGTGCGCGGGCGGTTGAGCGACGACGACGAGAAGCAGCACCTTCGCGCGCTGCGTCACCTGCCGGATGCGATGTCGAAGGTGCTCGCGCTCGAGCCGCAGATCATCGGCTGGGCGGCGCTGCTCGCGCGCCGGGACAACATGCTGTTTCTCGGGCGCGGGATGCATTATCCGATCGCGCTGGAGGGGGCGTTGAAGATGAAGGAGATTTCATACATTCATGCGGAGGCGTATCCGGCGGGGGAGCTGAAGCATGGGCCGCTGGCGCTTGTCAGCAATGAGATGCCGGTGATTGCGGTCGCGCCGAATGACGTGCTGCTGGAGAAGCTGCGGTCGAACATGCATGAGGTCAGTGCGCGGAATGGCAGGCTGTATGTGTTCGCCGATGTCGATTGCGGGTTGTCGCCGGGTGAGGGGATCGAGGTGATTCGGCTGAATGAGTACTACGGGCCGCTGTCGCCGATTTTGCATACGGTGCCGATGCAGTTGCTCGCGTATCACGCGGCGATTGCGCGGGGGACGGATATTGATAAGCCGAGGAATCTGGCGAAGTCGGTGACGGTGGAGTGAGGGGGGTGCTCACTGGCCAGACTTGAAAACCTTGAACAGCGATTGCGCGCGGCCGAGGGGCCGTCTGCACGCCACCGTCATTCGTGGCGGAGGCAGCGAGCGCTCGCACCGACTCGCCGCCATCGTTTTCAAGCCGGCCCTTTCCGTCTGCTTCCGGAATCGCATGCGCGAAATCCGGCGCCTCGAGCACGCGCTGGAAGCATTCAACCGTGATGACGCCTTGAGCGTCGCCGCAAGCTTACCGACATGGCGGAAGGGCCGCACACTTTCATTTACTCGACCCACCAGTGTGCATTAGGGTTTTGATCAAAAGTATTGCAATCCATATACCCTCTATCCACGACCTCGTTGTTCAGGTTGAAAGCGACGTAGAATTTTTGCTTTCCATTTGAATATTTTCCACCACCCTCACGCGGGCTCAACAGATAATCGTAGCAAATCAATGAATTATTTCTGACCTTACTGACGCGAAGTGGCTTCTGCACCGCCAATACATCTTTCGTGGTCGGTATTGGACCGCCACGTACTTGAACAGACGCCTGCACGACAGGATGGCCCCCAAATGCCTGCATCGTCGAGATGCGTTCGGATACGCCAAAGCATCCAGCCAGGGATGTCGCCAAAAATATCGAGAAAATTCGCTTCATTACAATTAAATAAATTTGAATCGCTCGAATAATATCGCAGGATGCAAATCAGCTTGTTGATATTTGTATAGTTTTTGTAAGGGTGCTTGATTTTATTTTGAACCGAACGCAAGCGGTTCGCCAGGGCGACCTTGATTATATTTCAACAAGCGGCAATTGAATTTTATTTAATAAATTACCAACATTGATTATATAGTCCTGCTGATCGACGAGGTGCAAGGCGTGACGTCTCGAGAAGGAAACGATCGCGGCAAGCAGTGCAATAGCCGGCTTCCGGCTGATGCCAGTCACCATCGATTGCGGGCCTCGTCTTCGCCTTGAATCGCCCCCCACTCCCCGCCGATCCGGCTCAGCGGCTCCGACGTGAGCGCCAGCCCGAGGCCGGCGGCCTCTCCCACTCCGGCGGCGCCCACAGATGCTTGAGGCGTTGCGACAGCGGCCCCGGCTTCATCATATCCTTCACCATGTCCACGAACTCGTGAAGGTTCAGCGTGATGATGTTGTTGCTGTGCACCTGCCGCACGATCCCGTACTCCACCGGCTCGACCTCCTCCTCAAAGGTGCCGAACAGCCGATCGAAAATGATCAGCACACCGCCGTAATTCTTGTCGATGTACTGCGGATTTCGGCCGTGATGCACGCGATGGTGAGACGGCGTCACGAACACATACTCATACCAAGCCGGCATCTTGCGCACGGCCTCGGTATGCACAAAGTACTGGTAGGCCAGGTTGACGGCGTACATGGCCAGCGTGACCTCGGGGCTGACGCCGATCAGCATCAGCGGCGTGAAGAACAGCCAGTAGCCCGTGAGCGAATACAGCATGCTCTGGCGCATGGCCGTGCTCAACGTCATGTGCTCGCCGCTGTGATGCAACACGTGTGCGCACCAGAACCAGCGCACGCGGTGGCTGGTGCGGTGGAATACGTAGTAGCAGAACTCGAGCAGGAGGAAGAGCGGCACGATGGTCCACCCGTTCACCGGCACATTCAGGAGACGGTGGTCATACACCCAGTGCATCGCGTACATGAAGATGAACGCGTGCACGACCAGCTCGAACGCCTGATAGGTTGCCCCCAGGTTGAGATTGGTCAGGATGGGCATGAGCTGGCCCTTGAAGTACTTGTCCTGGCCACGCCGCACCATGACCCGCCACTCGATGAAGAACGTCCCCAGGAAAATCGGCGTCAGCGCGACCAGGATGACCTGCTTGGAATCGATCGGGAATCCGGTCCACTGCTCCAGCCATGCCAACAGCTGATTCAGGTGCATCACGATGTCTTGCATGGCCGATCCTTCGTTGCGTCGATGGTGGCCAGCTTAGCGCCCGCCCGACCCGAGCGCTTGACGGCTGCGGCCAATTTTTTGACACTTGTCGCCATGACCAAGACGACAATCGCGCCGGCCACGACACCGGATGGCGCCATCCAGGGCAGCATCAGCGCCGCCTATCTGGCCGTGCTGGAGGACTACCTGCGGCCGCACGACCTGTGCGTGGCGGATGTCCCGCTCGGCGCCGAGCTGCTGCGTCGCCGGGACGATGGCGCGATCGTCGTGCCCGCGCAGGACTGGCGGGCCCTGCTGACCCACTTCTCGCGGCAGCTGTCGCAACCGGATCTGGGCCTGCGGCTCGGTCAATCGGCGCGCCTGACCCATCTCGGCCTGCTCGGCTATTTCCTGCAATCCTGCGTGACGCTCGGCGCGGCGCTGGAGCGGCTGCAGCACTACGAACGCCTCGTCAACGACATCAACCGGCTGCAGTGGCGATTGACCTCGGGATCCGACGGCGTCGAGGTGGCGCTGACCTGGGGCGTGGAGCGCGGCCGGCCCGGCCCGCTGGTGGATGAGTGCGCGGTCGCCACGCTGATGCAGATCACCCGCCAGATCACCGGCCGGGCGGACGCGCCCGCCGGCATCGACTTCGTCAATCCGGCGCCGGCCGATCCCGAGCCCTACCGGCAGTTTTTTCAGTGTCCGGTGCGTTTCGACCAGGCGCAGACCTGTGTCCGCTTCCCGCTGGACTGGCTGCAGCTGCCCCTGCAGCATCGCGACCCGCAGTTGTTGGCCATCCTGGAGAAACAGGTCGACGAACTGCTGAAGCAACTGCCCGACGAGGATGACTTCGTGCAGCAGGTCCGTCGCCTGATGGCGCAGCGGCTGCGTCAGGGGCGCGTGACGCTGGCGGACATCGCGCAGGACATGCACCTGTCCGAACGCACGCTGCACCGGCGCCTGCAGGAGGCCGACACAAACTTCCGGGCGTTGTGGGAAAGCACGCGCCAGCATCTGGCACAGGAGTATCTGCGCGATCGCCAGCTGACCCTGACGGAAATCGCGGGCCTGCTCGGCTTCTCGGAGCAGAGCGCCTTCACGCGCTCGTTTCGGCGCTGGACCGGCCAGGGCCCGAAGGCCTGGCGGTCACGACGGTCAGCTTGAGATCGCGCCGAACCTCGAATCTGCGATCGCGCTTCAGCCGACCAGGATATAGAGCAAGTTCTTCGGTAGCGCACCACCCGGGCCGTTGCTGCATTGCAGCAGCATTTGACCGTTTTGAGGATCCTTGATGCCGCCATTGAATTTCATGATGGCCTTGCGCTCCAGACGGTCGAAGGCGTTCTCGACAAGGTTGCCCGCCTCCTCGTAAATCGGGCACATCCATTTGAAATCGGGCTTGTTGGCCCGGTGAGAGGCCAGCCGGGTGTTCAGATTACTGGTGATGCCGATATAGAACTTGCTGTACTCCGGTTTTGCGGCAAATGACTTCAACACCTGATGCAAATGCCCGATGACGGCGTCGTGGCTAATGACGCCCGCCTTCAGCATATATTTGTCTTGAGGCGCGATAAGCTGCAATGTCATGGTTGACCTCCGCGTGTTGTGAGGCTTCTATTGGTTGTATCAACGGTTCATCCGGATGAACCCGCATAAGAATGCCCGACTCACGTTTGTCCGTCGACTGGAAATCGTCGAGGACATATGACAAGAAAAATCCGCATATCAGTCGCCGTTCGATTCAGCCTTCGTAATAGATCGCCAGCCAGACGGTCGGCTCCTCCGCATGCGTCCACGCCACGCGATGCCGGCAATGTGGCTCGATCAGCACGTAGTCGCCGGGGCGCATGTCGTGCAGCGTCGCATCCTCTTCGAACTCGAGCACGGCCGCACCCGACAGCAGCACGACCCATTCGGCGCGCGAGTCGTCGTACCAGAACCCGTCCGGACTCGCGTGCCCCATCGACACGATCCGCTCCACGTTCAGGCGTTGCCCCGTGACGAGCATGTCGATCCGTTCGTCGCCGCCCTTCTTCGCTTCGAAGCTGAACAGGTTACCGGTTTGAAGTTGCATGGCTCGACCTCGCGTCAATCTTCGTGTGAACGACGGGAAAATATCCACTGTAGTCCGGGCGCTGCGATCGCAGAGGGCTTATTTTCAAGGCTAAAACGGACAGGCCCCGGTCTTCAGGCCGGGGCGCCAAGTATGATTCGATTCGACAAACCCAATATCGGAGATTCGGCATGGAACCCAAGGTCGCACATATTTCGCACTTCACCGTATCCGGCCTGACCGTGCGAACGACGAACCGCGACGAGTCCAATCAGGAAACCGCAAAGATTCCAGGCTTGTGGGGACAGTTTTTCTCGAGCGGGCTGGCAGACAACATCCCGAACCGGTTATCCGGCACGCCGATCTATGGCGTGTATTCGGCTTACGAGTCCGGTGCAACCGGTTTCTACGATTTGACGGCCGGCGTGTCCGTCAACCCGCCGGATCGGGACTTCAAAAATATCGAGATCGCTGAAGGCAAATACCTCGTCTTCGAAGCGCGCGGCCCGATGCCTGCTGCCGTTATTCAAACCTGGGCCGCCGTCTGGGCATACTTCGATCAGCATCCACAGGTACAGCGCAGCTTCCTGTCGGATTTCGAATCCTACTGCGGGCCGGACGAATTCCAGATTCATATCGGCGTTGCGTCGTAACACCGCGAACGCGCACATCATCCAGGCCACGGCCATAGCTTCACCGCATGATGTGTTGTTTAATGCCTGGCAACCCCAGCATTAAGGTACACACAATGCTCGACCTGGAAGACCTTCGCGTGATTCGCGCGATCGGCGCGTCGCGTTCACTGGCATCGGCCGCGCGCCTGCTCGATCTCACGCCCCCTGCCGTCACGATCCGCCTGCAGAGAATGGAGGAGCGCCTGGGCGTCAGGCTCGCGGTGCGCAAATCGAAGGGAATTTCCCTGACCGACGAGGGGCAGCGTCTGTACCAGGAGGCCCTCGACATTCTCGAGCGCGTGGAGGCGCTACCGGTCCATATCTCCGGAGACCACGGCGAAGTGCAAGGCACGCTGCGCGTCGTTGCGCCGTTTGGCTTCGGACGGAAGTACGTGTCCCGGATCGTGCGCGACGTGCAGCTTGCCCATCCGAAGCTCGAAATATCGCTGCATCTGTCCGAGAGCCCATTGGCCAGCGCGCCGGGGGCCGACGTGGTCGTGCACGTCGGCAACCTCAAGTCCTCATCGTGGGTCGGCTATCCGCTCGCGCCGAACGAGCGATTCCTGTGCGCAAGCCCCAAGTACGCGCGCCGCATCAAGGATCTGAACCACCCGTCCGACCTCGCGCGATACAACTGCCTGTGCCTGCGGGAGAACGACGAGGACGTACCGCGATGGCGCTTCTCTCAACCGGGCGACAGCGAAAGCGACCCGCGACGCTCCGCCGTCATCCGCGTCGCAGGTGCGCTTTCGTCCAACGACGGCACCGTCATCACGGAATGGGCGCTGGCCGGGCTCGGGATCGTGGAACGCTCCGAATGGGACGTCGCGCAGTTGCTCGCGACCGGCAAGCTCGTCAGGTTGCTGCCCGACTGGCATTTGCCGTCCGCGCCGGTCACCGCGCTCTTGCCGTCGCGAACCGGCAGGTCCGTACGGCAACGGATCTTTCTCGAAGCCGCCAAGCAATTTCTCAGCCCGCCGCCCTGGCGCACCAGGGCATGAGTTGCGGTTCATCGCGGGCCATCCCGCGTGTTAAATCGAATTTAATGACGGATTAGACAGTCATTAAACACAGCGCAGATCATCGGGCCTACAGTGTTCGCATCGGCAACATATCGAGGCAACGCATCATGCGCATTCAAACGCTCGACACGCCGGCCGCATTGATCGATGTCGGCCGCATGCGTCACAACATCGACCGCATGCAGGCGCATCTGGACAAGCTCGGGGTCAAGTTCCGGCCGCACGTGAAGACCACCAAATGCACGCACGTGGTCGACGCGCAAATCACGGCGGGCGCGCAAGGCATCACGGTGTCAACGCTCAAGGAAGCCGAGCAGTTTTTCGCGAGCGGTATCCGGGACATCGTTTACGCGGTCGGCATGGTCCCCGCGAAACTTCGCCACGCGCTCGCGCTTCGCCGGCAGGGCTGCGACCTGAAGCTCGTCGCCGACAACCTGCAGGCGGCGCAGGCGATCGCCGACTTCGGGCGCGAGCACGGCGAACGCTTCGAGGTATGGATCGAAGTCGACGTCGACGGTCACCGCTCGGGCATCCAGCCCGACGACGCCCTGTTGATCGACGTGGGGCGCGCGCTGGTCGATGGCGGAATGACACTCGGCGGTGTGCTGGCGCACGCCGGCTCCAGCTACGAATACAACACCCGGGAAGCGCTGGTGGAGATTGCCGAGCAGGAGCGCAGCCGCACCGTGCGCGCCGCGGAACGCCTCAGGGCGGCGCGGTTGCCCTGCCCCGTCGTGAGTATCGGGTCGACGCCCACCGCGCTCTCGGCCGAAAACCTCGACGGCGTCACGGAAGTTCGGGCCGGCGTTTACGCGATGTTCGACCTCGTCATGCACAACGTAGGCGTATGTGGGCTTTCCGATATCGCGCTGTCGGTGCTGACGACCGTCATCGGGCATCAGCAGGAGAAAGGTTGGGCGATCGTCGACGCGGGCTGGATGGCCATGAGCCGCGACCGTGGCACGCAGCGTCAGAACCGGGATTTTGGATACGGACAGGTCTGCACCGAAAACGGCGAGGTGCTCGGGGAATACGTCGTGAGCGCAGCCAACCAGGAGCACGGCATCGTGTCGCGACTGGTCGCGCCAGACGCAGACATCGCAAAGCAGTTTCCCCTCGGCACCCGCCTGCGCATTCTGCCGAACCACGCGTGCGCCACCGGTGCGCAACATCCCGAATATCACGCCATCGACGAAGACGGCACGGTGCACACATGGCCGCGATTCTACGGGTGGTGAACGGCTTGGCGTTACTTATGCGGTTGCGTGGGATGCGCGACTCATGCGATCCCGCTCGCGCCTAGATCTTGTTCACCTTCACCTTGACGCCCTTCGCGGGCGCCAGCTTGCGATCCAGATAGATTTTGTTCGCCGTAATGCGGGCCCGCTCCGGATAGCTGTCGAACGCGCTGACGCGAACGCTCTCGGAGCCACCGAGCTGCGTGCCGTCCTCGTAGGTCTCGAGCCCTAACCGCGACGCAATGGCGCCGGCAAGATCGCGGACGGCCGCGCGATCGTTGAACGTCGCCTGCTTCGCTTCATACACGGTGGTCGTCTCGCCATGGGAATTGATGGAAATCGACAGATCGCTATTTTCCTGGCCGATGTTCAGCGTTTCGTTTTTCTGCATGAATCCCTCTATTAGTCAACGGTGTGGTCGCAACAGGCTCGAGCGCCATAAGGTGCATCACTGACTTACCGTTGAAAAATACGTGCTCGCGTAGAAGCGCGCAAGGCCGGCGCAATGCGTCCGGCCGAGTCGCAAGCACATCGCGCGCGGGCTGCACGTCACCTCTCATGCCGCCGCGCACTTGACGACGTGCGCATGCCGCGCACGCCGCCCTTTCAAAGACACTTACCCGCCATCATCGCCCGCCCGGCAACGCGATATCGACCAGCACCGGATCATGATCCGACGAACGATACGCATCCGGCGCGTAATACGTGCGTTGCTGCTCGGCCGTCTTGAATGCGAGCGTGTACTGCAGCGCGACCGGTTCGTCCGCATTGATGTGCCATTCGTGCACGGCCTTTACGTGCGCCGCGAGCGGCAGCGTCGCGAGTGCGTGATCGAGATAGCCCGCTTCGCCGTTGTACACGTAGCTGTAGGCCTTGTCGCCCACCCAGCGCGACACGAGGTTCCGATAGCCGCGCGATTCGAGCAGGCGGATCGGATCCTCATGCGTGTAGCTGTTGAAATCGCCGATCAGCAACACGCCCTGGCTCGACGCGCCGGTCGGCGTGCCCGCGAGCCAGTCGGCGAGCTTCGCCGCCGCGCGCGTGCGCGTCGGGTTCCAGCAGCCCTGGCCATCGCCCTGATCGAGATCGTCGTTCGTCGCATCCGGGCAGTTCTTCGATTTCAGGTGGTTCACCGCGACCGTCAGCGCATGCTTGCCGCCGACGCGCCGGAACGTCTGCGCGAGCGGCTGGCGGTTCTTGTCGTCGATCGCGAGCGTGGCCGCGCGGCCGACCGGTTCGACCTTGCGGCTGTCGTAGATCAGCGCGACCGCGATCGCGTCGCCACCGAGCCGCGACGTGCCCGGGTCGACCACGCGCCAGCTGTCGCCGAGCTTCGCCGCGAGCTGGCGCACCGCGCTCAGTTCGCCGTAGCCGTTGTTCTGGATTTCCATCAGGCCGATCACGTCGGCGTCGAGCGCCCTCAGCGCGCTGACGATCTTCGCGTCCTGGCGCACGAACTCCGGATAGGTCTTCGCGCCGCGGTTGTTCGGATCGTCGAAGCCCCCGCCGAGGCCGTTGCCGTTGAAATAATTGAGGACATTGAACGAAGCGACGCGCAGATTCGCGTGCCGATCGCGCGCAGGTGCCGTGGTACGCGGATTCGCGCGTGCATCGAACGCCGGTGCGGCCGCACCGGGCACCGGCTGCAGGCGCCACGCGCCGTAGCGCATCTCGAGCACGCCTTCGACGTTGCTGACCGTGTAGCCCGCGCGCAGCGTGTTCGCGGCGGACAGTGCGGGCGACGGATACGGCACGGTCGCGGGGTTCTGCTTGTTCGAGCCGTCGTCGAGCACCAGCCGGTTGCGCGCGTTCGCGTCGATTTGCGACTGCGCCTGCGCGGGCGGCACGACGCTCGTCGGCGTGCGCAGGCGGCCGTTGCTGAGCAGCACGCTGCCGTAGCGGCCGAGCTCGTAGTTGTCGGTGACGTTCAGCGTCTGCGGCAGCCGCACGAGCATGCCTTCATACGCGGCGAACGTATTCACGTTGTCGACGGGCAGCGTGAGCGTCGCGGGCGTAACCGACTGGCCGTTCGCGCACACCGCGATGGCGCCCGACAGCGTGAGCTGCGTCTGCCCGTACTTCTCGTCGACCTTGCCCGTCACGTGGACCAGATCGCCGGCCTTCGCGCGCGCTTTCGGCGCATAGACGAACAGCCCCTCCGACACGCCCGGCTGGTTGCGGCGCTGCGCGTCCGCCTGCTGGACGAAGAAGCCGCTGAAGCCATCCGTGCCGCCGAAATCGGCGGTGACGACGGCTTCGACCGACACGGTCTGGCCGGCGAGCGGCGACGGCGCGCCCGGACCTTGAATCTCGGCGATCGGCGTCGCGCTGCCGCCGCAGGTCGAGCTGACGGGCGCGGCCGTGGCCGCGAACGCCGGCGCGGCAGCGAGGGCGGGCAGGATCAACAGGGTGGCAAGCGAGGAAATCGGAGGGCGCATGACGGAGAACCCGGGTTGTGAGGTTCGCGAAAGCTTAGCAACACAAAATGACAGTTTCCAGTAACCGCGGGACAGGAAGATGTAATTTTCTCGGAATGGGCCTGTTTCGCGTTCGGCAACGCTGCGAGCGCTTGTGCATGCGTCATCGAATGTCACCTGTCGCGCTGTGCGATGGACATGCCGGCATCGACGCCGAGCCTTGCAGGCAAACCGGAAACAATCGCCACGGTATGCAGCGAAACGCGTGCTCAACCCACATCGATTGAATCGCGCGACGACTCCGTCGCACCGTTCATTGCGAATTCGATCGAGACGCAATGATCGTGGACACTGGAGCCCATGAAGCCGGCCGGGTCTTTATCGTGGAGTCCATACGATCTGGATGCCCTGCCTATTGACTGCCGCAGGGAAAAACGCAAAAGTAGGCGATGCGTGCGCCGCGGGCACCGGCCTCGCAGCGCATCAAGCGTTCATGTCCCGCCTGACCATGCAGTTGCTGTGCTTCCTGGATTGTCTCGGATATTGCAGGCGGGTTTTCGGCCCTCGAAGACGAACACTCGACGAGGGCCGCTTTTCTCCTTGTACCGGGCTCGCCGCAGTCAGCGCTTCCCCTTCGATTGGTTCAACGCCACCGCCGCCTTCACGAGCGCTTTCAACGCGGCCTCGTCGATCTTCTCGCCTTCGCGGAAATCGATGGCTCGCCGTGTGTTCCCTTCGAGACTCGAATTGAACAGGCCGGCCGGATCCTTCAGCGCCGCCCCCTTGGCGAAGGTCATCTTCACGACGCTCTTGTAGGTCTCGCCGGTGCAGAGGATGCCGTCGTGCGACCACACCGGCACGCCGCGCCACTTCCATTCCTCGACGACGTCGGGGTCGGCGGCCTTGACCAGCGCACGGAGCCGGCCGAGCATCTCGCCGCGCCAGTCGCCGAGTTCCTCGATTCTCGCGTCGATCAGCCGCGCGGCCGACACGCCGTTCCCGTCCTGTGATTCGTCTTTCGCCATGCGTCATTCTCCTAAAATGCGGACACCCTTCATTCCGGCCTGGCCAGCACACCCTCCAGCGCCGTGAAGAACTTCTGCCACCCGTACTTCGCGCCCTGGAACGCCTGCTCCTGATCCGGCCGGAAGCCGACCTGCTCCATGCGCAGCAGCGTGCCCGCAGGCGTCGGCGTGAGCGTCCACGTGACGACGCTGTCGAGGCCCAGCGCCGCCCACGTGTACGACAGCGACCGGTGCGGCTCGACCGCCAGCACCCGGCACTCGACCGCGCCCCAGTCCGCGCTGAGCCTGAAGCGGTGATCGACGGCCGGCGCGAAGTCGTTCTTCATCAGCCATGCTTCGAGCAGGTGCGGCTGCGTGAGCGCGCGCCAGATCTTCTCCGGCGGATACGGCACTTCGCGTTCGACGACGACGGAACGCGTTTCGGTCGGGGCGGTATTCACTGATCCATCCTCCTGAGCAGATCTTCGAGCTGGTCGAAGCGGCGTTGCCAGAAGCCTGTCATCTGGCTCGTCCAGTCGATCAGCGGGGCCAGCGCACCGAGCTGCGCGCTGTAGTGGGTCTGGCGGCCCTCGTGGCGATCGCGCACGAGCCCCGCCTGCTTCAGCACGCCGAGATGCTTCGACACGGCCGGTTGCGAGATCCCCGCCTCGGCCGTCAGCGCGCCGACCGTCTGCTCGCCTTCGCGGCACAGGCGCTCGAAAATGGCGCGCCGCGTCGGATCGGCGAGCGTTCTGAACAGCACATCGTGAGCATTCGACATTCTCAATCCATAACCAACCAGCTATGGATCGACTATAGGCGAAGATCGGCAAGAGTCAAGGGCTAGCGCAACAGCCCGTCCGCCGCGAGCACATGCTGCACAGACGGCCGGCTGCGCACGCGCGCGTACCAGGCCGCGAGATTCGCGTAGGGCCCGAGGTCGATGTCCGCGTTGTACACCGACTGCATCCATGCCGCCTTGCCCCATCCCGCCAGCGCGAACAGATAGGCATCCGCGACGGTGAACGCGTCGCCGGTGAGGAAAGTCCGGCCGTCGAGCTGACGGTCGATCCACGCGAAGCGGCTGGCGAGCTTCTGCCGCGCCGGGTCGACGTACTTCCCTGCCTGCACCGGGTATAGCAGGGGAATGAAGCCCTTGTGGATCTCGGCCGACAGGAAGTTGAGCCATTCGAGCAACCGGTAGCGGGCGAGCGTGCCGAAGGCCGGCGCGAGCCCTGCTTCCGGGCGCTGGTCCGCGAGATATTGCGCGATGGCGGGGCCTTCGCGCAGCGTCGTGCCGTCGTCGAGCGCGAGCAGCGGCACGTAGCCGAGTTCGGTCACGTCGTAGTAGTTGCCGCCGTCTTCGACGAGATGCTTGCGCGGGTCGACCTTGACGATATCCGCGTCGAGGTTCAGTTCGCGCAGCACGATGCAGATGGCCTGCGAGCAACTGCCGGGGGCGTGATAGAGCTTCATGGTGTTCCTTGATGTTCCGATGCCGATTTTTCGATTCGCCGCGACGCGGGCGCTAATATCTCGCATCGATGCCTCGATGAGAAGACGGCAGAAGTTTGTGCCGTGGTCACAAAAACTTTACCTACCTGGCCTGCGGGATGAAAACGAGTGCGACAGGATGTTCCGTTGAAGAAGCCATGCGCCTGCTCGGCGGCCGCTGGCGGCTGCTGCTGGTGTCGTACCTGCTCGACGGGCCGAAACGCTTCAGCGACCTGCGCCGCGACGTGCCGGGCATCTCGCAGCGGATGCTGACGCACGACCTGCGCGCGCTCGAGGACGCGGGGCTCGTGCGGCGCACCGTCTATCCGGAAGTGCCGGTGCGGGTCGAATACGACCTGACCGAGGACGGTGAACGGCTGCGGCCGGTCGTCGACGTGATGCGGAGCTTCGGGCTGTGGCTGAAGGCGCGCGATGCGGAAGCGGCATGCGTACACGTGTCCTATCCGATGATCGAGGCAACCGATGAAGCGTGACTTCCGTGCCCGGCCGTTGCTGTGCGTCGCCGCGGCCTGCTTCGCCTGTTGCGCGCTGCCGTTCACCGCGCATGCCGCCAAACCGCTCTTGTCGTTCACGGTCGACAACGACGTGACCGCCCGCGTCGAACGCGCCGACAGCGCGCACTTCACCGTCCGCTTCCTGCCAAGCGGCAAGACGCAGACGCTCGACGTCGGCACCACCGACGAGGAAGGCCATTACGGCTTCGAACCCGCCGACTACAACTTCGACGGGCACCAGGATCTCGCGATCGGCGCGACGCTCGGCCAGGTCAACCGCAACTACGCGATCTACCTGTACGACGCGGCCCGCCAACGCTTCGAGCCGTTGCGCATGCCGGCGGACAACGCGCCGCACGGCAATTGCGACGGGCTGGTCAACGTCGCCCTCAAGCCGAAGGCGCGCACGCTGTACAGCTCGTGCCGAGGCGGCCCGATCTGGTACACGGATGCATATCGCTACGACGGCAGCGGCCGCCTTTATCTCCATCAGTCAACCGAAGCGATTCCGGACGACGTATCGATGCTGCTCGACGGCACAGCCGGCGACGGGCCGCCAACGATGCTGCTGACCTACGACGAGCATGGCCGGCGCATCGCGCGTCGTCCGGAGGCGTATGGCGGGGGCAAGCTCACACTCAAGGTGCAGGTCACACGGCTGCCGCTGCACGACGCGATGAGGGATGCGCCGACGAAGCGCTACGTCGTCGCGGGCGACACGCTGGAGCTGGTCGACGCGAGCCTCGACTTTCGCTGGCTGAAGGTGCTGTATCGCAATCCGCATGTGGGCGTGGTGGCGGGCTGGGTCAGTGTCAAGGAGGCGACAAAAGGCTGACGCGCGCGCCGCGAGCCGTTCGACCGCGGGCGAGTCGACGGCTGAGCGCCGGCCGCGCCACTGCACCTCTATGCGGCCTGCGCGGCCGCCTTGATGTTGAACGCGCGCAGCAAGTCGTCGCAGAACGCATCGACGATCGGCTTGTCGGCCGCGCTGCGCTTCATCGCGAGATGCAGCGGCACGTCGAAGCCGAAACTGTCGCGGCCGATCGCCCGCACGAGGCCGCGCTGCTCGAACGGCTCCGCGTGGTGCGCGGGCAGGTAGCCGAGATGCCCGCCCGACAGGATCAGGATCGTCGCGGCCTCGATGCTGTCCGCGCTCGCGGTCACGCGCCGCTCGGGCAGCGGGCAGGTTTCCTCCGGCACCGGATAGGTGCGCCACACCCAGTCGTGCGCCTGCAGGTCGCTGGCCGTCACGGGGCGCGACGCATGGAACAGCGGGTGCCCGCGCCCGCAGTAGATCACCTGCCGCTCGGCGAACAGCGGCGTATAGCGCAGCCCCGGCACGCGATGCCAGAAATAGCCGATCGCGAGGTCGAGCTGGTTGTTGACGAGGCTTTCCTCGAGCTCCTGCGGCGACGCGACCTTCATCGCGAACGTCACCGCCTGGTCGCGCTTGCGAAACGCGCCGATCGCCTCGGCGACGCGCGCGTTCTCGACGAGCGGCGCCTGCCCGATCAGGCCGATCGACAGCGTGCCGACCAGTTTGCGGTCGATGTCGCGCACCCGCGCGACGAACTCGGACGTCGCGGTGACGAGCGTGCGCGCGGTCGCCGCGAAGCGCTCGCCCTTCGACGTCAGCCGAAAACCGCCGCGTCCGCGGTCGCACAGCTTGAAGCCGACCCGCGCCTCGAGCGCGGAGAGCTGCGTGCTGATCGTCGACTGCCGTACGCCGAGCGACGCCTCGGCGGCGGTGATGCCGCGCGCGTCGACGACGGCCAGGAACACCCGGATGAGCCGGAGATCGAGATCGGTGGTATTCGAAAACATGCTGAATGCCGCTGCGCGTGCGCGCGTTGCGTCGGCTCGGCATGCGCACTGTGCGCCGCCGGCCGCCCTCGCCGATGCATCCGTTCAGCCACGCGCCGCCATCGGCATCGGCGCGCGCCGCGGACAGTCTCCTCCGTGCGCGCGGCGGCCCGGCAACGGCCGCCGCGCGTCGTTACATCGGGAAGCCCATCGCCTTGATGCCATTAATCCACGCGCGCTTCCAGCCGCCTTCGGCATCCGCGCCGTCGAACGCATGGAACGTGATCTTCGCGGCCACCCAGCGCATCGGCTCCGGCGGGATGTAGCTCGGGCTCTGGTTCGCGATGTCGAGCTGGCGCTCCGGGCTGTCGCGATCGAACAGGATGTTCAGCCCAATGAATGCGCCGAACCGGCTCGCCGCGACGCCGAAGCCCGTGTAGCCGGCGACAAACACCGCCTTGCCGCCGAGATAGCGCTTCGCGAACACCGAGCCGCGCGAGCAGTAGTCGATCGGGCCGCCCCACGCGTGCGAGAAGCGCACGTCGCACAGTTGCGGGAAGGTCCGGTAGAACGCCTGCGCGAGCCGGTGGTAGGTTTCACGCTCGCCGTCCTGGCGCGGCGCCGGATCGCCGTCGAAGTGATAGCTGACGAGACCGCCGAAGATGATGTTGTTGTGCTTGGTCAGCCGGAAGTAATTCAGCTGCGTGCGCGTGTCGTACACGCCCTGGCGGTTCTTCCAGCCGATCCGCGCGAGCTGCGCGTCGGTGAGCGGCTCGGTGGCGAGCACGTGGTCGCGCACCTGCATCACGCGGCGATTGATGTCGGGAATCCCGACTTTCGCGGTGCCGCTGCCGAACACCACGCGCGGCGCGCGCACGCTGCCCTTCGGCGTCGTCACGTACACCGTGCTCCCTTCGTCGGTCACGGTCACGAGCGGCGTGTGTTCGTACAGCTTCACGCCGAGCGACAGCGCCGCGCGCTTCAGGCCCCACGCGAGCTTCGCCGGATGCACGATGCCGCTGCGGTTGCGCGACCACAGCGCGCCCGCGAACAGCGGCGACGCGAGCTGCGCGAGCGTGTCGTCGCGATCGAGCAGCACCACGTCGTGGCCGTGCTGGCGGTGCAGGTCGTAGTCGCCGCGCAGGTGCGCGAGATGGTCGGGATCGACCGCGACGGTCATCTCGCCGTTCCATTCGATATCGGCGTCGATGTCGTAGCGCTTCAGCGTCTCCTCGAAGCCGTCGAGGTTGTGGTGGCCGAAGGCCTCGAGCTGCGCGATGTCGTTCGGGAACACGCGCACCGCGTTCGGCAGCCCGTGCATCACCGACGTCGAGATGATCCCGCCCGCGCGACCCGACGCGCCATGCGCGACCTTGCCCGCCTCGATCAGCACCACGTTCAGGTGCGGCATCTGCTCCTTGGCCTGCACGGCCGCCCACAGCCCCGTGAAGCCGCCGCCGACGATCAGCAGGTCGGCACGCGCGTCGCCGACGAGTTCGGGCTCGGGCGCCGGCGCGGCCGGGTTGTCGAGCCAGTACGGGAACAGCTTCGTATGGGCGAGCGCCTCGTCGACGCTCAATGCGGCCGGCGCATCACGCAATGCGTGGGGGCGGGCCGGCGCGGTCTGTTTCGCTTCCTTGACTTCCATATTCCTGGTCTCAGCCATGACAGTGCATCGCGGCACGCGCGGCAGCGGCCGCGGGCATCACGCCTTCTCGAGCAGTACGTAGAACTTCTTCGCGTCCTCGAGCGTTTCCCAGCGGCCCGCGAAGCCGGCCGGCAGCAGGTAGCCCTCGCCCGGCGCGAATTCCCGGCGGTTGCCTTCGACGTCGGTCAACGCGATCCGGCCCTCGACGAGCCACACGGCTTCGTCGGCGGCGGTTTCCGGGAAGTCGACCGCGCCGACCTTGCCCTCCCACCAGCCGACGATGTAGTTGCCGCTCCGGCCTTCGGCCGCGCGCCAGTCGCTTTCATCCATGCCGAAATCCAGCTTCGTGAACGCGCCGACGTTGGCGCCGAGCGGCAGGATGTCCTTGATCAATTTGGTCATGTGAATCGTTCGTCTCGTGATTGAAGAAGCAGGAGCAACGTTACGCATTCGCGCGGCCCCGGTATGCCCCCCTTCGGGGGGGACAAGCGGCGTTTTCCTTGGCCCGCGGCGCATGGCCGTACTTCCCCTGAGAGACGCGCGCCGTTCCGGACGCTACAATCCGCGGGCTTTCCACCCCGGGGAACCCGCATGCTGCTCAACGTGAACCCGTTCCCCCGCGACGGCGACGCGTGCAACGTGTCGTTCAAGGCGTTGGGCGAACTCATCGAGACCGTCGGCACGCCGCATTTCGTGCCGCGGCTGACCGAGCTGCTGAACCAGGTGGTGCCGCTCGCCGTCGCGCATGTCGAGCGTTCGCGGGTCGACGGCACGATGCCGACCGGCTACCGGTGCGAGTGGATCGGCAGCAGCGGCATCGGCACGGCGTCGTCGGAGATCTCCGACGTGATGACGCTCTACTACGAGCGCTTCCTCGACAGCGACCCGCTGTTCGCGGGCCTGCGCGGCAAGACGGGCACGCTGCTTGTGGTGCGCGACATCGCCGCGATCCCGCCCGGCGAATTCCGCCAGCGCCTGTTCGACGACGTGCGCATCGGGCACGAATGCGTGCTCGCGCGCGGCACCCGCTACTCGCAGCATTCGATCGCGCTGGAGCGCGGGCGCGACCAGCCGCCGTTCACGCTCGCCGAGATGAACCGCTTTCGCAGCGTCAGCGATGTCCTGTTCCCGCTGCTCGAACTGCATGCGTCGACCACCGCCGCACGGCGCGTCGCGCATCCGACGCCCGACCGCCATCCGCTCGCGCAGTTCGACGCGCGCCTCGCGGCGGACGGCGTCCACCTGTCGAAGCGCGAATACGAAACCTGCAAGCACCTGCTGTCGGGCAAGACGGTGCCCGAAACCGCCGACATCCTCGGCGTGCGCGTCGCATCGGCGGAGTCGTACGTGAAGCGCGCGTTCGCGAAGCTCGGCGTGCGCACCAAGCGAGAGCTCGCCGCGTGGGGCGGCGCCGCGCCCGATGCGCGCGCGGCGGATGCCGCCATGCTCGCGCCGCGCGCGGGCTGACCGGCGTTCCGTCACCTCCCGTCTCTTGCATCGAGACCGCTCGATGTAAACGTTGCGACTTCGAAATCTTCGCGCGGGCGTTCTCCTCTACCATCGGCCGATCGATTTTCACGAGACAGAGGAGACGGCCCCCATGCACCGCGAACTGAACCAGCCGATGGGCGGCAATGAAATGCCGCGCTTCGGCGGCATCGCCACGATGATGCGCCTGCCGCAGGCCGACACGACCGACGGGCTCGACGCGTGCTTCGTCGGCGTGCCGCTCGATCTCGGCACGTCGAACCGTTCGGGCTCGCGCTTCGGCCCGCGCCAGATCCGCAGCGAATCCGTGCTGCTGCGCCCGTACAACATGGCGACACGCGCCGCGCCGTTCGATTCGCTGCAGGTGGCCGACCTCGGCGACGTCGCGACCAACCCGTACGACCTGAAGGATTCGGTGCGCCGCATCGAGACGGCCTACGACGCGATCGTCGCGAACGGCTGCCGGCCGATCACGCTCGGCGGCGACCACACGATCGCGTGGCCGATCCTGCGCGCGCTGCACCGCAAGTACGGCAAGGTCGCGGTGGTGCACGTCGACGCGCACGCGGACGTCAACGACACGATGTTCGGCGAGAAAATCGCGCACGGCACGCCGTTCCGCCGCGCGGTGGAGGACGGCCTCCTGCAGTGCGACAAGGTCACCCAGATCGGCCTGCGCGGCACCGGCTATCACGCCGACGATTTCGACTGGTGCCGCGCGCAAGGCTTCACCGTCGTGCAGGCAGAGGAATGCTGGAACAAGTCGCTCGCGCCGCTGATGGCGCAGGTGCGCGAGCGCGTCGGCGACACGCCCGTCTACCTGAGCTTCGACATCGACGGCCTCGACCCGTCGTTCGCGCCCGGCACAGGCACGCCGGAAGTGGGCGGCCTCACGGTGCAGCAGGGCCTCGAGATCGTGCGCGGGATGAAGGGGCTCAATCTCGTCGGCGCCGATCTCGTCGAAGTGTCGCCGCCTTACGACCCGGTCGGCACGACCGCGCTCGTCGGTGCGAACCTCGCGTTCGAGATGCTCTGCGTGATGCCGGGCGTCGCCTACCGTTGAACCCGACCTTCAGGATCGCCACCATGTCCACCGCACCGCTTTCCCCTGCCGCCACCGCGACCCTCGTGCTGCCCGCCGCGCGCATCGCCGGCGAACACATCCGCGCGCACGCTCCCGATGCCGGCGCGCCGCTTTTCAATGCCGCGACCGGCGACACGCTCGGCTGGCAGGAATTCGCATCGGCCGAGCACGTCGACCGCGCGGTGCGCGCCGCGCGCGAGGCGTTCGCCGGCTGGCGCGACACGCCGCCCGCCGCGCGCGGCAAGATCCTCGCGAAGATCGCCGAACTCGTCGAAGCCGATCGCACGCGCCTCGCGGCGCTGCAGATGCAGGTCAGTGGCAAGCCGCCGCTCGAGGCCGACGCCGATGTCGGCGACGTCGCCGCGACGTTTGCGTACTACGCGGCGCTGTGCGCCGACCCGGCGACGTTCGCGGCGGAACCGGTCGCGCTGCCGAGCGAGACCGTGACGGCCGAGCGCTTTCACGACGCGGTGGGCGTGGCCGCGCTGATCGTGCCGTGGAATTTCCCGATGGTGACGACCGCGTGGAAGCTCGCGCCCGCGCTGGCCGCCGGCTGCGCGGCGGTGCTCAAGCCGTCGGAGCTGACGTCGCCGGCCGAACACGCGCTGCTCGACATCGTCTCCGAGGCCGGCGTGCCGGACGGCGTCGTGAACATCGTGAACGGCGGCGCGGACGTCGGCGCGGCGCTCGCCGCGCATCCGCTGATCGACAAGATCTCGTTCACCGGCAGCACCGCCGCCGGCAAGCAGGTGATGCGCACCGCCGCCGACGACATGAAGCGCGTGACGCTCGAGCTCGGCGGCAAGTCCGCGCTGATCGTGCGCGATGACGCCGATCTCGACGCCGCGGTGGCGCTCGCGGTGGCCGGCGCCTTCACGAACGCGGGCCAGATGTGCTCGGCCACCGCGCGCATTCTCGTGCACGACAGCCTGTATCGCGGCTTCATGGCCGCGTTCGAGACGGCCGTGCGTGCGCTCGTCGTCGCGCCGCCGGACGCGGCGAACGTCGCGATGGGGCCGCTGATCTCGGCCGCGCACCGCGCGCGCGTCGAGGCGATGCTGCGGCAGGGCATCGACGGCGGCGCACAGGTCGCGTTCAGCGGCCGCGTGGCCGACGGGCGTGGCGACGGCTATTTCATGGCGCCGGTCGTGATCGCGGAACCGGCCGCCGATAACGTGCTGTGGACCGACGAAGTGTTCGGGCCGGTCGCGTGCGTGAAGTCGTTTCGCACCGACGACGAGGCGATTGAGCTTGCGAACGACACGCGCTACGGGCTTGTCGCGACCGTCGTGACGCGTGATGCGGCGCAGGCGAAGCGGTATCAGGCGCACGTGCGCGCGGGGCTCGTGTGGATCAATGCGCCGCAGCTCATTTATCCGCAGGTGTGCTGGGGTGGATTCGGTTTGAGCGGGATCGGGCGTGAACTCGGTGTCGCGGGGCTGCGCAGCTACCAGGAACTGCGGCACGCGGTGTGCGCGATCGGTTGATTTTGCCGGCGCGTGTTCCAGCCGCCTTTACACGTCGATAATGACGAGCGTCCCATGGCTTCCGGGCAGAACCGCGTGCGCAGTCCCTGCCAACGCGAGATACATCTGCCCGGCTTCCACGGCGACCGTCTCCGCGCCGACCTGAAGCAGTAGCCGTCCGTCGACGACCAGCAAACCCTCGTTGTAGTCGTGGATCTCCTCGTCGTACGGCTGGGCGTCCATTCGAAGCACCTTGACGTTGGCCGGGCCGACTTTACCGACAAGCGACGATTTCCATGCTTGCGTTTGCTCGGCGGCGAGGGACGTGAAGTCGACGAGAGGCATCGGACGGTCTCCATGAAAGGCATGAGTATCGTCAGAAAGCGCACGCGCCTGGCGGTACAGTACGGCGGAAATCGTCCAGTACGGTGCGCGTCAGGTGCCGGTCGACGTGTACTTGCGCACCCCCAGCCGCCACGCGGCAAAGGCGACCGCCAGGAACGCGAACGCCACCGCCGGCGCGAGCGGCAGGAACCAGTCCGGCGCGCCGAGCGGGTCGGGCTTGCCGAGGATCGCGAGCACCGGGAAGTACGCGACGCAGGCGATCGGCACGACGAAGATCAAAAAGTGGCGCAGCCACCCGGCGTACAGGTTCAGCGGGAACTGCGCCGCCTGCACGCCGCCATACGTGACGACGTTGACCACCTCCAGGCTTTCGACCGTCCAGAACGCGAGCGTCGCCTGCAGCACCGCCAACCCGAAGAACAGTGCCACGCCACCGGCGATCGTCCAGCACGCGAGCCCGACCGACACCGCGCCCCACTCGAAATCGAGTGCACGGGTGCCGACCGCCACCACCACGATCCCCTGCATCAGCCGGCCGATCACGCGCAGCCTGAAGTCGTGGCCGACCAGCTGCAGCGTGGCCGTGCGCGGGCGCAGCAGGATGCGGTCGAAGTCGCCCGTGCGGATGAACGCGCTGCCGAACACGTCGAAGCCGCGGCTGAAGAAATCGGCGATCGCGAAGCTGATGCTGACGATGCCGAAGAACATGCCGATATCGCCGAAGCGCCAGCCCTGCACGTCGCCGAAACGGTCGAACAGCGCCCAGATTCCCGCGGGCTCGATGAGGGTGGTCAGGAACGTGCCGACGCCGAGCAGCAGGCTCGACGCCGGATATTGAAGCTGCGCGCGCACCGACGTGGCGAAGTAGCGCGACAGCATGCGTGCGGTGTTCATGGCGTCAGCCTCCCTGCACTTCGAGCCGCGCCATCACGCTGCCGAGGCCCTTGCGGCCGAGCGCGACGAACACGACGATCCAGAATGCCTGCAACGCCAGCCCCGCATACGCGGCGGCGCCGCCGAGCGTGCCGATGTAGATGCGCGACGGGATGTCGAGCATGCCGGCGAACGGCTGCGCGATCAGCAGCGGCTGGATCCGGTCGGGAAAGAAGCCCAGCGGAATCAGGTTGCCCGAGAACAGGATCACGAACGCCGGCGCGAACGTGTTGATGCCCCGGTCGGTCAGCGTCGCGGCGATGCACAGATTGAGCAGCATCACGAACGACGCGGCGAGCACGATCATCAGCAGCAGCGACACCGCGAACAGCGCGGCGTGCGCCGCATCGGCCGGCGGGCGCCATGCCCACTCGCCGAGGCCGACGAGCGGCAGCACGATCGCGGCGGCGACGAACATCAGCGCGACGCGCGGCAGCGCGCGGGCGCTCAGCCATGCGAGCGCCCGCATGAACCACCACGCATACGTATCGACGGGGCGCAGCCGGTCGAAGCTCACGCCGCCGGTGCGCACGGCCGACGCGATGTCCGGGTCGCCGCTCCACGGCTGCAGCGAGAACAGCGCCTGCGCGAGCCACGTGTAGGTGATCGCCTGCTCGAGCGTCATCGGCGTATGCGCATGCGCCGCGTGACGATAGAAGGCCGCGAACACCATCACCTTGAGCGCGCCCCACCAGCACTGGGTCGTGAAGCCGGCCCAGGCCGCCGCGCGGTATTGCAGCATGGTCTTGAAGCGGGCGGCGAACGCCGCCGCATACGGACGAAAGGCGTTCATCGGTTCACGCCTCGGTCGCGCCGTGCAGATCGTAGAAGCGGGCGATGACCTCCTCGATCGCCGGCTGCTCGACGCGAATATCCTCGACCGCATGGTCGGCCGCGATGCGCGCGATGATGGCCGGCGCACTGACGACGCGCGGATCGAACGCGAGCTCGGCCGAACGGCCGTCGCGCCGCAGCAGCTGCGTGCCGTCGATGTCGAGCGCGGGCGCGTCGCCCGCGAAATCCACCAGCAGCCGGCGATCGGACAGCACGCCCGCGCGCAGCGCGTCGAACGGCTGGTCGGCCAGCACGCGGCCGTGGCCGATCACGATCACGCGCTGCGCAAGCGCCTCGATGTCGTGCATGTCGTGGGTGGTCAACACGACGGTCACGCCGCGCGCGCGGTTCAATTCCTTGACGAACTCGCGCACGGCCAGCTTCGACGGCGCGTCGAGGCCGATCGTCGGCTCGTCGAGGAACAGGATCGACGGCGCATGCAGCAGCGCCGCCGCGATCTCGGCCCGCATCCGCTGCCCCAGCGACAGCTGGCGCACCGGCTGGTCGAGCAGGCGCTCGAGCCGCAGCATCGCGACCAGCTCGTCGAGCGTGCGGCGGTAGGCGCCGTGGTCCACCCGATAGATGTCGCGCAGCAGGTCGAAGCCGTCGATGACGGGCAAATCCCACCACAACTGGCTGCGCTGGCCGAACACCGCGCCGATGCGCGCGACGTGGGCGATGCGATCGTCGAACGGCACGCGGCCCTCGATCACGACCTTGCCCGCGGTGGGCCGCAGGATGCCGGACAGGATCTTGATGGTGGTGGATTTGCCCGCCCCGTTGGGGCCGATGAATCCGAGCAATTCGCCGTGTTGCAGGCTGAAGCTGACGTCCTTCAGCGCTTCGACTTCGCGCCAGCGCCGCCGGAACACGCTGAGCATGCCGGGCCGCCGTTCCGCGATGCGGTAGGTTTTGGCCAGGCCTTCGACCACGATCTGGGACATGCCATCCTCGCTGAGTCGCTGACACCCGCCCGTTGCCGCCGGACGAAGCAGGTCAATTGAAAGGCGCGGGATATTAGCACGACAGCAGACTGGGTGAGCAGCCGCTCGGCGCTCCTCGACCATGAACACGCGAGCCGCCCCGGCCGGCTCGCACGGCGCGCGCAGCCGCGCCGCTTCGCCTCCGCTTCCGCGTCGTTCAGCAGCTTGCTGCCGAGGCGTCCTTGCGCAGGGATTCGGGCACGAACAGCAGATCGACGAAGAACAGCGCCAGCGACGTGCGGCCGACCAGCCCGCCGAGCACCTCGCCGGTGTGCGGGTCGGTGACGTAGAGATCGAGCGCGGTGTTGTCCGGCTGGCCGGTGATCGCGTCGTTGAATGCGTTGAGCTTGCGGCTGATGGCGTCGCGTGCGGTGGGCTGTCCGGCGGCGGCGAGCTGGATGGCGACGTTCGAATGCGCGGTCATGTGAGCAACGAGGCCATGACGAAGTGGCAGGCCGGTCATTCTGCGACGCCAGCCGTTCGGCGAATGCGTGGCGTCACGCGTCGACCGCGCCTCCCTCACATGCTCACGCCACCGCGAACGCCTGTTTCATATCGGCCACGCGCCGCCGCTCCGGCGCGATCCAACCGCGCGCTCAGTTGTAGCCGAGAATCGCGACCGTCGCGACATCCGGCCGGTCGCTCGTGCTGCCGACGAGCGACACCATCGGCTCCTGCAACACCGCCTGATACGACGACACGCGTGCGTCGTCGGGTGCACCGGCGTTGTCCTGCACCGGCTCCACGAAATCGTCCATGCCGACGAAAAAACCGGCTTGCATCTGCGAAAAAGTCATCTCCGTTCCTTTGTTTGTCATTGATGTTCAAACCACCTGCTTCAACTTCACCGCCCGCGCCGCCTCGCCATCGTGCGCACCGTCCGCCTTCGCGAGATGCGCACGCGTGCGCCGCGTGATGTGGATCACCGCAAGCACGACCGGCGCGATCAGCAGCCCTTCCGCCAGCTCGGGATCGACCGGCAGGCTCAGCACGTGCAGCGCCTTGAACGCCGCGGCCGCGAGCGACAGCACGTAATACGAGATCGCCGCGACGGACAGGCCCTCGACCGCATGCTGCAGATGCAGCTGGTTGCGCGCGGTGCGCTCCATGCCGGCCAGCAACCGCGTGACGTCCTTTTCCTGCGCGAGATTGACGCGCGTGCGCAGCAGGTCCACCGCGCGCGCGATGCGCGCGGCGATCTGCTCGTGGCGCGCCCACACGCTGCGGCACGTTTCCATCGCCGGCGCGAAGCGCCGTTCCATGAATTCCGCGATCGTCGGCATCCCTTCGATGCGCTCCTCGCGCAGCTCCTGGATGCGCGCGAGCACGAGCTTTTCGTATGCGCGCGATGCGCTGAAGCGCCCGCCCGATCCCGACAGCGATTCGACGCGCACCGCCAGGTGCGTGAGCTTGACCAGCAGCGCCGCGTCGTCGCCGTGCGCGCCACCCGCATCCATGCTCTGCATCAGCGCCTGCAGCGACGCGTGGATCTCGTCGAGCTCGCGGCTCATCCGGCGTGCAACCGGCAGCGCGAGCAGCGCCATCATCCGGTAGGTTTCGATTTCATAGAGACGCTGCAGCAGGCGGCCGCCCTGCTCTTCGCGGAAATCCTCGTCGACGACGAGAAACCGCATGAAGCCGTCGGGCCGCACGTGCCAGTCGCAGAACACCTTGCCGCCACCGAGCACGTTGCTGCCGACGAGAATCGGCCCGTCGATCCAGCGCCGCATGTCGCCGCAGACGAGCCGCGCGGCGTCGCCGGACAGCAGCTCCATGCGCACCGCGACGAAGCGGATGCCGTTCAGGCGTGCGAACCAGCCGGCCGGAATGCCTTCGATCGCGAGATCGTCGAAATAGCCGGTGTCACGGCGCGGCGCGACGAACGTGAAGGTCGAGAATTCGGTGTGGCGCTCCCACTTCAGGTGCCAGCCGCTCGGCGACTGCACCGCGTAGTGCGTCGCGCCGTCATGCGGGGCGGCAATGCCGGCGTCGCGGCACAGCGTGTGCAGCAGCGTTTCGTGGATCGCCGCTTCGCCATCCGAATAGATTGCGTAATGGGTCAGCGACACGGCTTCGGCCAGCCGCAGGAACGGCCGCGCATGCAATTCCGCGGCCAGTGCGGCGCGCAACGGATGGTCCATCATAGATACACCATGTTCCTTGTTCAACCCCGCAGGCCCGGCACGCGCACGTCCGTCGCCGGGAACAGCCCGACGAACCGGCAGCGGCAGCGGTTTCGCCTGCCCGATCGCACTATGGCAGACACATAACGACAATAAAAACGCATAATGCTGATCGTTACGTTCAGTTTTCCTGATACCGATGAAGATGCTCGATCACGACGTGCTGGCCACCGTCGTCGCGGTGGCCGAAACCGGCAACATGACCCGCGCCGCCGAAGCCGTGAACCGCTCGCAATCCGCCGTCAGCATGCAGATCAAGAGCCTCGAGGACGCGCTGGGGCGGCCGCTGTTCGTGCGCCGCCCGCGCAGCATCGTGCTGACCCGCGAGGGCGAGGTGCTGCTGGGTTTCGCGCGGCGCATGCTCGCGCTGCGCGACGAGGCGTGGGCCGCCGTGGTGCGGCCGGAGGTCACGGGTAAGGTGGTGATCGGCGTGCCGGACGACTACGCGTCGTCGCTTCTTCCTTCAGTGCTTAAGAAATTCTCGGCGTCGTATCCGAAGGTCGAGATCCAGGTGATCGGCCTGCCGAGCAGCGCGCTCGCGCCGCTGATCAAGGACGGCACCGTCGATCTCGTGTGCGGCACGCGCGTGAAGGGGCTGTCGGGCGACTTCGTGCGCCACGAGCCGATGGCGTGGGCGGCGATGACGAACGGGCCGCGCGTGTGGGAGGAGCGGCCGCTGCCGATCGCGGTGTTCATGCCGGGCAGCGTCGCGCGCGAGAACGCGATCCGCAGCCTCGAACGCGCGAAGCTGCCGTACCGCACCTCGTACGAAAGCCCGAGCCTGCTCGGCCTGCTCAGCATGGTGGAAGCGGGGCTCGCGGTCGCGCCGCTCGCGCGCTGCGCGATTCCCCCGCAGCTGTCGGTGCTCGGGCGCTCGCACGGGCTGCCCGACATGCCGCCGCTCGAACTGATCCTCGCGCGCAGCACGAAGTCGAAGCGGCCGCCGTGCGACTTCCTCGCGGAGCAGATCATGGACGATCTGCAGCGGCAGACGGGGCAGACGGCGGACGCGTAACCGAGCGTGCGAGCGGAAGTGCGCGGTCCAACGGTGCGCTGGCGGCCGCCCGCGGTCACGCCCGTTTCCGCCGCGCGGCGGCATTCACTTCTTTCTCGGATCGTCCGCCGGGTTCACGAACACGATCCCCCACGGCCCGTCCACGTTGATCTGGAGCACGGTTTCCTCGCTGGTCCACGCGAAGTGGTGCATCTTCGGCGGCATCACGATCATGCTGCCGGGCCCGAGCGGCCGCGATTTCTCCGGGTCGAGCGTGTCGCCCATCCCGTAGTTGAACATGCCGGACAGCACGGTGACCCGTTCGGTGTTCGGATGCCAGTGCGGTGGCACCTTCGCGTTGGCCGGCAATCTGACGCGCGCGACGATCGGCCCCTTCCTGTCCATTTTTCCTTCGAGAACCGCGATCTGTCCGCCAGGCACCAGCGAATAATCTTCCCATTTGATCGCGTCGGGCGTCACGATCATCACCTGGCTTGCCGACTGCGTCCATCCCGTCGGCGGTGCGGCCAGACAGGCCGCGACGACCAGCACGGGAATCGAGAATCGCCTGCTTTTCATTCTGCTCTCCTTGTGACGGCCAGCGCGCAGCCGGATCGGCCACGCACCAGGACTTCGCCGTTTCTCGCACCGACGCTGCCGTTCGACAGCGTATGGCCGTTCGAAGCGAAGCTGTATCGAACATAGGAGAGACACTGCACGATGCCAGTGAGACAAACCCGGAACGGCCGGGCCGGGACGATCTGAAGAATGGCATGCGTGTGCGCATCGCGCTGCCGCCCGGTCTGCGTTGCTGCACGTTCGCGCGCCCGCATCGAACCGACCGGCAGGGAGCACGATGCCCGCCGATCGCGGGCCTGCGCTACGCGATCGCTTCGACCGACGCGCGCCGCCGTTCGTCGACCATCGTCTCGACCAGCGACGCAAGATCGTCGGTCGACGGATCGCAGATGCCGGGCGAACGATGCAGTTCGAGATCGGCCGGCGGCAGCGGCGGCAGGCCCTCGTCTTCGCCGAGCACGCGCCAGTTCTCCGGCAGCGTGCAGCGGTCGATCATCGTCACGGCCGCGCCGTGGTTCACCGCGACCTTGATCCCGGTCGGGCTCTGGCTCGTATAGACGACGTGATACGGCCGGTCCATCGACGCCAGCGCCTGCAGCCCGCGCTGCCGGTAGCAGCACGTCTCGGGAAACAGCGCGAGCGGCACCGATGCCTGCGGATCGAGCACGAAATCGCGATGCGCGGCCCACACCACCTCCTCGCGGCCGAGATGCCGGCCGCCCGCCTGCGAGCCGTGCCGCACCACCAGCGCGACGTCGAGCTCGCCGGCCTGCAGCCGTTCGAGCAGTTCGAGCGACATCCGGCAATGCACGTGCAGCCGCGCGCCCGGGCGCAGCGCATAGAACGACTTCAGCAGGTCGGGCAGCCACAGTTCCGCATAGTCCTCCGGCAGCCCGAAGCGCAGCGCGCCGCGATGGCTGCTGCTCTGCTGCAACGCGATGATCGCCTCGTTCTGCACCTGGATGATCCGTCGCGCGTAGATCAGGAAATTCTCGCCGTCGCGCGACAGCGCGAGCCGCCGGCTGTTGCGCATGAACAGGTGCGTGCCGAGCCGCTCCTCGAGCGTGCGGATTCGCAGGCTGATCGTCGATTGCGTGCGATGCAGCTGCCGGGACGCCGCGGTGAAGCCGCCGCTTTCGACGACCGCGACGAACGCGCGGATGAGCTCCGGGTCGAGCGAGCTCAGCCTCGACCAATCGGGACTTTGAATGGCAACCATCGGAATTACTCGCTTTCGAAAAGTATTGGGAAGACGAAAGATAGGGCCTCGGGTACGCCGATTGTTGTCCAAACGCGTTCGGCGCTCCAACCCCTGATCGGGTATGACAAACCCGGAGTCGGTACACGCCCCGGGGCGCCGCCGCATGCCTGCGCGAACGCGCCGGCGCCAGGCCCGGCGCGGCGCACGCGGCATTGACCGAGGGATTTCCCGGAGACGGGCCGGCGTCATGCGTCGATCAGGACACTTCGCTTCACGGGCGGCGACGCGGCCGCTCGCCGTCGCCCCACCCAACTACATCGACGAGACATCGCAATGACTGCTTCCCCCCGCAAATCGCTGTACATCGGCGAAGGCTTCGAAGGCCCCGGCGTGAACCTCGCGCACATCAACGTGCTGATCGGCCCGCGCGACGGCCCCGCCGGGCAGGCGTTCGCGACCGCGCTCGCGACGCCGTCCGCCGGCCACGCGCCGTTCGTCGTGATCGCGCAGCCGGGCGTGCCGACCAAGCCGCTCACGCTGTACGTGAACAAGGCCCAGATCGACGGCGACTTCCACGGCAACGCGACGTGGGGCGCATCGCAGGCCGGCATCGCGAAGGCGGTGGCCGAGGCGCTCGAGCACGGCACGCTGCCGCCGGAAGCGGAGAACGACTGGGTCGTCGTGTCGGCGAACTGGGTGAACCCGAAGACCGACGATCTCGACGCGGTGTTCGAGAACAACTACCGCGCGTGCCGCAATGCGATCGTCGCGGCGATGGAGGGGCTGCCGCACCGCGACGCGGTGTTCGCGGCCGCGCGCGACGTGTCGAACCCGTTCTACACCCCGAACAAGAACTGACGGACAACGCGCGGCCGCCACGGCCGCGCCAGGAGGAAGCATGGAATACGTCCGCCTCGGCCAGTCCGGCCTGAAGGTGTCCCGCCTGTGTCTCGGCACGATGAACATGGGCACCCCGCAATGGAAGCCGTGGATCTTCGACGAAGCGCAGAGCGAGCCGATCGTGCGCCGCGCGCTCGACGCCGGCGTCAACTTCATCGATCTCGCCGACTTCTACTCGACGGGCGTCGGCGAGGAAGTGGTCGGGCGCATCCTGAAGCGCACCGCGCGCCGCGAGGAAATCGTCGTGACGACCAAGGTCGGCTACGACATGGGCGCGTACCCGAACGCGGGCGGCCATTCGCGCAAGCACATCCTCGACGGCATCGACGGGTCGCTCACGCGGCTCGGCATGGATTACGTCGACGTCTACATGCTGCACTTCTTCGACGTGAACACCCCCGTCGAGGAGACGATGGGCGCGCTGCACGACATCGTGCGCGCGGGCAAGGCGCGCTACATCGGCGTGTCGACGATGTACACGTGGCAGTTCGCGAAGATCATGCAGGCCTGCGAGCGCAACGGCTGGCACAAGCCGGTCAACATGCAGCTGCAGCTCAATCTCGCGTATCGCGAGGAGGAGCGCGAAATGATTCCGTACTGCGTCGACCAGGGCGTCGGCGTGTCGGTGTTCAGCCCGCTCGCGCGCGGCCTGCTGACCTGCGAGCCGCAATCGACGCGCAACCAGACCGATTTCTTCACCGCGCAGATGTACGGCGACCCCGCGTCGCGCGCGATCGCCGCATCGGTCGCGCGGGTCGCGGCGCGGCGCGGCGTGCCGCCCGCGCAGATCGCGCAGGCATGGGTGCTGAGCCGGCCTGGCGTCGCGAGCATGCTGGTCGGCGCGGATTCCGTCGCGCAGTTCGACAGCGCGCTCGGCGCGCTGGAAACGCAGCTCACCGGCGACGAGCTGTACGAGCTGGAACGCAACTACACGCCGTGCGACCTGATCAACGACTACACCGCCGGCGCGCGCATCGCACGCGAGCCGCGCGCGGCGCAGGGCAGCTTCGCCGCAGACTGAGGGATCAAACCACGATGAGCGAATTTCTGAGGACCGGCCATTACATCGGCGGCGAATGGCACGAACCGCGCGGCGCGGACGAGCCGACCTACCCCGTGCGCAACCCGGCGACCTGCGAGACGATCGCGCAGGTCGCGAAGGGCGGCGCCGACGCCGCGCAGCGCGCGATCGACGCGGCCGCGCGCGCATTTCCCGCATGGCGCGCGCTGACCGCAAAGGAACGCGGCGCACGCGTGAAGCGCTGGGGCGAGCTGATGCTCGAACACCGCGACGCGCTCGCCGAGCTGCTCACGCGCGAGCAGGGCAAGCCGCTGGCGGAGGCGCGCGGCGAAGTCGCGTACGCGGCGAGCTTCCTCGAATGGTTCGCCGAGGAAGCGAAACGGATGTACGGCGACGTGATCCCGAGCCCGAAGCCCGATTCGCGGATCGTCGTCACGCGCGAGCCGGTGGGCGTCGTCGCGGCGATCACGCCGTGGAATTTCCCGCTCGCGATGATCACGCGCAAGGCCGGCCCCGCGTTGGCGGCCGGCTGCACGATGGTGCTGAAGCCGTCCGAGGAAACGCCGCTGTCCGCGTTCGCGCTCGCGGTGCTCGCCGAACGCGCGGGCGTGCCGGCCGGTGTGTTCAACGTGGTATCCGGCGACGCGGTCGCGATCGGCACCGCGCTGACCGAATCGCCGGTCGTGCGCAAACTGTCGTTCACGGGCTCGACGCGCGTCGGCAAGCTGCTCGCGAAGCAGTCGGCCGACACGCTGAAGAAACTGTCGCTCGAACTCGGCGGCAACGCGCCGTTCATCGTGTTCGACGATGCCGACCTCGATGCGGCGGTCGTCGGCGCGATCGCGTCGAAGTTCCGCAACACGGGCCAGACCTGCGTGTGCGTGAACCGCTTTCTCGTGCAGGACGGCGTGTACGACGCGTTCACGCGCAAGCTCGCCGACGCCGTGCGTGCGCTGCGCGTCGGCAATGCGCTCGCGGGCGACGTCGACCAGGGGCCGCTGATCAACGATGCGGCGCTCGACAAGGTCGAGCGGCACGTCGCCGACGCCACCGCGAAAGGCGCCGCGGCGGTCACGGGCGGCCGGCGTCACGCGCTCGGCGGCACGTTCTACGAGCCGACCGTGCTGACCGGCATGACGCCGGACATGCTGATCGCCGAAGAGGAAACCTTCGGCCCGGTCGCCGCGTGCTTCCGCTTCGCGACCGAAGAAGACGCGATCGCCGCGGCCAACGACACGCCGTTCGGACTGTCCGCGTACTTCTACACGCGCGACCTCGGCCGCGCGTGGCGCGTGTCGGGCGCGCTGGAAAGCGGGATGGTCGGCGTCAACGACGGGATCATCTCGACCGAGGTCGCGCCGTTCGGCGGCGTCAAGCAGTCGGGGCTCGGCCGCGAAGGGTCGAAGTACGGCCTCGACGAATACGTGGAGCTGAAGTACATGCTGATGGCCGGGCTTGGGCGTTGAGCCTTTCGGCGATTGGCCGCTGGTCCGCCTGAGCCTGGGTCACGTCCTGGATAGCTGCCGGTGCGAAGATTACTTGCGACCTTCGCTCGCCGGTGGCGCTGTCCGAACAAACAGGTTGGTATCCACTGTCGAGGAATCAGCCTCCAGGCCGCTTCCGATGAGCAGGAAACTGCAATCATCCTGCGGATACCCGGTATCGTCTGTTTCAGGGTAGCGATAGCCGTCCGTAGCCAGCACCCACAATCCAAAAACGTTCGCAGGTATTACTCGGACCTCCGGTTCCTGAAACCTTTTCGCGTTCAGCGTGCGCGTGACGATGTGCCGTTTCGATGCATCTGCATCAATGCCGAATTCTTCCAATGCGTTGACCAGCGTGTGGGGTCGAGTTAGCCACTCGATGTTCCCCTCTGTAGACCGAACGCCCAACGAGCAATCGCCGCAGAAAAAGACATAAGCGTCTTGCGCTTCGCGCGGAAGCAGGATGGCGATATATGACGCTTTCTCCGCAAAGAATCGCTCGGTACGCAGATGCTTTTGCCCCTCTTGAAGCGCTGACAGTACAGACGTTGCTGAAGGCAGTTCAGGGCTCATGCGGCCGAGGACATTTGAGATCCAGCAGGCATTGAACTGGATGCCACGTTCGCCGCAAGGTGAGGCATCCATGACGATAGAGAACGTGTACGTCTCGGATTCAAAGATGCCGCAGGCATCCCGATTTTCGGCACAGGCCGCCCCTTGCTTGCTGTACCACTGCCACTTGGCTGGGATTCGATCGTTCACGTGAGCTTTGCGAAGGAGACGATAAGATCGACGCGCTTGTTGATCACCTCCTCCCGCGCTGCATCTCCGTTGCTTGCCGCCGCAATTGCATATTCGAAGTCCCGGTGCTTTTGCAGTGCGCCGAGCTCCGAGCTGATGTATGCGCGCATTTCGGCATCTGCGTGCAATATTTCGTCGGCAATTTCGGGGCGGCCGTCGATCAGGGTCAAAATATCTTCTACGTCGTTGCTCTCCAATGGATCGTCGTTTCCACGTGAGAGATATGCCGCGAGCTTTGTGGCGACGAAATGCGCGGGGCGGACAATCTTGACCGCCACGCCTTCGCCGATATCACGAAGTTCGGCACTTTCAAGCGCGCGCCGATACCAAGCATTTCCAAACTTCAGGATCTCCGCATCATCGGGCATGAAATCAACACGCAGGCTCGCCAGGAACATCGCGCAGATCGGTGCATCATCGTCGGGCTGTTCGTGAAAGCCCTTTTCGCGTAGCTGCGCCTTCAGTTTCTCCCAATGTGCATAGCTGATTGCATGCACGATGAGGTCAACGTCATCCGTGTGCCTGACCTGTTGCCTCGTGTAGAGATCGGTCAGCAAAAGGGCCGTCGTGCATCCGCCAACAAACGCTACGTCCTGACAGAGTTCCGGGCCCATTGCTTTCGCGACAGCCCGAATCATTGTGATGTGATCGTCGATGGTAGCCATTTCAGAAATTCAGGAGCCCATGTAGTTGTGCTATGGCGAGCTTGCGTTCACGAGGTTGGCCCAGGCGGATCGAATCCACGATCGCAAGCAGCTTATAGAGCGTTTCGTCGTCACGGACTGCCGTCGTTACGGTCTTGTATAGCGGCTCCACCGCGAGCCCGAGCGTATCGCCATGCGGATCGGGCCAGACCGGGGAATGCTCTCCGCCGCTGCGGAGTATTCCCTGAAAAATGGGTGCCGTGAGCGCTGTCGGAATACCCCGCGCCAGACCAAGCGTCTTGGCAGGGAACACGAACCTTACGCCGTATGAAAGAAATTCTTCGAGTCCTCGTCGGTTAACGACCGGGCCGCCGCCATGCCGTTGCGGTTTGGCGAGGCCGTTGGTATAGCAGCGCCCCAGTGCGTTGCTCACTTCGGATTTGCTGATGCCCGTGGCACTCGACAAGCCCCGCACGCTATAGGGGTCCAGTTCAAACCGGAGTGTGCTGCCGGCGCCCTCTTCGAGCGTCTCGTGTGTAGTGGTGATTTCAGCGGCGAGGTCTTCGGACGGCTCACCAGGCGCCGCGGTCGAGGCATGAGCCTGCCTCTCCAGTGCCGCGAGCTTGAGCAGAAGCAGTATGTCTTGACTTTTCATGACGCGCCCAGGGTATCTGTCCACAGTCCATGGACAGTGGACGAATTGTTTCGCCCTTTGTCATATCTGTCAACACATTCTGGTAAAGGATAGTTGCGACCCCGACAGGTCGCCCACAGTCCATGGACAAGGGACGCGACAGCGGTGACTGTTCGCAATTGTCAACATCCGGCGCTTTGTCCTGACCAAGCAGGTTGTATGGCGGAATCGTGACTGTCTTTTCCGGGTCGGAAAGCGTCTTCCCGTGAAATTCGCGAAGAACCTTAAAACGACGCGGTGCGCGCGCTGCGCGTCGGCAATGCGCTCGCGGGCGACGTCGACCAGGGGCCGCTGATCAACGACGCGGCGCTCGACAAGGTCGAGCGGCACGTCGCCGACGCCACCGCGAAAGGCGCCGCAGTGGTCACGGGCGGCCGGCGTCACGCGCTCGGCGGCACGTTCTACGAGCCGACCGTGCTGACCGGCATGACGCCGGACATGCTGATCGCCGAAGAGGAAACCTTCGGCCCGGTCGCCGCGTGCTTCCGCTTCGCGACCGAAGAAGAAGCGATCGCCGCGGCCAACGACACGCCGTTCGGGCTGTCCGCGTACCTCTACACGCGCGACCTCGGCCGCGCGTGGCGCGTGTCGGGCGCGCTGGAAAGCGGGATGGTCGGCGTCAACGACGGGATCATCTCGACCGAGGTCGCGCCGTTCGGCGGCGTCAAGCAGTCGGGGCTCGGCCGCGAAGGGTCGAAGTACGGCCTCGACGAATACGTGGAGCTGAAGTACACGCTGATGGCCGGGCTTGGGCGTTGAAGCCGGTGGCCGCTTCGATCAGTCGGAGCGGCCTGTCGACTCGTCTATCGGCACCCAGATTTCCAGCACCCCGGTACCCGCAACGGGATCGAAATCCTCGCTGTAGCGCTCGAACTCGGGCGCGTCCGCCGCCTTGAACCCCGAACTCGGCAGCCACCCGTTCCAGATGCTGTAGACAGTTTGATGAATCGTGGAGATATGCCCGCGATGTTCAAACACCGCGTAACGCCGCGGTTCGATGTCGACGCAACGAAACGAGGCGGGCAACCGGTCGCGACGCGTCACCGCGACGCCCGCGATATATTCGAAGCTGCCATCCGCATCCGGGTTGCAGCACACCCCGTAAGTCACATCGTCGACCTGATCGGGCAGGTTGCCGATGTAGGGGATGAAGGTTTGCCAGAGCGCCGGAATCCCTTCATTGGTTTCAAAGGTAAATCGATTGCTCAGCCCCGCGATCAAGCGCTTTTCGGAGACTTCGAAGCGCGGCGGCACGAGCGCCACGAGTTTCATTTCTTTCATGCGAAACGGCTCCACAAGAGACAGGCCATCGAGACTGCGCCGCGCGCGCACCTCATCGGGCGTCATGCCGAAGAGATCGCGGAAGGCACGGGTAAATGCTTCATGCGAGCCATATCCGGCATCGAGCGCCACGTGAAAGATGTCCGGCGCGCCTTGCGCCAGCGCTCGCGCCGCGCGCGTCAGCCGCCTGGAGCGGACGTAGCGCATCGCCGGCCAGCCCGTATTCATCGAGAAGAGGCGCGAAAAACCGAAGCGCGTCATGCCGCAATCGGCGGAAATCCGGTCGAGCGTCAGTTCGTCGCCCAGTGCGTTTTCAATCAACCACAGCGCTTTTTCAACTGGATTCATGGCGGGTCCGAGAAGATGTCGGAGCGACTATACGATATCGACGGCGGGGCCATTTGATCGTTCTTGCAGCGCGTTGAAGGGGCTGAACTACCGATACGGCGCGACGTACGCTGCCCCTACAATAGGCACTCCTCCACCGCACGACGCCCCTGCCCGTGAGACGCAAGAAGAGGCCGCCCATGAAAACCGACAAGCCGACGGATGCCATGCCGAGGAATTGCCCGATCGCGACTGACGCCATCCGGTCGTCATCGCCTGCAAAGCGCTCGCCGATACAGGTCTGCCTCGGATGGGCGCTCGCGCTGATCGTCTCGAATACGGCCGCGATGGCCGCCGAAACAGTCACGGTTGCGACCCGCGGCGACATGAATCAAAGCGTCTATCTCGATGCGCCGTCCGCGAATCCGCGCTGGGTCGTCGTGCTGTTCGCCGGGGACGACGGCGCGGTGGCGCTGTCGAGCGACGGACCGACGAAAAAGCGCGGCAATTTCCTCGTCAGAACCGCGTCGTACTGGACGAGCGCCGGCGACGCCGCGGCGATATTCGACGCGCCGTCGGATCGCGCGTCCGGCATGGACGACGCATTCCGCCTGAGCGACGCCGCTCGCCGGGACGTTGCCGCCGTCGTCGCCGAGCTGCGCAAGCGCTACCCGGGCGCGAAGGTGGCGCTGGTCGGCACCAGCCGGGGAACGATCACCGTGGGAAACGTGCTCCGGCGCGATCCGGCCCTCGCCGACGCCTTCGTGCTCACGTCGCCCGTCACGGTTGCGGTACATGGCCAGCCCGGGTTGTCAGGTCTTGACTGGCCGCGCGGTTCCGCCCGCGTGCTCGTGATGTCCAACGAACATGACGTGTGCGTCGCATCGCCATTCCGTGCCGCACAGCGGATGGCGACAGACTACGGCTTCGATTTCATCGCCGTTTCGAGCACGCAGGGCGGCGGGAACAAGCACGCCGACTGCGGCGGACAGGCGCCCCACGGCTACCTCGGGATCGAGCAGGAAGCGCTGGCGGCCATCGACGGCTGGCTGGGCGGCCGAGCGCCGGCGAGCGGCGCGGCCGGGGCGTCGGCGGAATGAACGCCCATATCAATCGATTCGAGTACAGCGCTCACGACCTCGGACCCGCGCGCGATCATGTCTGACGGTCTGCCTGCGCCTGATATTTCGCTTCAAGGCGATCGAACACGTCCGCCGCATCGGCACTGCGCCCGGCATCCACATCGGCAAGACTGCGCGCGATCGCGGCATCCAGCGCACTCTGGTGTTGTCCCGATTCGGCACTGATCATATTGCCCCCCACTCTGGATTGACTTCATTCGGATAGCGTAGCCGCATTAATCACCATGACCACCATGATTGAATCTGGCGATTTTCGTTCAGACAAAACGCGAACACAATGTCAGCGACCGATTCGCACGTGTTCGCCGAACCGTGTGCCGCGCTCGCGCGCCATCTGCATGCGCGGGTCCCGATCGACCGGCTGCCTCACCATGCCGCCCCCCTACAATAAGCATCCCGCACAAATCGACGCCCCCCTCCCGTGAGACGCAAGATGCCGGCGCTGAACGCGCTGAAAGCCTTCGAGATGGCCGGCCGCACCGGCAGCTTCACGCGCGCGGCGGAACTGCTCAACGTCACGCAGAGCGCGGTGAGCCGCCAGGTCCGGCAGCTCGAGGGCCAGCTCGGCGAGACGCTGCTCGAACGCCGCCACCACCAGCTCGAGCTGACCGCTGCCGGCCGCGTGCTGCTGCGCGCGCTGCAGCAGTCGTTCGACAAGATCGAGCTGACCGTGCGCAGCCTGCAGGAGAAGACCCACCTGAACCGGCTGCGCGTGAACGTGCCGCCCACCTTCGCCGCGCGCTGGCTGATGCCGCGCCTCGGCCGGCTGCGCGATGCGCATCCGGAATTCGAGCTGAGCCTGACCACGCGCATCCACGACAGCCTCGGCGAATCGCGCGTGCTCGACTGCGCGATCCGCTTCGGCGACGGCGAATGGGACGGTTTCGACAATGCGCTGCTGATGCAGGAGCAGCACATCGCCGTGTGCGCGCCCGCGCTGTACGCGCGGCTGCGCCAGGACGGCGCGCCGATCGACCTGAACCGCTTCACGCTGCTGCACGTCCTCGCGTCCGACGACCAGCGCTACCTGACCTGGCAGCACTGGCTGAAGGCGGCCGGCATCGCGGACGTCGACACGCGCGGCGGCTACGAATTCGACCTGCTCGACCACGCGATCCGCGCGGCGATCGACGGCCTCGGGATCACCATCGCCGACCGCCACATGGTCGCGCGCGAGCTGGCCGCCGGGCAGCTGATGCAGGTGCTCAACGTGCATGTGGACGGCCACCAGTCGTACTGGTTCGTCACGCGCCCCGAGCAGACGAACCTGCCGCACATCGTGCAGTTCCGCGACTGGCTGCAGCAGGAAGTGTGGCTGTCGAAGCGGCACCTGGAGCCGTCGTCGCCGCTGCCGCAGCCGCCGCTGCGCTGACCGGGCGGCGGCTTGCCGGGCCGCGGCGGCCGGCCCGCATCCGGCCATGTCGGGAAATACCCGCAGGGCGCCGCGTCCCCGCTCGCGCGCCGCCATCGCGCGTCCATTGCTTGGCGTGCGAATCCGCCCGACCGGCCCAGCAACATGCGTTTTTCTCACGCTCGACCCGAAAATAAGTCGTTTGTCGTGCATTAAACGCATGACCAGAATGGCTCCTGTCCCGTGACGCGCGTTTCGCCGCCCGCAGCGATCCGCCCGCCACCCATCGGAGGAGAGGAGCCACTTCATGCGCACCGAACGCAACTACGTGAACGGCCGTTTCGTCGTACCGGAAAGCGACGCGTTCATCGTCGTCCACAATCCCGCCACCGAGGCGCCGTTCGCGCGCGTGCCGGCCGCCACGCCTGCCGATGCGCGCGCCGCCGCCGACGCCGCGGCCGCCGCGCAGAAGGCGTGGCGCAAGTTGCCGAGCGCCGAGCGCGCCGCTTACCTGCACAAGCTCGCCGACGCGCTGACCGCGCGCGCGCCCGAGATCGGCGCGGCGCTCGCGCAGGAGTCGGGCAAGAGCGCCGACGACGCGTCGAACGAAGCCGTCTATGCGGGCCAGATCACCCGCTACCACGCGGAATGGGCGCGCCGGATCGAGGGCGAGATCATCCCGAGCGACACCCCCGACGAGAACCTGTTCCTGCAGCGCGAGCCGATCGGCGTCGTCGCGTGCCTGATCCCGTTCAACTATCCCGTCTACACGCTGCTGCGCAAGGTCGCGCCCGCGCTGATCGCAGGCAACACGGTGGTCGTGCGGCCGAGCAACCACACGCCGGTGTCCGCGTTCGAGATCGCGAAGGCCGTCGACGCGGCGGGGCTCCCGCCGGGCGTCGTCAACATCCTGACGATGGACCACGCGACCGCCGAGGCGCTGTGCACGCATCCGGCGGTCGGCATGATCACGCTGACCGGCAGCGTGAACGCGGGCCGCAAGGTGCTCGACTACTGCAAGGAAAACATCGCGAAGCCGTCGCTCGAACTCGGCGGCAAGACGCCGGCGATCATCGAGCCGGACGCCGATCTCGAACGCGCGGCCGCCGCGCTCGTCGCGTCGAAGACGACGCACTGCGGGCAGCTCTGCACGGCGATCGAGCGCGTGTACGTGCACGACAGCGTGCACGACCGCTTCGTCGCACTGCTGAAGGAGAAGATGGGCGCGGTGCGCATCGGCGACCGCGCGGCCGATCCGTCGCGGATGGGGCCGCTCGTCAGCGCGGCGGCGCGCGCGCACATCCACGGCATGGTGCAGCGCGCGATCGCGGCGGGCGCCACGCTCGAAACGGGCGGCGTCGTGCCCGACGGCCCGGGCTTCTTCTACCCGGCGACGCTCCTCACCGGCTGCCGGCAGGACATGGAGATCGTGCAGGAGGAAACCTTCGGCCCGATCATGCCGGTGCTGCGCTACACGACGATCGACGAGGCCGTCGCGCTCGCCAACGACCACCAGTTCGGGCTGTCGTCGGTGCTCTACACCGAGCATTACCGCACCGCGATGCAGGTCGCGAACGCGATCGAGGCGGGCGAGCTGTACGTGAACCGCACGCCGGCCGACCCGTACCAGGGCTTCCACGCGGGCTGGAAACGCTCCGGCCTCGGCGGCGACGACGGCAAGCACGGGATGCTCGAATTCACGCAGACGCGCCTCGTCGTCATGAAGTACTGACGTTTCGTTCCGGCGCGCGGCGACGGGCCGCGCGCCGCCCTGATCCAACCCAACCATAAGAAATCTGCAGACGCCCGCCACGCGGACGCCTGATGGAGGAAGACATCATGCCGACCCAACCGTCGACGCACGCGTCGCCGCGCGCGTTGCCAGCCGACGCGCACGCCGTGCGCGATTCGCGCGCGCAGCGCTACCTGCAACTGCTGCTGCTCGTGATCGCCGCCGGCGCGATCTACCCGATGCTGTACCTGCGGCAGGTCTACCAGCCGACGATGCTGCAGTTCTTCCGCATCGACGACGTGCAGCTCGGCTACCTGTATTCGTCGCTCGGCACGATCTTTCTCGTCAGCTACCTGCCGAGCGGCTGGCTCGCGGACCGCCTGTCGCCGCGCAGGCTGATCTGCTTCTCGCTGATCGCCACCGGCGCGCTCGGGCTCGTCTACGCGACCGGGCCGTCGTTCCCCACGCTCGTGCTGATCTTCGGCGGCTGGGGGCTGACGACGGGCCTCACGTTCTGGGCGGCCGTGATCAAGCGCGTGAACACGATCGCCGGCCCGGACGAGCAGGGCCGCTTCTTCGGCCTGCTCGACGGCGGCCGCGGGCTCGTCGAGGCGCTGCTCGCGACGGTCGCGATCACGCTGTTCGCGTACGTGACGCAGACGCACGGCGGCACCGACGCGGCCGGCTTCATACGCGTCGTGCACCTGTATGCGTTCACCTGCATCGCGCTCGGCGTGCTGCTCGCGCTCGTGAAGGACCCGGCGAGCGACGCACCGCGCGCGGCCACGACGGCGCGCCCGCGCGGCAACGTGCTGGCCGACCTGAAGACGCTCGCGGCGATTCCCGAGCTGTGGCTCGTCGCGGCGATCGTGTTCTGCGGCTACCAGGTGTTCTGGGCGACCTTCAGCTTCTCGGCCTACCTGCACGAAGGCAACTTCGGGCTCAGCGTGACGGCGGCCGGCTTCATCACGACGCTCAAGCTGTGGATGCGGCCGATCGGCGGGATCGGCGGCGGCTATCTCGGCGACCGCGTGTCGAAGGTCAGCGTGCTGTTCTGGGCGCTCGTGCTCGCGGCGCTGTCGCTCGTCGGGCTGATCGCCGCGCCGCCGCACAGCCCGCAGGCGATGCTCGTCGTGCTCGTGCTGTTCATCGGCATCCTGACTTACACGGTGCGCGGCCTGTACTGGTCGCTGCTCGACGACTGCAAGGTGCCGCCGCATTGCGCGGGCCTCGCGATCGGCCTGATCTCGGTGATCGGCTACTCGCCCGACGTGTTCGTGCCGCTGATCAACGGCTACGTGACGCAGGCCTACCCCGGCGCGCACGGCTACCAACTGTATTTCGGCTATATCGCGGCGATCGCGCTCTGCGGCGCGGGCGCGGCCGCCGTCCTCAAGACCCGCCTCAACCGTATCAAGGAGTCCGCATGAAGATCGTCTCGCTCGAAACCCACATCGTCGCCGTGCCGCCGCCGCACATCGGCGGGATGTACTGGATCTTCGTGAAGCTGAAAACCGACGACGGCATCGAAGGCGTCGGCGAGATCTATTCGGCGACGTTCCACCCGAAGGCGATGGGCCCGATCATCGAGGACGTGTTCGAACGCTACCTGCTGGACCACGACCCGCACCACGTCGAGCGGCTGTTCCGGCAGGCGTATTCGAGCGGCTTCACGCAGCGGCCCGACCTGACGATGATGGGCGTCGTCAGCGGGCTGGAGATGGCGTGCTGGGACATCATCGGCAAGGCGGCCGGCAAACCGGTGTACGAACTGCTCGGCGGCCGCGTGCACGATCGCCTGCGCTCGTACACGTACCTGTACCCGAAGAATGCGAAAGGCGAATACGACTACGACGACCCCGATCTCGCCGCCGAATGCGCGGCCGAGAACGTGAAGCTCGGCTTCACGGCCGTCAAGTTCGACCCGGCCGGCCCGTACACGGCGTACTCGGGCCACCAGCTTTCGCTCGAAGTCCTCGACCGCTGCGAGACGTTCTGCCGCAAGGTGCGCGAAGCGGTCGGCAGCAAGGCCGACCTGCTGTTCGGCACGCACGGGCAGATGGTGCCGTCGTCGGCGATCCGGCTCGCGAAGCGGCTCGAAAAGTACGACCCGCTGTGGTTCGAGGAGCCCGTGCCGCCGGGGCAGGAAGACGCGATGGCGGCCGTCGCGCGGCACACGTCGATTCCGATCGCGGCCGGCGAGCGCCTGACGACCAAGTACGAATTCCACAAGCTGCTGCAGGCGGGCGGCGCGTCGATCCTGCAGCTCAACGTCGCGCGCGTCGGCGGGCTGCTCGAAGCGAAGAAGATCGCGAGCCTCGCCGAAGTGCACTACGCGCAGATCGCGCCGCACCTGTACAACGGGCCGGTCGGCGCGGCCGCGAGCATCCAGCTCGCAGCCTGCACGCCGAACTTCCTGATCCAGGAAAGCATCATGACGTGGGGCGGCTTCCACGCGGACGTCGTGAAGACGCCGATCCGCTGGGAAGACGGCTACATCATTCCGTCGACCGAGCCGGGGCTCGGCATCGAGCTGGACATGGACGTCGTGAAGCGCCACACGCCGTACACCGGCGAGCGGCTGCACCTGCAGATGGGCGAGAAGCCCGCCGACGTGAAGGATCTCGCGCCCGCGAAGGGCTGACGGCGAAGGACACCACATGACCTACGACTACATCATCGTCGGCGCGGGCTCGGCCGGCTGCATTCTTGCGAGCCGCCTGAGCGAGTCGGGCCGGCATTCGGTGCTGCTGCTCGAAGCGGGCGAGCGCGACGCCTCGTTCTGGTTCAAGGTGCCGGTCGGCTTCACGAAGACCTACTACAACCGCCGCTACAACTGGATGTACTACAGCGAGCCCGAAGCGCAGCTCGCCGGCCGCACGCTGTATTGCCCGCGCGGCAAGGTGGTCGGCGGCTCGGGCTCGATCAACGCGATGGTCTACGTGCGCGGCCAGCGCAGCGACTTCGACGACTGGGCGGCCGCGGGCAACCCGGGCTGGGGCTACGACGACGTGCTGCCCTACTTCCGGAAGCTCGAGACGCATGCGGCCGGCGCGACCGATCCGCACCATCACGGCGCGAGCGGGCCGATCCACATCACGTCGATGAAGGCCGACGTGCATCCGATCGTCCACACGTTCCTGCGCGGCTGCGACCAGCTGAACCTGCCGCGCAGCGACGATTTCAACGGCGCGCAATTCGAAGGCGCGGGCATCTACGACCTGAACACGAAAGACGGCGAACGCTGTTCGAGCAGCGTCGCGTACCTGCGACCGGCGCTGAACCGGCCAAACCTCACGCTGCGCTCCGGCGTGCTGGTGCGCCGCGTGCGCTTCGACGGCACGCGTGCGGTGGGCGTCGTCGTCGCGGGCCCGCACGGCGACGAAACGATCGACGCCGCGCGCGAGGTGATCGTCGCGGCCGGCGCGGTCGATACGCCGAAGCTGCTGCAGCTGTCGGGCGTCGGCGATCCGGCGCTGCTCGCGCGGCACCGGGTGCCGCTCGTGCACGCGCTGCCGGCCGTCGGCCGCAACCTGCAGGATCACCTGTGCGTGAGCTTCTACTTCAAGGCGAACCGGCCGACGCTCAACGACGAGATGGGCACGCTGGCCGGCAAGCTGAAGATCGGCCTGCGCTACCTGCTGACGAAGCGCGGCCCGCTCGCGATGAGCGTGAACCAGGCGGGCGGCTTCTTCCGTGGCGCGGGCCAGGCGCATGAACCGAACCTCCAGCTCTATTTCAACCCGCTGTCGTACCGGATCCCGAAGAGTGCGCGCGCGAGCATCAAGCCGGAACCGTATTCGGGCTTCCTGATCGCGTTCAACCCGTGCCGGCCGACGAGCCGCGGCGCGATCGAGATCGCATCGAACCGCGCGGAAGATGCCGCGAAGATCCATATCAACGCGCTGACGACGCGGAAGGATCTCGACGAGGCCGTGCAGGGCAGCAAGCTGATTCGCGAACTGATGCGCGCGCCGGCGCTGCAGGCGATGACGGTCGAGGAAATCTCGCCGGGGCCGCAGGTCGCGTCCGACGATGCGCTGCTGCAGTACTTCCGCGAGCAGTCGGGGTCGATCTATCACCTGTGCGGCTCGTGCGCGATGGGTCCGGACCCGCGCACGTCGGTGGTCGATACGGCGCTGCGCGTGCACGGGCTGCAGGGCTTGCGGATCGTCGATGCGTCGGTGTTCCCGAACATCACGTCGGGCAACGTCAATGCGCCGACGATGATGGTCGCGGAGAAAGGCGCGGATTTGATTCTGGCGGATGCGTCGCGCGGGGAGGCGGCGGGCGTGCAGACGGGCGAACGGGAAACCATCGCGCACTGACGCCTAGCGCTCTCGCGAACGCGAGCCGGACACGCACCATGCCGTTGCGTGCCGGCTCGCCGAATGGCGGAACTACGCCCAGTAGGACAAGACGATCAACGGGTTGCCTCCTTGCTTCGTCGCTCTCCAATTAATGAACGCACTGCACTCGACGAGCGCGTCGAATATCTCCGGATTTCGATCCTTCAGCTCTTTCGCTTCGTCGATTCGCAGCGACACAATGCCATGCTCGTAACAATAGTCGCTCATGAAATCTTCCATGCATTCATGTTCCGCCCGTAGTAACCCGGAAATCCGAAGGTGCTCGCGAAGAAGTCGTGAAACGCCTCCCAATCGCCAAGCGCATTTCCGTCCACGCTGAATCGGTTCATTACGTCCGTGCGCTCCACCGAGAATAGTTGCTGCATGCGGCATACAACACGAAAGGTGGGTCCACCAGCGTGGTCGACAGGATATGCCGCGTCGGAGCAGTCTCGGCGGTCGTCGATACGTGGCCGCTTTCGAACACCACGCCGCACACCGATGCCGTGGCGGCAGTTGGTCAATGAGGTGGCGAACTATCGATTCCCCCTTTCCGCTGCCGGCGTCGCTCCGATATCAACCGCTGCTCCAGCGGCACGCAACACATGAGCTTGTCGGATCAGCATCCCGCCCCTTCTTCGCCACATGCCACGTCAACGATCGATCCGCAATTCTCCCCGAGTGCCTGTTTTCGCACGGCAGCGGCAGTTCGGACAGCTCAGGCTCGCGACGTTCGGCTGGACGCTCATTGGCCACACACCGAAACACGCAACCTATCGGCCTAACGCTACGAGCTGATCGCGACTACTAAGCCCTCCATCGGTTAGTGGCAAGCACGTACCACAACAAGGCGATCACCCAAATCACTTTACTTTCACACACTTTTACTTGCCAAACGCCGAATCAAGACTGACAATGTGCCAATCCTGACTGACACAATCGAAGATTTCCTTGCATCACGCTATGTCCACATCTTCTTCCGACCTCGTTGCATTTGCCGAGGCAGCCATGTCCGCCGACTATGATCGCATCCGCCAGGTAGGGCAGCGATTGTGCAAAGAATTGGCGACACGCGACACTGAAGGCGCCCGCTTGCTAAGGCAAGCACTCGGTCGGAAGGGCGTGCCACTCCGCGCAGCCGGATATTCTGAAGCGCTGCCTGTTGATAGCAAGTCACGCCTCCCCTTGCTGGAGGTGCTCGAGATGCCCGATGTTCCCATCTTCCTTGATGAGTTGGGAAAGATGGCGTTTGAGGCATTCCTTGCTGACGCAATGCATTTCGACAAGCTTGTCGCGCAAGGTATAGCGTCTCGCTTAGCCGTGATGCTTTCTGGCCCTCCTGGCACGGGCAAAACCCTCCTGGCGGGCCATATCGCAGCCCACCTCGGACGCAAGTTCTATGTCGTGCGTCTGGATGCGGTGATCTCGTCATTACTTGGCGACACGGCCAAGAACATTCGAAGCATCTTCGATTTCGTAGCAGGCAAAAACGCGGTGCTGTTCCTCGATGAGCTCGACGCTATCGCGAAGATGCGCGATGACCGCAATGAGCTAGGCGAGCTTAAACGGGTCGTCAATACGGTCATCCAAGGGATCGATTCGCTTGAACCGAGTGCGATTGTGATCGCTGCGACTAACCATGCACAAATGCTGGATACCGCGATATGGCGACGCTTCCCCTACAAGATTTCCTTCGGTGCACCGGAACGAGACCTCCGGGAAGCATTGTGGTTTCATTTTCTTGGCGATGATTCAGGCTATGAAGCCGCGTCGCGAATGCTGGCCCTGTTGTCGGAAGGGCTCAACGGTGCAGACATCGAGCAATTTGCCTTAGCGGCGCGACGTTCGGCCGCGCACAAGAATGGACGAATTGATATGTGGAGTCTCGCATGCTCGATTTTGCACAGACATGATGGCACCACGGCGAACCCTACAGTCGCACTCAATGACAAGCGACGCTTAATCGAAACACTCGCCCAAGAATACCGCGTATCCCAAGCCGAGATTGCGAGGTTTCTCGGCGTAACCCGACAGGCCATTTCACCTTATTTAAAGCCCTCAGACGATGGCAACTGACGCTCGACCAGTTCTCAATCCAGTCCTGACTCTCAAAGCCGATCCTCGACCGCGCTCGGTAACCGGTGGAGGGTTGAATGAGAAGCATATTCGGCCAGAGCGCCTCACGACGCAGCGCGTGCGTCTAGCTGAACAACTACGCAAGCTCGCCAACACGCCTTGTCAACTCCACGCCGGGTTGATGTTGATCCTGGTAGAGATGTTCGACGATTCACTGGCGCCGACTTATACGCCATCCATCATCTTCAGCGACAAGCATCATGCTCGACTGATTGCACCTGTTCCTAACGGCTACTTAGTTCAGATACGCCAGGATGCCTGCGCTGATCTAGCGTCATACATTGAATCGACAAGCCGTGCCGAAGCACGTGCACTTATATCCCGGATCAAAAGCCTCGAAACCATGTTCGCGTCGCCTCTTGCCGGCGGCCAGGATTTCGATACGCTATGGAATGCAGCCGCAACGCGTCAGGGCGGGCGGATCTTCACCGCATGGCTGTCACCATTTTTCAATGCCGCTGCACGAGAGAGCGTTACGGCAATCATCGACGAATTTCACCGAGGCGATCGTATCCGGTCGCTGCCTAATCTCATCTCGATTACGCGCGAGCCAGGCTCGGACGCCGATCAATTGCAAATTCAAAACGCGCCGACGTCGCTAAGCATCGCACGCGGCACGCGAGCGTACCGACAAGCTCCGTTCTCGCAAATTGAATTCATCGCGCCCGATGCGCAAACTCTTCGTCAACTTATCGCTGCGGGGGTGATCTTTCGCATCGACCCTGTCAAACCCGTCACGGCTGCAGTAGTACCGGCCGCTCCCGACCCGGATCGCCCAGTGCCGAATGAGCAATGGCAGCCGATCGTGGGCCTTGTTGACGGCGGCCTCTTTGCACAAAGCTACGAGCCCATGGTTGCATGGCGCGCACCATCCCTCGTGGCCGATGTTGCTGCTAATCGCAAGCATGGCAATCAAATTGCCTCGCTAGTGGTACAGGGATCTGCCTGGAATACGCACCTCGCGATTCCTGACTTAGTGTGTCGCGTCGGAGTAGCACAATCCATTGCACGGGAAGACGGCACCGGTGCAACGTCCGACGAGTTGGATAGCTATCTGCGCTCAGTGATCTCGCGCCACGGCGGTGACACCAAGGTTTGGAACATGTCGTTTAGTGAGCCGGTCGACGGTGATCGGCCGCTGTTCATGAGCCGATTGGGCCATAGAATCCACCAGATCGCCCGTGACTTCAATGTGCTGCCAGTGATTGCAATCGGCAATCACGCGCCCGAGAACACGAAGCGCCTTTGCCCGCCAGCGGACTGTGAAGCAGCATTGACCGTTGCTGGCCGACAGGCTGACGCGAATGGCGAACCTAGCTCACCGTGTAATGTTAGTTTGCCCGGCCCGGGCCCGGAGGGGCTCTTCAAGCCCGAGGTGTCTTGGTTTTCGTCACTGCGCGGCCTCGGTGGCGAACTACTGGTCGGATCAAGTTATGCCACGGCTATCACCTCAGCGCTTGCGGCACATACGTTCCACAACCTCAAAGCCCCAACGCCTGATTTGGTCCGTGCGCTTTTGATTAATGCATCGGAACGAGACAGCTTCGATCACCGCCTCGGCTGGGGCACCCCGCATCAAAACCAACGACTCCCTTGGGTCTGCTCTGAAGGAAGCGTGACACTGGCATGGACTGCCAGCCTAGCCGCGGGCTATTGGCACTACTGGGACGATATTCCAATCCCACCTGAGTTCATCTTGGATGGGAAGCTGCGAGGTCGCGTCGCATTGACCGCGATATTAAATCCGCTAGTTTCAGATCTCGGCATGGCGAATTACTTTGCCACGCGCGTGCAGGTCGCACTCCAATATTGGAAGCCCGACAACAAGATTGGAAATCTAGCTGGCAGCATGCAGGAGGATCAAACGGCCGAATTGGAAGCACGCGCCTCATTAGCGAAATGGAATCCGATTCGTCATCACGTCAACTACATTGCCCGTGGTCGCGCATTCAGCGGGACAACATTGCGCGTATGCGCACGGATATTTCCGCGCGACCTTTATCAGTTTGGATATGCCGGCAATGAAGACGTGCCACCACGTGACGTTGCGTTCGTTCTCACCCTGAGCGCAGCGGCAGATGCGCGGGACCGGGCATCTATCTACAACTCGCTTGTTGCGCGATTGGGCAATTACGTCGAGAGTGCCGTGAACGATATCGACATCAATGTTCAAGGGTAACCAGTAATACAGCTCGGGAAAACCCAAAATCACGTCGGGCAACATCAATGCGCCGACGATGATGGTCGCAGAGAAAGGCGCGGATTTGATTCTGGCGGATGCGTCGCGCGGGGAGACGGCGGGCGTGCAGGCGGGCGAACGCGAGACCGTCGCGCCGTGACGCGCGCGGCGCGACCGGTCAGCAGTCGATCGGCCGCTTGCGCCGGAAGCGTTCGCGATACTGCAGCAGCGTGACGCCGACGCGCGTCGCCGCGCGCGCGCAGCGCATACGCTGCGCCGTCGGGCGCGATCTGGTGCGGCAGCAGCCCGACGTCCTAGAACACCATGCCGACTTTGCAGCGACGTGCGCCACACAGGCGCGAAACGTGCATTCGGTTTTGAAGGAATCCCCGGGGGGAACAGGTGTGTCCGTGTCGCCGTTCGCGCGCGAGCAAGGGTTTGTCTGGTTGGCTTTCCCGGCCTTCCTGCACTAGCTTCGTGAAATCTGCCGACGCATTGTTCGAGCGGCGGAAAGTGACGTTAGGGTGACGTTGCGCGCATGACGATCCCGCATCGGAGCGCAACCTCGTTGCCGCCGGAGAGACATCCGTTGTCCTTTGGCCCACATCCGAAGCGATCCGGAGCGACGTGCGCCGGGGGTGAAGCTGCAAGCCTGATCATGGAGACGCACCGTGAAGCGCATGCCATTTCGCCACATCCGTGCCATCACCTATGCAAGCGTGCTGCTCTTTCAGGCCGAAGCGCAGGCGCAGTCGCTGGACGCCCAGTCGACGCAGGAGAACATCTCCGCGCTGCGCCAGGAAGTCGATCACCATCTGAAGGAGCTGGACGCGCTCAAGCGCAAGCTGGCCGACGAAGAAGCGAATCTTTCGCGCCTGAGCCGGGCGCTCGACGCCCGTGAGCTCTCGGCCAAACGTGGCGCGGGCACCGGCGACGCCGGTGGCGCGGCGCCGCAGGCCGACGCCGGCGCGGCAAGCACCGGCACCGCGACGGCGGCCGCCCCCAACTCCGGCAACGCGCAATCCGCCTCCGCCCCGGCGCCGAGCCAGCCGGTCGGCCAGGCGCCCGTGCCGGACACCGCACCGCCGCCTGTCGCGCCGATCTTCGATCAGCCGGGCGTGCTGACGCCCAAGCACAAGCTCGTCGTCGAGCCGTCGTTCCAGTTCAGCTATTCGTCATCGGACCGCGTCGCACTCGTCGGCTACACGATCATCCCGGCCCTGCTGATCGGCCTGATCGACGTGCGGGAAGTCAAGACGACGACGCTCACGGGTGCGGTTGCCGCGCGTTACGGGATCAGCAACCGGATGGAAGTCGAAGTCCGCATTCCCTATGTGTATTCGACGAACGACACGGTCAGCCGGGAGATCTTCACCGGCACGGCCCAGGACAACGCGTTCAACAGCCACGGCAAGGGGCTCGGCGATGTCGAAATGACGCTGCGCTACCAGTTCAACAACGGCGGCCCCGACAAGTTCTATTACATCGGCTGGCTCCGCTTCAAGACCGCCACCGGCAAGAGCCCGTTCGACGTCGTCACCGATTGCGTGACGCGCTGCGTCAGCAACACCACCGGCACCGGCCTGCCGCTCGAGCAGCCGACCGGCTCGGGCTTCTACGCGATCCAGCCGGGCCTCACCTGGCTCTTCCCGAGCGACCCGGTGGTGTTCTTCGGCAATGTCAGCTATCTGCACAGCTTCGGACGCGACAATCTCAGCCTCACGATCCGCAACGGACAGAAGGATTTCGTCGGCAGCGTGCAGCCCGGCGACATCTGGGGCTTCAACATCGGCATGGGCCTCGCGCTGAACGAGAAGGCGTCGGTGAGCCTCGGCTACGACCAGAGCATCGTGCTGCCGACCAAACAGAACGGCCAGACGGTGCCGGGCTCGGTACGCGTGATCCTCGGCACGCTGCTCGTCGGCTACTCGTATCGGCTGTCGCCGAAGACGACGCTGAACCTGTCGATCGGCGCGGGCCTCACGCGCGACACGCCGGACGTGGTCATGACGATGCGCGTGCCGATCGCGTTCTGATCGCCGGCCGCTCACCTGCCCGGCAATGCGCCGATCAGCGCGTTGTTGAGCGTCGACATGATGTTCAGGTTCTTGAAGGTCGACAGCGTGTTGACCGTCGTGTTGATCGTGGTCAGCGCCTGAATGCGCTGGTTGTCGAGCGTGTTCTGGATCACCGCGCCGGTCAGCCCCGGCAGCGCGCCGGGCTGCGCGGCATTGCCGGGGCCGACCTGGATCAGCGCGCCCGCGTTGGCGGCCGCCAGCGCCTGCGCCTGCTGCGCGGTGATCTGGCTGATGTCTGGAATATTGATGTTGGTCGTTGCGACCAGGCTGCCGTTCACGAATGCGACACGCGATATCCCGAACGACACCTGCAGGCCGCCCGGCAGGTCGAAGCCGCCGCGCATCGCGTCGAGGCGCGCGTCGCTGAGCGCGACCGCGCCGGCCGTCTGCGCGACTCCGTCGACGGTCGCGGCCGTCGATCCGTCCGGCATCGCCGCCGCGCCCATGGACGCCATCCCGCCGCACGCGATCGCGGCGATGCCGACGATCTTTCTGGTCTCGGATCTCATGACAGTCCTCAGAAATCGCTCGGGCCGTGCTTCGGCACCACGACGTAGTACAGGCCGTCGCGATTGATGCCGGTATAGAGCGGCGCGCTCGGCGCAACGCGCCAGTCGCGCGGGTCGTTGAACACCGCGAGCTCGGGCTTGTTGTGGATCACGAAAATCACATGGTCTTCCCATTTCTGCTCGAAACTCGCCTGCGACATCGGCCGCGTGCCGGTGGCCGGATCGCCGACGAGCACGCGCCCGTCACGCAGCCCCTTCACGACCACGAAGTGGTGATAGCCGTGCTCGGTGATCAGCACGATCGCCGGCGTGTGCGTCTTCGCGAGCGTCTGCAGCGGCAGTTCGTAACCGTCCGCGACGAAGCCGTGCGCTTCGAGAAAGCGCCGGATGTCGAGCAGCGAGAAGCCCTGCCGGCGGATCTTCTCCTGATTGCCGTTCTCCCACATCTGGGCGAAGGCCGTCTGCTCGGTCATCGGATAGCCGTACTGGTAAGTCAGCAGCGTCGCGACCGCGGCCGACCCGCAGCTGAAGTCGTACTGCTGCTTGACGGTGCGCTTGAAGCGCGCTTCCTTGAGACTCGTGACGTGCATCGCGTAGCCGGCGCCGGCCGGATCGACGATCGTCATCTCGTCCGCCTGCGCGGCCGGGCCGCACAGCGCGCACGCGAGCGCCGCCATCCTCGCTGCGGCGATCGGGCTCATCGCTCAGTTCCCGAAGCGCACGTTGAGCACCGTCGCGTTCTGGATCAGCACGTTGGCGCCGGTATTCTGGATGACCGTCGGCAGGCCGCTCGAATTGGCGAACGAGCCGTCGGCAATCGAATTCGAGCCCGTCGAGATCCGGTTCGCGACGTTGTCGGAAACCGCGCCGGTCAGATAGTTCTGCCCGATCAGCGCATCGCCGCCCCGGTGCTCGTCGAGCTGGTCGGGCGACATCGCAACGCCGAAGCTGTCGTCGTGCGCGGCTGCGGCGCCGGTCGAAGGCATCGCGGCGATTGGGGCTGCAGCCGCCGTGGAAGGTGCGGGCGTCGACGCAGCGCCGTCGGCTGCCTCCACGGCAATGGATCGCGACGCGTCGTCGGGCGCCGCCCGGGCCGTCAGGCCCGGCAGCAGCGCCGCGGGCAATAGCACCAGCGAAAATGCCTGTCGGATTCGCATGGCTGTCTCCTTGAGCCCCGCGCGGGATTGCTCGAAGACGCGCAGGGTGCGGAATCTGCATGACCGTCGATCGACGGAAATCAGGCCGGAATACGCCGGCGACGACGGGGCGGCCGTTCCGCCACCCCGTCCTCGCCGGCCGTCATGCCTGTTCGGCGATGGAACCCAGGCCGCGGGATCGTCTGCACCCCGCGGCAATGAGTCCGTTTCGCCGTGACTGGCCGGCTGTTCTAACGTCCGACGGTCAGGTTCGCCTGCACGGTGACAGCCTGCTGCACGAGCGATGCCATGCCGCTGTTCTGGTTGGCGATCATGATGCCCGCTGCGGACTGACCGACGCTTGCCATCGCGTTGGACATGTTGAACGTCCCCGCGTCGACCACGTTGGCGCCGCCTGCGCCACCCGCGCCGCCGACCGCGCCGTTACCGACGCCGCCGTTGCCGGTGCCGCCCGCGCCGCCCGCGCCGCCCATCGCGCCCACCGCGCCGCCGCCTGCGGTCGCGCTGCCGTTGCTAGCCGCCGTGGTCGCGCTGCCGTTGGCCGCGCCACCGCCCGTGCCCGCGCCGCCTGCCGCGCCATTGCCCGCCGCGGCTGTCGCCGCGCCGCCTGCGCCGCCCGACGCCGAGCCGGCGCCACCGGTGCCCGTGCCTGCTCCGCCCGATGCCGTCGACGCGCCTGCCGTCCCTGGGCCGCCCGTGCCGGTGCCGGACGCCGTGCCGGTACCCGTACCGGTGCCGGTGCCGCTGCCGGCCGATGCCGTCACGTTTCCGCCGCCATGCGTCGTGATGCCGATGGAGCCGGGATCGCCCGTGCCGGTACCGCTACCCGAGCCCGTGCCGCTGCCCCTGCCGTTGCCGCCGACGCCGACCGACGCCGCGACCGCGCCGCCGCCCCTGCCGCCGCCCCAGCCGCCGCTCGCCGTGGCATAGCCGCCGCCCGCGCCACTGGCCCCGGCCGCGCCGCCGTTTCCGCCGCGTCCGCCGTTGCCGGTGCCGGCCGTCGCGCTGCCATTGCTGGCGTTGCCTGCCGTCGCGCTGCCGTTCGAAGCGGTGCCGCCTGCGCCGCCTGCGCCGCCTGCGCCGCCGTTACCGCCGGTGCCGCCCTTGCCGCCAGCCCCATACCCGTTGCCGCCCTTGCCGCCGCTTCCGCCGGCCGCGCTGCCCGAGTTGGTCGCGTGGTTGCCGATGCCCCAGACCTGGACATTGCTCACGTAGCCGTCGAGCTTGCTGATCGCGACAACCTTGGTGGTGTTGAAGGAATCCTGATTGACACTTGCGCCGGGCGAGACTTCATTCGCGTTGGACCCGGTGGTGCTGGTCTGGGTGGAGCCGACGGTGTTGGTGAGGCTGTTCGATCCGTCATCGGATCTCTGGCTGCACGTCGCGCCGGTATCGCTACTGCATGGGTTGGCCATCGCGTAACCGCTGCATCCCAAGGCGAGGATCGCAGCGGACGCCAATAAAGTTTTGCGCATGAAAACCTCCTGAAGTAACGAGGGACGGCTTGGCTGACCGCGCCAATCCGGCAAACGTCACGCATCGGCAGTGCCAATCCTGCAAGCGCCTGAATGCAAAGCGAAATATGGATTCTTCGCGCGATGCGGCGCGACCTGCCCGAGATCGACGTGCGAAAAACGTTTCATGTCTGAAACGCGTCGATGGGCGCTGCTCCGGGAGATCCCTGATACGCGGATCAAATTCCGTTTGGTTTCAATCGCATGCGCGATCTTTCTGAAGTCAGCCAGACGAGCGCAAAACGTTCCACTTTTGACACGGTCAGACCCCGTATCCGGGTTCACCCGTACCGACGGAAATTCGGCCTCGATCGCGGACGCACGTCTGGCAAGGGCCGCCCGCACGATTCGTTCCGTACAGGGGGCAAAAGCCGCGCGCAGCGGCTTTTCGGAAACGTATCAGCGACGATCGCGTCGTAATTTTCGTCGAACCCCGCTTGCGTCGAGCATGGGCATGCGCGCATCAGTTCGTATGACAAGAGGATTCCGTGATGAACCCAAAAAAGACGCACCGCGATGAGCGGTGCGCTTCGTTCTCCGGTTCGATTCAGCCGCTCAAGCGACGCTCGTGCGCTTCTCGACGAACCGCCGCACGTAGTCGTCGGCCGGCCGCGACAGGATGTCGTCCGGCGTGCCGACCTGCACGAGCGCGCCGTCGCGCAGGATCGCGATCCTGTTGCCGATCCGCAGCGCCTCGTCGAGGTCGTGCGTGATGAACACGATCGTCTTGTTCAGCGTCGCCTGCAGCTGCAGCAGCTGGTCCTGCATCTCGGTGCGGATCAGCGGATCGAGCGCGGAAAACGCCTCGTCCATCAGCAGCACGTCGGTATCCGCCGCCAGCGCGCGCGCCAGGCCGACCCGCTGCCGCATGCCGCCCGACAGCTCGTCCGGGTAGTGGTCGGCATAGCCGTCGAGCCCGACCTTCGACAGCCAGTTGCGCGCGGCATCGAGCGCGTCGTGGCGCTTCTCGCCGCGCGTGCGCAGCGCGTACGCGGCGTTGTCGAGCACCGTCTGGTGCGGCAGCAGCCCGAAGTTCTGGAACACCATGCTGACCTTGTAGCGGCGCAGTTCGCGCAGCCCGTCCGGGTCGAGCCGGATCACGTCGCTGCCGTCGATCACGATCTCGCCGGCCGTCGGCTCGATCAGCCGGTTGAAGTGCCGCACCAGCGTCGATTTTCCCGAGCCCGACAGGCCCATGATCACGAAGATCTCGCCCGAGCCGATGCTGAGGCTCACGTCGTTGAGCCCGACGTTGCAGCCCGTTTCGGCCAGCACGTCGGCCTTGCGCTTGCCGCCACGCAGCAGGTCGAGCACGCGCGCATGCGTGGCGGGCGGGCCGAACAGCTTGTAGACGTGTTTGACGTCGATGGTCGCCATGTCTTTCTCCGATCCTACGATTGCGCCGGTTGATTCGAATCGACAGCGGACGACGAAGCCTTGCGCGGCAGCCGGTACGGCACCCGCGACGCGCCCTTCTGCCGCCGCTGCTGCGCGAGCCTGCGGCGCGCGCGCCGTTCCTGGCCGAAGCCCTGGCTGATCCGGTCGATGACGATCGCGAGGATCACGATCGCGACGCCGGCCTGCGTGCCCTTGCCGACATCCAGCGTCTGGATGCCCGCGAGCACGTCCTCGCCGAGCCCGCGCGAGCCGATCATCGACGCGATCACGACCATCGACAGCGCCATCATCGTCGTCTGGTTGATGCCCGCCATGATGCTCGGCCGCGCGAGCGGCAGCTGCACGTTGACGAGCAGCTGCCAGCGCGTCGTGCCGAACGCGCGCGCGGCTTCCGTCACGTCCGGGTCGACCTGGCGGATCCCGAGGTCGGTCAGGCGGATCAGCGGCGGCAGCGCGTAGATGATCGTCGCGAGGATCGCCGGCACCTTGCCGAGGCCGAACAGCATCAGCACCGGGATCAGGTAGACGAAGCTCGGCAGCGTCTGCATCACGTCGAGCACCGGCAGCAGCATGCGCCGCAGCCACGGGCTGCGTGACGCAAGGATGCCGGCCGGCACGCCGAGCGCGACCGACAGCACCGTCGCGACGAGCATCAGCGCGAGCGTCTGCATCAGCTTGTCCCACAGGCCGAAGCAGCCGATCGCGTAGAGCAGCAGCATGAAGAGCGCGCCGAGGCTCGCGCGGCGCGTCGCATTCCATGCGATCGCGCCCACCGCGAGCAGCATCAGCCACGGCGGCGCCGCGCGCAGCGCGCCCTCGAGCGGCACGAGCAGGTAGCGCAGCATCAGCGCGCTGAAATGATGAAAGCTGTCGCCGTACTGCGTCACGAACGTCTCGAGGGCGCCGTTGACCCAGTCGGCAATCGACAGGTGCAGGAAAAAGCCGTTCATTTCCGGTCTCCGTTGTACCGCGAAGGCGCGCGCATAAGTGCTTCAGTGCGCTTCAGTGCTTCATGCGCCCTTCAGGCTGCCGGCGATCTTCTGCGCGACGTCGTTCGGCACCCATTGCTTCCACATCTCCGGATGGGTACGCAGGAACTGCGTCGCCATCGCCGCGCCGTCGACCTTCCTCGTCGTCATGTCGAGGATCGTCTGGTTCAGGAACGCCATCGGGAAGCGCACCTTCTCGAACACCGCGACGAGGTCGGGGTTCGCGTCGGCGAACGGCTTCGACACGCCCACCGTCAGCCGCGACACGCTGTACGACGACGCGCACTGGCGCGTGCTGCTCTCGTCGCGCAGCGTCTTCCAGCACGCTTCGTCATAGGCCGGCATCTTCAGCGCGACCAGCTTGTACTTCGCCATCAGCGCGGCCGGGCCCCAGTAATAGAACACGATCGGCGCGCCGCGCTGGTACGCGGACGCGATCGCCGCGTCGAGCGCCGCCCCCGTGCCCGGATGGAAGTTCGTATACGACTGGTCGAGCTTCAGCACGCGCAGCAGGCGCGTGTTCACGCGCTCGCAGTCCCAGCCCGTCGGGCAGTTCAGGAAGCGGCCCTTGTCCGGCTCCTCCTCGTCCGCGAACACCTGCTTGAACTTCGGCAGGTCGTCGACCGACGCGAGCCCCGGCGCGACCGGCTTGATGTGGCGGGCCGGATCGCCCTTGACCACGTATTCGGGCACGAACCAGCCTTCCGTCGTGCCGCCCGGCAGCGTGTCGCCGATCAGCTTCACCGCGCCCGATGCCACGGCCTTCGCGGTGATCTCGCTGCGGCCCGTCCACTGTTCGGCCCAGATCTGCAGGTCGTTGCGCGCCAGCGCGGTTTCCGTCGCCGCGGTGCTGCCCGGCACGACGTCGGTCTTGCAGCCGTAGCCCTTCTCGATGATCTGGCGCAGCACCTCGGTCGCGAACGCGCCGCTTTCCCACGTGATTCCCGCGAAATGGACCGTCTTGCCGTCCCCGCACGCGCCGGCCGCCGCGTGGGCCGCGGGCGCCGACAGGATCGCCGCGGCGGCGAGAAGGGCTGTCTTCATTCGTCGAATCTGCATGATGGGTCGTCTCCGGTTATGTCGTTTGTGCGCCGCGCCATCCGGCGCAGCGGCGTGCATCTGTGGCCAGGTTGCATGTTTCGGTCGTCAAAATGATTGGGGAAGCGAGTAATTCCGATCATTGCGATCGGCTGCGCCAATCGATCCCCGCCATGCGCGCCGCCCCATTGGCGATGCCGATTCCATCCATCGGAATTACTCGCTTTGGGTTCCGTATCCGGTTGGCAAGAATGCGGGCAGTCATCGGAAGAGACGCGATCGCACGCCGCGCGCGGCGGCCCTGCATCGCTCCGGATGATGGGGCGCGCCTTTCGGGGTGCGTTCACGACTACCGACACAAGCTGGAAACCCGGAGATCTCAGCACATGAAAACGAAACTGACGGCGCTCGCCGTGACGGCCGCCTTCGCGTCGCCCGTGTTCGCCCAAAGCAGCGTCACGCTGTACGGCGTGATCGACGAGGGCCTCAACTACACGAACAACGTCGGCACCGGCCACGTCTACGAAATGGCGAGCGGCTATGCGCAGGGCAGCCGCTGGGGCCTGAAGGGGAACGAGGATCTGGGCGGCGGCCTGAAGGCGATCTTCCAGCTCGAGAACGGCTTCGACGTCAACACGGGCCGCCTGAACCAGGGCGGCCGGATGTTCGGCCGCCAGGCCTATGTCGGCCTGAGCCAGACGCAGTACGGCACGCTGACGTTCGGCCGGCAATACGATTCGGTGGTCGACTACCTGGCGCCGACCACCGCGAACGGCAACTGGGGCGGCTACCTGCTCGCGCATCCGTTCGACAACGACAACACCGACAACTCGTTCCGGCTCGACAACACGGTGAAGTACGCGAGCCCGGACATCGCGGGCTTCCGGTTCGGCGGCGCGTACAGCTTCAGCAACAGCACCAACTTCGCGGACAACCGCGCGTACAGCGTCGGCGCGCAATACCAGAACGGCGGCCTGCTGGTCGGCGCGGCCTACCTGCAGGCGAACCACCCGGGCAACGGCTCGGCCGGCGCGATCACCGCGAACGACGCGAGCTACATCGCCGAGCGCATGCGCGTGTTCGGCGCAGGCATCAACTACACGTTCGGGCCCGCGACCGTCGGCTTCGCGTACACGAAGTCGGACTACAAGAACCCAACCGGCAACGGCTACCTCGCCACGCCGGGCGCGATCATCGCGCCGGGCACCACGGTCAGCGCGATCAAGTACCAGAACTTCGAGGTGAACGGCGCGTATCAGGTCACGCCGGCGTTCATGGTCGGCGCGCAGTACGTGCTGTCGCTCGAGAAATACGATGCGTCGGCCGGCAACGCGAAGCCGAAGATCCACTCGTTCGGCGTGATGGCGGACTACAACCTGTCGAAGCGCACCGACGTCTACGTGCAGGCCGCGTATCAGCACATCGCCGGCGACAAGACGAACTCGATCCTCGACCAGGCGTTCATCCCCGGCACGGACGCGCCGTCGTCCACCGCGAACCAGGTGGCCGTGCGTCTCGCGCTGCGCCACAAGTTCTGACGCGTCGCCTCCAAGCTCCACGCGACACCCGCTTCCCGTAGGGCTGCGCGGGTGTCTTCGCCCGCCGTGCATGCGCCAGCATGCGCGGCGGGTTTTTTCATGGGCGGGTGCACCACGGTTCGGGCAGAGACGACATATCGCGCGGCCTCTACAATGTCGCGGGCGGCAACGAAGCGCGCGCCGCCGCCATGAGCCTGATCCCAAAACGAAGAACGACATCCCTTTCCGAGGATCTCATGCCGAAACCGTTGCAACGCACGCTGTTCATCCTGGCGTCCTGCGCGCTCGCCGTCTCCGCCGCCCACGCCAAACCCCTCTGCACCCTCGTCGCCGATGCCGCCACCGGCCGGGTCCTCGTCGAGCAAGGCGACTGCGCCACCCGCGTGACGTCCGCGTCGACGTTCAAGGTGGCGATCAGCCTGATGGGCTACGACGCGGGCTTCCTGAAGGACGAGCACACGCCGACGCTCGACTATCGCGACGGCTATCCCGACTGGGGCGGCGCCGCGTGGCGCGAGCCGACCGACCCGGCCCGCTGGATGCGGATCTCGATCTTCTGGTACTCGCAGCAGGTCGCGCAGGCGCTCGGCCAGGCGCGCTTCCAGCAGTACACGACCGCGTTCGGCTACGGCTACGGCAACGCCGACGTCACGAGCGAGCAGGGCGAACTGAACGGCGTGATGGGCGCGTGGGCCAACGGGTCGCTGCGGATCTCGCCGCGCGAGCAGGTCGCGTTCATTCGCAAGATCGTCAACCGGACGCTGCCGGTCAGCGCGCATGCGTACGACATGACCGCGCGCCTCACGCGCGTCGATGCGCAGCCGGGCGGCTGGACCGTGCACGGCAAGACGGGCACCGGCTCGCCCGGCGTGCAATACGACGCGGCACACGCGTACGGCTGGTTCGTCGGCTGGGCGACGAAGGGGCCGCGCACGCTGGTGTTCGCGAACCTGATCCAGGACGAGACGCCGCTGCGCCCGAACGCCGGCATGCGCTCGCGCGACGCGTTCCTCGACGCGCTGCCCGCGCTCGCCGATGCCGCGCAGCCGCGATGAGCGCCGGCCCGCGCAACCCGCGGATCGACCTGCTGCGCGGCGTGTCGATCCTGCTCGTTCTGCTGCATCACTTCAACATCCCGTACGCGCTGCGCGACACGGCCGTATCGCGCGCCGTCGGCTGGGACGCCGTGCATGCGGTGGTCCGCAACGGCAACTACGGCGTGACGATGTTCTTCGTGATCTCCGGCTACCTGATCACGTCGAACGCGCGGCGCAGATGGGGCAGCCTCGCCGCGATCGACGCGCGCGCGTTCTACGTGTCGCGCGTCGCGCGGATCGTGCCGTGCCTGCTCCTGCTGCTCGCGCTCGTCAACGGGCTCGCGGCGGCCGGCGTGCCGATCTTCGAGAATCACGCGCCGCTGGGCGTGCCGGTGTCGTTCTGGCTCGTCAATCTCGCGTCGCTCACGTTCTGGATGAACGTGCTGATCGGCGCGTACGGCTGGGTGAACTATGCGCTGGGCGTGCTGTGGTCGCTGTCGGTCGAGGAGGTGTTCTACCTGTCGTTTCCGCTGCTGTGCATCGCGTTGCGGCGCGATGCGCGGCTGCTGGCGTTCTGGGCGCTCATCATCGCGATCGGCCCCGTGTATCGCTTCACCCATGCCGGTGACGAAGGCGGCTTCCTCTATGCGTACCTCGCATGCTTCGACGGCATCGCGATCGGCTGCTGCACCGCGCTGCTGGCCGACCGGCCGGGATTGCGCATGCTTGCGCGGCCCGCCGTGCAATGGCTCGCGGTGGCCGCGATGGCGGTGCTGTATGTCGCGTGGCCGATCGCGCAGAGCCACGTCGCCGGCGTGAGCGCGATGGCGCTCGGCACGGCCGTGCTGCTGGCCGGCGCGCATGCGCACGCCGACGGCGGCGATGCGCGCGGCAGCCGCCTGCTGGCGCCGCTGCGCTGGAGCGGCCGGCTCAGCTACGAGCTTTACCTGTTCCATCTGATCGTGCTCGGCGGCATGCGCACGCTGTTCCCGCCGCGCGCGACCCTGGGCGACGACAGGCTGCTGCTGCTCGTCGCCTATCTCGTGCTGTCGGCCGGCGTGAGCGCGGCGATCGCGCGCGGCTACGCGACGCCGCTCGAACGCGTCATCAAGCGCCGCTGGGCGCGTGCACCGGTGCGCATGCCGGACGGCGCACGCCCGTGACGCGGCGGCCGGCGGAATCGCCATACGGATTCCGCCGGCCGCTTGCCCTCCCGCGCTTTCGCTGCGTCAGGCGGCCGACCGCATCCGGATATTCGCGAACGGCGAGCCGTCGTCATCCTCCGCGCGCCGCGAGATCTCCTCGAAACCGAGCCGCTCATAGAACGCACAGGCAGCGCGGTTGTCCGCATACACGTCCAGTTCGAGCACGCCCTTGAGCGCCAGCGCATGCGCGACCAGCGCGCGGCCGATGCCGCGTCCCTGCATCGCCGGGGCCACGAACAGGCCGCCGATCGATCCGTCGAGCAGGCCGATGAAACCGGCCGGCTCATCGTCGCAGCAGGCGACCCAGGTTTCCGCGCCGGGCAGATAGACGTCCTCGATAAGCGCGCGCTGCCGCCGCAGGCGCGCCTCGCCGAGGAACGGATGCGCGAGCATCGATGCGTCGAACCAGATGCTCGACAGGGTGTGCAGGTCGGTGTGCCGGTAGGCGCGAATCAGCATGTCCATGTGGTCGTGTAGGTGGGTGAAACGGGCGGCACGCTCAGCTCCAGTCCGACGCCGCGTCGTCCGGATCGACGAGCGTCAGCCCCGCCGCCGGCAGCGGCAGCGCCGTCTTGTAGCGCACCTGCTTCAGCGCGAAGCTCGAGCGGATGTTCGACACGCCCGGAATCGTCGTCAGCCGCTCGATGATGAAGCGTTCGAGCGTGCGCATGTCGGGCATCACGACGCGCAGCAGGTAATCGGCGTCGCCCGACATCAGGTAGCACTCCATCACCTCGGGCCGCTGCGAGATCGCTTCCTCGAAACGCTGCAGCGCGTCCTCGACCTGCTTCTCGAGGCTCACCTGGATGAACACGTTGATCCGCAGGCCGAGCGGCTCGGGGTCGAGCAGCGTCACCTGCTGCCGGAACAGGCCGAGCTTCTCCAGCGCGCGAACGCGGTTGAAGCACGGCGTGGCCGACAGGTTCACCGCGCGCGCGAGCTCCGCGTTCGTGATCCGCGCGTTCTGCTGAAGCTGGTTCAGGATGCCGATGTCGATGCGGTCGAGCCGCCGGGGATTCGAGCTCATGGTGCACATTTTCCGGAAACGTGGAGACAATCGGAATATTTACACTATCCCGCCGCAAATTCCCAATGAATTCAGACGCATATTTTGCGGACCGGCGCGTAGCATGACTCCGTGGATGCGCGCCCCTCCAGCGGCGCGCCGGAGACCAGCGATGACGGATTTATCGAGCGGTATCGACGCAACGAAGCGCGCCGGCAGCCTGCCTGCCGACGCCGACCCCGAGGAAACCGGCGAGTGGCTCGACGCGCTCGATGCGGTCGTCGCGCACGTCGGCCGGGACCGCGCGCAATACCTGCTCGACCGGCTCGCCGAGCACGCGCGGGCCAACGGGCTCGCGGCCGTGCGCACGCCCGTCACGCGCTACGTGAACACCATCCCGGTCGACGAACAGCCGCCCTACCCGGGCGACCTCGAACTCGAGGAACGGCTGTCCGCCGCGCTGCGCTGGAACGCGCTCGCGATGGTCGTGCGCGCGAACCGCGCGTACGGCGAGCTCGGCGGCCATATCGCGAGCTATGCGTCGGCGTCCGACCTGTTCGAGGTCGGCTTCAACCATTTCTTCCGCGCGGCCGCGCCGGCGGGCGGGGAAGGCGCGGGCGGCGACCTCGTCTACTTCCAGCCGCATTCGTCGCCGGGCGTCTATGCGCGCGCGTATCTCGAAGGCTTCCTGACCGAGGACCACCTGAAACATTACCGCCGAGAAATCGCCGGGCCCGGCCTGTGCTCGTATCCGCACCCGTGGCTGATGCCGGATTTCTGGCAGTTCCCCACCGGCTCGATGGGCATCGGCCCGATCAACGCGATCTACCAGGCGCGCTTCATGCGCTACCTGCAGCATCGCGGCCTCGCGGACACGGCCGGCCGCACGGTGTGGGGCTTCTTCGGCGACGGCGAGATGGACGAGCCCGAATCGCTCGGCGCGCTGTCGCTCGCCGCGCGCGAGGGGCTCGACAACCTGGTGTTCGTGATCAACTGCAACCTGCAGCGGCTCGACGGCCCGGTGCGCGGCAACGGCCGCGTGATCGACGAGCTCGAGGCGCTGTTCGCGGGCGCCGGCTGGAACGTGATCAAGGTGCTGTGGGGCTCCGACTGGGATCCGCTGTTCGCGCGCGATCACGCCGGCGCGCTGGCCCGCGCGTTCGCCGGCACCGTCGACGGGCAGTTCCAGACCTTCTCCGCGAATGACGGCGCGTACAACCGCGCGCGCTTCTTCAGCCAGAACCCGGCGCTCGAAGCGCTGGCCGCGCAGCTCAGCGATGCCGAGATCGACCGCCTGCGCCGCGGCGGCCACGACGCGCGCAAGCTGCACGCCGCGTATGCGCGGGCGCTCGCGCACCGCGGCCAGCCGACGGTGATCCTCGCGAAGACGATGAAAGGCTACGGGATGGGCGCGGCCGGCCAGGGCCGGATGACGACCCATCAGCAGAAGAAGCTCGACGTCGACGACCTGAAGGGGTTCCGCGACCGTTTCCGGCTGCCGCTGTCGGATGACGACGTCGAGCGGCTCACGTTTTACAAACCAGCGGAAGACAGCCCGGAGATGCGCTACCTGCATGCACGCCGGGCTGCCCTGGGAGGCTGTCTGCCCAGAAGGCGGAGAGCGGCGACGAAGGGGCTGACCGTCCCTTCGTTGCCGGCCTGGGGGGCGTTCGCGCTGGATGCGGCGGGCCGCGAGATGTCGACGACGATGGCGCTCGTGCGCATCCTCGCCGCGCTGCTGAAGGACAAGGCGATCGGCGAGCGGGTCGTGCCGATCGTCGCCGACGAGGCGCGCACGTTCGGCATGGCCAACCTGTTCCGGCAGGTCGGCATCTATTCGCCGCTCGGGCAGCGCTACGAGCCGGAAGACCTCGGCTCGATGCTGTACTACCGCGAGGACACGCGCGGCCAGATCCTCGAGGAAGGGATTTCGGAAGCCGGCGCGATCTCGTCGTGGATCGCGGCCGCGACGGCATACAGCGTGCACGACCTGCCGATGCTGCCGTTCTACATCTACTACTCGATGTTCGGCTTCCAGCGCATCGGCGATCTGATCTGGGCCGCCGCCGACCAGCGCGCGCGCGGCTTTCTCGTCGGCGCGACGTCGGGCCGCACGACGCTCGGCGGCGAGGGGCTGCAGCACCAGGACGGCAGCAGCCATCTCGCCGCGTCGACGATCCCGAACTGCCGCGCGTACGACCCGGCGTTCGCGTACGAGGTCGCGACGATCGTCGACGCCGGCATGCGCGAGATGGTCGAGCAGCAGCGCGACGTGTTTTATTACGTGACGGTCACGAACGAGAATTACGCGCAGCCGTCCGCGCCGGACGGCGATCCACAGGCGTTACGCGAAGGAATCCTGAAGGGCATCCATCCGCTCGCGCCTGACATGCAGGCGAGCGCGCGCGTGCAGCTGCTCGGCGCGGGCGCGATTCTCGGCGAGGTGCTCGCCGCGCAGCAAATGCTGAAGGACGACTGGGGGATCGACGCGGCGGTATGGAGCGTCACGAGCTTCTCCGAGCTGCAGCGTGACGGGATGGACGCCGAACGCCGCGCGCGGCTCGGCGACGCGGACGTCGCGCCGTATGTCACGGCGGCGCTCGCCGCGTCGCGCGGCCCGGTGATCGCCGCAACCGACTACGTGCGCGCGGTGCCCGAGCTGATCCGCGCGTACGTGCCGCGCCGCTACGTGACGCTCGGTACCGACGGCTTCGGGCGCAGCGACACGCGGCAGGCGCTGCGGTCGTTCTTCGAAGTGGATCGCGCGAGCATCGTGATCGCCGCGCTGAAGGCGCTCGCGGACGAGCGCGAGATCGACGCCGGCGTCGTGCGCGCCGCGCGCGAACGCTACCTGAAGGCCACGCCGCCCGGCGACGCGCCCTGGCAGCGTTGAGCGTCGCGCTGCCGCGCTACAGCGGCAGCGCGTGCGTCGACAGGATCTCCTTCAGCACCATGAAGCTGCGCACCTGCCGCACGCCCGGCAGGTACAGCAGCTGCTCCGCATGCAGCCGGTTGAAGCTCTCGCTGTCGCGCGTGCGCACCAGCATGAAGTAGTCGAACTCGCCGGTCACCACATGGCATTCGACGCACCCTGACACTTTCTGCGCGGCCTTCTCGAACGCGGCGAACGCCTCCGGCGTCGAGCGGTCGAGCACGAAGCCGATCACCACCAGCATCCCCGCGCCGAGCGCCTTCGGCTCCAGCAGCGCGACGATCCCCCGAATCAGCCCCATCTCCTTCAGCCGCTCGACGCGCCGCAGGCACGCGGGCGCGCTCAGCTTCACCTTCGCGGCGAGCGCGACGTTCGAGATCGACGCGTCCTGCTGCAATTGCCGGAGGATCGCGCGATCGATGCGATCGAGCACCGGCGCGGCATCCGGCGCGGCCGTCGATGGCTTGCCTAATTTCATTGCGTCTGTCTCCTTCATGACGAACAGCGGTTGTCTGTCGATCTGCGATTTCGTCATAAACGTAGGCCGTACGGATTTATTTCGCAAGCTCATTTCGCGCGTGCTTGCCTATCATTTTTTCATCGCGTCACGCATGCGGCGCCCTTTACGGAGATAGTCGATGAACCTGCAACGCTTCCCCCGCTATCCGCTGACGTTCGGCCCGACGCCGATCCAGCCGCTCAAGCGCCTGAGCGAGCACCTCGGCGGCAAGGTCGAGCTGTACGCGAAGCGCGAGGACTGCAACAGCGGCCTCGCGTTCGGCGGCAACAAGACCCGCAAGCTCGAATACCTGATTCCCGACGCGCTCGCGCAGGGCGCCGACACGCTGGTGTCGATCGGCGGCATCCAGTCGAACCAGACGCGCCAGGTCGCGGCCGTCGCCGCGCATCTCGGCATGAAATGCGTGCTCGTGCAGGAGAACTGGGTCAACTACTACGACGCCGTGTACGACCGCGTCGGCAACATCGAGATGTCGCGCATCATGGGCGCCGACGTGCGGCTCGTGCCGGACGGCTTCGACATCGGTATCCGCCGCAGCTGGGAAGACGCGCTGGAAAGCGTGCGGCAGGCGGGCGGCAAGCCGTATCCGATTCCGGCCGGCTGCTCCGAGCATCCGCTCGGCGGGCTCGGCTTCGTCGGCTTCGCGGAAGAGGTGCGCGAGCAGGAAGCCCAGCTCGGCTTCAAGTTCGACTACATCGTCGTGTGCTCGGTGACGGGCAGCACGCAGGCCGGCATGATCGTCGGCTTCGCGGCCGACGGGCGCGCCGATCGCGTGATCGGCATCGATGCATCCGCGAAGCCGGAGCAAACCCGCGAGCAGATCACGCGGATCGCGCGGCACACGGCCGAGCTCGTCGGGCTCGGGCGCGACATCGGCGCACAGGACGTCGTGCTCGACACGCGCTACGGCGGCCCCGAGTATGGGCTGCCGAACGACGGCACGCTCGAGGCGATCCGGCTGTGCGCGCGGCTCGAAGGCGTGCTGACCGACCCCGTCTACGAAGGCAAGTCGATGCACGGGATGATCGACAAGGTGCGGCGCGGCGAATTCGAGCCCGGCTCGAAGGTGCTGTATGCGCATCTCGGCGGCGTGCCGGCGTTGAGCGCGTACAGCTTCATTTTCCGGGACGGCTGACGCGGTGCGCTGCGGCGCGCGCCACGGTGCGCGCCGCAGCGGCGAACCCGCTTCCGGTTTCGATCCCGACCCGCCTCGCGCACGGCCTCCCCCTGCCTGCCACACCACCCGCCCCCGCCTCACCGAAGATCGCCGCAGCCATTGCGCCTGCCCTCTCGCGCCCCCGTATTTGAAATGCCCATTCGGACGCATTCGTACTTGTATTAACCGCTGAGCATTCCATTTAATACCCGTCCCATTTAAATCATTCCCCCGGTTACCGAAAATCGATACGAGTCGAGTTGATTACGACACGTCGCATATTTCCACCTCAGCATCGGACCAGATTTAAACGTCCCGACGCACGCGACGCACCTGATCGACCGACGCGGCAGCGTCCCACCTCCCGTCAACCATTCCCTTGACACGGAATTCGCGCCACGCCCGGCTTCATTTGGGCGCGGCAGGTTGCGCCCTGCGCGAGGCAACGGACGCCACGTCCAACCAAACGGTAGCGAGGGGTATATGCACACGGCAAACGAACCTTGCCGGGCAGATGCGCGGTCGACGGCAACAGGGCTGGTCGCGCGCACATCGGACGTCGCAGTGATCGCGCTCAGCGCGCTGGCGGCGGCACCGGTTCTGCCCGAAGGCAACCAATTTCTCGCCCCCGCGGTGGCCATCGTCGCCTGCGCGGCGACATTCGCGCTGGTCCTGTTTCCGGCCTTCGGCATCTATCGCACGCCGTACGATTGGTCGGCGCAACGGATCGCGATCAGCACCTGTATCGCGTGGGCGCTTGCCCAGGCCGGCGCGGCGCTCGTCATGCACGCGCTTTACGGCCCGTCGTTCGTGCCCGCCGCGTGGTATCTGCTGTGGTCCGTCGCCAGCGGCGCCGCGCTCGCCGCGTCGCGGCTCATCGCCCATTCCGCGCTGTGTCGCGCGGCCGGCATCGACGAGCCGGTGCGCGAGGTCGCGATCGTCGGCGGCGGCGCGCATTGCTCCGCCCTGCTCGACCGGATCGCGCAGTCGCCGCCGTCGCCCTTTCACGCGGTGGCCGCGTTCGATCCGCTGGAACCCGTGCAGCACGACGGCGGCGGCATGCGCACCTTCGCTATGCTGGACACCTTCGCCGCGCACGTCCGAAGCCGCGCGATCCCGGAAGTCTGGATCGCGCTGCCGATCACCGAAGCCCGCACCGTCGCGCACGTGCTCGATGCGTTCCGGCACGACCTCGTGAACATCCGCTTCATGCCCGACGTCAGCCAGCTCGCGCTGTTCGACGGCGAACTGGTCGACCTGGCCGGCGCGCCGGCGATCAACCTGGTCGCTTCGCCGCTGCCGCCGCACGCGCTGATCCAGAAGGCGATCTTCGACCGGCTGTTCGCCGCGGCCGTGCTGGCCGGCACGGCGCCGCTGCTGCTCGCGATCGCGGCGGCGGTGCGGCTGTCGTCGCCGGGCCCCGTGCTGTTCCGCCAGCAACGCCAGGGCGCGGACGGCAAGACGTTCACGATCTACAAGTTCCGCACGATGCGGCTGCATGCCGAGCCGGACGGCGACGTGCGGCAGGCCACGCGCAACGACCCGCGCATCACGCGTGTCGGCGCGTTCCTGCGGCGCACGAGCCTCGACGAGATGCCGCAGTTCATCAACGTGCTGCGCGGCGAGATGTCCGTCGTCGGGCCGCGTCCGCATGCGCTCGAGCACGACGACCTGTACCGCACGATCGTCGACGGCTACATCCACCGCTACCGCGTGAAGCCCGGCATTACCGGCTGGGCGCAGATCAACGGCCTGCGCGGCGAGACCGATCGCGTCGAGAAGATGCAGCGCCGCGTCGAAGCCGATCTCTATTACCTGCGCAACTGGTCGTTCGCACTGGACATGCGCATCGTCTGCGCCACCGTGACCCACGGCTGGACACACAGCAACGCGTACTGACGCGTCCCGGGCGCTGCCCGCCGCAGCGCCGCATCATCGAGAGGAATGCTTATGGAAACCGTCGCAAACGCGCGGCATGGCAACACGCGCTCACGCGGCGCATGCATCGGCTTGATCGCGGCTGCCAGCGTCGCGCTCTCCGCCTGCGCGTTCGCGCCGGGCATGCGGATGGGCGAGCCGCCCGCCGCAGGCGACGCGCAAGCCGCGGGCGAACCGCACTATGAAATCACGAAGATCGATGCCCGGCTGATCCGCACGCTGCACGCGCAGGCCGCGCGGCAGCTGGCCGCACAGGCCGGCCTGCTCGCCGCGCCGCCGGCCGCGTACCGGATCGGCCCGGGCGACGTGCTGCAGATCACCGTCTGGGATCACCCCGAGCTCGCGGCGGCCCAGGGCGCCGCGACGCCCGCCGCGCCGCGCGCGGCCGATCCGGTCGCCGGCTTCGTCGTCGATCAGCAGGGCAACCTGGTGTTCCCGTTCGCCGGCAAGGTGCCGGTGGCCGGGCTGACCGCCGACGCCGCGCAGGCCCGCATCGCCGCCGCGCTCGCGCGCGTCTATCGCGATCCGCAGGTCACGCTGCGCGTCGCGTCGTTCCGCTCGAAGCAGGTCTATATCGACGGCGAGGTTCACACCCCCGGCGGCCAGCCCGTCAACGATGTGCCGATGACGCTCTACGAGGCGCTCGGCCGCGCCGGCGGGATCAGCCCGACGGCGGACCAGAGCCGCATCACGCTCGTGCGCGGCGGCGTCACCTATCCGCTCGACCTGACCCGGATGCTGCGTCACGGCCAGAACCCGGCGGACGTCGTGCTCGCGGCCGGCGACCTGCTGCACGTGCCGGCCCGCAGCGACTACGGCGTCTACGTGATGGGCGAGGTCAACAAGCCGGCGCTCGCGCTGCCGCTGCGCGACGGCCGACTGACGCTGTCCGACGCGCTGTCGCAGGCCGGCAGCGTGAACGCCAATACGGCCGACGCCGCCCAGATGTTCGTGATCCGCGGCTCGCAGACGGACCAGCCGCAGGTGTTCCACCTCGACGCGCGCTCGCCCGTGTCGATGGTGCTGGCCAACGAGTTCGAGCTGCAGCCGAAGGACATCGTCTACGTCGACGGCAGCGGCCTGGTGCGCTTCAGCCGCGTGCTGAGCCTGCTGCTGCCGAGCATCACGTCCAGCGCCACCGCCGCGGCGCTCGCGGTCAAATGAACGGCGTCGCGACGCTCGTCGTCGTCTGCATCGGCAATATCTGCCGCAGCCCGATGGCACAGGCGCTGTTCAGCGCGCGCCTGCCGGGCGTCGACGTGCAGTCGGCCGGCATCGGCGCGCTCGCCGGGCAGCCCGCCGATCCGCACGCGGTCGCGCTGATGCACGCGCGCGGCCTCGACCTCGCCGCGCATCGCGCGCGGCAGCTGCCGCCGTGGCTCGGCGCGCGGGCCGACCTGATCCTCGTGATGGACCGCGAGCAAAAGCGGCATCTCGACAGCCGCCATCCGCACCTGCGCGGCCGCGTGTTCCGGCTCGGCGACGGCTGGCCGCCGCACGGCGGCGCCGACCCCGGCTTCGACATCCCCGACCCGTACCGCGGCACGCGCGCGGCGTTCGAGCACAGCCTGCGGCTCATCGAGCGCGGCGTCGACGCCTGGTGCGCCCGCATCGCGCCGCCGGCCCCCTCCTCCCGCTTTCCGGACTGAACCGATGACCTCCACCCGTTCGCCTCACCACCCGCCCGAGCGCGCCGACGAGTTCGATCTCGCCGCCGTGCTCGACACGCTCGTCACCCATCGCTGGCTGATCGCGCTCGTCACCGCCGCGTGCGTCGGCGCCGGCACGCTGTACGCGTTCCTCAGCCATCCGCAATACCAGGCCGACATCCTCGTGCAGGTCGAGGACGGCGGCGACGCGTCCGCGGCGAAAAGCCTGCTCGGCGACGTGTCGTCGCTGTTCGACGTGAAATCGACCGCGGCGGCCGAAGCGCAGATCCTCGCGTCGCGGCTCGTCGTCGCGCGCGCGGTGGACGACCTGCGCAGCTATATCGTCGTGCAGCCGGCGCGCTTTCCCGTCGTCGGCGATTTCATTTCCCGCTTCAACTCCGGCACCACGCGCCCCGGCATGCTCGGCATCGGCGGCTATGCATGGGGCGACGAGCGCGCCGACCTCGCGCGCTTCGACGTGCCGAAGCCGCTCGAAGGCGACCGCTTCGCGCTGACGATGCTCGACGGCGGACGCTATCGGCTGTCCGGATCGGCGCTGCCGGCGCCCGTCACCGGCAAGGTCGGGCAGGCCGAGCAGTTCCCCACCGCGTTCGGCCCGATCGTCGTCGACGTCGCGCGCTTCGACGCGAAACCGGGCACGCGCTTCACCCTCGTGCGCCAGTCGCGCGCGGAGACGATCGATGCGCTGCGCCACGCGCTCGACGTGAAGGAGAAGGTCAAGCAGTCGGGCGTGATGGTCGCGACGCTGCGCGGCCCCGATCCGCAGCGCGTGCAGGCGCAGCTCCAGACCATCGCCGATCACTATCTCCGCCAGCACATCGAGCGCAAATCCGCCGACGCCGCGCAATCGCTCGCCTTCCTCAACAAGCAGCTGCCGGTGCTGAAGAAGCAGCTCGAGGACGCCGAGCAGCGCTACACGAGCATGCGCAACACCAACGGCACGGTCGACCTGACCGAGGAATCGAAGCTGATCCTGCAGCAGACCGCCGACGCGAAAACGCGCCTGCTCGAACTGCAGCAGAAGCGCGACGAAATGGCCGCGCGCTTCGCGCCGGGCCATCCCGACATGGTCGCGCTCGACGCGCAGATCGGCACGCTGCGCCGCCAGCAGCAGGATTTCGATCGCGAGGTCAAGCGCCTGCCCGATCTGCAGCAGGACGCGGTGCGGCTGATGCTCGACGTGAAGGTCGACACCGATCTCTATACGGCGCTGCTCAGCAACGCGCAGCAGCTCGAGCTGGTGCAGGCCGGCCGCACCGGCAGCGTGCGGCTCGTCGACACGCCGATCGTGCCCGAGGAAGCCGTCCGCCCGAACCGTCCGGTCGTGATCGGCGCCGCCGCGCTGCTCGGCCTGTTGCTCGGCACGGCGCTCGCGTTCGCGCGCGACTTCCTGTTCGGCGGCATCGGCAGCGCTGATGAAATCGAGCGGCATCTCGGCATGAGCGTCTATGCGACGATCCCCGACTCCCCCGGCCAGCGCCACATCGCGCGGCAGCTCGACGCCCGCGCGCCGGGGCCGCATCTGCTGAGCCGGCAGTATCCGCACGAGCCGGCGGTCGAGAGCCTGCGCAGCCTGCGCACCGCCGTGCATTTTGCGATGCAGGGCGCGCGCAACAACGTGCTGCTGCTGACGGGGCCCGTGCCGGGCGCGGGTAAATCGTTCGTGTCGGCGAATTTCGCGGCGCTGCTCGCGGCGAACGGCGCGCGCGTGCTGCTCGTCGACGGCGACCTGCGCAAAGGCTACCTGCACGAGTATTTCGGCGTCGCGCGCCGGCAAGGCCTGGCCGAACTCCTGATCGGCGCGGCCGCGCCGCAGGACGCGATTCACGCGAACGTCGTCCCGAACCTCGATTTCATCGCGACCGGCACACTGCCGCCGAATCCCGCCGAGCTGCTCGTGAACGAGCGTGTCGGTGCGCTGATCGATGCGCTCTCCAAACGCTACGACGCGGTAGTGATCGACTCCGCGCCGATTCTCGCCGTCACCGACGCGGTCGTGCTCGGCCGCCACGCGGGCACGATCCTGCTTGTCGCGCGCGCGGGCGCCACGCGTGTCGCCGAGCTCGGCGAGGCCGCGCAGCGCCTCACGCACAACGGCGCCGCCGCGAGCGGCGTGCTGCTCAACGGCGTCGATCCGCGCGCGGGCCGCTACGGCGCGCGCTACGGCGCGTATCGCTACGCGCAGTACGACTACGCGCCGCGGCGCCGCCGCCCGGCGTCGTCCGTCGCGCGCGCGCTGCGCACGCTTGCCGGCCGGTTCCGTCGCGGAGGTGCGCGATGAACGACACGACCCGCCTCAACGGCATCGTCCGCGCCGCGGCCGACGCCGCCACGCCGGCCGCTGCCGCGCCTGCGCGCACGGCAATCACGGCCACCGCGCCGCGCCTGCGCGTCGTGCTCGTCGCGGAAGCGGCGGGCGGCGGCGTGGCCGTCCATCTCGCCGGCCTGATCAACGGCCTGAGCGCGCATGAAGGCGTCGAACTGCACCTGATCGTGCCGCAGGGGCCGCGCTTCGACGCGTCGATCCTCGACGCGCGCGTGCTCGCGCGCTGCCGGTCGGTGCACCGGATACCGATGCAGCGCGCGGTCGGCTGGCGCGACGCGCTCGCCGTCATGCAGGTGTACCGGCTCCTGCTGCAGATCCGCCCCGACATCGTGCACAGCCACAGCTCGAAAGCCGGCGCCATCGCGCGGCTGTGCGTCGGCCCGTGGCGGCATGTGTATACGCCGCACGCTGTCTACACGCTCAATCCGCTGCTGAGCAACCGGCAGCGCCGCTTCTACGGCACCATCGAGCGCGTGCTCGGCCGCGCGTGCACGAGCCGGATCATCGCGGTTTCGCGCGACGAAGCCGCGCACCTGCACGATGCGCTCGGCATTCCCGTCGGCCGCGTCGCCACGATCGTCAACGGCGTGCCACCTGCCACCCCGCTGCCGCGCGCCGACGCGCGGCGCGCGCTCGGCCTGCCGGACGACGCGATCGTGGTCGGCTTCGTCGGGCGGCTCGATTATCAGAAAGGCGTGGACCGCCTCGTGCGGATCGCGCGCGGCGTGTTCCGGCAATGCGGCCACACGGTGCAGTTCGCGGTGATCGGCCCCGGCGATTTCGACGCGGCCGCCGGCCCCGAGGCCGACGACCTGCCGCCGAACCTGCGTGTCGTCGGCCCGCTTGCCGACGCCGGCCGCTATTTCTCCGCGTTCGACCTGTTCGCGCTGCCGAGCCGCTACGAAGGTTTTCCGTACGTGTGCCTCGAGGCGATGGCCGCGCACGTGCCGATCGTCGCGTCGAACGTGGCCGGCGCCGCCGAGCTGATCCGCGCAACGGAAATCGGCGTGGTCGTGCCGAACGACGACGACACGACGGACTTCCGTCACGCGGTCGTGATGCTCGCGGACGACGCGCCGCTGCGCCGCGCGCTGCGCGCGAACTGCGCGCCGGCCGTCGAATGCTACTCGGAAGCGGCGATGGTCCGCCGCACGCTCATCCTCTACCGCAGCCTCGTTCGCAAGGAGACGACATGACCCAGGCGACCCACGTCGCGCTGCTGCATGCCTACAGCGCGTGCAATTCCGGGGACGGCCTGCTGGTCGACCTGTCCGTCGGGCTGCTGAAGGAAGCGTTCGGCGCTGCGACCCGCGTGTCGATCGTCGCGGCCGATCCCGCGTCGTTTCCGCAGTACGACGACGTTCGGCCCGCCCCCGTGCTCGCGGATCGCGGCGCGGCCCGGCTGGCCGGCGCGGCGGGTGCAGCATTGCCCGTCGACATGAACGGCCGCCTGCGCGCGCTGCGCGGCCTGCTCGCCGAGGCCGACCTGATCGCCGGCGTCGGCGGCGGCTATCTGCGCGCCCGCGACACGGTGGAAGCGCTCAAGCTCGAAGCCGGCCACCTGCTGCAGATGCGCGCGGCGAAGGCGTCGGGCAAACCGGCCGTGTACCTGCCGCAAAGCATCGGCCCGGCGCACACGACGCTGCCGGTGGGCGCGCACCTGCGCGGCCTGCTCGCGTCGTTCGACAACGTGTTCGTGCGCGACGACCGCTCGCTCGCGTTCCTGGCCGCGAACCCGAACACGCGGCGCGCGCCCGATCTCGCGGTGCTCGATTTCGGGCATCGCCGCGACGCGATCCTGCAGCGCGCCTCGCAATCCGGCGATGCGGTTCGCCACATCGCGTTCGTGCTGCGCCGCGCGCCGGGCTGGAACCACGCGCAGCGCGCGCGCTATGCCGCGTCGATCGCCTGGCTCATCGAGCAGGTCAGCGCGTCGTGCCGGGTGAGCTTCGCGGTGCAAAGCACGGGCCGCGGCAACGACGACATTGCGTATTACCGCGACATCGGCATCCGCGACGCACTCGTGCCGTTGCGCACGCTGCTCGACGGCGACCGGCCGGACGCCGTGATCTCGGTGCGCCTGCACGGTGCGCTGGAATCGGTGCTGCACGGGGTTCCCGCGTTCCACGTCAGCTACGAACGCAAGGGCTTCGGTGCATATGCGGACTTGCGGCTCGGCGACTGGGTCGTGAACGGCGCGGATTTCGATCCTGATTACGTGGCCCGGACCGTCCTCGCGCCGGGCGCGACGGCTGCGTTCTGGCAGGCCGCCCACGCGGGATTCGACGAGATTCGCGCCGGCCGCCTGCAAGTGATCGATGCGTTGCGCGCCGCACGGCGCGCCTGACGACGACCAGGCCCACCCATGCTCACCAGACTGCTCCTCCGCTTCTCCGCGCTCGGCCTGAAATTCGCGCTCGCGATCGTGCTCGCGCGCACGCTCGGCTTCGACGCGGTCGCCGCGTACGGGCTGGCGGTCGCCGCCGCCGTCATCGCGTCGAAGGTGCTCGGCCTCGGCTTCAGCCCGGAGCTCAACCGCCGGCTGAGCGCGCGCAACCCGCTGCCCGCGATCGGCGAGGCGCGCGTGCTGTGCGTCGCGTTCGCCGGCGTCTACGCGCTGCTGTGCGCGGCGCTCGCCGTCGCCGCGCCCGATGCGGCCGGCATCCCGCCGCGCGTGCTGTGGTGCGTGCTGCTCGTCGCGCTGTCCGAACATGCGGCGTTCGAGGCGAATTCGTGGACGTTCGCGCTGCATCGGCCCCGGGCGGGCTCGCTGCAGCTGTTCGTCCGCACCGGCTTGTGGGCCGGCATCGCGTGCGCGGGGCTGCTCACCGGCGTCCTGCGTTCGATCGAAGCGGTCTTCGCGCTGTGGTTCGCGAGCAATGTGCTCGTCGTGATCGCGTCGTGGCGCGGCATGGCCGCGCTCGGCCGTCGCGTGCGCCGCGCGGGATGGCCGGCGCGCCCGGCCGACCTGCGCGACATGTTCGCGGTATGGCGGCACGGCCTGCCGTTCTACGTCGCGGGCGTGATCCTGTCGACGCTGCAATACGCGGAACGCTTCATCGCGGGCCATCTCGTCGACGCGGACGCCGTCGGCCGCTACGTGTTCGCGTGGTCGATCGCGAACGCGGTGCAGACGCTCGCGTTCGCCACGGTCGCGGTCACGGCGGGCCCCGGTTTCGTGCGCGCGCTCGCCGACGATCCCGCAACGTTCGGCCGCCGCCTGCGGCGCGCGATCGTCGCCTGCACGGCCCTGACCGTCACAGCCGCGATTGCGGTGCTCGCGCTGCACGGGGACATCTTCCGGCTCGCGCACGAACAGGCCGACACGCGGGAGATCGCGGTGCTGGCCGTGCTGCTCGCGTCGTTCGTGCTGCGTTCGATCGCGGACGTGCTGTGGGCCGCCGCGATCGCGCTGCGCACCGGCATCGCGGTCACGCTGTCGATGGCCGCGGCGGCCTGCCTGTGCGTGCCGCTCGCGTGGCAACTGATCGACGGATTCGGCACGACCGGCGCGGCATTCGCGCACCTCGCAGCCAGCGTCGCGATCGTCGCCGCGCTCGGCCTGACTGTCGTGCGCGCGCGAGCGTCGCACGTCGTCCGCCCCTTCCAGGAGAAAACAACCGATGCTGCGTAACCTGATCAACGCGGGCCCCACGCTCAGCCGTGGCCTCGTGCGCGCCGTCGCGGCGGCGGCCGTGCTCGTCTACTGGACCATCTACGCGAAGGCCGGTGCGTTCCTGCCCGAGTTCGTGTTTCGCGACGCGGAGAAGATCCAGGACCAGATCGGCGGATCGAGCACCTACGAAGGCACGTCGTTCGACGCGGTCGCGAAGCTCTACGCGTGGCTCGGCCCGACCGGCACGCATCTGTTCGTGGCCGCGATCGGCGCGCTCGTGATCTGGCGCACGATCGGCTGCGCGCGGCGAGCCGGTTCGCTGGCGGCCTGCGTCGTGCTGCTCGCGCCGTGCGTGTTCTTCAACCTGTTCGTCGCGAGCAAGGACACGCTCGTCGTGCTGATCGCCGTCATGGTCGCCGGCGTCGCGCAGCGCCGTTCGACGTTCGTCACGGTCGCGGCCGCCATCGCACTGTATGGCGCCTATGCGTTCGCCGTGCGCGGGTATTTCGGGCTGATTCTTGCGATCGCGATCGCCGCGCTGCTGTTCCGGCGGGGGGCATTGCGCCGCAAGACGTTGATGCTGCTCGCCGCGCTGCTTGCGATCTTCCTGCTGCCGAATGACGTCTATTACCTGCTGCAGCATCCGCGCGACATGGCGGCCGACTATCTTGCATACGGCTCGCCGTTCGGCGCGCGCACGAGCTTCCACAATCCCGCCGCGCCGGATTCGTTCGTGGCGTTCTGCATGAACTACCTGTATGCGATCTCGCGGCTGAACCTGCCGGTGCTGTTCTCGCCCGGACCGAAGGAAATCGCGATGCAGGTGTTCGTCTGGATCGCACTGGCAGCCGTGTGGCGCCGCGCGCCCGGCAACGCGCAGCCGGCCCGCGACGTGCTCGCGGCGATCGTCATCGGGCATGTCGCGGTGTCGATGCTGTTCGAGCCCGATCTCGGCAGCTATACGCGCCATCTGTCGAGCGTCGCCCTGCTGTGCGCGATGCAATTCGACGGGTGGGTCCGGCCGCGCCGCACGACCTTCCGGCCGGATGCGGCTGGCATAGCTGGCGCGCGCGACGAAACGAATCCGCAGCAATCCGCGTTCGCGCCGCCGCGACGCCTCGACAGGAACCGCACGTGAACGCGAACACGCCATCCCGGACGATCTACCACAACATCCAGTGCGCGCGGGCGCTCGCCGCGCTGGCCGTCGTCGCCTATCACATGCACGTGCTGCCGTTCGGGCAAGCCGGCGTCGACGTCTTCTTCGTGATCAGCGGATTCATCATGTCGTGCGTCGCGCCGCGCGAAGGGCGCGATTTCCTCGTCAAGCGCCTGATCCGGATCGCGCCGCTCTACTGGCTGACGACGCTCGGCGTCTATGCGATCGCGCTGCTGCGGCCGCACTGGCTGAATACGACGACGGCGGCGCCCGACTATCTCGTCAAGTCGCTGCTGTTCATTCCGTACATGACGGAAGACGGGCATTGGGGCCCGCTGAATCTCAACGGCTGGACGCTCGAGTACGAGATGCTGTTCTATCTCGTCGTCGCCGCCGCGCTCGGATGCGTGCGTGCAAGCCGCGCTACTGCGTTCGCGGCGCTGGCGCTTGCGTTGCTGTGCGCAGGCGTGGCCGTTGTCGATGCGTCGGGCACGACCGTCGTCGGCCATCTCGGGCAGCCGTTCGTGCTGGAGTTCGGCCTCGGTGTCGTGGCGCACGGCGTGCTGCGGACGGGCATCGTGAAGCGAACTGCGGCAATCGTGTGGGGCGGCGTTGCCGTTGCGGCTCTCGCCGGAATCGCACTCGTCCATATGCTCCATGGCACACCACAGGGATTCGCACGAGTCGCACTGTGGGGTGGTCCCGCGTGCATGCTGATTGTCGCGCTGGTCGCGCTCGACAGGCGGGGCTGGTCGATCACGAGCCGTATCGTGGCTGCGCTCGGCGCCGCCAGCTATTCGATCTATCTGATCCATCCGTACGTGATCGGCGTGGCCGGCAAGCTCGTCGGACTACGCGCCGATCTCCATACGTGGGCGGGTTTCGCCGTCACGTGCGCCGTGCTGGGCGCAGTCTGCCTGTCAGGCTATGTCTGCCATGTCTGGATCGAACAGCCGATGCTGATGGCGCTGAGCCGGAGATTCCGACGTGCGCGCGGCACGGTTGAGCCGTCGGCATGATTGCGGGCCGAAGGTGGCATGCGACGTGCGAGATGGGATGAGATGGGTTGCGCTCGAATCGCGGTTTTGCGCATTGCGGGAACCGGGATTCATCTCGCCGGGCAGCTTCACGCCGGCGCGAGCGCACAAGCGGGCAACCTCGCCGGATTCAGCGGCTGCCACAAGAGAAAAGAGGGAGACTCGTGGAGGTATCACCAGGTTTCTGAACCGCCAGGAAACCTGATCTCGATGCCACGTCATCAACGATTCCGAGCCTGTCGGTTGGCCCGCGCATCAGCGTCCAAGGATGCACGCTACGCCATTCGGAGGAATACGGGCGATACGCAAACGGAGCGGCCTACCCGCTCCCCATCGAAACACCTGATTATCCCGCGTGCCCTTCACACGCCGGATACCCCGGAATCTTCACGACGCGCCCGTGCACGGGCAACGGCACACCCGGATAGACGTTGAAATCGTCGAGCGTCCGGCCGTCCGCCTCGGCGCCCTCTACGCGGTAGCGCACGGTTCCGGTCGCGGTGACGCGTGCACCGTCGGCTTCGCACGTGACGGCCAGCGTCCGGCGCTCCTTCTCCGGCATCTGGCGAACCAATCCGCTGAACCCCAGGTTGACGACGATATTGGCGGTCGTCGCCTTTTTCTCGGTTCCCAGCACCTTGACGACCGGCTTGACGTCGAGCCGATAAACCGTCTCCGTCTCGACCGCGCGCAATGGCTTGAGCGTGATCGTCTTCGTTTGGCCAGGCGCAAGCGCCATGCGGAACGGATACGCATAGATGGACGGATGCGCCGATTCGCCAACCGGTTCGAGCCGCTCTTCTTCAAGCGGCACACCGGGGTTGAGCAGACGCGACAGCGAGATGCTCACGTATTCGGGCCGATCGCTGTTGTTGACCACTTGCACGGACGTCACCTTCGCGTCGACCGCCACTTCTTTCGGCAGCAGGTCGAGCGCGGCGAACGATGGCGTCGACATGGACAGACAGACCGCCGCGCAAGCGCCGAACAATACGGAAGGGAGTTGCTTCAAGTGCATGTATCAGTTAATCCATGGAGGATGTGGGTGGCGCGTGGACACCGGCGCCTACGATTTGGTGACAATAGTGAACGTCAGCACATCACTATAATCGCCTGCTTCCACGGTCGGGTCGACCGTCGTCTTGAAGGTCGGAACAAAGCAGGTTCTGCCCGAGCTATTGAGCGACAGCGACTTGTTGCTCGCATTCGGCAGCGGCACATTCGACGTGCCGCTGTTCAGTGTCAGGCTATAGGGCACGAGTTGCGTGGCGTCCTTCAGGTTCTTGAGGCGATAGCGGTTGCCGGCGACGCCATTGGCACTGCCGGCATTGATGATGAACTGCTTGCCGCTCGTCGCCGCTCCGATATACGTGAAGCAAAGCTGATCCGAACTGCTGGACAGGACTTTTTCGCCGTCCCCCTCCGGTAACTCGCCCAGATTCCAGTCCGGCGCAGTCACGTTGATGCCGATGGCCGGCGGCGGCGGCTTAGTCGGATCAATCACTTGGCAATTGCCGCCCACGCTGTTGTAGCGACTGAAATAAGCCGCACCCGTTATTTCACCGACGTCGTTACCGGTAGTGTAATTTCCGGCACGAACGGAAATGGCAGGCCAATCGTAAATCAGATTATTATCGATCAAAACTTCCACATTGGCAGAAAATCCATCTACGATTGTCCATTGCTTATAATCAACATTACCACCAAAATTGACGCCACTATACATAACGTATCCGTTGCCAACATATTTATACCCATTCGCAACGCCATTCAGCCAAATATTTCTGGCGACAGCAGAACTAGGTCTCAACCTTCCGTCCTTATCATACGTATATACCAGAAACCCTCGAGTCCGAAATCTCCCGTTCGAACTACCAAAACCCTGCTTAAAATCAACTGAAAAATTTAACGTACTGGTGCCATCACCATTATCTCTAATGCCACATCCGCGGTATCCGTAGATAACGGATCCGGTTTCGAGATCAAATGCCGAAAACGCGGGAGAAACGAAAACGAACAATCCAACAATCGACAAAATTACTATTCCGACTCGAGCTCCGAATTTCGATCTCTTCAACATCAATTCACCTTTTCATTTTCATCGGTCCGAGACCGATCTTACTGGGCGGAGATGCAATTCGGCCCCTCGATATGCAGAATTCGCATTTTGCGCAGCGGCATGGAATCGCCCCCATTCTTCTCGAAAACAGAGCAAGGATATTTATCCTGCCAGTCAATTCATCACTGCATCCCGCGAGCCATCAAGGCGCCTTGATCACCGGCTCAAACGTCATCGACAACACACCGGAGTACGTACCCACCGTGCTTTTGAAATCGCCTTCCGGCGGATAGGCCGAAATCGCGAGGCCGTAGTAACCCACCGAGTCGTCACCCGCCACGGGCGGGGACGGGTTCTGAAACTGTACGCTCTGGCCGACCGACAGCGCCTTCGGGGCTCCGCCTTCGTTGCCGAGGAGCACCTTCGGCGACCGGAACACCTGGGCGGCGTTGGACTGGTTGCGAATCGTCAGCGGTTCGTCCATGCGAACCTGGAACACACCACCCGTCGATGTGACTTTCAATCGCGCCTGCACTTCATATGGCGTGTTCCAGCCACCGAGCTGCTGCATTTCCAGCCCGTTGTCGAACCAGCCGCCCTTGTCGTCGGTCACGGTCAGCACGTCCCGCTTGACCACTTTCGCCGTGATCTTGCTCGTGGTCTTTCCCGTGAGGTACACGGTCTGCGACAGCGCGACAGCGGGCACGAACAGCAGCGCGATCAGCCCGTTACACAGTGTGGATGTCTTCACGGGATCTCCTACGATTTGGTGATGACAGTGAACGTCAGCACATCGCTGTAATCGCCCTCGTCCACGGTCGGGCCGACCGTCGTCTTGAAGGTCGGAACAAAGCAGGTTTTGCCCGAGCTATTGAGCGACAGCGACTTGTTGCTCGCATTCGGCAGCGACACATTCGACGTGCCGCTGTCCTGCATCAGGCTGTAGGGCACGAGTTGCGTGGCGTCCTTCAGGTTCTTGAGGCGATAGCGGTTGCCGGCGACGCCATTGGCACTGCCCGCATTGATGATGAACTGCTTGCCGCTCGTCGCCGCACCGATATATGTGAAGCAAAGCTGATCCGAACTGCTGGACAGGACTTTTTCGCCCTCGCCCCTCCGTAACTCGCCCAGGCTCCAGTCCGGCGCCGTCACGTTGATGCCGATGCTCACCGGCGGCGGGTTCGTTGGATCGATCAACTGGCAATTGCCGTCCACGCTGTTGTAGCGACTGAAATAGGCCCCCCCCGTTATTTCAGCGATATTATTAACAAAGGCAATCTTCGCCCCCGCCTGAATTGAGATAGCAGGCCAGTATTTATTAACATAAGAGTTATCAATCAAAACATCGACACTGGCAGAAATTGGATTCCTATTCGTCCAATTTTTTGTTCCGGTTGTCCCAAAAAACATAGAATAGTTACGACCACCCCAAGTTCCGGAATTCGGAAAACCATCCAGAATAAACTTTTTCACAACAGCGCCATTTGGCACCGGCCTCCCGTAATCGTCATACAAGTACACGAAGAATGCGCGCGAACTCCAGTACCCCCCGCCAGAGGGATCAAAACCCTCCTTGAAATCAACGATAAAACTTAGCGTACTGGTTCCATTCCCGTTATCCAGCCAGCGACACCCCTTGTATCCATTGATGACAGACGCAAAATTGAGATCATCAGCACGCGCGGGAAAAACGAAAGCAAACAGCCCCAGAAGCGATAAAATGACAGTTCCGACTAGAGTTCCGAATTTCGATCTCTTCAACATCATTCGACCTTTTAATTTTCATCGATCCAAGATCGATCTCACCGGGCGGAGATTCAATCCGGCTCTTCGATATGCAGAATTCGCATTTTTCGCAGCGACATGGAATCGCACCCCAGCTTCTCGAAAACAGAGCAAGGATATTTACCCTGCCTGTCAATTCATCACTGCATCCCGCGAGCCATTTGATAAATCACGACGCCGTATCCAACGCTGATGACAAGCGGCGCCTGCGTCCCTGCCATGTCGGCCGCATTCACGACAAGCCGCTCTTTCGGCCTGAACGTCAGACGCCATACCTGCACCTGAGTGGGCGTGCCGAGTTCTTTCAGCATCACCCGGTATTTCTGCCCTGGCGCCAAAGCAAGACGGTTGGGCGATACCAGCAGCGTTGGGCGCGGCACTTCAGTGACAGGTACGAGCCGTTCCGGGCTTTCTCCCGGGTTCGTGACCAACTGTTGCGTCACATCGAGGTACAACGGCGTATCCCCGACGTTTTCGGCCCACAGTTCAGGCACCTGCTGGTCCGGCGACAGCGTCAGTTCCGTGCGGGACAATTTCAGAATGCCCGCGGCCATGCTGCTGGTGCAGCACAGCAGCGCGAGCAGGCCCAGCGCCCAACGCCGCGTGTGCGTGATCACTGGCATTCCAGCGTCTGCGGCTTTTCGTCGACACGCAACGACAGCCGCTTGGTCGCGAAATGCTGCGGCGTGCCGGGGAACAGCGCGATGGTTTGCGGGGAAGCCGATGGGTCGACCTTCACGTCGTTGAAGATCTGGCGAATATTGCCCGTGCTCTCCAGCGTCACCCCGCCGCGCTCGCAGCGATGCGTCCAGCCCGCCTGCTGCTTGCCCGGCGGCGGCATGTGCCGCACGAGCACGCCGTAACCGATCGCGACCGACATCGGCGCCGTGATCTTGTCCTGCGGCGCGTCATCGACCTTGAGCGACCGTACCGGCACGATGTACAACCGGTACAGCGCTTCCTGCGCCGGCTCCGCGAGCGACTTCAGGACGATCGCACGCGTCTGGCCGGGGCCGAGCGTCAACTTGTCCGGGCTGGCCAGCAGGCCGGGGCGCTCGAGATCGCCCAGCGCGACCTTCGTTTCCGGCGTCATGCCCGGGTTCGTGACCTTCTGCACCGACACGTTCAGAAAGAGCGGCGCATCGCCCATGTTCTTGACCGTTACCTTCTGCTCGTGAGCGTTGAACAGCTTGGTCGTCGCGGGCATCACCATCAGCTCGCCTTCGGCGTGGGCCGGCTGGATTGCCGCCAGCAGCAACCCGCACAGCGCGGGAAGCACGGTTCGCAATTTCATGTTCATATCGTTTCCTCTCCTGCATTCGAATCGGTCGTGAGCTTGCAGCTGTAATTGCTGCCCTTGGCTTCCCTCAGGTCGCAGCTGTAACGGCGATCGTCCCGCTGCACGGTGACCACGCTCAGCATCTTCTTGCTGACGATCGAGAACAGCCCGTTCCGGTGGACCGTATCGCCGGTTTCCACCACTTTCCCGTCGATGGGCTTGCCGTCGGCGTCCGTCAGGAAGCCGCTGTAGATCATGTTGATGTCGACCCGCGCCTTCGCCGAATACACTTGCCCCGGATGCGCGCGGACGATGTTCGCCGGCACCTCGATGTTCATGTCGAGATCCTGGCTGTTGCTCAGCACGCGGGCGAACGCGACGTCGTTGTATGCACCCAGCGGCACCGCGTAGGTGCTGTTGCCCGCAACCGGGTTGCCTTCGACGTTGAAGCCATACTTCATGCCGTCGATCTTCGGCGTCTTCAGCAGCATCGCGCTGCCGCTCGAGCTGTAGCGCCCGAACGCGACGCCGTCCTTGTTCGCCGCCACCATGCCGCGGTAGTTGAAATCGACGTTGCTGCCGCCGCTGCTGTGGCCGAGGTTCAGCGACGCGTCACCGCGCGTGCCTGAGCGGCTGCCGTAAACGTTGATGCCGTAGTCGTTGCCGACGCGGTTCGCGTTCAACCCGATGGTCGACGTGCCGAAGCTGTCCTGGAAATCCTTGCGGACATCGCCGCTCAATTGCGTCTGCCCGCCGGAATGCGCGGCGCTGAAGCTTCCCTGCACCTTGTCGAGCGACATGGTCATGTTGAAGTACACGCCATAACCGCCGTTGCCGCGCTGGAAGCCGCCCTTCTGCACGCCCAGCGCGAAGGTGCCCCACAAGCCGTTCGGGCGATAATTCCAGCGCACTTCCGCCTGATGGGCCGCACCGGAATCCGAATTCCGATAGTTGTAGCCGAAGGTCGCCTTGCGGATGGTGCGGCTGTAGGTCAGGGCCGTGCTCGGCTGCCCCTGATAGAAGCGCGACACATCGGTGTTCTGGTAGCGGCTCACCATCAGGCTGCCGAGCGCTTCGCTCGCCATCGAGATGTTCACGTAACCGCCAACACCTCTCTCCCCGCTCAGCACGCCGAGCGTGGGGGCGACCTCGATGCCGGCAATCTGCGTCGGGCGCGTGACGTTTACTTCCGCGGCCCATTTGCCGCCACGCCCCGCGAGCATCGACGTGTTCACATAGAACTGCTTCAGGTTGCGGCTCAGGCCGGCCTCGACCAGAAAGCCGCCTTCGTTCATGTCCTTGCCGGCCGTCACATGCCACGTGTTGCCGCCGCCCACCCCGAAGTTGAGGTTGTTGATTTCGCGGGTTTCGCGGGCGACCAAGTTGCCGTTACGGTCGACGAGGCGTACTTCCACCGAGTAGTAGCCGCCGGGAAGATCGGCGAAGCTGATCTCGTTGCGGCCGATCGCCGCCGGCCGCTTCATGATCAGGCGGCCGTTGCGGTAAAACTCGTAATTCCCTTCCGCGGTCGCATAGAGAATCAGCGACCCCGAATTTTTGTTGACCTGCAGGTGCGCCTGGCTGCCGACCGTCACGAACTGGTCGAAGCTCGGCGACAGCAGCGTGCTGACCGACCCCGACGCATAGTCGATGCTGTTCTGCTTGCCTGCCCGCACATACGTGTTGGCGAAGTTCTTCTGCAGGTAATACGACGACACCCCGCGCGACCCGCCGCTGCCGTAGCGCGTCGACGTCTGGTTTGCGTACCAGCTTATGTAGCCGAAGCTCTGCGACGGGAGGCCGACCCAGGTGTTGCCGTTGAAGTTGACGGCCCGGTAACCGTCGGACGCGGCGCGCAAGTCCAGCGACTGGTTGTTGACGATGCCCAGGCTCGTTTGCGGCGCGACATAGTCTTCGCGCTTGTCGCGAATCGAAATCGACCGCTTCATCTTGTCGATGGTCACGTAGTAACCGTCGACCTCGACGTCGCACCCGTTGCTGCAGCGCTTGTAGTCGAGCGTCGAGACAACGCGGCGGATCGTGTCCACGTCATCGGGCGAGATGCCATTCTCCGCGTATTTGGCGGCATCGAATTCCAGCAGCGCATCCGAGGACGAGTAACTAATGAACCCGGGAAGCGTCCGTCCGTTGAACGTGGCTACATAATTCGCGGTGTCGTCCATCTCGGCCGCGCTGAACCCTTCCGGCACTCCATAAGAGACCTTTAGCTCTGCGAACGAGTGCGACGAAACAAAAAGAAACGCACCCAGCCACAGCTTGTTGAATCGGAAGGGAATTTGATCGGCGAACACGTTATCTCTTACGGAGGACAAGGGAGAATGGACACGAGCTTGCTTCTTGACTTTGCGGTGGGCAGGAAACCCCTGCCAGGGGTTTCCTGATGGCCTATTGGCTTGACTTACGGTGCAGCAGCCGCGACCGGCTCGAACACCATGACGAGATCGCCGCTGTAGCTGCCGTTGGTGGTCTGCGTGCCGACTTGCGTGGGCGATTCGACGTCGATCTTCAGGTTGTGGATGTCATCGAAGCCGTCGGTGGTCTTGTTCACTTGCGTGATTTTCTCCTGCGAGCCGAACTTGACTTCGTGATCGCCCGACTGGCTGGTCAGTTGAACCTTGGCATTCTTCATTTCGTAGTAGCCGCTCGACAGCTTCAGCGGCTGCGCCAGCGAAATGTTGAATTCGCCGTTCTTCGACCACACGCGGACCGGCAGCGTCTTCGAGAACTTCGCCTGCTTGTAGTCCGCGGCGTCGAGTTCTTCCGTGCCGTACCAGGTCGAGCCGTCCGGCTTCGACACGAAGATGGCGTCGTTGATCTGCGCGGTCAGCGTGATCTTCTTCGACACCGGCTCGGCTTGAGCCGTATGTGCGACGCCGAACAGTGCACCAGTGATGCCGAGAGCCAGAACGAGTTTGCTGAGTTTCATCGAGAAAATCCCATTTAAAAGAAGGTTTGCGATATAAAAACGCACGATTTATTCAAATCAGCATTTTTTAAAGTGGATGTCTTCTCCACTGACGATATTTTCCGTCGATCGCGGCTTCTGATAAATTGGACGAGTCCGAATGCAGCGTAGCGATTCACTAGTACAAGTACTAAATTCCGCTTATCGCAAAACCATGGGAACGCTGATCAATAGATCCGGCAGGCGATTGTTAAATCTACTAAAGAATTCTGTCGCGAGCGGCGTAGGGCTTTCCCATTCTTCATCCGATGCGTCTCTGAATCACGGATCTTCATCGTCGAAATGAACTTGCACACCGAAATTCAGATCTTTCCGGGAGACATTCGATATCTCGCGACGCATGACGCTCGGGCATTGCACCCGAGCGCTTATCCATTCATCGCCTGTTCGCGCGCCGGCCGAGTCAGGCCAACCGCTCCAACGCCCGGTCGATCGCACCGCGAACATCCGGCCAGACGCGCGTCAGCGCGTCCAGCCCGCCTTCCTGCATCGCCCGCTCCGCATGCGCGCACGCATCGCGCGCGTCGATATCCGCCGCCAGCGCAAAGCCGCCGCGCATCGAATGGAGCTCGATGCGCACCGGATCGGCGTCGCCGTTCGCCAGCGCGTCGCCGATCACCGCGAGCGAATGCAGCGTCGACGCATGCAGCGTCCGGCGCACCTCGTCGGTCATCACCAGCCCGCCTGCCGGCCGCTCGTGCGACGGCGCCGCCGCGACATCGCGCCGCGCATGCCGCCGCAGTACCGCGTCGAGCGCATCGATCGTCAGCGGCTTCAGCACGACTTCGACCGCGCCGACCTGTTCGCAGCGCTTGCGATCCTCGTCGGTCGCGTGCGCGGTCATCGTGATCACCGGCACCGTCGAACCCTGTTCGCGCAGAAAATTCGCGAGCGCGAAGCCGTCGAGCTCGGGCATCCCGAGATCGGTCAGTACGACGTCGTACGGCTGCTCGAAATACGCGCGCATCGCCTCGACGCCGTTCGTCACGATCGTCGCGTCGTAGCCCAGTGCGTCGAGCTGGTCGCGCAGCAATGCGCGGCTCGCCGGATGATCCTCGGCGACCAGCACGTGCAGCGGCTCGTCGTCGGTCTCCGCGTCCGCATCATCCTCCGCATCCGCGCCGAATTCCGGCTCCGGGTCGGCCTCCGGCCCGTACCCGCGCGCGGCATCCGCGAACGCGCCGGGCTCCTGCTCCTCGGCTCGCCATCCGGACGGCGCTTCGGCCAGCGGCAACGCCGCCACGAACGTCGTGCCTTCGCCGAGCCGGCTGTCGACGCGCAACTCGCCGTGCATCAGCGTCACGATGCGCTTGCACAGCGGCAGCCCGAGCCCCGTGCCGCCGAAACGCCGGTAGATCGACGGATCGGTCTGGATATAGACGTCGAACAGCGTCGACATGCTGTCTTCGGGAATGCCGATGCCCGTGTCGCCGACGACGATCTCGACGCGTCGTTCGCCCGCACCCGCCGGCGACAGTCGCGCATCGATCGTCACGCCGCCGCGCTTCGTGAACTTGATCGCGTTGCTGACGAGGTTCGATACCACTTGCCGGAGCCGCGTCGCGTCTCCCATGTAGCCATCGGCGAGATCCGGTGCCACGCGGCACGTCAGCGTCAGATGTTTCGCATCCGCGATCGGACGGAAGATCGCGGCCACGTCGTTCAGCACGCGGCGCAGGTCGAATGGAATGCTTTCCAGCGCCATCTGGTTGGATTCGGCCTTCGACAGGTCGAGCACGTCGTTGATCACGCGCAGCAGCCCGTCGGACGACGACATGATCGTGCCAAGGCGCCGCCGCAGCGGCGCGGCCATCTGCGCGCGCTCCATCAGTTCCAGGTTGCCGATGATCGCATTCAAAGGCGTGCGAATCTCGTGGCTCATCGTCGCGAGGAACGTCGACTTCGCCTTGTTCGCATGCTCGGCCGCCTCGCGGGCCTCGCGCAGTTTCTCCTCCACCTGCTTGCGGGCCGTGACGTCGGTCAGCGTACACAGCAGCACGTCGATTCCGCGGTACTTGGTGCGCACGATATGCGCGGCCAGATACGTGGTGCCATGGCCTGCGCGCTCGACGGCCAACTCGTGCTTGATGTGCGTGACGGCTGCGCGGACGCCGCGCGCGCCCTCCCGATACGCGCGCCACAATCGCTTGCCGAGCGGCTCCCCGGACGCGCCCCGCTCGTACGCGAGCATCGCCTCGTTGCGCACGATCGCATCGCCGTCGGCCAACGACAGCAACGCAAGGCCGGCCGGCGCGGTGCGGATCAGCGTCCGGTTGAGCACTTCGCTTTCGACCAGGCGTATCGCGCGCCGATTGGCGGGGCGCAGCGCGCGCCGGTCGAACATGACGATCATGAACCACAGCAGCGCGATGCCGGCCAGCGCCAGCCCGACCGTGGTGCCCAGCCGGGCGGCATTGGCCACCAGCACGCTGCGCCATGAAACGCGCTTGATCAGGACAAGGTCGGATTCCGGCACGTGATCGCTGATGACGAACGCGCCACCGACGGAGCGCGGAATCGCGGCGCCGTGCTCCCGGCGCTGCATCTGGCCGAGCGCACGGGCAATGACCGCACTGTCGCGCAAACCGCCAGTCAGCACATGTCCGTTCGGATCGACGAGCGCGTTTTGCTCGCCGAACGGCCGCGCCGCCACGATCCGCTCGATCTCGGGCCGCCCATTGAAAACGAGCCATGCGAACGGGGTGCCGTCGACGTCGCGCAGGCGTTGCGCGAACCGCACGACAGGCCGCCCGAGCACGGGGTCGTCGAGCGACGCGATGACGATGCGGTCATCGTCCCCCGCATCGCCGCCCGGCGGCGTGAGCCGCTGCGCCAGCGCCTTCAGCCCGGCCGGGGCCAGTTGCGCGGGCGCACGCGCGGCGAGCCCGCTGCCGAACATCATCAGAAAGTCGCGCCGGGTGCCGATCAGATAGGCCGTGAGATCGGGCGCGACCGATGTCGCCGACGGCGCGAACACGACCTGGCCCACCCGGAACAACATCCCGATATACGGCAGATACGTGCTGGCGGGCTGTCCCGGCGTGAGCCCGGCGAACACCACGACGCCGTCCTGGCCGTAATGATTGCGCCAGCTCAGCCTGCCGCCGCTTTCGACCAGCTCCCGCCCGAGCTCGGGCGATACGGTATCGGGATGCCGATTGGCCTGGGTCAGATTGACGGCGAGGCGCCCCAGCAGCGCCTTCGTCACCCGCATCTCGCCGAACAGCAGGGCTTCGTCCCGCAGGAACGACGAACGCACTTGCGCGACGTAGTCGCTCACGGCCAGCCGCATGACAAGCAGCGCGCACAACAGGATGAATGCCGTGATCGCGCCGCCGCCGCCGTACAGCAGCATCTGCTGCTGGCGCCGGATGCGCCCCGGCTCGAAGGGTTTGCCGCCTACCGCCGCGACTGCCGCGGCGTGCCGTTTCAGTTTTGCTGGCATGCGTTTCGTTGAAGGTGGTCGACGGCGTATCGTTTCCGCGCGCGGCGGACCCGTCCGCGCTATTTGCGGGCGGCCGGCGCAGCCGACTCCGCCGATTCGGGCAAGGTGCCTTCGTCCGCATAGCGGATCAGGTCCGCGTCCCGGATGATGCCGAGCTTCTTCATCGCGCTCGACTTCTGCGAACTGATGGTCTGCTTGCTGCGGTGCAGCTGCGCGGCGATCTCGCCGACCGTATAGCCGGCGCTGAACAGCCGCACGACCTCGATCTCGCGCGTCGTCAGTGCTCGCGCGACAGGCGCGGCCTCGACATCCTGCAGCAGCTGCTTGATGAAGGGCGACAGGTAGTTCGCGCCGACGTATGCCGCGTGCACGGCGCCGATCAGATGCGAGATCGCGTCGGACTTGCTGAGGATGCAGCTCACGCCCTGCTTGTGGATCGCGCGCAGCACGCTCGGATTGTCGATCATCGTGATCGTCACGATATGCAGCGCGGGATAGCGGCGCTGGAGAAACGACAGCAGCGCAAGGCCATCGCCGTACTTTCCGCCCGGCATCACATAGTCGAGCACGAGCACGTCGCTCTGCTGCGCATCGAGCGCCGCGACCAGATCCGTCGAGTTCGAAACGGTGCCCACAAGCTTGATCGTGCTGTTGCCTTGCAGCGCCTGCGACATGCCGAGCGCGGATGCCGGATGATCGTCCGCCACCATCACGCGCACAAAGAATTCGTCCATGTTCCTGTTTCCCCGAGGCTTTCAGTCACGTGTCCGGTTCCCGCTACAACGGCGGGCAGGTTCGCGCCATTGCGTCGACGGCTGGCCGAATTCGACGCACCGGACAAAAGAGGGCCAATTTTAAGATATTTCCGGCTTCGCCCGGCGTCCGGGCCGCTCCGGACGTCGAGCCGATGCGCCGCGGATCGCGAAAACCCGACGCGCAGCGCACATCGGCATGGCCGAGCCGCCATGAAGAGCCGCAGCGTCGCGCGGCCGCGCACGAGCGTGACGCAGTCTGGCCGACCGGCAAGATCGGGTGTCGCACCGCCTACACGATACGCCTGGCCGCACCGGGCGTCCGGCACGGCGGCACGTTAGCGGCTGATCGAATCTCCTGAGTGTTCGTGCGCATCGCCGTGCGCCCGATCCTTCCACTCGCTGATCGCACGCCGTCTCTGGGAGGGCGACATGAGCAGAAACTCGTTCATCATCGTCAGGAATTCCCGTCTGGACTTCTCCGACAACGTCGAGAAATCAAGCAGCAGTGCGAATATCTTCCCCACGTGGCGCACGGCCATCCCCTCCTATGTTGATTTGAAATTTGCCGCGCGGCTTGCGGCGGCACCCTGCCCTTGTTATCTCGAACATACGTATCAGCGTCCAGCGTTTTCGGTTACTCGTGATGCAATGCGGATTCATGATTCATTCGCTCCGGATGACGGCCCGCCGTGGCCGTGCGCGATGCGCCGCTCCGTCGTAACGCATGGGTGAGCGCACCGCGCAGATGTGCGAGCGTCACCGGCTTCGTCAATATGCGTCGCACGCCGGCCGTCGCATGGCGGCGCAGGCCTTCCGGCGTCAGGTGTGTCGTCACGACCAGCACATCGCATGCGACGCCCCGCTCGTGCACGGTTTCGGCGAGCGCATGGGCACACATGTCGGGCAAATCGGCGCCGATCAGCAGCACGTCCCATTCGTTCGCGGACAGCGCGTCGAGCGCGGCGTGCGCGCGCCTCACCACGCCCACCACGCAGCCAAGCGCATGCAGCTGGTCCTGGAAGACCGTGCCGTTGACGGTTTCGTCATCGGCGACCAGCACGCGCAATGCACGGCCGGCGCGCGCGTTGCCCGACGGGCGCGGTGCGGCGTCGTCTCGCGGACTGGCTCGTCCGGTGCCCGCCGGCTCGCACATCGGCACCGCGGCGGGAGCCGCATCGCCATCCGTCACCTGGCCGCGTGGCGAAGCGTCGGCCGCGCGTTCGTGCATCGGCAGCGCGCGATCCGTCGCGCCGCCCTTCGTCAGCGCGGCGCGCAAACCGCTCAGCGAATAACTCGACACGCGGACCGTGCCGCCGGCGCGATACGGCTCGAGCGGGCCGTCGCGCGTCGCGAGGACCAGCGGCGCGCACCCGGTCAGGCCGTCGAGGTCCGCATGCGACCACGCATCCGGATCGCCGACCAGCACGACAGGCCCCGGCCGCGCGACGCGGCCGTCCCGCAGGCGGGCGGGGCTGTCGTGCACGCCGACGTCGAACCCCCATGCGTGCAGATGCGGCAATGCGAAATCGCGCCACTCGGGGCGTGCCGCGATCAGCGTCAGCGCACGCGCGCCCGACGCGGGCGGCCGGTCGATCGGGATCAGGTTCGCACCGAGCGGCAGATTCACCGTGAAGCGGCTGCCGGCGCCCGGCTCGCTGTCGACCGCGATCCGTCCGCCCATCGCTTCGACGAGCCACGCGCACAGCGCCAGCCCGAGGCCCGTGCCGCCATAGCGGCGCGTGATCGACGTGTCGACCTGCGAGAACGGCTTGAAGAGCTTGCGCTGATGCTCGGCGGAAATGCCGATCCCGGTATCCTCGACCTCGATCGCGAGCGCCGGCGTGCCGCCGCCATCGGCGAGGACGGCGACACGCACGGTCACGCTGCCCGTATCGGTGAACTTGATCGCGTTGTTCAGCAGGTTGCCGAATACCTGTGCGAGGCGCGTCGGATCCCCGCGCATGCGCTGCGTGTCGGATGCATTGATCTCGCAGAACAATTGCAGCCCTTTGGCCTTCGCGATCGGCGCGAACGCAATCAGCTCGCGCTCGATCGTCGCGATCACGTCGAATTCGATCGACTCGACCGTCATCGCGCCGGCTTCGATCTTCGAGAAATCGAGAATGTCGCTGACGAGCGCGAGCAGGTTCATGGCCGACGTGCGCAGCGTGCGCACGCGGCCGTGCTGCGACGCATCGAGCGCGGAGCGCTCGAGCAGCTCGAGGTTGCCGAGTATCACGTTCAGCGGCGTGCGGATCTCGTGGCTCATCGCCGCGAGGAACGCCGACTTCGCGGCATTCGCCGAATCGGCTGCGCGCACGGCTTCCTCGAGCTTCTGCGTGAGCTGGCGCTTCGCGGTGACGTCGGCCACCGCGGTGATCAGCACGTCCTCGCCCTGATAGCGCGCGTCGCACGCGATGAATTCGAGACGAAGCCCCGTGGCGTCGGGGCCCGCCAGCGCGAGATCGTCGTGCCACGCGCCGCTCGCCCCGCCACGCGCCTGCCACGCGTCGATCACCTGGCGCGACAACGCGCGGCAGTTGCCGCCGGTGCGCTTGACCATGTCGATCAGCGCGGGGCTCGCGAGCATGAAACGCCCGCTGTCGCGCGAAATCAGGCCGAGCCCGATCGGCGCCATCTCGATCACGCTGCGGCACAGCGCCTCGCTGTCGAACACGCGCTGCGAATGCGCGTAGAGCGGCATGAACGACCGCCGGTGAAAGCGCAGCAGCAGCCCCCACATGACGGCGAGCGCCAGCAGCATCGCGGCCGCGAGCGTGCCGACCGGCCATGCGACGCCCGCCGCGATGTCGACCCACGACAGCGCATACGCGAGCGTCCAGCCCGTCGTCTCGAGCTTGCCGTGAAACAGCAGGAAGCCGTCGCGAAACACCGGGGCGCCGGGCGATGCGCCGCCGCGCGACGGATTCAGCCCCAGCAGGCGCTGCACGCGCCCGGTGTCGCCCGCCGCGGCGGAATCCATCGCGACGAGCCGGCCGTCCGCCGTCGTGATGTAGAACGCGCCTTCGGGACGGAAATCGTCCAGCCAGGACAGCAGGTAGCCGGGCTCGTATTCGGTGACCAGCACCGCGAAGGGCGTGCCGTTGTCGCGCGCCTCGGCCGCGAGCCGGATGCGCGACCGCCCCGACACGGGATCGGTGAAGGGCGCCAGCCAGCGCACCTGCGGACGGGCGTCGGCGACGCCCGGATACGCGCGCTCGAAATCGACATGCAGCGCGTCGAACACGCGCGCGCGGCTTTCGGCGGAGACCAGCGCCGGATCGTCGCGATCCCGGTTCGGCACCAGCGCGAACACACCCGTGCGCGTGCTGTAGTGATAGCCCTCCAGCGTGCGCCCGCGATTGATCGAGCTGGCCGCGCAGATCCGCGCGAGCAGCACCGACAGCGACAGATAGCGCGCGACCTCCGGGCGCTCGCCCGTCAGCCCGGGCACGCCGAGCACGAGCGACGGGTGGGGCTGCATCGCGATGCGCTGGTCGCTGCGGAAAAATTCGTCGACGATGGACGCGGGCGCGCTGCCGGCCTCTCGCCAGATCAACTGCGCATTCGCGACGCCATTGCGGAACGAGGTTTCGCTCACCTGGATTTCGTTGAGCGTCTGTTCCATGCCGTTCAGGTAATTGCGCCGCTCGCCCTCGACGTAGCCCGAGACGATCGAAACCATCCCGAGACCGCAAGCGATCAGGATCAGGACGGTAACGACGATGCCGCTCCCGAACATCGAAATGCTCTGGTAGCGGCGGAGGGATTGAAGCGGGCTCTGCGCCATGACGGACGGCAAGGATCGCGCACGGCCGAAACGTTGCCGTTTCGGCGCGCGGGATCGCTGCGGAAATCACCTGTGGTGGAAGGTAATTTCCGACGATGCCAAACGGCCGGGCGCGCGTCCACTGCGCACGGACCGTTTCGTACATGTCATAATTAATATGTGTAATATTTAGAACTTGACCTAAACCCGGGGCGGGGAAATTGCCGCGACATGACAGGTTCCGGTCAGCGGCTCGCACGCCCGGCAGACGGTCGGGAAGGAAGATAAAACGGCGGGCCCATCCGGGCGCTCACGTGAAAGGAAGCGCCCTGCGTGCCGTTTGCCGGCATGCGCCGCGCGACGCATGCCGGCAAACGAAGGACGGCTCAGTTCTGCGTCAGCGGATTGAGCGTCGTGCACAGGAATCCCGTGCAGTTCGACGGCTTGAAATAGAACGACGCGGTGCCGCCGAGCGCGAGATCGCCGAGATAGGCCGTCCCCTGCACGCCCAGATTGTTCGACTGCTGGACGAAGCCCGCGCTGGTCGTCTGGGCCGCCGCCGACTGGTACGCGAAGGTGGGCGACTGCGTCTGGTCCTTCACATAGACCCATGCGAAGTCGCTGCCGAACATCATCTCGCCCTTCGCGCGGTAGCCCTTCGCGCCTTCGCTGTTGGCCTGCGCGGTGAAGTCGGCCACGTTCGACGGCGGCGTCAGCGCGTCGTACGTGTAGGTCGCACCCGACGCGTTGTTCTTCATGTAGAGGTTCGCCTGTGCCGAGCCCACCATCATCGGGCCGACGAACCAGTAGCCCGACTGGCCCTGGCCGTTCACCTGCGTGAGGAAGGCTGCCTGGCTGCCCGGCAGCGCCGTGGTCGCATACGTGTACGTGGCCGACGAGCCGCCGTCCTTGCGATAGAGGTAGCCGTACGCGAGCGGCCCTTCGTAGCGGTAGCCGCCCGCGCCCTGCGCATTGGCCTGGCTCACGAAGCCCGTCAGGTCGGCCGGCGCGGACTGCAGCTGGTACGTGTAGGTCGACGCGGCGCCGTCGTTCACGAAGATCGAGCGCGCCGCCGCGTCGGTCGAGAAGTAGTCGTCGCCCAGATAGCGGTAGCCCTTCGCGCCTTCGCCGTTGACGAGCGTCAGGAAGCCCGCCGCATCCGACGCGGGCGCCAGTGCCTCGTAGCGGAGCGTCAGCGCGGTGCCGCCGGACCCGCTGCCGTTGCCGTTGCCGCCGGAACCCGGCGAGCCGGTGCCCCCGCTTCCGCCGCTGTTGCTCGCGCCCGAAGCGGCGCCGGTCGATGGAGCGTCGTCGCCGCCGCAAGCGGTCAGCGCCAGGCAGGTCAGTGCGATCAGTGCAGCGGCTTTCATCGGGGCCACCTCGAAACGGACAGGAGGAACGAAGCCGGTGCGCGCGAGCGGCGCCGCGCGCGGGCAGTCATGAATCGAGCATCGGCCGGCGGTCGCGCCGCCGGCCCTGCGTGCGTCAGTTGACCTGCAGCTGGCCGCCGCGGCCCAGGCCGCCCTTGACGTCCTGCGCCTTGTAGTTGCGCAGCGCGACGACCATCTTGTTGTACGCGTCGATGAACGCGACGACGGTCGCCTTGCCTTCCGGCGTGGTCGAGAAACCGGCCAGGCCGCCGCCCACGCCGCCGCCGAAGCCGGCCAGCGCCGCGCCGTAGTTGGTCGCCGTCGAGCTGCCTTCCGACGCGGCGATCTGCACGGCCGAGCGCACGTCGAACAGCGTCAGTGTCACGACCGACGCCTTCGTCTGCAGGTGGCCCGCCACCGCCGCGATCGCGCCGTTGCCGATCAGGCCGCCGACCATGCTGCCGATGCCGCCGATCGGCGAATCGTTGATGACGATCTGCGGCTCCATGTAGTAATCGGCCGCGACGCGCTGGCCCTTCTGCTGCTTCGAGCCCGCGCGATATTCGCCGGAATTGCGCTGCAGCTGCGTGATGCGCGACAGGCGCGCGTCGGACTTCTGGTTGCCGATCGACGTGATCACGAAGCAGTTCGACTGCTGCACCGCGAGGCGCAGCAGCGGATCGATGGTGGTGATCTTGGTCGCGCTGCCGAACGGGCCCCACCAGTCGGCGTTACGGCCGTCGTCGACCGCGATCGTGCCGAGCGGCGAGGCGCAGCGCTGCAGCGACGAATCCGCGCCCGCGCTCGCGCCCCCCGCGGCCGCGCCGGTCACGCCGGCGTTCTGGCCGCCCGGCGAAACGATGCCGCCGCATGCGGCAACGGAAGCGGCCAGCGCCGCGGTCAGTGCACATTGTGTGAGACGGTTGGTGAGGATGGTCTTCATGTCGTTATCGCTTTGGATGAGTCGATGTCCGGCTTATGCGTCCGTGCGAACCTCGATAAGCCCCCGGCAAGGCGCGCGATGGTGGTCTCCCCGCTGCAGCCCCGATGCTTGCGGTACCGGTCAATAGCCGTAGTACCAGGACGTCTGTTGCCAGACGCCGTAATACGGATAGCCCGAATACCAGTAGCCGTAATAGACGTCACGCCAGTCACGCCATTGCGTGCGCCATTTGTAGTCTTCTTCGTCAGCCTTTTTATCCGCTCGCGCCTGCTCGAGCAGTTTTTTCGATTCCTTGTCGCCGCGGGCTGCCGCGATCGACAGCCACTTCTCCGCCTCGCGCGCGTCCGAGCCCATCTCCTCCAGCCCGAACAGATAGAAAACGCCGAGCGCCTTCTGCGCGCGCAGGTCGCCGCGCTCGGCGGCCTCGCGCATCCACTTGAGCGCCTGGTAGCTGTCCTGGCGCACGCCGTCGCCGCGGAAATAGCGCAGCCCGAGATCGTAGGCGGCCTTCGGCTGGGTCTTCGCGGTCTGTTTCAGCGCGGCGATGCGCGGGTCTTCCCGGTCCCCGTCATCGTCATTCTTTTGGTAGGAGACCTGATCTTTAGGTCGATCTGAGCAACCTGTTTCGTCGCAGATGCGCACCATGTTGTTGGCGGCAGGGTCCTGCGCACAGGCAACCAGCAGCATCGACAGCAGCCCCGATGCGAATAGACGGCGGTACATTTTTACGGTCCTCAAGTTTTATTGGCGCCGCAATTCGAGCTCTCACGCCCCCGTGCGCTCTAACCCGGTCGGGCGCGGCGCCGCGGACAGCAAAGTCCGACGGCGCCGACGCGCGTCCCAAGGCTCTCTCAGGTTCCCACTTTTTAATCGTTTGTCATCTTTTGTCGCCGCGCTTAAACATGACGCAACAAACAATAGTGACGTGGTGAGCAATAATAATGGAGAAAAATGGCATGTCAAGCCGATTCTCTTATTTAAAGTTTGCATAGCACGTCAACTTTGCTATGCTTTCACGCGAAAACCACCGGAGACCCCTTCGAGATGCCCACCAGCGAGCAGGCCAATGCCGATCTCATCACCGCCACCAAGGTGCGCGACCTCCTGACCCGAAACGGCGTGCCGCCGCGCAGCCACAACACGACGATCGCGAATGTGCTCGGCCTCAGCTTCTCCGTCGTCACCCGCAAGATGAAAGGCCTGATCCCGTGGAACCTGTCGCAGCTGCACGACATCGCGACGCACTTCGGCGTGCCGCCCGCGATCCTGCTCGACGACAAGGGCGCGCACGCCGGCGCGGCCGCGCCCGAGATGCTCGACGCGACGCTCGTGATCGAAGCGCGGCGCTTCCGCTGCCGTGCCGCGATCGCGACGAAGGCCAACAGCCACGGCGAAACGGATTTCGTCGCGCTGCAGTCGCAGGGCGAATGGCTCGTCGTGGAGCGCCAGCGCGCGCGCGAGGGCCGCACCCATCCGGTCGACCTGATCGAGCTGCGCCCCGCCCCGCAGAATGCCTACTCGGCGCGCATCGCCGTGGTGGACGATTCGCCGGACGTGGCCGAGACGGTATGCGAATACTTCATCGAAAAAGGCGTGAACGCGATCCCGTATTTCGACGGCGAATCGTTCCGCAAGGCGCTGGCCGTCGAGGATTTCGACGGCTATATCCTCGACTGGATGCTCGGCGACCAGACCTCCGCGGATCTCGTGCGCAGCATCCGTTCGAGCGAAAATGGCGGCGCGCCGATCTTCCTGCTGACAGGCAAGATCTCCACCGGCGAGGCAAGCGAGGACGAAATCGCGCGCGTGATGTCGCAGTTCAACGCGCGCTGCGAGGAAAAGCCGGTGCGCCTGCCGATCCTGTTCGCCGAGGTGGCGCGCGAGCTGAAGATTGCCCAACCGTTCAACGCGCACACGGGTTGACCGCCCGACACGCGACAAGCCACGAGAGAAGACCATGCGAATTTCGACGATCTGGTTGAGAAGCCTGCTGCTGGCCTGCCTGCTGGGCGCCGCCGCCGCATCCTGGGCCGCGCCGTTCAAGTTCACCGTCGACGGCAACATCAGCAAGACGAACCAGCCCGGCAAGGCCACCTACGTGTTCTCCGAACGCGAACTGATGGCGCTGCCCCAGCATTCGATCACGACCTCGACGAGCTGGACGCCGAAGGCGACCTTCACCGGCCCGCGGCTCTCCGACGTGCTGAAGGCCGTCGGCGCGAAGGGCACGCAGATCGAGTTTCACTGCATCGACGATTACACGTTCTCGATTCCGGTGTCCGACGCCGACCGGTACGGCGTGATCCTCGCGCGCACGATGAACGGCAAGGTGCTTGACAACGACAAATACGGCCCGCTGTGGATCATGTATCCGCGCGACCAGTACGCGGACGAGCTGAAGACGCCGCTCGGCGAAGCGAAGTTCGCATGGCAGATCATCGGCCTGACCGTGAAATGACGGCCAAGCGATGGAAAAAACGGAAAGTCATCGTCGTCCTCGGCTCGCTGTGGATCCTGGGCTTCACCGCATGGGCGTTCCTGCTGTATGACCTGCTCGCCACGTCGGTCAACGAGGGCGTGCTCGAAGGGCCGCGCGAAGGGGTGTTCTGGACGGCTTCCCAGTACCGCAATGCCTACAGCCGGCTCGACCGGCAGCTGATCCTCTACGCGACGCGCGAGGACGACGACTTCGATCGCGTCGAGATGCAGCTCAACGCGCTGTCGGCGTCGTTCGGCTTCCTGCAGCGGCCGTCCGAAGTGTCGGAATACTGGCTGCGCATCCCGAAGGCGCGCGACGACATCGCGGTGCTCGCCGATTTCATGACCGAGCTGAAACGCGACGTGCCGCCGCTGCGCCGCGCGCGCGGCGACGCGCCGCGCGTGCTGGCGGAGATCGCCGCGTACTGGCAGCGGGTCAACGACCTCGCGAACTACTTCCGCGCGCTCGAGATGGCGCAGCGCGATTTCACGTTCCATCAGCTGAGGGAAAAGCAGCAGGCGATCCTGATCCTCGGCGGCATTCTCGGCGTGATGCTGTGCGCGCTGTTCATGCTGCTGTTCTACACGGTGCACACGCGGGACGACCTGCTCGACCGGCAGCATGCGGCGCTCGAGGCCGAGAAGAAGGCGTCGGATCGCGCGTTCGAGATGGTCGAGGCGAAGAACGCGTTCCTCGGCATGGTCAGCCACGAGCTGCGCACGCCGCTGCAGGCGATCTGCGGGTCGATCGAGATCCTGCTCGCGCGGCCGCAGTCGGAGCCGAACCTGAAGACGATCCGGCGGCTGCAGAATTCCGCGTCGTCGCTCGAGGCGCTGGTGCGGGAGCTCACCGACTACATCAAGCTGCGCGCCACCCAGCGCCGCGCGAACCCGGAAGTCGTCAGCCTTGCGCCGCTGCTCGCCGACGTGCTCGAACCGCTTCGCGCGAAGATCGCCGGCAAGCGGATCGCGCTGTCGCAGCGCGTCGAGCCGCCCGGCCTCGCGATCCGCGCGGACCGCAAGCTGCTGCAGCAGGTGCTGTCGAACCTGGTCGAGAACTCGGTCAAGTACACGAACGGCGGCACGATCGCCGTTGCCGCGACCCTGGTCGACACGGCCGACGGCCCGCAGCTCGAGATCGCCGTGCGCGACACCGGCGCGGGCATCGCGAAGCCGCATCTGCGGAAGATCTTCGAGCCGTTCTACCGCGCGAACGACGCGGCGGGCCTGCACGTGGACGGCATCGGCATGGGCCTCGCCGTGGTGCGCGAGATCGTGACGACGCTGCGCGGGCACGTCGACGTCCGCAGCGTGGTCGGGGAAGGCAGCGAATTCGTCGTGACGCTGCCGGTCGACGTGCCGGACACCGGCGAGCCATCGGGCGACGCGCCCGCGTGGCCGCACGCCGAGATGCTGCGCAACCGGCGCGCGCTGGTGGTCGACGACAACGACAACGCGCGCGAGACGCTCGGCTCGATGCTGGCCGCGCTGGGAATTTCCGCGGACCTGTGCGGCACCGGCCGCGAAGGCATTGCGCAGTTCGCCGAGCGCCGCTACGACATCGTGCTGCTCGATCTCGAACTGCCCGACCTGAGCGGGCTCGATGTCGCGAGGCGGCTGCGCGCGGCGTCGCCGGGGAACGGCATCCGGCGCACGGCGATCCTCGGCGTCAGCGCGTACGAATCGGCCGCGCTCGACGCGAACCGCACCGGGTTCGACGCGTTCCTGCCGAAGCCCGTTCATTTGCGCGAGCTCGGCGCGCTGGTGGAGCGGCTGCTCGGTTAGCGGGCGTGGCCCGGGTGTCGGCGCCTGTGTCACCGGGCGCGAACGACATCACAAGAATCGGAGCGCCGGCCGGCGGTGGGCAGGTCAGCATGAAGCCTGATCCCGTCACCCGAAGGACATGACCATGAGCGCCCCGCATCGCGTCAGCGAACCGAACATCCTCTATTTCGGCACGCCCGTCGTGCTGATCAGCACCGTCAACGACGACGGCACCGCCAATCTCGCGCCGATGTCGTCCGCGTTCTGGCTCGGCTGGCGCGGCGTGCTCGGCCTCGCGGCCAGTTCCCAGACCACGCTGAACCTGATCCGCACCGGCGAATGCGTGCTGAACCTGCCGTCGTCGGCACAGGCGCACGCGGTGGACCGCATCGCGCGCACGACGGGCACGCACGCGGTGCCGGCCACCAAGCAGTCGCGCGGCTACGTGTTCGAGCCCGACAAGTTCGGCCGTGCGGGGCTCACCGCCGTGCCGTCCGACACGGTGCGGGCGCCGCGCGCGCTCGAATGCCCGGTGCATCTCGAGGCGGTCGTCGCGGCGCGGCACGGGCTCGCCGAGGAGACACCGGACGGGCGCGGCCGCGTCTGCGTGTTCGAGGTGCGGATCCAGCGCGTGCACGTACATCCGGGCCTGCTGATGGACGGCGACCCGAATCGGATCGATCCCGACAAGTGGTCGCCGCTGATCATGAGCTTCCAGCAGTTCTACGGCCTCGCGCCGCGGCAGGTGCATCCGTCGCGGCTCGCGGAAATTCCCGAGCACGCGTATCGCAGCCCCGACGTCGACCGCGCGCGCGACGCGGGACGACACGGCGCGGCGGCCGACGCGCCGCATCCGATCGGATAAGATACGGCCCGCCACGCCCCTTACCGATTGACCGAATTGACGGAGTGTTTTCAGTGATTCATCCGACCAGCGTATTCAAGGACAACCTCGCGCAACTGCCGGCGATCGACGGCATCGAGCGCATCGACCTCGTCAACGGCAACGGCGACGTGGTGGCGAGCATCGAGAACAAGCCGGGCAAGCAGGGTTCGCTCGCGGTGTACCACTATCTGCAGCAGACGTTCGGCACGCTCGACGCCCGCGCGGCCGAGCACGGCCTCGCGGTGTTCGCCGAGCACACGGCCGACGCGCGCAACCGTCCGGGCGCGCACCCGAACGTCGACCACCTGCTCGCGATCGCGGCAGGCGGCGAAGCGCTGCGCATCGACGTCATTGCGAAGGCTTGAGCACACGGCGGAGCCTGCGGTGACCTTCCGCGTGCCGCGCTTCATCGCCCGCCGCGTCGCGGCGAGCGCCGCGCTCGTCGGTGCTGTGCTCAGCGGGGCCGCGTCAGCCGACACGCTGCGCACGGCGTCGGATCTCGCCGGCGCGTCGCTGGTGCCGCTCGGCACGCTGCCGCGCTCGCCCGAGAACGGCACGCTCGACGAATTCTGCACGCGCTACCGCGTGAAGGCGGCCAGCGAGGCTGGCCGCGAAGTCGCGAAGCGCGGCTGGATCGTGACGTCCGACGCGCCGCTCGGCCGCTATCGGGTCGTCACGTTCGCCAGCGGGTTCAAGCCGGGCACGAGCGGGATCTGCTATGCGCGCAACGGCAATCTCGGCGTGTTCGACGGCGCGTCGCTCGTCGCGCTCGCGTACACGTCGCGCGCCGCGGGCTGGCAGCTCGGCATGGCCGAGCCGCTGGAAAGCGGCGCGTTGCTGATCTGGGGCGGCGACGGCCCTGCGCCGCCCGTCGGCGAACTGCGCGAGGACAACGGCGGCGTGCGCCTGACCCGCGTCGCCGCCGAACGCACGTTCTGCCACGGCCGCGCGGTCGTGCCCAACGTGTACGGCAAGCCGCTCGACGCCGCGCGCCAGATCCTGATCGCGCATGGCTGGCAGCCGCTGCGCCCGCGCGAGAAGCCTGACCCGACGGATGGCGCCGCGACGCTCGCGAAGCATGGCATCGTCGAAGCCGAAGCGTGCTCGGGCACCGGCATGGGGTATTGCGCGCTGAGCTATCGCAGCGCGGCCGGCGTGCTCGGCGTGACGACCGCCGGCGGCGAGCCGGACCAGCCGTCGGCCAACACCGTGTTCGATTACCAGGTCGCGTGCCGCAAGCCGTGACGGATGCACCACCCGCGCGGACGTGATGCCGCGCCAGCCAAAGGGAACGCCATGATCGACTTCTCCACGCTCGCGCTGTTCTCCGGCGCCTGTCTCGCGCTGACGGCCACGCCCGGCCCCGACATGCTGCTGATCGCATCGCGCAGCGTCAGCCAGGGCCGGCGCGCCGGGTTCGCGACGCTCGCGGGCATCCAGGCCGGCACCTACTGCCACGCGCTCGCCGCCGCGCTCGGCTTGTCGCAGCTCTTTCTCGCGGTGCCGATCGCGTACGACGTCGTGCGCTTCGCGGGCGCCGGCTATCTGCTGTACCTCGCGTGGAAGACGTTCCGCTCGGATCCGACAGCGCTGTCGCCGGTCGCGTCGCGGCGCCGCCACTCCACCGCCGCGATCTTCCGCCAGGGCCTGACGACCAACCTGCTCAACCCGAAGATGGCGCTGTTCGTGCTCGCGCTGTTCCCGCAGTTCGTGCGGCCGGAGCATGGCTCGATCGCCGTGCAGATCCTCGTGCTCGCGACGGTGCTCAACCTGGTCGGCCTCGTGGTCAACGGCGCGGTGATCCTGTCGGCGAGCCGGCTGAGCCAGCGGATCGGCGCGCGCCGCCGCCCGTCGAAGCTGCCGCAATACCTGCTCGGCAGCGTGTTCGTCGGGCTCGCCGCGCGGCTCGCGGCCGCCGGGCGGAGCTGACCCTGACCCGTGAGCCGCGCGCGCTGCCGCGGCAGCGTCAGCGGTTCGCGCCCAGCGACACGCGCAGCCCCTCCATCAGCCGCGTATAGCGGTCGCGTACTTCGGCGCGGTCCACGACGTTCACCGTCGCGAACCGCGCATGCCACGCGGGGTTCCACGCGTAGGTCGCGTGCCGCGTGCGATCGCCATCCGCCGTCTCGATCAGCGAGCGGATCCGCGCATCCTGCCCAGCGCCCGTGTGCATCTCGAACAGCGCGTGGATATACGCGTGATACGCGTCGTACACGTGATCGTCGAACAGGTAGCGGTAGATGTGGAACGTGCGGTCGAGCTCGCGCTTCGCGCGAATCACGTCGTCCGGCGAGATGTCCTTCCAGTAGCCGATCCACGTGTAGAAGCACAACAGTGCGTTGAGCTGCGGCGCCACCGCATCGTAGAGCGCGAGGCGCTTCTCGATCAGCTTCTGGTTGGTCCACTGCACGAGTTCGAGCCGCTTCAGCCGGCGCGCGACGAACCAGCCGAGGCCGGCCACCGACAGCGGCGTCAGCACGCCGAGCGTCAGCTTGACGATTTCCAGCGAATTCCACGGACTGATGAGTGGCTGCATGAATGGCCCGACCGTTCGTGTTGGGGTTGCCGGTTAGTTGCTCGTTGATTGCTCGTTGATTGCCCGCTCGCCGTTGCACGGCAACGCGGCGCATCCCGTCAGTGTATCGGGCGATTGTCACCGGGCCATGACCGTGCCGCGCTACGTCGGCAGCGCCGACGTCAGCTTGATCTTCTGCATCGGGATGTCGGTCTTCACGCTCTGCACGCCGGGGATGCGCGTCAGGTATTCCATCTGGAAGCGCCGGTATTCGTCGATGTCGGCCGCGACGATGCGCAGCAGGAAATCGCAATCGCCGGCCATCAGGTGGCACTCGACGACTTCCGGCATCTGCTGCACGGCGTCGGCGAAGCGATTCACGGTGTCGGCGTCCTGCCCCTTCAGCCAGACGCGCGCGAAGATCGTCAGCGCCTTGCCGACCTTCGCGGGGTTCAGCACCGCGACGTATTTCTCGATCACGCCCGCTTCCTCGAGCAGCCGCACGCGCCGCAGGCACGGCGACGGCGACAGCCCGACCTCGTGCGCGAGTTCGACGTTCTGCATGCGGCCGTCCCGCTGGAGCGCGCCGAGGATCCGGCGGTCGATGGCGTCAAGCTTCATTGGCATCCAATTCCAAAAAATCCGCGCAGCGCGCGTTTGATGCCAAATTCTCCAAAATAAGTGGCCACAACGCAACCCGATTCGAGTCAAAAAAGCAGACAATTCCTCCCCCCGAAGGAGGAGTAATGAGCAGTAGCGTTTCAACGTCGTCGGGGCTGCGCGAGCGGCCCGCTTTTGTCATCGAGATGGGCCGCGGGATGCGTGCGGCGCTGCCCGTCATGCTGGGTTTCATTCCGTTCGCGCTGGTGCTGGGCGCGCAGGCCGCGCAGAAGGGGCTGAGCCTCCTCGAAGTGCCGATGCTGACCGGCCTGAATTTCGGCGGCGGCTCCGAGTTCGCGGCGATCCGCCTGTGGGCGTCGCCGCCGCACATCGCGCTGATCGTCGCGATGTCGTTCCTGGTGAATTCCCGCCACATCCTGATGGGCGCCGCGTTCGCGCCGTACATCCGGCGCCTGCCGCGCCGGCGCGCGTTCGCCGCGCTGTTCTTCATGTGCGACGAGAGCTGGGCGATGTCGCTCGCCGACGCGCGGCAGCGCTCGGCCGACCACATCAGCGTCGCGTACTACGCGGGCATCGCCGCCGGCCTCTACTCGACCTGGATCTCGATGACCACGCTCGGCGCCGCGCTCGGGCCGACCATCGGCGACGTCGAGCGCTACGGCTTCGACATGGCGTTCACGGCCGTCTTCCTGGTGCTGCTGAAGGGCATGTGGAAAGGCGTGCGCGCGAGCCGGCCGTGGTTCGTGAGCCTCGTTGTCGCGGCGGCCACGCACCTGGCCGTGCCCGGCGCATGGTACGTCGCCGCCGGCGCCTGCGCGGGGCTCGCCGCCGCGTTGCTGTGGGAGCCGCGCGATGCCTGATTTCCACACCGTCGTCACCATCGTGCTGATGGCGGCGACCACCTACCTGTCGCGCATCCTCGGCTACGTCGCGCTGCGCAACCGCACGCTCAGCCCGCGCATGACGGCCGTGATGGAGAACGTGCCCGGCTGCGTGCTGATCTCGGTGATCGCGCCGGCGTTCGTGTCGAACCGCCCGGCCGACCTGCTCGCGCTGGCGATCACGCTGCTGGCCGCCACCCGCCTGTCGATCCTGCCGACGGTGACGATCGGCGTCGTCGCGGCCGGCGTGCTGCGGCACCTGCTCGGATAAGCCGTTCCGGCCCGCCGCGGCCCACCGGTCGTGCCGGCGTGTACCCGGCCTATCAACCGGCGAACGGGCGCGCAATGCGCCCGTTCCTGCATCCGGGCCGGCCGCGCGACACGACAGCGCGCACATCGGGATGCTAGCCTTGCGGCTGGACGCCGCGATGCCTTCCCCCTGTCACGGCCCATCTCCACGAGGATCGCTCCGATGCAAGAAACCCGCCCGCTGTTCGACCGCGTCCTGCTCACCAACGACGACGGCTTCGACGCCCCCGGCCTTGACGTGCTCGAACAGGTTGCCACGCAGCTGGCGCGCGAAGTGTGGATCGTCGCGCCGGCGGAAGACCAGAGCGGCACGTCGCATTCGCTGAGCCTGCACGAACCGCTGCGCGTGCATCGCAAGGGCGAACGCCGCTTCGCCGTGCGCGGCACGCCCGGCGACTGCGTCGCGATCGCGGTCAGCCACCTGATGCAGGACGCGCGGCCCGATGTCGTGCTGTCCGGCGTGAACCGCGGCGCGAACCTCGGCACCGAAACGGTGTTTTCCGGCACGGTCGGCGCCGCGATGACGAGCATGCTGGTCGGCGTGCCGGCCATCGCGCTGAGCCAGGCGTTCACCGATCGCAACGCGGTGCCGTGGAGCACGGCGCTCGCGCATGCGCCGGACGTCATTCGGCGGCTGGCCGCCGCCGGCTGGAACAGCGACGCGTGCCTCAACGTGAATTTCCCCGCGCGACCCGCACAGGACGTGCGCGGGCTGAAGGTGACGAACCAGGGCGCCGGCACGCTGCAGGGCGTCGAGATCGTGTCGGGGCGCGACCCGCGCGACCTCGAGTATCACTGGCTGAAGCTCGCGCGTGCACCGCGCGACGACGATGCGGATTCGGAAACGGTCGCACTCCGCGACGGGTATATCGCCGTCACGCCGCTGAAGTTCGAGCGCACGCACGACGATGCGCTCGCACGGCTGCGGTCGAGCCTCGGCTGAGCGCGCATTCCATTCCGGCAAGCGGCCTCGGCAGGTGCGCACGCGATGCTGGCGCCCGGCTGCCCGGCTGCCCGGCTGCCCGGCTACGTCGCCGCGCCTCTGCATGACGCCGCCCCGCCGCGTCACGTCAGGTTCAATCCCCCATCGAGCATCACGATCTCGCCCGTCATGTAGTCCGACGCGGCGAGCATCGCGACCGTCTGCGCGACATCGTCCGGCGTCGCCGCGCGGTGCATCGGCGCGCGGTCGCGCCAGAGCTGCTGCGCGTGCGTCCAGTTGGCGGTGAGCGGCGTATCGACGAGCCCCGGCGCGACCGCATTGACGCGAATCGCCGGCGCAAGCGACAGCGCGAGCAGGCGCGTCATGTGGTTGAGCGCCGCCTTCGTCGCCGCGTACGGAATCGATGCGCCCTTCGGCCGCACGCCCGCATGCGAGCTGACGTTCACCACGCAGCCGGGCCGCCCGCGCGACGCGGCTTCGCGTAGCGCCGGCGCTGCCTCGGCGACCAGCCGGAACGGCGCGATCACGTTGACTTCATGCAGTTCCTGCCAGATCACCGGCGTGGCCGCGCCCAGATCGTCGTGCGGAATCACGCGGCTGATCCCCGCGTTGTTGACCAGCACGTCGAGCCGCCCCCACAGCGCCACCGCGTCGCGCACCAGCCGCACGCGCGCCGCGTCGTCGGCCAGATCGGCCTGCAGGTAGGCCGCCGCGCCGAGTTCGCGCGCCATCGCCTGCCCGGTGTCGGCCGACTGCCGCGAATGCAGCACCACCGCATAGCCGTCCGCCGACAGCCGCCGCGCGATCGCGGCGCCGATGCCCGACGTGGAGCCGGTGACGAGCGCGACCGGCACTGCGCCGCGCGCGCTCATTCGGCGTCCGTCGTCGGCAGGTCCACGTAGCTATAGCGCTCGCCCGCCATATACAGCCGCTTGCCGGCGCGCGGGTAATCGCACACGTCGTGCTCGAGCCGCTGCCCCGCGACAAGCAGCACCAGCGGCGCGTCGCCCGTGTTCTGCACCGTGTGCGCGTCGCCGCCGCGCGCGAAGCCGAGGAAATCGCCCGGCGCGATGTCGGCCCGCTGCTCGCCGATCGTCACCGTCCCGTTGCCGGACAGCACGTACACGCATTCCTCTTCGTACAGGTGGCGGTGGTATTCGGCCGACTCATGGCCGGGCATCAGCGTGATCAGGTGAACGCCGAGCTGCGTGAGCCCGGTCAGGTCACCCACCGACTTCTTGAGGCGCACCGCGTTCGGGTTCAGCGGATGGACCGCGCGCGTCGCTTCCATGTTCGCGATATCGGCGGCCTTCAGCAGCTCACGGGGTTGGGTCGACATGGTTGTCCTTGCAGGGAGGTGGATCATGGAGACGTGTGAAGCGTGCGAGCGCCGCCTTCGCGAGACGTCGAGCCAATCGGCGCGGGCAGCGAGCCGGCCATTTTGCGATATTTCCATGCCCGCCGCTCGGGCGCTTTCAGACCAGCGGCCGCGCCTTGAGCCACAGGAACAGCGGCACGCGCGACCATTGCTTCAGCGTGTCGGTATCCGCGCGGTCCGGCGCCGGCTCGCGCAGCGACACGATCGCGAGCCCCGCCTGCTCCATCGCGTCCATATACGCGTGCAGCGGCAGCGACCAGCCGGCGAAATGCATCGACAGGCCGTCGCGCGATTCCATGCCGTCGAAATGCTCGCGGCCGAGATAGCTGCCTTCCAGCACGAACGGCGCGTCGGCAGCCGGGCCGGCGAAGCGGCCGCGATCGCGAAACGGATGCACCAGCGACACGAACAGCGTGCCGCCGGGCTTCAGCACGCGCCGCGCCTCGCGCAACGCGGCCGGCATGTCGTCGAGATCCATGAGCACGTTGTAGGCCATCACGAGATCGAAGCTCGCCGGCTCGAACGGCAGCGACGCGGCATCGGCGAGCGCGTACCGGTGCGCGGAATCGGCGCGCCGCGCCGCGTCGAGCATCGCCGGCACCGCGTCGCTCGCGGTCACCGTGTAGCCGAGCGCCTTCAGCTCGCGGCTGACGCGGCCCTCGCCGCAGCCGATCTCCAGCGCGTGGCCGTCGCCGCGGCCGATGCAGTCGGCCAGCCCTGAGCGGTACGACCAGAACGCGTCGTGCCCGGGCGTGCCGGCCCAGCCGATCCACTGGTCCGCCACGTCGGTCCAGTGGGCGGTGGTCGATTTCATATCGGTCATGACGGGCTCCTCCGGATGGGGTTGCGCTGTGGATCGGGACGCAGATGGTAAACCGGGGTGACGATCGCGGTGGCGCCCGTCGCGATGAACGCGGCCCGCCGCGCCGACTCCGTGCTTTCCCTGACGCGGGCCGCCCGCCGCTGCCGGACGCGCGCCGGCCCGCGACGGGAACGCATCTTGCGTTGCTCAACCATTGTCAAATCGTGCCCCGGCGAGCGCCGCGACGTGTCATGATTGCCGCTGTTATCCACGGCCGCTGCCAGCCGATCGCATTCGCCTCATCATGCCCATCCGCCCCGATGCCTCCGCCCTCCCCCGGGACCGCGCCACCATCGTGTGCCGACAAGGCCCGCGTATCCTGCTCGTCGCGCGCACGACCTCCCGCTGGGCGTTGCCGGGCGGCACCGTCAAGCGCCGCGAATCGCCGCTCGCCGCCGCGCATCGCGAGTTGTGGGAGGAAACGGGGCTGTCGAACCTGCCGATCGAATACGCGTTCCAGTTCGGCGGCCTCGCGAAGCTGCATCACGTGTTCGTGACCGACGTCCTGATCGATGCCGCGCCCCAGCCGCGCAACGAGATCGTGCATTGCCGCTGGTTCGAACCATCCGACGTCGCGTCGCTGCCGACGAGCATCTCGACGCAGACCATCGTCAAGCTGCTGAGCAGCCGCAAGTTCGCCCACCTGGCGAGCGTGGCCGCGTTCTGACCGTTCTGACGCAAGCGGCAACATCCGTGGCGGCATGAAGGCGCGTCACGCATTCGTCACGGCTTCGTCACAGTGCGACACCCCGCCCGGCGGCCGTCACCGATCCGCCAGCACCCGCCCGATCATCTCGCCGATGCGCCGCGCCAGCCGGTCCATCTGCGCGGCCGGCACGCCGCCATACCCGAGCACGAGGCCGTTGTAGCCCTGCTCCGTCCCCGGCAGGCAGAACGACGACAACGGCCGCAGGATCAACCCGTGCGCCTGCGCGACGCGGCTGAGATCCGTATCCGCCACCGGCACGTCGAGCCGCGCGGACAGGTGCATGCCGCCCGCGCCGCCGGACACCGTCAGCTGCGCGCGCAGGTGCCGTTCGAGCGCGTCCTGCAGCGCGGCGCGCCGCTCCGCATAGAGCCTGCGCATGCGCCGCAGGTGACGCGTGAAATGCCCCGCGTCGATGAAATCCGCCAGCGCGCGCTGCTCGATCGCGCGCCCGTGCAGCATCAGCGCGCCGGCCGTCTCGCGCAACGCGCGCGCGAGCGCCGGCGGCGCGACCAGGAAGCCGATCCGCAGCGCCGGAAACATCACCTTGCTGAAGGTGCCGAGATAGATCACCGGCGCATCGTCGGCGAGGCCCTGCACCGCCGCGAGCGGCGCGCCGTGATGGCGAAACTCGCTGTCGTAGTCGTCCTCGACGATCCATGCGCCCGCCGCGCGCGCCTGCGCGACCAGCGCGAGCCGCCGCTCGAGGCTCATCACCGCGCCGAGCGGATACTGGTGCGACGGCGTGATGTAGACGAGCTTCGGCGTGCGCGCGCGCCAGTCGTCCGGGTGCGGCGCGAGGCCCTCGGCGTCGACGCCGATCGGCACGACGCGCAGGTCGGCGGCCAGGAACGCGTTGCGCGCGCCGTGGTAGCCGGGGTTTTCGATCCATGCGATGTCGCCGGCGTCGGCCAGCGCGCGCGCACACAGGTCCAGTGCATTCTGCGTGCCGTCGGTGACGACGATCTGCTCCGCGTCGCAGCGCACCCCGCGCGACACGCGCAGGTAGCCGGCGATCGCGTCGCGCAGCGTCGCATCCCCGGCGGCGGGCTGGTAGCCGAGCTGCGCGGGCCCCGCGTCGCGCCACGCGCGCTCGACGCAGCGCCGCCATTGCGCGAGCGGGAATTCGTCCAGCGCGGGCGTGCCCGGCACGAACGGCAGCGATTCGTCGATGCCCTCGGCCGTGCGCTCGACGTGCGCCACGCGCCGCGACAGCCTCGTGACGTCGCTGCTTGCCTTGCTGCTTGCATCGCTGCTTGCGTCGGCGGTTGCCGCGGTTGCGGCCGGCGCGGCCGGCGTGTCGCGCAGGCCCACGCGCGCGACCACCGTGCCCTGGCGCGTGCCGAGCGCGAAGCCTTCCGCCGCGAGCCGCTCATACGCATACAGCACCGAATTGCGCGCGATGCCGAGTTCGTCGGCAAGCGTGCGCGATGGCGCGAGACGCGCGCCTTCCGCGATCCGGCCGTCGAGAATCGCGGTGCGCAGGCACGCGTACAGCCGGTGCTGCTGCGACATCCGCGCGGCCGCGCGCCGTCCGGTTTCGCGTTCGAACGTCGACAGCAAGACGCCGTAGTCCATCGTGGCTCCAGGTATGGGGGATGACATGGGTCTACACATGGTGCCACGAATTGTCTATCGTAAGCGCCTGTCCCATGCCATCGCGAGGTCCGCACACATGAACGCTACCGATGCCCGCCTGACCGTACGCCCCGTCAAGCCGGACGACTACCCCGCCTGGCTGCCGCTCTGGGACGGCTACAACCGCTTCTACGGCCGCTTCGACGCGACGGCGCTGCCGCTCGACGTGACGAAGCTCACGTGGTCGCGTTTCTTCGACGGCTACGAACCCGTGCATGCAATGGTCGCCGAACGCGACGGCGCGCTCGTCGGGCTCGTGCATTTCCTGTACCACCGCAGCACGACGCTGGCCGGCCCGACCTGCTACCTGCAGGATCTCTTCACGCTCGACAGCGAGCGCGGCAAGGGCGTGGGACGCGCGCTGATCGAGGCCGTGTATGCGGTCGCCGCGCAACATGGGGCCGAGCGCGTGTATTGGCATACGCACGAGACCAATCACACGGCGATGCGGCTGTACGACTCCGTCGCGGAGAAAAGCGGGTTCGTGGTCTACAGGAAGATGTTGCCGCGTTAGTCCGGCGGCATCGTGAAGGGAACCCCCGCGCATGACGTGATGTCGAATCGCCGCATGTCCGCGTCGATCACGTCCTGACTTTTCGTTCCCATGTTGAGTATCGGTCCCTTCTCGATCCGCGTCGTCGCGGTCGCCGCCGCCGCGCTGCTTGCGTGGCTCGTTGCCCGTTTCATGCAGCGCCGCCCGCCGGACGGCCGGCACAAGCGCGCATCGAGCCTGATCCTCGACGCGCTGCTGCTCGGCCTGATCGCCGCGCGCATCGGCTATGTCGCACAGTGGTGGGCCGACTACGCGGCCGCGCCCCGCTCGCTCGTCGCGTTCGGCGACGGCGGCTTCGACTGGCGCATCGGCATCGCGGCCGGCATCGCGTTCGCCGGCTGGCGCTTGCGCCGCCTGCCCGCGCTGCGTCGCCCGGCATGGAGCGGCATCGCCGCCGGCCTGGCGGCATGGGGCATCGCGCAAGGCACGCTGGCCACGCTGCAGCACGGCGCGCCGCCGCTCGCCGCGATGCGGCTCGAAGCCCTCGACGCAACGCCCGTTCCGCCGCAGCGCTTTGCCGGCCGCCCCGCCGTCGTGAACCTGTGGGCCACCTGGTGCCCGCCGTGCCGGCGCGAAATGCCGATCTTCGCGCAGGCGCAGCAAGACCACCCGGGCGTTGCCGTGCTGATGATCAACCAGGGCGAAGACGCGCAAGCCGTGCGCGCGTTCCTCGAACAGCAAGGGCTGCACTTCGATCACGTGCTGCTCGATCGCTCGCTGCGCGCGATGCATGCGTACGGCTCGCGCGGGTTGCCGACGACGCTCTTCTTCGATGCGAACGGCAACCTCGTCGAATCGCACATGGGCGAGCTGACCGCCGCGCGGCTGAAGGACGCGGTGATGCAGCACTTCGGCCCCTGAGCACCGTCGGTCAGGGGTAGCGGCGCGTCACGTTTGCGCCCGCGGCTTCCGCTGCGCGGCACCGCGATGCGTCGCGCGAGCCGATCCACGACCGACGCTTCGCGCGTGCCTCGACCCACTCCGTGCGTCCGGGTAACGGACGAAACGGTTCTGATTCGCGCGGCTACCGTACGCCGCCTGCGCGATGCGTTCGGCGACGCACTGGCGAATGCCGCACCATTCCACGCGTTGACGGATCGCGTTGCACACGCCGTTTCCGAGAATCACGAGTCAAAGGCCATGCATCCTCGATGCGTTGAAACAAGCCGTTGACCGACGTTCATTCCCGGACCAACCGAACGATCAACCCGCATTCACTCCCGCAGCATCCAGCATCGCGAACGACGGCGACCACGACGCTGCGGCCAGACGCACGCGAGCCTGCCCGGCCACGCGATCGAACACCACGCGCTGTTCGCCCTTCAGCGCCGCCTCGGTCGACGCCTGCATCAACGCGACCGCATCGACGGGCCGGTTGTGCCGCCGAACCTCGAAATGCAGATGCGGGCCGGTCGCCGTGCCAGTGCTACCGATCGCGCCGACACGATGACCGCGTGCGACCCGCGCGTCGATGCGCAACGCCGGCTCGAATGCGGACAGATGCGCGTAGTACGACGTATAGCCGGCGTCATGACGCACCACCACGTACTTGCCATAGCCACGCGGTTCGGTGCCGATGAACGACACCGTGCCGTTCTCCGACGCATGGACGGCCCGGCCCGCCGGCGCGGCCAGATCGACGCCGGAATGCACGTGCGTCGCGCCCGTCACCGGATGCACCCGTGCGCCGAAGCGGGAGCTCACACGCGTCGCGTCGACCGGCATCACGAACCGGGAACCGGCGAACGGCATACCGTCGAGATCGTAATAGCCGCCGGGCGCGCCCGCCTCGGCAGCAAACCATACAGCCGACAATTGCTGGCCGCGAAAGCGCAGGTCGAGCGCCGTCACGCGCGAGCCGCCCTGAAGCGTCGCGTCGTCGTCCGCATCGAATGCCACGCGGAATGCGTCGCCAGTCCAGCCGCGCTGCGTCACGTCGACCCGACCCGCCAGCATGCGGGAGATCTGCCCGGCCATACCGGCCGGCAGCTCGGCACTCGCCAGCGATGCCTGCAGGCTGCCGGCGATCGCGCCGATCCGCGTGCCGCTGTTCGGCTCGGCCAGCGTGAACGGCTCGCCGGACGCCAGTTCGCCGGAACGCGGCTCGAACGTTGCCGGTCCATCTGTTACGGGCAGCGGCGACGCAAGGCCGTAGTCGAACCGGGCCGCATAATTACGTTCGATCGCATCGCGCGCCGCGTCGCAGAGCACGCGGTAGGGCGCGCATGCGCCGAGACGCGCGACCGGGCCGTCGGGGTCGGCGCTCGCTGCCTGTGCGTCGGGCGCGGCGTCGAACGGCATGGCCGACATCGCGCGCAAGCCACCCCACACGGTGCGGGCGGAATTGAAAAAAGGCACGTCGACGAGGTCTGCCGTCACCGCCGTTGCGGGCGCGAATGACGCGGCATCGTGAGACGCCTGTGCCACCGCGCCTTGCGCGCCGGCAAGCCAGGCTGCCGCGACGACGCCGCACAGCAGCGCGCGGCGAAACGGCAGGCAGGCGGCGCCGCGTTGTGCGGGTCGACCTTGTTCGCGTGCGAGACGGAAACGCAGATCAAACCGCATGGCGTCATCACTCGCTATCAATGAAGAATCGGAAGGCTGCCGGGCAACGCAACGGGACTGCCGTCACGTTCCGGCTATTCGAATTCGAGTGTATCGGCCTGATTTAAATGGTTGAATCAGACTCGTCCTAATTGATTATTAAAATCAATAGGACATGAACTAAACGACACATTTCCAGCGCACTGGAATGGGATGTGACGCCATCCGGACACGCGAGACACTGCGCTCCGTGTACAGTCGAGGGTTGTCGGCGCGCAAGCGCGAGCCTGCCCGAATGCGGCGAGCCGCCGCGCGCCACTCGATACCTGAAGTCACAGGAGTCCGAATCCACCCCATGTTGCTCGATCACTTTCATCCGGAACGCTGGACGTTCCTGTGGAATGCGCTGTCCACCTTCTCCCTCCGGCTGTGCGCCGGCCTTGCATTGCTCATCGCCGGCTGGTGGCTGTCGAAGCGCATCGGCAACTGGCTGAGCCGCCTGCTCGCGAACAAGGAGCGCGTGGACGACACGCTGCGGCCGATACTCTGCGACGTCGCCGTGTGGGGCATCCGCATCGTCGCGATCGTCGGCGCGCTGTCGCAGCTCGGCATCGAAACCGCCAGCATCGTTGCCGTGCTCGGCGCGGCCGGCCTCGCGATCGGGTTTGCGCTGCAAGGCACGATGCAGAACATCGCGGCCGGCATCATGCTCCTGCTGCTGCGGCCGTTCAAGGTCGGCGACTACATCGACGGCGGCGGGGGTGTCGCGGGCACCATCGACGAGGTCGGCCTGTTCATGACACGCCTGACGAAACCGGACGGCATCTGCGAGTACGTGCCGAACAGCGCGCTGTGGGGCAGCTCGATTCGCAACTACACGCGCAACCCGACGCGCCGCCTCGATCTCGAAGTCGAAGTCTCCGTGCGCGACAACATCGATCGCGCGCTCGACGCGCTGCGTGCGCTGGCCGAAGCCGATCCCGACGTGCTCAAGGACCCGGCGCCGGACGTGATGGTGATGCGCTTCGACGACAGCACGGCGATCGCGAACATGCGCGTCTGGACGCATACCGACAAGTTCTGGGCGCTGCGCTGGCGCCTCGCGCGCCAGGTGCGCAAGGCGCTCGCCGATGCCGATTGCATGACGCCGATCCGCACGCGCGAGCTGCACATCGTGCATGACGCGGGACGCAGCGCCGACGGCTCGCGCACCCGCGCGGTGTAACCCGCGCTGTCACCATTAACCGGCGCGTTCGCGATGCCGGGGCGCTGCGTCACATCCTGACGATGTCGAGCAGCACCTTCTTGCCGTCCTTGTACGTGAACACCGAGATCGCGCCGTGCTTCAGGTCGCCCTGCGGCGTGAAGCTCGTGTCGCCGATCACGCCGCGATAGTCGGTGGCCGGCATCGCGGCCAGCACCTTCGCGGCAGACGTCGAATTCGCGCGCTTCATCGCATCCACGATGATGTAGACGGCGTCGTACGAGAACGGCGCATACACCTGCATCGGCTGATGGAAGCGCGCCTCGTAGCGCTTCGCGAATGCCGCGCCGCCCGGCATCTTCTCGAGCGCGATGCCGGCTTCCGAGCACACGACGTTGTCCGACGCCGCGCCCGCGAGCTTCGGCAGGTCGGTCGAGCACACGCCGTCGCCGCCGAGGATCTTCGCGCGCAGGCCGAGCTGCCGCGCCTGCTTCGCGAGCGGCCCGCCGGTCGCGTCCATCCCGCCGTACATGATCGCGTCCGGATTCGCGCCCTTGATCTTCGTGAGGATCGCGCGGAAATCGATCGCCTTGTCGTTCGTCGCGTCGCGCGACACGACCTTCATGCCGGCCGCCTGCGCCGCCTTCTCGAATTCGGTCGCGAGCCCCTGTCCGTACGCGGTCGCATCGTCGATCACCGCGACCGTCCGGATGTTCATCCGCTTCGCGGCGAACATGGCCAGCGCCGGCCCCTGCTGCGCGTCGGTCGCGACCACCCGGTACGTCGTCTTGAAGCCCTGCTGCGTGTACACGGGGTTGGTCGCCGCCTGCGAGATCTGCACGATGCCGGCATCCCGGTACACGCGCGACGCCGGGATCGACGTGCCGGAGTTGTGATGGCCGACCACGCCCGCCACCTTGTCGTCGACGAGCCGCTGCGCGACCTGCGTCGCGGTGCGCGGGTCGCCGGCGTCGTCCTGCGCATCGAGCTGCAGCGTCACTTTCGTGCCGCCGATCACGAGGCCTTTCGCGTTGATCTCCTCGACAGCGAGCCGCGCGCCGTTCTCGCTGTCCTTGCCGAGATGCGCGATGGCGCCGGTCAGCGGCGCGACGTGGCCGATCCGCACGATCTCGTCCGCGTGCGCAGGCAGCGCGCACGCCATCGCGACGGCCGCGGCCACCGTTGTCTTGTGATATCGAATCATGTCTCGCTCTCCTGTGGGGAAGGATTGTCGTGTCGGGATGCGCGCTCAATGCCGCAGCGCCGCGAGCAGCACGCGGTCCGCGACGCTCGACGCCGTGCGCACCTCGCTGCCCGCCGCGACGCCGTACAGGTTCTTCGGGTCGCGCGGCGTCGGGATCAGGTCCAGTTCGATGCCGATGTCGCGTTCGCGCGCCGCCGCATTCAGGTAGCGCAGCGCCGAGAAATCCTCGAGCGCGAAGCCGACCGAGTCGAACACCGTCACCTGCGCATCGGCTTCGCGGCCGCGCTGCGCGCCGGACACGATCCGCGCGAACTCGACCACCGGGAAATCCGCCGGCATTTGCTGGAGGTCGCCTTCGATGCGTGTCTGCGGCTCGTATTCGACGACCACGCGTGCGCGCCGCAGCACGTCCGCATGCAGCTCGGTCTTGCCCGGGCAATCTCCGCCGACCGCATTGACGTGCATGCCGTCCTCGATCATGTCGGGCGTCAGGATCGTCGCGTTGGTCTTGTCGGCGGTGACGGTGGTGACGATGTCCGCGCCGCGCACCGCGTCGGCCGCCGATGCGCAGCGGATCACGCGCAGGCCCGCGAACGGCGCGAGGTTGCGCACGAGCTTGTCGGTGGCCGCGGGATCGATGTCGAACACGCGCAGTTCGTCGATGCCGAGCATGTCGTGGAAGGCGATCGCCTGGAACTCGCTTTGCGCGCCGTTGCCGATCAGCGCCATCGAGCGCGCATCGGGCCGCGCAAGGAAGCGCGCGACCAGCGCGGACGTCGCCGCGGTGCGGATCGCCGTCGTCAGCGTCATTTCGCTGAGCAGCAGCGGGTAGCCGGTGTCGACGTCGGCGAGCACGCCGAACGCCATCACCGTCGGCAGGTCGGCGCGGGTGTTCTTCGGGTGCCCGTTCACGTACTTGAACGAATACAGCCGGGCATCGGAGGTCGGCATCAGCTCGATCACGCCGTCGGTCGAATGGCTCGCGACGCGCGCGGTCTTCTCGAACGTCTCCCAGCGGCGGTAGTCCTGCTCGATGTACGAAGCCATCGTCGTCAGGACCTGCGTGATTCCCACTTCGGTCACGAGCGTCGATACGCTCGTCACATCCAGATATCGCGTCATGCTTGTTGCTCCTTTGATGGCGGCGGCCTGCGCGGCCGCCGCCGAACCGGTCACGGCGCGACGCTCACGCGCGGCCTTCGAATCCCAGCAGCACGTTGACCGCATTGATGCCGATCTCGTCGACCATGTACCCGCCTTCCATCACGAACAGCGTCGGCCGGTTCAGGCGCGCGAGCGCCTCGCCGATCCGCAGGTAGTCCTGCGAGCGCAGGCGGAAGTGGCTGATCGGGTCGTGCTCGAACGTGTCGACGCCGAGCGACACGACGAGCAGGTCGGGCGCGTGCGCGGCGATCGCGGCCGCCGCGCGGCCGAGCGCTGCGTCGTAGCCGCTCCACGCGGTGCCCTTCGGCAGCGGCAGGTTCAGGTTGAAGCCCTCGCCCGCGCCCGTGCCGCGCTCGTCCGCATAGCCGGAGAAGTACGGGTACGACACCGGCGGCTCGCCGTGGATCGACACGAACAGCACGTCCGCGCGGTCGTAGAAGATGTCCTGCGTGCCGTTGCCGTGGTGGAAATCGACGTCGAGCACGGCGACGCGCGCCGCGCCGCGCGCGATCGCGTGCTGGGCCGCGATCGCCGCGTTGTTCAGGTAGCAGTAGCCGCCCATGTACTCGCGCCCGGCGTGGTGGCCGGGCGGGCGGCACAGCGCGAATGCCGCGCGTGTGCCGGGCGGGCCGTTGGACAGCAGCTCGGCGCCGGTCAGCGCGGAATTCGCGCTCGCGCTGGCCGCGGCCCACGTGCCGGCGTTGATCGGCGAACCGGCGTCCATCGCGAAGAAACCGAGCTTGCCGTCGATGAACGCGGGCGGCGTCGCGCCGGACGGCATCGCGCGCACGGGCCACACGAGCGGCAGCGCCTGGCAGGTGCGGCCGGTCGCGCGCCATTCGTCCCATGCGCCGGCGACGAAATCGACGTAGCGCCGGCTGTGCGCGCCGGCATAGCACGCGCGGTCGAATACGCGCGGCGCGACGACGTCGCCGAGGCCGCTCGCGCGGACCTGCGCGAGCACCGTTTCGGCGCGCTGGGGGTTCTCGAACGAATCGGTGATGGCGCCGTCCTTGAGTTCGACGCCGCGATGCAGTTGATGATCGCTGCTGTAGATCGTGAGCATGATGGGCTGTTGCGGTAAGGGTGAGCAACAGTTTATTGACGGCGCACGGCAATAGCTTTGCTTTTCGCTCTGCCGTTTCGTACACTTTTGTGCAAACCGACTACGGAGCGGACGAAATGAGCAAAAATCGCCCAAAGGCAGACATGGACGGCATCGACCGCGCCATGCTGCGCCTGCTGCAGGAAGACGGCGCGCTCTCCAACGCGACGCTCGGCGAGAAGCTGTCGTTGAGCGTGACGCCGTGCTGGCGACGCCGCAAGCGCCTCGAGGACGAAGGCGTGATCACCGGCTACCAGGCGAACCTCGACCGGCGCGCGCTCGGCATGAACGTGTTCGCGTTCGTGCTCGTCACGTTCAACATGCATTCGGACAAGTCCGCCGACAATTTCGAAACCGTGATCCGCAAGCATGACGAAGTACTGTCGTGCCACAAGATCACCGGCGCCGCCGATTACATGCTGCAGGTCGTCGCGACGGATCTCGATGCATATGCCGAGTTCGTCGAGCGCGTGCTGCGGCGGCAGGCCGGTATCTCGTCGATCCAGTCGAGCCTCGCGCTGCGCGAGGTGAAGTTCTCGTCGCGGCTGCCGGTGCCGGAGGCGTGAGCGGCAGTAGCACGTCAACCTTTTCTTATTTCAAGGAGCATGGCCCCATGAAACGTTTCATCCCGTCAGTTTCGCTTGCCGCCGCAATCGTGTTCGCGTTGAGCGCATGTGCGGCGCAATCGACTCCGCCTGCGCCGATCGTCGGCGGCGATCGTGATGCGCACGGCTGCATCGGCTCGGCCGGCTATGCTTGGTGCGAATCGACCGGGCAATGCGAACGGCCGTGGGAACTCGCGAAGCAGAAGGGTTTCGCGAATTCGGCGGACGCGTTCGCGCAGTTTTGCCGGAGCGGATCGGCCAAGTGACGCTGCCGCGGATCGCCGCGGCCATCTCATCCCCACCTCACGCTGCCGCTTTCGACGGATTCCGATCGCGCCCCAAGGCATCGATCGGCACGCGCGGCAGCGCTTCGAACACCCCGCCGGCCCCCCCCATTCCGGAAACCCGGACACTCGAAAAACCCCACAAAAACAAGGACATTTTCCCCTTGCGACACGGCAATCGAGTTCGGTTATATTACGCGCCCCTTGCCACCCCGCCCCCGGCAAAAGCGCCGCGTGCGGCCCTTTCCGACGCAGCCTGAACCCCCAACCGCTCAGGCTTGCCGCAAGGGCCTCGGCGCGTTGCGCGCCCGCGCGACGCAGGCGAATGCCTGCCTGCCGCGAACCGCATCGAAGGTGTCCTTCGCAGCGGCTTCGCGTGCGCAAATGCAACGGCTGCCCGCGTCAATCCGGAATCCCGGATTCGCGATCCGGATATCCGGATGCGCGTGCCGGCCACGGCCGACACGCGCTGGCGCCGGCATTCCGCCCCGGCCGGGCGGCGTGGCAAATCGATGCATTCAAGTTGAAAAAGGGATCTGCTGTGATCAAAACGTTACGGGTAACGCTGTCGGGGCTCGCGCTGTGCGTAGCCGCGTCGTCCGCGCACGCGGCCGACACCAAGAAGGTCGACGTCCTGCTGGTGGGCGGCGGCATCATGAGCTCGACGCTGGGCGTCTGGCTGCACGAGCTCGAGCCGAGCTGGTCGATGACGATGGTCGAGCGCCTCGACGGCGTCGCGCAGGAAAGCTCGAACGGCTGGAACAACGCGGGCACCGGCCATTCCGCGCTCGCCGAGCTCAACTACACGCCGGAAAAGCCGGACGGCAAGATCGACATCTCGAAGGCCATCCAGATCAACGAGTCGTTCCAGATCTCGCGCCAGTTCTGGGCATGGCAAGTGAAGCAGGGCGTGCTGAAGAACCCGCATTCGTTCATCAACTCGACGCCGCACATGAGCTTCGTGTGGGGCGACGACAACGTCCGCTTCCTGAAGAAGCGCTACGACGCGCTGCAGGCGAGCCCGCTGTTCCGCGGCATGCAGTACTCGGAAGACTACGACCAGATCAAGCAGTGGGTGCCGCTGATGATGGAAGGCCGTGACCGCAAGCAGAAGGTCGCCGCCACCTGGACGCCGATCGGCACCGACGTGAACTTCGGCGAGATCACGCGCCAGTTCGTCGGCTACCTGCAGCGCCAGCCGAACTTCACGCTGTCGCTGTCGAGCGAAGTGCGCGAGATCAAGCGCAACGCCGACGGCACGTGGCACGTGTCGTGGGTGAAGCTGCACTCGAACGAACCGCCGCAGGACATCGACGCGAAGTTCGTGTTCATCGGCGCGGGCGGCGGCGCGCTGCACCTGCTGCAGGCGTCGGGCATCCCCGAAGCGAAGGACTACGGCGCATTCCCGGTCGGCGGCTCGTTCCTCGTGACGGACAACCCGGAAGTCGTGAAGCAGCATCTCGCGAAGGCGTACGGCAAGGCGTCGGTCGGCTCGCCGCCGATGTCGGTGCCGCACCTCGACACGCGCATCATCGACGGCAAGAAGATCATCCTGTTCGGGCCGTTCGCGACGTTCTCGACCAAGTTCCTGAAGAACGGCTCGTACTTCGACCTGCTGACCAGCACCAACACGCATAACGTGGCGCCGATGATGCGCGTGGGCGTCGACGAATTCCCGCTCGTCCAGTACCTGGCCGGCCAGCTGATGCTGTCCGACGACGACCGCTTCAACGCGCTGAAGGAATACTTCCCGAACGCGAAGAAGGAAGACTGGCGCCTGTGGCAGGCCGGCCAGCGCGTGCAGATCATCAAGCGCGACCCGGTGAAGGGCGGTGTGCTGAAGCTCGGCACCGAGATCGTCGCGTCGCAGGACGGCAGCATCGCGGGCCTGCTCGGCGCATCGCCGGGCGCGTCGACCGCCGCGCCGATCATGCTGAGCCTGCTCGATAAGGTGTTCAAGGACAAGGTCGCGACGCCCGCCTGGCAGCAGAAGATCCGCCAGATCGTGCCGAGCTACGGCACGAAGCTGAACGACAGCCCGGCGAAGGTCCAGGAAGAATGGAATGCCACGAGCGACGCGCTGCAGCTCGCGACGCCGCCGACGATCGACCTGAGCGCGCCGGCGCACGCCGGCGCGGCCGCCGCGCCGGCCCAGCCGGTCCGCCCGGCCAAGGCGGCGAACGACATGGCGCTGTGACGCGCTGACGGCCATCGCGCCGCCCGGAACGGCCGTTCCGGCACGGGTTGCCTCCGCGAAGCGGGGCGCAGTCCGGGCCGGGCGGCCGTTTTTCTTTGGGTGTCGCGGCCGCGAACCCGCCGGGCCGTCCGCCGTATCCGCTAGAATTGCGCCACGCGCGATCCGCCGATCGCCGGCCGATCCACCTTCCACCCCGACGAACCGTCACGCGAACGCCTGCGCCGTGCCCGCCCCCTGCGGACGCCGCGCGCCACGGCCGCGCAACGCCGGCGCCCCCGCCCCGACACGCGCGGGGGCGCGCAAAACCGAATTCAGCTGGAGATAGACCGTGTTTACTTGCCGAAACCAGAGCTGCGGCACGCAGTGGGAAGAATCCGACGTCGTGATCAAGGACGAAGGCCAGGGACTGCTGTTCCGCTGCCCGCTGTGCGGCGCGCGCAACTACGTCGAGCGCTTCGAAGACGATGACGGCAACGTCCTCTACGAACAGATGGAAGGCCGCCCTTACCTCGGAGACCTGTCCTGACATGAGCCAACCGACCGCCACGCCCTTCAGCGCGCTGCCGCTCACGCCCGCGACGCTCGCCAATCTCGCGCAGCTCGGCTATGCCGAGATGACGCCGATCCAGGCCGCGAGCCTGCCGATCGCGCTCGCGGGCCACGACCTGATCGCGCAGGCGAAGACCGGCAGCGGCAAGACCGCCGCCTTCTCGCTCGCGCTGCTCGCGCGCCTCGACGCACGCCGTTTCGACGTGCAGGCGATGGTGCTGTGCCCGACCCGCGAACTCGCCGACCAGGTCACGCAGGAAGTGCGCCGCCTCGCGCGCGCCGAGGAAAACATCAAGGTGCTGACGCTGTGCGGCGGCACGCCGATGCGGCCGCAATCGCAGAGCCTCGAGCATGGCGCGCACATCGTCGTCGGCACGCCGGGCCGCATCATGGACCACCTCGACCGTGGCCACCTGTCGCTCGCCGCGCTGAACACGCTGGTGCTCGACGAAGCGGACCGGATGCTCGACATGGGCTTCTTCGACGACATCGCGAAGGTCGCGCGGCAATGCCCGACGACGCGCCAGACGCTGCTGTTCTCCGCGACCTATCCGGACGGCATCGCGAAGCTGAGCCAGCAGTTCCTGCGCAATCCGAAGGAAGTGAAGCTCGCTGAGCGCCACGACGACAGCAAGATTCGCCAGCGCTTCTACGAAGTGACCGAGAACGAGCGGCTGCACGCGGTCGGCCTGCTGCTGAACCACTATCGCCCGGTGAGCACGATCGCGTTCTGCAACACGAAGCAGCAATGCCGCGACCTGCTCGACGTGCTGCACGCGCAGGGCTTTCATGCGCTCGCGCTGCACGGCGAGCTCGAGCAGCGCGAGCGCGACCAGGTGCTGATCCAGTTCGCGAACCGCAGCTGCTCGGTGCTCGTCGCGACCGACGTCGCCGCGCGCGGCCTCGACATCGCGCAGCTCGAGGCGGTGATCAACGTCGACGTGACGCCCGACCCCGAAGTGCACGTGCACCGCATCGGCCGCACGGGCCGCGCGGACCAGGAAGGCTGGGCGCTGAGCCTCGCGAGCATGGACGAGATGGGGCGCGTCGGCGGGATCGAGCAGGCGCAGAAGCGCGACGTCGAATGGCATCCGCTCGCCGAGCTGAAGGCCGACGGCAACGAACCGCTGCTGCCGCCGATGGAAACGCTGCAGATTCTCGGCGGGCGCAAGGACAAGATCCGGCCCGGCGACGTGCTCGGCGCGCTCACCGGCGACGCGGGCTTCAGCGGCGCGCAGATCGGCAAGATCAACGTGACCGAGTTCTCGACCTACGTCGCGGTCGAGCGCGGCGTCGCGCACGATGCGCTGCGCAAGCTCAATGCCGGCAAGATCAAGGGCAAGCGGGTGAAGGTTCGCCTGATGGACGACGAATAAGGGTGTCATGCATCGATGGGCGGGCGAGGCTCGCCTGTCGACGCGCCCTCCGGCGGCGCGATGCAATTCAACGCGTCAAGCCAGCACCGGATAGCCGTAGGCAGCAGCCTCGGCCGCGAACCGTTCGATGACCGCGTAGTCGTCCGGCATGAGCCGCTTGAACCCGCGCAACCTGAGCGCGTGCGCGCGGGCGGCATCCGCTTCCACCGCCGTATCGAGCGCATCGCGCAGCATCGCTGCCTGCGCGTCGCCGAGTGCGCGCGACGCGATCAGCGGCAGGCCCGGCGCACGCGCAGTCGTGCCGATCACGCGCACGTCGCGCAGCAGATCGGGCAGTGCATCGCGCACGTAGGCAAAGGTCACGCAGTCGATCGCCGCGCAGTCCGCCTCCCCCGCGCCGAGCGCGCGCAACACGTTCAGATGCGAACCGAATCGCGCCACCGACGAGAAGAAGCGTCCGTCGCGCGCATGCGGCGCCACCGCATGCCGGAACGCGTTCATCCCGCTGTGGGAATCGTCCCCATTGAAGGCTGCGCGCAGGCCGCGGCACGCGGCGAGCGTCGTCGCGCCGGCCGCATGCGCGCGCGCCGACACGACGAGCAGGCTGCAATAACGCGCGCCGTCGCAGCCTTGCGCATCGAACCGGGGCGTTGCGATCAGGTGCACGACCTCGCCGAGCCCGAGCATGCGGAACGGAAAGCCGCAGGTTTGCGACAGCAGCAGATCCTCGCGCCGCCAGAGCGGCCCCAGTTCGCCGAATGGTTCGCCGAACGGCTCGTCGAGCACCGCGACGCCGGACGGGCCGCCCGCCCGCGCGAACGCGTCGAGCGCGTCGCGCAGCAGCGCGCGCCACAGCGCGGCGTGGCGCGGCGTCACGTTGTACATCGGCAGTCCGGCGATCCAGCGGTTCATGCTGGGCATTCTACGCACGTCGGAGCGCGCGTTGGATATCGGCATGCAAGGCCCGTCGCCCCTCCGGTCGCGCACCCATTTCCGTCACGCCCGCGCCGGGCATCGTTCTGACCGATCGCGATAAGCACATGCCAATCCATTGATTTGCCGCCGCACGCCGATTGGTTAAAGTTCGGTTTCCTCTCCAATCCTCGCGGATCTCGCCGCCCGCCGGTCCCGCACATGGCTGAATACTTCGACGTCGACCACGCGCGCGCGATCGCGGCGCTCGGCGCCCGCTTCACCGCGCGCACCGAATGGCCGACCTGGCTGCTGATCGTCGCGATCTACGGCGGCTGGCTCGGCGTGCTGCTGCTCGTGCGGGCGGGCCATCTGCCGCTGGCCGCCGCGACGCCGCCGCTGGTCCTGCTCTGCGCATGGCACCTGTCGCTGCAGCACGAGTTGCTGCATGGCCACCCGACGCGCTCCGCGCGCGTGAACCGGCTGCTCGGCTATCCGCCGCTGTCGGTGTGGTATCCGTACACGCTGTATCGCGACACGCATCTCGACCATCACCGCGACGACGATCTCACCGTGCCCGGCGTCGATCCGGAAACCAACTACGTGTCGCCGCAACGCTGGGCGGCGCTACCGCGCTGGCGGCGCGCGCTGCACGTCGCACGCAAGACCTTCGTCGGGCGGCTCGTCGTCGGCCCGCCGGCCGGCGCTGCCGCGATGCTGGCGGCGTCGTTCGCCGCGCTGCGGCGCGGCGACCTGCGCCATCTGCCGATGTGGATCACGCACGTCGCATGCGTCGTCGCGCTGCTCGCGTGGCTGCAGCACGCGATCGGCGTGCCGTGGTGGTACTACCTGCTGGCGATCACGTGGCCCGCGCAGTCGCTCGCGATGATCCGCTCGCTGTACGAGCATCGCGCGGCCCGCCATCCGAAGGCGCGCATCGCGATCAACGAGGCCGGCTTCGCGATGCGGCTGCTGTACCTGAACAACAATTACCACCTCGTGCATCACGACCTGCCCGCGCTGCCGTGGTACGACCTGCCGCGCGCCTACCGGATGCGCCGTGACGCGTATGCACGCAAGTGCGGCGGCTTCGTGATCCGCGGCGGCTACCGGGAGCTGCTGCAACGCCATGCATGGCGGCCCACCGATGCGCCCGTTCATCCGTTCCCGGAAGGGTCGGCATCGTTGTCGACGGGCAGTGGCGTGCGCGTCGCGGTGGTCGACGGCTATCTGCGGATCAGTACCTGAACGCGGCCGCTTCGCCGCGTTGTCGAGCGCCGGCGAATCTATTCGATCCGGTACGTCAGCACGTAATGATGCTGGTCGCCTTCGTTGCGAAGCTGCAGCTCGCCGCGGATGCCGGCCAGCGCCCCCGTGCCGGAACCCGGGACGATCACGATGCGCAACTCCTTCACGCCGGCATCGACTTGCCCGAAGTGGGCCAGCGCGAAACCGCCGCTGCGTCCGTCCAGCGTGCCGCTGAACGATTCGAGCGCGGTGTACACGGCCTCGCCGGCCTGCGGCTCGCCGGCGCTGAGCATCGTGCCGCGCGCGTGGCCCTGCAGCGCGCCGCGATACGTCTTGTCGAGACCGTGGCGGGCGATTGCGGGGGCGCCCGCCGGCGCGGGCGTCGGCTCGGCGGGTTCGAACCGGACGTCGAACGTGCCGACGGCGGTGACGGATGCGGTATTCGAAGCGGCTGCGTTCACGGGCGCTCCTGGCAGGAAAGGTGCGGCGGCAGGAATGCGACCGCCCTGACATCGAGAACCGGGCGATCGTCTCGTCGCGGCATCATGGCACAAAACCCCGGCACACGGATGACACCGCTCGCCGCACGCGCCGCCGCATTCACTGCATCGCGTGCCGCACCAGCGCCGCCAGTGCCGCCGCCGGCTCCGTGTTGCCGAAACGCCGCTCCGACGCACCAGCCTCGACGTCGATATGCCCCGCGTTGTGCACGTCGTACAGATCGGTGATCAATCGCGCGTGACGCTCGGAGAGGCCCGCGCGCAGCAGCGTGCCGGCCCACGCTTCACGCGGCAGTTCGCGCGCGACGATCGTGCGCCCGGCGGCCGCGCCGAGTGCGTCTGCGATCTCACGCACGCTGACGCGCCGCGGCCCTTCGACGCTGACCACGCGCGGCCCGCCGGCAGGCCCGCCGTCGAGCAGCAGCCCGGCCGCGACGACACCGACATCCGGCGCCGACACCGTGGGAAAGCGCTTGTCGACCGGATGATGCAGGCTCGGCAGCACGCCCGTCGCGAGTGCGACCGGCAACATCCGCGCCCAGTTCTGCAGGTGCTCGGCGGAACGCAGCAGCGTCACGCGTGTCGCGAGCGGCTTCAGCCGCGCTTCAAGGTAATGAAACAGGCGCGTGATGCCCGTGTCGAAATCGAGCTCCGCGCCGTAGTCCGACAACGCCAGCAGCGCCGGCGGCGGATGCGCGGCGAGCGCGTCGGCCGCGACGTCGATCATCCGGCGCATCGTCGCGGCGGGATCGTCGTCCGCGACGGGCACCGGGCACAGCATCTGCACGCCCTGCGCGCCGTCGAGCGCCGCCGCAACCGTGCGCGCGTCGGTCAGGTCGGCCAGCACGACCTCGCAGCCAAGGCGCGCGAGCCGTTCGCGATGACGCGCGTCGCGCACGACCGCGCGCACGGGATGGCCCGCGTCGCGCAACGCCGTTGCGCTTGCGTAACCGACCTTGCCTGATGCGCCGAAGATCACGAACACGATGTGCTCCCGATAAGTGAACATGCGGTCATTGTCGATACCGGCGGCCGCGCCGGCGCGCAGGTCCGGATGAAACGAGCAGGCAAGGATGATTGCGTCGGCATCGAACCGGCCGCTATGCGTTCCGGGCGCGTTCTGATTTAATGACCCGCTTCCGGCCTTCCGAACCCGAACACCAATGAGCGACCTGAAAGGCGACCTCTCCTTCGCCGCGCCGCCCGTATCCGCATCGTCCGCGCGCCGCCGCTCGCTGGTCGCCGCCTGCGGCGCGCATGCGGTGCACGACGGCCTGACGGACGTCATCTACGTGCTGCTGCCGATCTGGCAGGCGCAGTTCGGCATCAACTACGCGCAGATCGGGATGTTGCGCGGCGTGTATTCCGGCATGATGGCCGGCTTCCAGTTGCTGGCGAGCCGCGCCGCCGCGCGCTGGGGGCGCAAGCGCCTGCTGGTGGGCGGCACCGCGCTCGCGGGCGTCGCCTACCTCGTCGCGGGCCAGGCCGGCGGGCTTGCGGTGCTGTTGATCGCGCTGCTGCTCGGCGGGCTCGGCGCGAGCACGCAGCATCCGCTGGCGTCGTCGATGGTCACCGATGCGTACGAGGCCGGCGGCGGCGTCAAGGAGGCGCTGTCGCAATACAACTTCTCCGGCGACATCGGCAAGACGCTGGTTCCCGGGCTGATCGGCCTGCTGCTGACGGTCGTCACGTGGCGCACCAGCGCCACGCTGATCGGCGTGCTCGGCGTGGTGTCGGCGGTGTTGCTGGGGTGGCTGATTCCGTCGAGCAGCATCGCCCAGGCCGGGCGCGAGAAGGCCGCCAGGGCGGCGACCGGCAACGGTTCGGCCGCCGGCCTGCGCGCGCTGCTCGCGACCGGCTCGCTGGACAGCGCGGTGCGGATGGGCTTTCTCACGTTCCTGCCGTTCCTGCTGAAGAGCAAGGGCGCCGGCACGGCCGGCATCGGGCTCGCGCTGACGCTGCTGTTCGTCGGCGGCGCATTCGGCAAGCTGTTGTGCGGCTATCTCGGCGCGCGCGTCGGCATGATGAAGACGGTGTGGCTGACCGAATCCGCGACGTCGCTGCTGATCGTGCTGGCGGTGTTCGCGCCGCTCGTCGCGATGATGGCGATGCTGCCGCTGCTCGGGCTCGCGCTGAACGGCACGTCGTCGGTGCTGTACGGCGTTGTGCCGGAACTGGCCGGCCCCGGCCGGCGCGACCAGGCGTTCGCGCTGTTCTACACGGGCACCATCGGCGGCGGCGCGCTGGCGCCGGTGGTGTTCGGCCGGCTGGGCGACCTCGCGGGCGTGCCCGTCGCGTTGATCTCGCTCGCGGCGATCCTGCTGCTGACGCTGCCGCTGTCGTGGTACGTGCAGAAGGGGCTGCCGCGCTGATGCCCGACGCGGGCCGCGCGAGGGCTATTCCAACTCCCGCGCCAGCCCGACGAACCGCTCGACGCACGCCGACGCAAACGGCTCGCGCCACATCACGATCTGGTCGACCACGTAGCGCGCGGCGAGCGGCACATAGGCGACGCCCGGGCGTTGCAGCGTCGCGGTAAAGCCGGGCACGATCGCGACGCCGCGCTCGGCGGCGACCAGCGACACCAGCGTCGTGATCTGCGCGGCGGTCGCACCCACCCGCGGCACGACGCCCGCCTGCGCGCACAGGTCCTCCAGCGCCACGTTCAGCGCCGAACCGAGCCCCGGCGGGAACGTCACGAACGTCTCCGCGGCAAGATCGGCGAATGCGACGGTTGCCCGGTTCGCGTACGGGCTGTGCGCCGGCACCGCAGCAACGAGCGGCTCCTGTGCAACGACGAGCGAGCGGATGCGCTCGTGCGCGTCGTTCGCGAGGTCACGCGTATTCGCCACAGTCCAGCCGAAACCGATGTCCATCGTGCCGTCGGCGATCTGCTGCCGCTGGCCGGTGGTCGGCACTTCGCGAAACGCGAGTTCCACATCCGGCATGCTGCGGCTCGCTTGACGAACCCAATCCGGAAACGCGTCGGACATCGGAATCGAACTCGCGTAGCCGATCACGATGCGGCCGGCGAGCCCGTGCGCCATCTTGCGCGCGGTCGCCTCCGCCTCGCCGACCGCGTCGATCACGCTGCGCGCCTGTGCGAGGAACAGCGCGCCTTCCGGCGTGAGCCGCACCGCGCGCGTCGACCGCTCGAACAACCGGACACCGAGCTCCGCTTCGAGCGCGGCGATATGGCGGGTCAGCGGCGGCTGTGCGATACGCAGGCGCAGCGCCGCGCGCCCGAAGTGCAGTTCGTCCGCGACGGTCACGAAATAGCGCAGGCGGCGCAGGTCGAGCATTCTTGTCTTTCCGGTATCAATGGCGACGAATTCGGTATTGGCGCGCGGGCCGCGCGATCGTCAGACTGTCCGGAGAACCAGACAGGGCGTCATCCGTGAACCACCGAACGATCCGAACCGCCTTCTTCCTGTGCGGATTCGCAGCCTTTCTCAATCTCTATTCGACCCAGGGCATCCTGCGCGAACTCGCCGCGGCGTTCGGCGTGAGCGCGGAGCGCGCGGGCCAGGGCGTCAGCGCGACCACGCTGGCCGTCGCCATTATCGCTCCGTTCGCCGGCACGCTCGCCGCGCGCTTCGCGCGCCGCACCGTGATCGTGTGCGCCGCGATGGCGGTCGCGCTGCCGGTCGCGTGGTCCGCGCATGCGACGAGCTTTCCGTCGTTCCTCGCGGCCCGTTTCGCCGCGGGCGTGCTGGTGCCGTTCATCTTCGCGATCGCGATCGCCTATATCGGCGAGCTGTTCAGCCGCGACGCGGCGACGGAGGTGAGCGCGCTGTTCGTCGCCGGCACGACGCTCGGCGGCTTCGCGGGCCGCTTCGTCACCAATGCGCTCACGTCGCTCGCCGGCTGGCGTCATGCGCTCGACGTCGTCGCGGCGCTGTGCGTCGCGGCCGGCCTCGCGATCCATGCCTGCCTGCCGGCGCCGCATGCCGCGCATGCGCGCGCACCGGCCGCCCGCGCGTCCGGCTGGGCGTGCCTGACGCGCGGCCCGCTGCTCGCGTCGTTCGCGATCGGCGCGTGTGTGCTCGCGTCGCAGGTCGCCACCTTCACGTTCGTCGGCCTGCGGCTCGCGCAGGCGCCGTTCGGCTTCGGCACGGCCGCGATCGGCGCGATCTATGCAGTGTTTCTCGTTGCCGTCGTCGTCACGCCGCTCGCGGGGCGCGTCGCCGCGCAGCGCGGGCCGCGGCATCCGGCACTGGCCGCCGCGCTGCTCGCGATCGGCGGCGCGTTGCTGACGCTGTCGAGCAGCGTCGCCGTGATCCTGGCCGGCCTCGCGCTCAGCTCGACCGCAGTGTTCGTCGAGCAGGCATCGGCCAACGCGTTCATCTCGCAGCAGGCGGCCGGCGCGCGCTCGACGGCGATCGGCATCTACCTGTCCTGCTATTACTTCGGCGGCAGCCTCGGTTCGATCCTGCCCGTTCCCGCGTGGCATCGCTGGGGCTGGGCCGGCTGCGTCGCGTTCATCGCGGCCGCGCAGGCGCTCGTCGGCCTGCTCGTGTGGTTCGGCTGGCGCGCGAGCGTGCCCGGCAACGATGGCCCGGCGGCGCTCGCCGGCCACGCAGGCGCGCAACGGCAGCCCGGATAGCGATCCGCTCGCTGCGCCGCTGCGGCGCTCGCTAGCTAGCCGGCCGACTTCCGGCGCCGCGCCTGTTCGAGCGCGGGCGCCGCTCGCCCGGCCCGGCGGCCCGGCTTGGCCGCCTGCGCGTCGGCCGGCGGGTCGAGGCGATCGACACTGACGCACCGCCCCTCTTCCCATTCGGCCTCGAGCGTCGCGCGGATCGCGCGCAGTTCCGCCCGTTGCGCGTCCAGTTGCGCGCGCATCGCGTCGATCTCGCGCATACGCTCGTCGAGACGGACAAGCAGGCCCGCCTTCGAGAACGCATCCATTTCGTCGGCCATCACGCGCATGTCCACCAGCGAGAACCCGAGCCGCTGCGCGAGCTGGATCATCCGCAGCCGCTCGGCCGAGGCCTCGTCGTAGATCCGGTAGCCGTTCTGGCCCCGTCCCGCCGGCGGCAGCAGCCCGCTCTGTTCGTAGAAGCGGATCGCGGACGTCGTCATGCCGGTCCGGGCGGCCAGTTCTCCGATCTTCATCGTGCTTGACCTTCAAGTTGACTTGAAACTTAGTATAGGCGCATCGTGTCCGCCAGACAGGTCTTCAAATGACGACTTCCCTCTTTTCCCCGCTGACGCTGCCCAACGGCAGCACCCTGCCCAACCGCATCGCGAAAGCCGCGATGGAAGAAAACCTCGCCGACGCCGGCCAGCTGCCCGGCGACGCGCTGCGCCGCCTCTATGCCGCATGGGGCGCGGGCGGGACCGGGCTGCTGATCACCGGCAACGTGATGGTCGACGCGCGCGCGCTGACCGGCCCGGGCGGCGTCGTGCTGGAGTGGAACACGCCGCTCGAGCCGTTCCGCGCGTGGGCGGCTGCCGCGCGAGCGCACGGTGCGCGCGTGTGGATGCAGATCAACCATCCGGGGCGGCAGGTGATGGCCGCGATGGGCCAGGACGCGTGGGCGCCGTCCGCCGTGGCGCTCGATCTCGGCAAGCACAGCAAGCTGTTCGCGACGCCGCGCGAAATGACCACGGGCGAGATCCACGAGGTGATCCAGCGCTTCGCCGATACCGCCGTGGCGGCCGAAGCGGCCGGCTTCGACGGCGTGCAGATCCATGCCGCGCATGGCTACCTGCTGTCGCAATTCCTGTCGCCGCTGACCAACCGCCGCCGCGACGACTGGGGCGGCCCGCTGGAAAACCGCGCGCGGCTGCTGATGGCCATCGTGCGCGCGGTGCGGGCGCGGGTCGGCAAGGCCTTCGGCGTCGCGGTCAAGCTCAATTCCGCGGATTTCCAGCGCGGCGGCTTCTCCGAGGACGATGCGAAGCAGATCGTGCGCTGGCTCAACGACGAGGCCGTCGATCTCGTCGAGCTGTCCGGCGGCAGCTATGAGAGCCCGGCGATGCAAGGCCACACCGCGGACGGCCGCACGCTCGCCCGCGAAGCGTATTTCCTGTCGTTCGCGCGCGACATCGCCGCCGTCGCGACGATGCCGGTGATGACGACGGGCGGTATACGCCGGCAGGCGGTTGCCGAATCCGTGCTCGCCGAAGGCGTCGCGGTGGTCGGCATGGCCACCGCGCTCGCATGCGTGCCCGACCTGCCGACCCGCTGGCGCAGCGGCCAGGCGATCGACGCGCCGGGCGTGCATGTGCGGTGGCGCGACAAGGGTGCCGCGGGCCTCGCCACGATGGCGCTCGTCAAGCGCCGCCTGCGCGCGATCGCGGCCGGACGCCGGCCCCGGCGCTGGTATTCAGCGGTGTTGACGCTCGTGCTCGACCAGCTGCGCATGCGCAAGCTGACGCAGCGGTATCGTCAGTGGAGCCCGGCGCGCGCGTGACGCGTGACGCGTGACGCGTGATGCGTGATGCGTGATGCGTGGTGCGTGGTGCGTGGTGCGTGGTGCGTGGTGCGTGGTGCGTGGTGCATGGGCCGGACGCGCGCCGCGCGGGCGACGACGCTCACGCGCCGGCGTGCTGCGCGGCCGACCGGGCTATCTCGCGCGGCGTCACGCCGAGCAGGCGGTTCATCCAGCTCGCGAGGTGGCTCTGGTGCGCGAACCCGGCCTCGAGCGCGACCTGGCCGATGCTGAGCCGGCCTTCGAGCAGCAGCGCCTTCGCGCGTTCGACGCGCCGCTGCACGACATAGCGGTGCACGGGCATGCCGAGCGTTTCGCGAAACAGCACCTTGAAATGCGGGACGCTGATGGCCGACAGCGCGGCGAGCTCGGACAGCGTCAGGCGCTGGTCGAGATGATCCTCGATGTAGTCGATCACGCGCGCGGCGGCCTTCGGCGCGAGCGCGTGCCGCCGGCCGCGAAACGACGGCGCGGCGTCGACGAGCCGCGCGACCAGCGCCGTGCACAGGCTTTCCGCGTAGAGCGGGTCCGACGCATCGTCCGCTTCCAGCTCGGCGGATAACGCCCATGCGATGTGCTGCAGCCGCGGGTCGCGCACCTGCATGCGGCGGCGGATCTGTGCCTGCGACGGCTTGAGCTCCAGCTGGTCGAAGGTCGCGCGCGCGAATGCGTCGCTGATCGAAATGCGCAGGATCCGGCAGTCGCCATCGTCGGTCCAGCGGCCGGGGAGCCCGGCGGGAATCACGTCGGCGTCGCCGTGCGCCTGGATGCGCGCCTGCCGGCTGCCGTCGCACGCGCAATTCGTGCGGACCGGCGCGCCGACGTGCACGCCGACCCGGTGGTCGTCGGCCGCCGGAATCAGGTAGGTGCCCGCGCGAATGCCGAGCAGCGCCGCGCCGAAACCTTGCCACCCGCGTTCGGCGCTGGAACGCAGGATCACCGGCACATCGGGGGCCGGGTGCGCGGCCAGGGTCGCATCGCTCATCGCATCCCTCGTCAAGTCGCGAATCGAATGCGCATTGTGCCGCCGTTTCGATGCGCGTGCTTGCCGTCGGCAGGCTATGCGCGGCGGCGCCGAAAAGGATCATCTGTTTGTGCTCGCGGCGATCCGGATGTGCGCGTCGGTGCGCGTGCCGCGCGCTACGATCGGCGCATTCCGACTCTTCCGGAGATTGCCATGCTCGCTTGCTGCTCCCGGCAAACGGCGGCCGCCGCACCGCGGACGCCTGCCTCACGAACCGGTGCCGGCACCACCGTTAGGACCGTGTGCGCAGCAGCAGCCGCGCGCCTGCCCGGCATCGCCGCGTGGCGCCGCTTCACGCAGTTGCTGGCCTCGATTCCCGACAGCAACGACGATTTCGGGCTCGTCTGAGCGACGGGCGTGCTTCATTCAGGCGTGCATCGCGGCAAGCGCCGGCGACCCCGCCAGCGCCCGCTGCAGATGCGCTTCGAGGATCGCCATCACGGCCCGCGTCCGCGACGGCACCGGCCGCGCGGCCGGATACAGCGCGTGCAGGTCGAACCCGGGCACCGTATGGCCGGGCAGCAGCTCGACGAGCCGCCCGGCCGCCAGCGCATCGCGGCAGACCGGCTCCTGAAGCACACCGATGCCCGCACCGCCGAGCAGCATCTCGTAGGCCGGGCGCCAATGGCTCGTGCTGAAAACGATATCGATCGGCGCCGGCCGCACCGCGTCCGCCGCTTGCGCGAAATGAAGCACTCCGTCGGCGAACAATCCCGCCACGCGTATGAACGGATGCGCGGCGAGATCGGCGGGGCTGTCCGGCGCGCCGTGCGTGTCGACGTACGAACGCGCGGCAACCAACACGCGGCGCACATGACCAAGCCGGCGCGCGACGAAACCGCCGTCGCGCAGCGCGCCGAGCCGCAGCGAAATATCGACGCCTTCGGTCACCGGGTCGATGATGTCGTCGTTCAGCACGAGGTCGACGCGCAGGTCGGGGTGGCGTGCGCGCAGCGCCGTCATCGCGGCGGGCAGCACGACCTCGCCGATCCCGTGCGGTGCGGCGATCCGGATGCGCCCGCGCACGGCTTCGCCGCCCTGCGTCACCGCGGCCTGCGCTTCGTCCGCCGCGTCGAGCACGACCTTGCTTTTCTGGTAGAACAGCGCGCCGTCGTCCGTGCACGACACCGCGCGCGTGCTGCGCAGGAGCAGCCGCACGCCGAGATGACGCTCGAGCCGCTCGATGCGCTCGCTGACGGCCGGCTGGCCCAGGCCGAGATCCTTCGCGGCTCTCGACAGGTTTCCGCGCTCGACGACCCGCACGAAGATGCGCATCGCAGCTAGCAAGTCCATAGGTTCCCCGGTGGTGAGACGGCGCGGGCCGCACGCGCCATGCCCGCGCACTATACGCCGCGCTGCACGCGCCGGAGCTAGTCGAACGCACGCGAGCCGACGCGCACGGCCGGCGCGCCCCACCGGCGGCCATACAAGGTCATCACCGCATAGCTCGCGATGAAGCTCAGGCCGCCCGTCGCCAGCAGCCCGAGCTCGCCCAGCAGCGGCAGCAGGTTCGTGAGCAAGCCCGTGACGACCCACGCGATCGCCATCACCGAGCCGGCGACGCCGAGCGCCCAGCCCTGCCGGCCCTCGTCGACGGCGTCCGAATACGCCGTGTACATCGTCGTGTACGCGACCATGTCGAAGCAGCCGACCAGCATGCCGAGCCCCCACAGCATGCCTTCATGCGGGAACAGCGCCGACGCGAGCTGGCCGAGGCCGGCGACGAGCAGCCCCGTCTTCGCGATCTCGACGACGCCCGACGTCCTCAGCATCAGCCGCACGACCACCACGAGCCCGAACACGAAGCACACGCCGATCAGGCCGCTGAACAGACCGAGCTGCGCGCTCGTGTACTGGAAGCGCGTCTGCAGCACCAGCATGATCGTCTGCAGGTACAGGCCGTAGCCCACCTGCATCAGGAAGAACACGGCCGACAGGCACGCGATGCGGCCGTGCAGCGCGGCCTCGCAGACGATCCGCACCGGCAGCAGCAGGTCGATGCGCGAGCCGCCGGCCGGCGCGAGCGCGTCGCGATGGCAGCGCAGCGCCCACAGCCCGCACGCGACGGACAACGCGGCGACCAGCAGGAACGGCGTGCCGTAGTTGAAGAACGGCGCGATCGTGCGGTCCGAGCTGACGCCGCCGAGCACGGGGCCGACGATCACGCCCGCGCTGAACGCGACCGACATGATGCTCATGTTGACCGCCTTGTTCTCCGGCGTGCTCAGGTCCGCGATCGCGGCCTGCGCAATGCCCTGGCAGCCGGCCATCAGGCCGCTGAGCGCGCGCCCCGCCAGCAGCAGCGCGACGCTCGGCAGCAGCGCGCCGAGCGCCATCAGCAGGTAGCCGAGCGCGAGGCCGAACACGCACAGCAGCAGGATCCTGCGGCGGCCGTAGCCGTCGGACAGCTCGCCCATCAGCGACGAGCCGAAGAACATGAAGAACGGATAGATCCCGTATCCGAGCCCCAGGTAGAAGTTGCGCAGGGGCGCGGGCGTAGCGGCGCCGATCACGCCCGCATTCGGATCGGCGAAGATCGCCGCCATGATCGGATACACGAGCCCGAAGCCCATCGCGTCGATCGCGATCGCGAGCAGGCAGGGGCCCAGCAGTTTCAGGTTCAGCTTGGACATGGGTGGCCTCGGCAGTGACGTTGCCGTCACCGTAGCCGCCGGCCGTGCGCGCGAGTAGGGGTGGCGCGGCGATCTCAGTCATCGGCGAAACCGATGACCGGCGCCGCGCGCGTCACCTGCGCCGCCGCTCGTGCGACGCGACGGTCGCGCCGTCGATGACGGGCGCGCCCTGCTTGATCAGGAAATCGCGGAACAGCCCGGTCACCTGCGAGATGCGCCGGTCGGCGAGCGTCACCACCACCCATTCGCGCTCGATCGGGTTGCCGGGATACGGCAGCTGGCCCAGCAGCCCGGTGCGCAGCTCGAGCGCACAGGCGTGCAGCGACAGGAACGCGACGCCGAGCCCGGCCTCGGCCATCTGCTTGATCGCCTCGTTGCTCGACAGTTCGGAGCCCACATGAAACTTGTGGCCCGACGACTTGAACAGGCTTTCCACGGTGGTGCGCGTGCCCGCGCCGCGCTCGCGCACCAGCAGGTGCGCCGATTCGAGATCCTTCAGCGACACGCGCTTGCGCTGCATCAGCGGATGCGCGGGGGACGCGACGAACACCATCGGATGCTTCGCGAACTCGACCGCATGCGTGCGCAGCTCCTTCGGCGGGCTGCCCATCACCGCGAGATCGATTTCATGCGTGGCGAGCATGCGGATGATGTCCTCGCGGTTGCCGACCTTGAAGTACGTCTTCACATGCGGGCGCGTGGCCGTGAACTTCACCAGCAGCGGCGGAATCAGGTACTCCGCCGTGGTGATCGCGCCGATCCGCAGCGTGCCGCCGAGCTCGCCCGTGAGCGCCGCCACTTCGTCGCCCGCCTCGCTCCACAGGTGCAGGATCTCGCGCGCATAGCGCGCGACGATCTCGCCGGCCGCGGTCAGCTCGACGCCCCGCCCCACCCGCTGCAGCAGCGCCGCGCCGACCGCCTGCTCCAGCAGCCGGATCTGCAGCGACACGGCCGGCTGCGTGAGGTTCAGCTCCTCCGCCGCGCGCGACACGCTGCCCAGCCGCGCGACCATGTCGAGCGCCTTCAACTGCCGGAAGGTGGCCGTCTTACCGATAAGTGAATACATATGGGTCGCTTATAAACATTAAATTGTCTTCGCTGATTCGAAACTATATCGTCGTATCTCGAAATCTGTCATCCGAAACGAAACCCGCGCGGAGCATTCCATGGCCAACACTCTCTCACCCCCCGCAGCGGCGCGCGCCACGCGTGCGCCGCGTATCGTGATCGTCGGCGGCGGCGCCGGCGGCCTGCAACTGGCGACGCGCCTCGGCGACACCGTGGGCCGGCGCGGCCTGGCGGAAGTCGTGCTCGTCGATCGCTTTCCGACGCATTTCTGGAAGCCGCTGCTGCACGAAGCGGCGTCCGGCCATCGCGACCCGGCGAGCCACACGATCGAGTATGCGGCGCAGGCGAAGCGCCACGGCTTCCAGTTCGTCCAGGGCGACCTGCAGTACGTGGACCGCGCGCAACGCGTCGCGACGATCGGCGCCGTGCTCGACGCCGACCGCTCGGAAATCCTGCCGCAGCGCGACGTGCACTACGACGACCTCGTGCTCGCGGTGGGCAGCGTGACGAACTACTTCAACGTGCCGGGCGCGGCCCGCCATGCGCTGCCGCTCGAGAACGTCGAGCAGGCCGAGGATTTCCGCCGGAAGTTTCTCGCCGCGTGCGCGAAGGCCGATCATCTCGCGCAGCGGCAGCCCGAGCAGCCCGCGCCGCCGGTGTGGATCAACGTGATCGGCGCGGGCGCGACCGGCGTGGAGCTGGCCGCCGCGCTCCGGCACGCGATCAACCAGCTCGCCGCGTACCGCTTCAAGGCGCTGACGCCCGATCGCGACGTCCGCATCCGCCTGATCGAGGGCGCGCCGCGCGTGCTGCCGGTGCTGGACGAACGGATCTCCGCACGCACGCAAGCGCAACTGCGGCAATTGCACGTCGACGTGCTGACCGACACCCGCGTGGCGGAAGTCGGGCCGGACGCGGTCGTGACCGCGACGGGCGAGCGGCTCGCGAGCGACATCACGCTGTGGGCCGCGGGCGTGGCCGGCCCGGCGATGCTGCGGCTGATCGGCGGCGTCGCGCTCAACCGCGCGAACCAGGTGATCGTGACCGACACGTTGCAGACGCCGGACGATCCGCACGTGTATGCATTCGGCGACTGCGCGGCCTGCCCGACGGCCGGCGCGCTCGGCTTCCTGCCGCCGCGCGCGCAGGTCGCGCACCAGCAGGCCGTGTATCTGAGCCAGGCGTTCGCGCGCCGCCTGGCCGGCAAGCCGGTCGCGGGCTTCACGTTCCACGATGCGGGCACCGTCGTGTCGCTCGGGCAGGCCGGCGCGATGTTCCAGACGGAATTCGGCGTGCGCTCGCGTTCGCTGATCGTCGACGGTGTCGCCGCGAGCGGCTTGTACCGGTTCCTCTATCGCAAGCACCTGTTCAGCGTGCACGGCGTGACGCGCGCGCTGCTGCAGGCGCTCGGCCACTGGCTGCAAAGCCGCAACCAGCCGTCGATCAAGCTGCATTGAGCCACACGCATGCGACGCATGCGCGGCGTGCATGCGTCGCCTATCGGGCCCGCGCGGCCCGATATGCGCACCGATCCCGTGCATGACGCCGACGCCCATGCACCACAATCGACGCTCGAACGAATACATTAGCCGAACCCTATGAATCCGCTAAAAAGATTAATTGGTTCTGTATTCCGTTTCGACGCTAAGGTGTGGCATTCCCGTCAGCGAACGGATCGTCACGTTTCTGGAGAGGACATTCCCGTGGTCATCGAAGCCATCGTCACTAGACTCGACGCAGCGTTTGAACAGATCGAAGCAACGCCGGACTCGCGGGAATCACAGCACCAGCGCGAGACCATCAAGCAGTGGCTCGACGATGCTTCGGCACAGGGCTACCGCCTGGGCCTCGTCACGACGCTGCCCGCGTCGCGCCTCAGCGCGATGTTCGAAGGACAGTTCGGCGCGGCGAGCCTCGACCGCTTCTCGGTGGTCGTCGCGGATGCCCGCCACGCGTCCGTCGACGCGAACCAGCATCCGTTCGACGTCGCGCTGCAGGCGCTCGGCGTGCCGCGCGAATGCGCGGCGGCGGTCGCCAGCAGCGAGCCGGAACGCCGCGAGGCCGAAGACTACGGGATGTCGCGCTGCGTGCGAATCGCCGACGTCGCGCGCTCGGCCGCTCCGCTGGGTCATTGCTGAAGGACATGTGCGGCGCGCCGCGCGCTTGACACGCGAAGAACGGCCGGCCGTATGATGCAAATTTGCATCATGCCGGGGGCCACATGAATTGGGACGACGCACGCGTATTCGTCGCGCTGCATCGGGAACGCACCCTGCGCGCCGCCGCGCGCGCACTCGACATCGACCAGGCCACCGTGGGCCGCAGGCTCGCCGCGCTCGAGCACGCGCTCGGCGCGACGCTGTTCCTGCGCACGTCGAACGGCTATGAGCTGACGCCCGTCGGCAAGATCGCGATTCGCGCGGCCGAGGCCATGGAGCAGTCCGCGCACGATCTCGTGCGTCATGCGCAAGGCGTGGACAAGCGGCTCGCCGGCGAGGTGAAGCTGTCGACCACCGACGCGCTCGCGCAGGAATTCGTGATGCCCGCGATCGAGCGCCTGCATGCGAAACATCCGGACGTGTCGGTGATGCTCGACACGACCACGCAGGTCCTCAATCTAGCAAAGCGCGAAGCCGACATCGCGATCCGCACCGTGAAGCCGCGCAATCCGGACCTGCTCGCCCGCCGTCTCGCGAGCTGGGAAACCGGGCTGTTCGCGTCGCGCGACTATGTGCGGCGCCACGGCGAACCGGCGCCGGGCGAGCGGTTCGCCGGGCACGATCTCGTCGTGTACCAGCCGCACGTCGCGAAGATGGCCGTGCCCGCCTTCGTCGGCGAACCGCTGGCTGGCGGCCGCGTCGTCGCGCGGCTGAACACCAACCTGACGCTGCGCGCGGCGATCAAGGCCGGGCTCGGTATCTGCGAAATACCGGTGCCGATGGGCGAACGCGACGGCCTCGTGCGGATCTGGCCCGACCGTTCGGGCGATGCGCGATACGAGATCTGGCTCGTCACGCATCAGGACCTGCGGCACACCGCGCGGATCCGCGTGACGATCGACGAGATCGTCGCCGCGTTCGGCGGATAGCGGCCGGCCGCTGCGCGTTACTCGCTCGCCGGCACGCGCGACACGACGCGCTTCAGCACCCAGCGAATCGACGAGCCGTCGGCCGGCGGCTGTGCAACCTTGTATTCGTCGATCTGGAGTTCGTAGCGGAAGCCCGGCTCGAAGTCGAAGCCTTCGATGCCCGCGTACCACAGGCTCCACGCGCCGTCCGGGCGGTCGCGCACCTGCAGGCAATTCATCGGCGCGACGCCGACGCAGCGCGCCGTCTTCGGCGCGACGTAGACGGTTTTCGTAACCGGTTGGCCGTCCGCCGGTCGCACGGTGATTGCCTGCACGTTGCCTCCGCTGGTTTCACATGCGGCGAGTGCGGCCACACCGGCCAGCGCCAAAGTCAGCGCCATCGCACGAAAAATCCGATTCATCAGACCCTCGACCTTACAGTTTGAAAAGGCATCTGACTGCGCACCGGCGCGCAGGTTCCGGGTGTCGGGCGTGGCTGGTCGCACGTCCATAAAAAGAGGTTCTCCGCGGACACTTGGAGTATTTGTCCGTTCTGCTATACCGAATTCATGAGCTGTGCGCGGCCCACGCGCCGCACGGCGAGTCGCGTGCCCGTTGCGACGGGCGCGACGCAGGGGCAACACGTCGGTGGGTAACCGCTTGTTCGGGCTGGAGTCCGGGAGGAGGCTGACATGGCAAATTACCTGTTCGTGGAATCGCGCGGTCCATATGGTGCCGGGGATACCCAACACGTCGTGGAACTGGTCAGGGGCGTCCGCCAGCGGGGTAACACGGTCACACTGTTCCTGATTCAGAACGGCGTGCTTTCCACTCGCCCGGAGGCAAAATTCAGCGATCGGTATGCGGATCTGACGCGCAGCGGCATCACCGTCCTTGCCGATGAATTCTCCCTGCGCGAGCGTGCGATCGAACGACTGGCGGAAGGTGTCCAGAAGGCGGACATCGGACAACTCGTGGATCTTCTCTTTGTGGCTGGGACCAAGGCCATTTGGCATTGAATCAAGGAGAACGTGATGGCTATCGGTATGAAATTGACCCTGGCGCTGATGGATCCTCCGTACGAGAAGGCAGCGAGCACGACGGCGCTGCGCATTGTGGATGCCGCACTGCGACGGGGACACGACGTAACGGTGTTCGCCTACGAAGGGGCGGTCAATCTGACCATGAAGGCGCAAGCCCCCCATGCCAATCCCGTCAAAGGCACCTCCGTGGAGGAGGAGGATCACCCGACCACCAGGGACTGGGTGGCAGCCTTGTTTCAACTCGCGGCCCAGCAGGGTGTCAAGCTCGACTGGATCAACTGCGGCCTGTGTGTGGACGAACGCGGTGCAGGCGACTGGATCGAAGGTCCTCGCCGAGGCAGCCCGAAGGATTTTCTCGATTCCGTGATCCAAAGCAACGCCGTGCTGGTCATCCCGACGAAATAGGAGCCGCGCCATGAAAGTTCTGAGCATTGTTGAGACAGCGTACCGGGCGACCCTGGAAGAACAGGATGACACCATTCTGTGGCTGAACCATGTGCTGAAAAACGCCGGCGCGGACGTCAGCCTGCTGCTGTGCGGAAGCGCCGTGAACTATGCCGCGCGCGGGCAGGATGCCACCGGCCTCGCCTTCGGCGCGCGCCGGCAGGTTCATCCACCGGCGCTCGATCAGGATCTGGACAACATGATCGGCGCCGGCGTTGCCGTGTATGCGGTCACCGAGGACATGCGCGACTGTGGACTGGCACAGGTAGAGGTCATCGGCGGCCTGACGCTGCTCGCGCGCGCCGAGATCCCCGCCCTGTTCGACCGCTTCGATCAGGTGTGGCACTGGTAACGACTCAAGGCTGCACCGCATTCTGCCGACCTGAGGGAATGCTTGCGTTTCGTTTCGCTCGCAACCGTTGCGGCATGTCATCAGCGGGGCGCCCCGGCCCCACGCAACGGTCGCTGAGCGCAGAGGCGCGGTTCCGTCGAGCCTGCCCCGGCGTTGATCGGGCAGGACGAGGCGCGTTCACATCAGAACCGAAAAAGAGCCTGGAAACCGAGGTTCCCAGGCCAGGAGACCATCAACGATGGTGATGGTGGAGGAAACAACGTCGTTGTCGATGCCGCTCAGATCGCCCAGCCGCCGAGATAGAACACGACCAGCACAACCGCGATGGCCACGGTGCCGACGTTGAGCTTGCGCACCTCGCCGCTCGCGATGCGCCCGATCACGAGCGTCGAGAAGCCGAGCATGATGCCCGTCACGATGTTGGCGGTCAGCACGATGAACACCGCGCACACGAGGCCGGACATCGCGTCGACCATGTCGTCCATGTGCAGCTTGCTCACGCTGCTCAGCATCAGCAGCCCGACGTACATCAGCGCCGGCGCGGTCGCATACGACGGCACGAGCCCCGCGAGCGGCGAGAAGAACATCACGACCAGGAACAGCAGGCCGACCATCGCGGCCGCGAGGCCCGTCTTCGCGCCGGCCGCGACGCCGACGCTCGACTCGATGTAGGCCGCCGCCGGCGCACCGCCGAGAAAGCCGGAGAAGATCGAGCTCACCGAATCCGCGGTCAGCGCGCGGCCGCCGTTGATGATGCGGCCGTTCTCGTCGAGCAGGCCCGCCTGCCCCGCGACCGCGCGGATCGTGCCGGTCGCGTCGAACACGGCGGTCATCACGAGCGCCAGCACGCTCGGCAGCACCGCGAGCGACAGCGCGCCCTTGATGTCCATCGCGCCGATCAGCGACGCGTGACCCGGCGCGCTCAGCGACGGCAGCGCGAACACGCCGCGAAACTTCACGGCCGGATCGAACACGAGGCCGAACACCGAGATCGCGATCACGACCAGCAGGATGCCGCCCGGCACGCGACGCTTTTCCAGCCCGAAGATCGCGGCGAGGCCGATCACCGACATGATCACCGGCAGCGCGGTGATCTGGCCGAGCGACACCGGCAGGCCGGCGCCCGGGTTCTTGACGACGAGGCCGACGTCGTTCGACGCGATCAGCAGCAGGAACAGGCCGATGCCGATCCCCGTGCCGTGCGCGACGCCCGCGGGCAGGTTGCGCAGGATCCACGAGCGCACGCCGGTCACCGATATGCCGGTGAACACGAGCCCCATCAGGAACACCGCGCCGAGCGCGACCGTGGGCGGCAGGCCCTTGCCGAGCACGAGGCCGAACGCGGTGAACGCGGTCAGCGAGATCGCGCAGCCGATCGCGATCGGCAGCTTCGCCCACAGGCCCATCAGCAGCGAGCCGAACGCGGTCGTCAGGCAGACGGCGACGAACACCGCGCTCGTGTCGAAGCCGGCCTTGCCGAACATGCCGGGCACGACGAACACCGAATAGACCATCGCCAGGAAAGTGGTGATACCCGCGACGATTTCGCGGCGCTGCGTGCTGCCCCGCGCGGAAATGCCGAAGTATCGATCGATGACTCCCTTGGTGCCGAAGTCTGCTTCCGCGCCGACGCCGGCGACCGGCTGCACCGGGGTATCACTCATGAGCTTGCTCCTTTATCAGCATGCTGAAACGATCGCCGTGGACCGTCGTCAGGTTTGTCTCGTATCTAATGGATGTTTCGGCAACGTCGTGGGGACGGGCGAGCCGTTGTGCGTCTCGGCGCTGCGGGGTCGTCGGCGGATGGGATATGCGCCATGCGACGCGCTTGCCTGTCAGCCCCGTCATCTGCATTTGCCGTAGCGAAGGGTAGGCGAACAGAACATCACGTCCCATTGGGCGACGAGCATGCAGCGCATGTCAGCGCGCTTATATCGGCGTGAAACGGGGCTTCGTCGCCGCGAAACGCGTGTATACGCCTAGTGCGATTCCGTTAAGGCGATTATTTGAGTACGGGATCGGTCGCCCGAAATCCGCCCCGCGAGCGACGGAATCTTACGATTGCCGTACGAATGCGGCCCGCGGGCGGCGCTCGCCGACGCACGGTTTCCCCCGGCCCCGCTTGCTAAAATTCGCCGCCTGGGCATCGACGGCGAGCGTACCTTTTGACGGATTTCGAGCAGGGTTTCATCCTCACCCGCCACTGGCGGGACACCGCAAGCGGCGTCGACATCGAGTTCTGGCTGGCAACCGAACGCGGCCCGCGCCTGGTGCGGCTGCGCCCGCAGGAATCGGTCGCGTTCGTTCCCGCCGAACAGCGCGATGCCGCCGAGCGCGCGCTGGCCGGCGAAAGCGACGCCGAGCTGCGTCCGCTCGCGCTGCGCGACTTCCGGCAGCGCCCGGTGGCGGGCCTCTATTGCCGGCGCTATCGCCATCTGGGCGCGCTGCAGAAGCGCCTCGCCCGGGCCGGCGTCGACGTGTACGAGGCCGACGTGCTGCCACCGGACCGCTACATGATGGAGCGCTTCATCACCGCGCCGGTGCGGTTCCGCGGCGTGCCGGCCGGCGACGGCGCGCTCGCCGACGGCGAGCTGAAGGCCGAGGCCGGCTACCGGCCCGCGCTGCGCTGCGTGTCGCTCGACATCGAGACCAGCGTGCACGGCGAGCTGTATTCGATCGCGCTCGAAGGCTGCGGGCAGCGGCAGGTGTTCATGCTCGGCCCGGCCAACGGCGATGCGGGCGGCCCCGACCCCGATTTCGATCTCGCCTACTGCGACAGCCGGGCCGCGCTGCTCGCGCGGCTGAACGACTGGTTCGCGCAGCACGACCCGGACGTGATCATCGGCTGGAACCTGATCCAGTTCGACCTGCGCGTGCTGCTCGCGCACGCGGAGCAGTATCGCGTGCCGCTGCGGCTCGGGCGCGGCGGCAGCGTGCTCGAAGGGCGCGCGCACAGCCAGCACCCCGACCATTTCTTCGCGGCGGCGCCCGGCCGGCTGCTGATCGACGGCATCGATGCGCTGAAATCCGCGACCTGGACCTTCCCGTCGTTCAGCCTCGAATACGTCGCGCAGGCACTGCTCGGCGAGGGCAAGTCGATCGACAACCCGTACCAGCGGATGGACGAGATCCAGCGCCGCTTCGATCACGACAAGCCCGCGCTCGCGCGCTACAACCTGAAGGACTGCGAGCTCGTCACGCGCATCTTCGCGAAGGCAGACCTGCTGTCGTTCATGCTCGAACGCGCGAGCGTCACGGGCCTTGCCGCCGATCGCACCGGCGGCTCGGTCGCGGCCTTCACGCACCTGTACCTGCCGCGCATGCACCGGCTCGGCTACGTCGCGCCGAACCTCGGCGACGTGACCGGGCAGACGAGCCCCGGCGGCTTCGTGATGGATTCGCGGCCGGGCCTCTACGATTCGGTGCTGGTGTTCGACTACAAGAGCCTGTACCCGTCGATCATCCGCACGTTCCTGATCGACCCGGTCGGGCTGATCGAGGGCCTCGCCGATCCCGGCGACGAATCGTCCGTGCCGGGCTTTCTCGGCGCGCGCTTCTCGCGCACGCGCCATTGCCTGCCGGACATCGTGCGGCGCGTCTGGGACGGCCGCGAGCTCGCGAAGCGCCAGCGCAACGCGCCGCTGTCGCAGGCGCTGAAGATCATCATGAACGCGTTCTACGGCGTGCTCGGCTCCACCGGCTGCCGCTTCTTCGATCCGCGGCTCGCATCGTCGATCACGATGCGCGGCCACGAGATCATGCACCGCACGCGCGAGCTGATCGAGGCGCAGGGCTACGAGGTGATCTACGGCGACACCGATTCGACCTTCGTCTGGCTGAAGGGGCCGCACGACGACGACGCGGCCGCGCGCATCGGGCGCGCGCTGGTCGAGCACGTGAACCGCTGGTGGCAGACGCAGCTGCGCGAGCGCTTCGGGCTGGAGAGCGCGCTTGAGCTGCAGTACGAGCGGCACTATCGCCGCTTCCTGATGCCGACCGTGCGCGGCGCGGACGAAGGCAGCAAGAAGCGCTACGCGGGCCTCGCGCAAGCCGCGGACGGCGGCGAGGACGTCGTGTTCAAGGGCCTCGAGACGGTGCGCACCGACTGGACCCCGCTCGCGCAGCAATTCCAGCGCGAGCTGTACCGGCGCGTGTTCAAGCGGGAGCCGTACCAGGATTTCATCCGCGACTATGTGCGCCGCACCCTAGCGGGCGAACTCGACGAACTGCTGATCTATCGCAAGCGCGTGCGCCGGCCGCTCAGCGAGTACCAGCGCAACGTGCCGCCGCACGTGCGCGCGGCGCGCCTCGCCGATGCGTTCAACGACGCGCACGGGCGGCCGCTGCAATACCAGCGCGGCGGCTGGATCAGCTACATGATGACGACGGCCGGCCCGGAGCCGCTCGAGGCGCTGCGCGCGCCGATCGACTATGCGTTCTACGTGAGCCGCCAGCTGCAGCCCGTCGCCGACGCGATCCTGCCGTTCCTGCGCGACGATTTCGAATCGGTGGTGTCGGGGCAGGGGCGGCTGTTCCAGGGGTAGCGTGCCGCGCCGCGCGTCACTGCTTCCACGGCGGCGGCGTCGCGGACAGCGTCGCGTTGCGCTCGGCCAGCGTGCGGATCAGCCCGTCGACGCCCTTCTGCTGGATCTCCTCGCGGAACTGGTGGCGGTAGATCTGCACGAGCCACACGCCCATCACGTTCAGGTCGTACACGCGCCAGCCGGCCGGCGAACGGTACAGGCGGTAGTCGATCGCGACGGGCTCGCCGTTGTACATCGCGAGCGTCTTCACGACGATGTCGGTCTGGCCGGCCGTCTCGCGCAGCGGTGGATAGCGGAATTCCTGGTTCGGCGTCACGAGCCCGAGCGCGCCCGAATAGGTGTGGATCAACAATTGCTCGAACTGTTTCGCGAGCGCGTCCTGCTGCTCGGGCGTCGCCTTCTGCCAGAACGGGCCCATCGCGAGCCGCGTGGTGCGCCTGAGATCCGTGTAGGGCAGGATGTCGCGGTTGACGATTTCCCGGATGCGCGCCGTATCGCCCGGCTCGATCGCGCGCGCGCGGATGTCTGCCTGGATCTCTTGCGTGACGGAGCGGATCAGCGTCTGCGCGCTGGACTGGTCGTCGATTTCGGCGCGCGCCGTATCGCAGCGGGCGGGCGTCGACAGGGCCATCAGCGGCACGGCCAGAACCAGGGCCATGGCAACGGCGGCGATTCGCGTACGTTTGATCATTTCGTGTCCGACGAAGTGCAGGCCTCACCGAGGATACTCAAAATGAGGACCCAGTGTAAGCGCATCCGCGTCAACAATGCTGCGTACGGTTCGACGCGGGCCAGTTCAGGTCCCACGGTGGAACCGGCCGGAACGCGTCGACGAGTGCGTCGACAACCACCCGCACCTTCGGTGCGAGATTGCGCGAGCGCGGCCACAGCGCGGTAATCGGCACGTCCTCGACGGGTGGGCCGAGCGGCACCACGTCGAGCACGTCCATGCGTTCGACGATGCGCCGGCCGCGTTCGCGCATCTCGAACGCGGCCCGTTCGGCAAGGTCGTGATCGACGTGGCGGGTGCGTCGTAAGCCGCGCAGCGTCAGCCCATCGGCGGCGCAACCCAGTCGAACAGCCGGCGGCCGAATCGGGCGCTCGCCGCCAGCAGCATCGCCGCGACGCCGAAGTGCCATACGAGGATCATGAGCGTCGCGTCGAGCGGATGAAACAGGGAGAGCGCCGTCGCCGTGAGCGCCGACACCGCCAGCGCGCTCGCCATCGCGACCGGCACCGGCGCGAGCGGCGCGCCGTGGCGCAGCATGACGACCAGCACCAGCGCGAGCGGCACGCCGACCAGCACGAGCGTCGCGAAGCAGCGCGCCGTTTCGCCGAACGACACGCCGCCGGGCCCGATCTCGACCCAGTGCGTGAGGCACCCATAGCCGATCGACGACACCCACACCAGCCACGCCGGCACCGGTAGCCACAGCCAGCGCAGCGAGCGCCCGGGCACGCTCGCGACGAACGCGGCGAACGCGGCCAGCACGCCCGTCGCCGCCGCCGCGCCGACGCTCGTGACGAATGCGGGGTCGCGCAGCTTCGACGGCAGATCCGGCCGCACGCCATGCGCGAGCGCGACGCACGCGACCAGCAGCGCCGCGAACAGCAGCCAGCCGGCCGCACGGCGCAACGGGCCGCGCAACACGCGCGCCGGCGCCCCGTCGGCGACCAGCGACTCGATCAGTTCGGTTGTCGACCGCTTCATCGACCGCTCCCGTCGTTTCCCAGCAGCTTGCGCAGCGTCCTGACCCCGCGATGGACGGCGACCTTCAGCGCGGCGACGCTCATGCCGGTCGCGGCCGCCGCCTCCTTCAGCGACATCTCCTCGAGCTTCAGCAGCCGGACCGCGTCGCGCTGGCCGGGTGGCAACTGCGCGAGCAACGCATGCAGCACCTGCGCATCGGCCGCTTCTTCCATCAGATTCGCTCCAGCGCCGGACAAGGTTTCATGGTCGGGGTCGAGCGGCGTCTCGCGCGACAGCGCGCGCCCCTGCCGGCGCAGCGCGTCGACGATCCGGCGGCTGGCGATCGCAACCAGCCACGGGCCGAACGGCCGCTCCGGCGAATACGTGCGACGCATCTGGTGCAGCGAGATCAGGATCTCCTGCACCACGTCGTCGACCGCATCCGCGTGCACGCCGTGCCGCGCGGCGAACCGCCTCAGGTACGGCGTCACGCTGTCGAGCAGGCGCCGGTACGCGGTGCGGTCGCCGATCTGCGCGCATGCCATCAGCATCGACCAGTCGGGCGAGCCGTCCGCGCGCGTGGCTGCCGGGCCGGCCGCGCCGGCGGCGTCTTCGCCGGGGTCGGGCGCGGCGGCCGGCGCCGGCTTCACCAGCCGGACGCGGCGCCGCCGATCGTCGTTCCCGTCCGTCATGGCCACGCACTCCCATGCGCGATCCGGTACGGAAAAAACCGCCCGGGCCGCGTAACCTTTTGTCGTGCGGGAGCGAATTTCCTGACAAGGTCGCGCACCGGCGATCCCCCTCTGGAGACGTCACCATGAACCCGTCCGTTTCGACCATTTCCTCGCTGTCGGCCGCCATCGGGCTCGCGCTCGCGATGCAGGCCGCGCCCGGGCTCGCGCAGGGCATGAAGGACATGAGCGGCATGCCGCAGGTCGTCAAAGACAACATGGCAAGAATGGCACAAAACCATCTCGAGAAATGCTATGGCGTGAACGCCGTCGCGAAGAACGACTGCGCGGAAGGCGCGCATTCCTGCGCCGGCCAGGCCACGCAAGCGCGCGATTCGAAATCGTTCGTGCTGCTGCCGGCCGGCGACTGCGGCAAGCTCGCCGGCGGGAAGCTGAAGGCCGGCTAGCACGCGGACCGGTCATGACCGCGGTCGACAACGGCACGGTGCCGGCACGCGCCGGGGTGGGGCTGCGCTTTCGCCACCACCGCGACGCGCTGGCGCGGCAGCCGGCGTGCGCGTGGTTCGAGGTGCACACCGAGAACTACCTCGGCGGCGGCGCCGCGCCGCGCTGCCTGGACGCGATCCGCCGCGACTATCCGCTGTCGCTGCACGGGGTCGGCCTGTCGCTCGGCAGCGCGGACGGGCTCGATGCGGCCCATCTGGCCCGCATACGCGCGGCGGTGCGGCGCTTCGAACCCGGCCTCGTGTCGGAGCACCTGGCGTGGAGCGCGATCGGCGGCCGCTATCTGGCCGACCTGCTGCCGCTGCCGATGACCGAAGAGGCGCTGGCGGTCGTGAGCCGGCACGTCGACCAGATGCAGGCCGCGCTCGGCCGCCGCATCCTCGTCGAAAACCCGTCCACCTACCTGCGCTTCGTGCATTCGACGCTACCCGAGTGGACGTTCCTCGCCGAACTCGCGCGGCGCACCGGCTGCGGGCTGCTGTGCGATGTCAACAACCTCTACGTGAGCGCATGCAATCACGGCTGGAACCCGCAGACGTATCTCGCCGCGCTGCCCGCCGCAGCGATCGGAGAAATCCACCTGGCCGGGCATCGCGTCGCCCGGCTCGACGGCGGCCGCACGCTGCGCATCGACGATCACGGCGCGCGCGTCGCGCCCGAGGTCTGGGCGCTGTACCGCGATGTCGTGCGCCGCACCGGCCCGGTGCCGACGCTGATCGAATGGGATACCGGCGTGCCGCCGCTCGACGTGCTGCTGCGCGAGGCGGCCATTGCGGAATCGATCCTGGAGGAGGCCCGGCATGCCGCGCCAAGCGCCGTCGCTGGCTGAGCTGCAGCATGCGTTCCACCGCGACCTGGCCAGCGGCGGGCACGCCGCGTCGGCCTGGATCGCGCGTGACGGGCTCGCGCCTCGCGCGCGCGTGTCGATCCATCGCAACACCGCGACGGCCGCCCTCGTGAACGCGCTCCGGCTCGCGTTTCCGGCGTTCGAACGGCTTGTCGGGGCGGCCTGCTTCGAAGGCGCCGCGCGGCGCTTCATCGACGCCGTGCCGCCGGACAGCGCGTGGCTCGACACGTACGGCGCGGCGTTCCCCGCATTCCTGACGCAACTGGAGGCGATCGCGTCGATGCCGCATCTCGTCGACGTCGCGCGCGTCGAATGGCAAGTCAACGTCGTGCTGCACGCGCAGGACGCGCCACCGCTCGAGCTCGCCCGTCTCGCCGCGTTCGACGACGACACGCTCGGCGCGCTGCGGCTGCGCCGGCACCCGGCCGTCACGCTGCTGCGGTGCGCGTGTCCGGCCGACATGATCTGGCGTGCCGTTCTCGAACAGGACACCGAAGCATTGTCGCGCATCGCGATGGACAGCGGCCCGGTGTACCTGCTCGTGCAGTCCACCGCGACCGGCATCGACACGCTGCGGCTGACCGGCCGCGAATGGCGGATCGCCACCGCACTCGTCGCGGGCGCCCGGATACGCGACGCGCTGTCGCGCGCGCCGGACGCCGACGGGCATGCGTTGCTCGCGGTCCTGCTCGCGCGCGGCTGCTTTACCGACATCGAGCAGGCGCCCGGGCGCGGGCCACCTGGCGAAGGAGCGACATCATGACCCGGCCCGCCCGCCCCCACCCCATCCGCATGCCGCTGCACGTCGTGCTGGCGCGCGCGATCCGGCGGCTCGACCGCGTGCCCGACGGGCTGCTCGCCATTCCGCTGCGGCTCGCGGTCGCCACGATCTTCTGGAATTCGGCGATGGTCAAGCTCGCGGACTGGAACGCCGCGCTCGCGCTGTTCCGCGACGAGTACCGGCTGCCGCTGCTGCCGCCCGACCTCGCGGCCTACCTGGCCGTGTCGATCGAGCTCGGCACGCCCGTGCTGCTCGTGCTGGGCCTCGGCGTGCGGCCGGTCGCGCTGGTGCTGCTCGGCATGACCGCCGTGATCGAGATCTTCGTGTATCCGCTCGCGTGGCCGACGCACCTGCAGTGGGCGGCGATGCTGCTCGTGCTGCTGTGCCGCGGCGGTGGCCGCCTTTCGCTCGACGCGCTGATTCGCCGGCGGTGGTCGCCATCGCCGCCGCCGGACGAACGAACGAGCGAACGTTGAAGCCGATACGGGCCGGCATTCAATCGCAAAGGACCATCATGACCGAACTCCGACTGGAATCCGTGCTGACCTGCCCGCATTGCGGTTTCGCGCGGCAGGAAACGATGCCGCTCGACGCGTGCCGGTTCTTCTACGAATGCCAGGGCTGCAAGGCGCTGCTGAAACCGAAGCCCGGCGACTGCTGCGTGTTCTGCTCGTACGGGTCGGTCTGCTGCCCGTCGCGGCAGCGTTCGCAAAGCGGTCCGCCTGCCGGCGGCGCGGGCAACTGAATCATGCGCCGCGCGCGCGCCGCCGCCGCCGCGACGCTCACGACCGCCGCGTCGGCAGCGCGTCGAGGCCCGCGCCCGCCACCTCACCCGTCGCGGCAGCCACCTCGCCGTCCGCGATCTCGTCGAGCGCGCGGTTGTTGGTGCGCGGCCCGAACACGCCGATCGACAGCATCACGATCAGCATGCTGCCGCCGATCAGCGCGAACACCGCCGGCACGCCCGCGCGCTCGAGCAGCAGCGCGACGATGAAGCTGCTCGCGATGCCCGTCAGGCGGCCGATCGAATGCACGAAGCCGAGCGCGCGCCCGCGAATCTCGGTCGGGAACACTTCCGACTGGTAGGCCGTCCCGTTGCTCGCGAGCACCGTGTTCGCCAGCGTGACGAGCACGCCGAACGCGATCACGAACGGCGCCTGCGACGCCATCGCGAACGCGGTGCCGAACAGTGCGACGCCGAACGCGGCGGCGACGATCAGCCACTTGCGCTCGATGCGGTCCGCGAGCAGGCCCGCGACGAACGGCGACACCGGATACGCGAACGCGATCACGAACGCATACCAGAGGCTCTTCGTGACGGTCGCGCCCTGCGCGGCGAGCAATGTCGGCAGCCACTGGCTGAAGCCGAAGAAGCCGATGCTCAGGAACGCGTTGAACGCGATCAGCATCGCCGTGCGGCCGCGATGCCGCGCATCCCACATCGACGGTGCCCGCTGCGCGCGCGGCGCCGCGGCGGCCGGCGCCCGCACGGCCGGCAGCGGCCGGCCCGATTCGCGCGCCACCGCCTGCTCGAGCCGCTGCAGCACGGCCTCGGCCTCGGCTTCGCGGCCGGCGAGCACGAGCCAGCGCGGCGATTCCGGCAGCCGCGACTGCAGCCACCACACCACCACCGCGCCGCTGCCGCCGAGCAGCACGACCCAGCGCCAGCCGGCGAGCCCGAGCGGATCGCGCGGCACCCACAGCCACGACACCAGCGCGAGCACCGGCATCGCCAGGTAGCCGACCGCGAAGCACACCGCGAACGCGCGGCCGCGCACGGCCTTCGGCACCAGCTCGGTCAGGAACGCGCCGATCGTGATCAGCTCCGCGCCCACGCCGCAGCCCGCGACGAAGCGGCACACGAGAATGCCGAGCGCGCTCGTCTGCACGCACATCGCGAGGCTCGCGGCCGTATAGAGCAGCAGCGCGCCGGTGAACACCGCGCGCCGCCCGTAGCGATCGGCGAGGCGCGACACGAACATCTCGCCGATGAACAGCCCGGCGAACGTCGCCGCGCCGAGCGCGCCCTGGTCCGACATGCCGAGCACGCCGTGCGCGCCGGTGTGGAAGATGCCGTCGCGGATCAGCCCGGGCGGCAGGTAGGTCATCTGGAACAGGTCGTAGACCTCGAAGAACCCGCCGACGCTCAGGAACAGCACGAGCTTCCAGATGCTGGCCGTCGCGGGCAGCCGGTCGATGCGCGCGGCGATCGACGCCGCAGCAGAATGGGACATGACGTTTCCTCGGTGAGCCGGCCGCGCATTGCGTGCATCGCATGCATTGCGCGCGGCGGCAGACAGGGCGCCGGCGCGATCCGCGCGCGGCGACGGCGTTCACACGGTGGCGACCGGGTTGACCGGCGAGCCGACCATTCCACGCAGGTGCAGCGGCGGCGCGGTCAGCAGGAAGCGGTTGCGCCGGTGCGCGCGCAGCCAGTCGGCGAGCGGCGTCAGGTGCCACAGCTCGCCGAGATGGATGCCGAGCTTGAACAGGCACAGCTCGTGCAGCGGCATCAGCGCGCCGGGCCGCGCACGCGGCGGCGCGTTGTGCGGGCGCTCCTCCACCGCGTGGTTGTCGGCCGCGAGCGCGGCGAGCCCCGATTCGGCGATCCATTCCAGCAGCCGCGCATCGTCGCCGTCGAGCACGCAGCACGCGTGCGGCGCACCCTCGTCGCCGCGCGCGGCGGCCTCGAGCAGCCGGTCGGCAAACCCCGTGTGCACGCACACGATGTCGCCGCGCTCGACCTGCACGTCGTCCGCGCGCAGCACGGCCATCCACTCCGCGTAGCCGATCTTGCGCCGTTCGTCGCCGAAGTGGCGGCGCAGGTCGACCAGCACGCCGCGCCCCTGCACGCCCGTCTGCGCCATCACCTCGATGCCGAGCGCGTGCGCGCCGCCCTGCGGCGCACCCGCTTCGGGCACGCGGATGTGCTCGCCCATCTGGTAGCCGTTGTAGAACACGCGCTGCGGGTCGCCGCCGCCGTCCGGGTCGAACAGCGAGCCGACGTGCGACAGCGCATCCCACTGCGTCGAGAACTGCGCGTGCATGCAGAACGCGTCGTCGCACACCACATCGGTTGCGTTCGCAACTTGTTCGTCGGCGCGGTAGCCGAAGTACGGCTTGTCGCCGAGCAGCGCCGGCATGATCGCCGGCGGCCGGCGCCGCGCGTTCAGCCCGCCGCCGCGCGGCACGTCGAGCGGCAGGCTCAGCGAGAACACGCGGCCTTCGCGCACTTCCGCGACACCGCGCAGCACGGCGTCGGGCGTCAGCCAGTTCAACCGCCCTTTCTGGTCGTCCGGGCCGAAATCCCCCCAGTTCGAGCCGGGCGGCCGATGGGTCCAGCGTGGCTTCATGGGTGTCTCCTCCATGCAAAGTCCAATGCGTGCGGGCCGGCGCGCGCAGCCGTCGATGGCGGCCGCGTCGCGCGGTGCCACGCCTATTCCGAACGAATCACGCCAAGCTCCGCCAGCCGTTCGTATTCGTGCTCGCCGAGCAGCGGCAGCAGGATCTCGCGGTTGTGCTCGCCGAGCGCGGGCGCGGGCCGGCGGAACGTGCCGGGCGTGCCCGACAAGCGCGGCGTGATGTTGTGCATCGGCAGGCTGCCGACGTCGTCGTCGGGCAGCTCGACCAGCGCCTCGCGCTCGATCACGTAATGGTCCGCGACGATCTGCGCGATGTCGTGGATCGGCCCGGCCGTCACGCCCGCTTCCTCGAAGAACGCGAGGTTGGCGTCGAGATCGCGCGCGCCGATGAACGCGCCGACGATCGCGTCGAGCGCTTCCGCGTGCTGCACGCGCTGCACGTTGGTCGCGTAGCGCGGATCGTCGATCAGGTCCGCGCGGCCGATCGCGCGGAACAGCCGCTCGGCCATCGCCTGCGTCGAGCTCGACAGGCACAGCCACTTGCCGTCGCGGGTGCGATACGCGTTGCGCGGCGCGGTGTTCGACGAGCGGCTGCCGGTGCGCGCCTTCACCTGGCCGGTCAGCGCGTAGTTCGCCGCGGCCGGCCCGAGGATCGACAGCAGCGGCTCGAACAGCGACACATCGAGCACCTGCCCCGCCGCGCCGTGCGCGTCGCGCGCATGCAGCGCGACCAGCACCGCGATCGCGCCGGACAGCCCGGCCGTCATGTCGCCGAGAAACATCGGCGGCAGCACCGGCTCGCGGTCGGCGAAGCCGTTGATCGCCGCGAAGCCCGCATACCCTTCCGCGAGCGTGCCGAAGCCCGGCTTGTGGCGAAACGGCCCGGTCTGCCCCCAGCCGGAGATGCGCGCGATCACGAGCTGCGGACGGATCGCGAGCAGCGCGTCCGGGCCGAGCCCCATCTTCTCGGCGACGCCCGGCTTGAAGCTCTCGACGAACACGTCCGCGTCGCGCACCAGACTGCGCACGATGTCGAGGCCTTCCGGCGCGCGCAGGTCGACGCACACGCTGCGCTTGTTGCGCCCGTATACCTTCCAGTTGGTGCTGACCCCGCCCGCGCCCACCGCGCGCAGCGTGTCGCCGCGCTCGCTCTCGACCTTCACGACGTCCGCGCCGAAATCGGCGAGCTGTACGCTCAGCATGTTGCCCGCCATCAGGCGCGACAGGTCGACCACGCGCACGCACGCCAGCGGCCCGCGCGCGCCGGCGTCGAACGACTTCGGATGGATCGGGCCGGTGGGCGCGCGACGGCGCGCGCCGGCCGCGTCGGCGGCCTGCGTATCGGGAACGAACATACGTGTCTCCTGGTTGGTGTGGGTGTCGTTCGGGGCGGAGTGCGCGCGCCGCGCGCCGGCGCTATTCGAGCAGCGCGCCGAGCTGGTCGGCCGCGCGGAACGCGCCGCCGGCCGCGGGCAGGTCGCCGCCCAGCGCATGCGTCAACTCGGCGGCGGCCGCCTGCACACGCGGCAGGTAGTCGGCGAGCACCTTCTTGTTGAAGCGGTAGCGCGGCACGCCGAGCGAGATCGCGCCGCTCAGCACGCGGCCGACGCCGAACGCCGGGCACGCGATCGCCGCGCTCTCCGGGTCGCGCTCGGCGATCGACACCGCATAGCCCTGCTCGGCCGTCTTCTCGTAATCGCCGCCGCGCGTGCCGGAGAACGCGAGCAGCACGCGCCCGGCCGCGCCGACGTCGAGCGGAAAGCGGTCGCCCTCGCGCAGGTGCGTGCGCACCGAACGCTGCGCCTGGATGCGGAACAGGCACACGCGCTGGTCGCCTTCGCGCACGTAGAACGCGGCCGTCTCGCCGGTGTCCGCCGACAGCGTCGACAGGATCGGCATCACGTACTCGCGCAGCTGGAACGACTCGCGGTACATCATGCCGAGCTGGAACACCGCCGGCCCCAGCACGTAGCGCCCGTCGGGCAGCCGCTTGATGAAGCGGAACTGCTCGAGCGACTCGAACATCCGCAGCAGCGTGCTCATGTTGAGGCCCGTCTCCTCGCTCACCTGCGCGAGCATCAGCCCGCCCGGCGCGCTGCCGAACGCGAGCAGCGCCGTAAGTGCGCGATTGACCGCAGCCACGCCGCCTTCCGCCGGATTGCCTGTCTCCACCTTGCTCATATGCACCTCTGGCGATGCCGTGCCGCCCCTCACCGCGAGGCGCCGGCCGGCATCTTGAAAAATGAAAGTCACTTTCATTATATGCAGAACGTCGATGACATCAACATGAATTCGACCGGCTTCGGCGCGTCATCTTCTTTCAAAGCCCCTTGAAACTAGGCGTTAACGATAATCTTGACGAATGGGGCCATCCATCACAAAAATGAAAGTGACTTTCATTTTACGAGAACAACGATGAATTCGTCGCCGCAACCCGTCTGGCGCTCGCTGCTCTACGTGCCCGCCCACGTCCCCCGTTTCGTCGCGAAAGCGGCCGCCAGCGACGCCGATGCGCTGATCCTCGATCTCGAGGACAGCGTGCCGCCCGAGAACAAGCCGGCGGCCCGCGACGCGCTCGCCGACGCGGTGCCGATGCTGCGCGCCGCCGGCCGCGACGTGCTGGTGCGCGCGAACGGCCCGCTCGACCTGCTCGTGCCGGACCTGCGCGCGGCCGTGCGGGCCGGCGCGCAGGGCGTCGTGCTGCCGAAGGTGCGCGGCGGCTCGCACGTCGAGGCGATCGACGAGCTGCTGGACACGCTCGAGGCAGGCGCCGGCGCGACGCCCGGCGGCACGCGGATCGTCGCGATCGTCGAGACGCCGCAGGCGTTCCAGGCGATGGACCGGATCGCGCGCGCGTCGCCGCGCGTCGTCGCGATGATGCTCGGCGGCGGCGATTTCGCGCTGCACTGCGAGAGCGACGCCGGCGCCGACGTGCTGCGCGTGCCGAAGCAATTGCTGATCATCGCCGCGCGGGCCGCCGGCATCCTGCCGCTCGGCCTGATCGGCGGCCTCGACGAGCTGCGCGACCTCGACGCGTTCGAGCGCATCGCGCGCGCATCGGCGGCGCTCGGCTATGCGGGCGCGACCTGCATTCACCCGCTGCAGGTCGACGCGCTGAACCGCGCGTTCCGGCCCGACGACGACGCGGTGCGCGACGCGCGCGCGGTGCTGGCCGCGTACGAGGACGCGCGCGACAGCGGACGCGGCGCGCTGCGCGTCGACGGCCGGATGGTCGACGCGCCGGGCGTCGCGCGCGCGAGGCGCGTGCTCGCGCGCCACGCGGCCGTGCAGGCGCGCGCGCGCTGAGCGTGCAAGGCTACGCCGCGATGCGCCCGTCCTGCCGCGCCGCCCCGTTTCGTTCTCTCCACCGCGCGCCGGGCCGCCCGTTCGCCGCCCGGCCCGGATAGCGGCGCCCCCGCAGCACCGCCGTGCCGCCCGACCGGCACGGCGCATCAATCCAAAAAAACCACCCCAAAGGAGACGACCCATGGGCAAGCGGATGTCCGCCTTGTGCGGACTGGGCCTCGTATCGGCCGGCGCCTGCGCGCAGAGCAGCGTGACGCTGTACGGCATCGCCGATATCTACACGGAATTCCTCACGCACCAGGCCGCGCCCGGCGACAAGTCGTCGGTGTCGCAGGTGCGCATGGCGTCGGGCGGCAAGAGCGGCTCGCGCTGGGGCCTGAAGGGCGTCGAGGATCTCGGCGGCGGCTGGCAGGCGGCGTTCCGGCTCGAAAGCGGCTTCAACCTGAACAACGGCAGCGCCACCGGCGGCGGCGGCTTCGACCGCTCCGCGTGGGTCGCACTGCAGCACGAACGCTGGGGCGCGCTGCGGCTCGGCCGCCAGTACTCGACGCTGTTCGACATCATGGAGCGCTACTCGCCGACCGGCGCGTATTCGACGCTGTACGAGCCGGCCGGCGCGGTCATCGGCATCAACTTCCGCGAGAACAACGTCGCCAAGTACGTCGCGAAGGTCGGCGCGCTGACGCTCGAAACGCACTACGCGTTCGGCGGCACGCCGGGCGCGTTCCAGTCGAACGCCGCGTACGGCGCCGGCTTCGACTATGCGGGCGGCGCGTTCTCGTTCGCCGCCGCGTTCGACGACGTCCACACGCCGCAGCCGGGCGGCTTCGCGCATTTCCGCCGCTACGCCGCGTCCGTGATCGTGCCGCTCGATCGCGCGCAACTGATGGCCGGCGTCGTGCACGGCCAGAGCGGCGTGAACACGCCGTCGGTCGTCACGCGCTACACGTTCTGGTGGGCCGGCATGCGCTACCGCATCAGCGATTTCCTGCAGGCGATCGGCGCGTTCTACTACGAGGACATCCACGCGCAGAACCCCGCGAACGCGCAGGCGGGCACGCCGCAGCCGGCCAACCCGCAGCAGGTCACGCTGCAACTGAACTACTTCGTGTCGAAAGCCACGACGCTGTACCTGGCGGGCGGCTACGTGCGCCGCGCCGCGCTCGATTTCGACAACGACAACTACAACTTCCTGCACTACACGCTCGCCGCCGGCCGCGCCAGCAGCGTGGGCGTCGCGCTCGGCATGCGCAAGGCGTTCTGAGCCTGCCGCCTCTCTCCCAGCTTCAGGAACCTTTGGAGTCTTCGAACATGAATCGCCGCCACTTCCTTTCCACGCTGTCCGGCGCCGCGCTCGCGCTGCCCTTCGGCCGCGCCGCTGCGTCAACCACGGCCGACCCGCGCACCGGCCGCCCGGACCTCGCGCAACAGCTCGCCGACTACGCGGCCGGGCTGCAGTACCACGACCTCGACGCCGCCACGGTCGAGACGGTCAAGGCGCACCTGATCGACGCGCTCGGCTGCGCGATCGCCGCGCACGACGAACGGCCGGTGCGCATCGCGCGCGACGCGGCGCTCGCGTCGCCCGGCGGCACCGCGACGGTGATCGGCACCGCGCAGCGCACGAGCCCCGATCTCGCGGCCTTCGCGACCGGCACCGCGCTGCGCTACTTCGATTTCAACGACGCGTACGCCGGCAAGGAGACCGGCCACCCGAGCGACAACATGTCCGCGTGCCTCGCCGTCGCGGAAGCGCAGCACGCGAGCGGCCGCGACCTGATCCTGTCGATCGCGATCGCGTACGAGATCGCGTGCCGGCTGATGGACGCCGCCGCGATCAGCCCGCGCGGCTGGGATCACACGTGCTACAGCCTGCCGGCGGTCGCGCTCGCCGCCGGCAAGCTGATGCGCCTGCCCACGCCGCAGCTCGTGCAGGCGATCAGCCTGTCGATCAACAGCCATCTCGCGCTGAACCAGACGCGCGTGCAGGCGCTGTCGAACTGGAAGGCGCTCGCCGATGCGGACGCCGCGCGCAATGCGGTGTTCTCGACGCAGCTCGCGCGCGCCGGGCTCACCGGCCCGTCGCCGATCTTCGAGGGGATGGCCGGGTTCTTCCCGCAGGTGTCCGGGCCGTTCGCGCTCGACACGGGCGAATTCGGCGGGCGCGGCGGCGCGTTCCGGATCGGCAAGTGCTTCGTGAAGTTCTATCCCGCGCAAGGGCTCACGCAGACGGCGATCCCGGCGGCGCTCGACGTCGCCGCGCAGGCCGGCGACCTGCGCCGCATCCGCCGCATCGAGATCCACACGACCGAGGTCGGCTACGTGACGGCCGGCCGCGACCGGGAAAAGTGGGCGCCGCCGACCCACGAGACCGCCGACCACAGCCTGCCGTACATCGTCGCGCGCGCGATGCTCGACGGCGACATCACGACCGAGAGCTACCGGCACGATGCGCTGCACGATCCGGCGCTGCGCGTGCTGATCGACAAGGTCACGGTGCACGCGGACCCGGCGCTGACCGCCCGCTATCCGGCGCAGGCGCCGAACCGCGTGACGGCCGTGCGCGACGACGGCGCGACCTTCACGAAGCAGGTGGACGACCTGCCCGGCTCGCCGACGCGGCCGATGCAGCGCGGCGACTACGAGGCGAAGTTCGCGAAGAACTGCCGGCGGCACTGGCGCGACGCGCAGACGCGCGCGGCGCTCGACACCTTGTGGCGGCTCGACGAGCAGCCCGACGTCGCAGCGCTGCCGCCGCTGCTGGTGGTTGGATGAGCGGGCAGCACCACGGCGGACGGCGCGCTACGCCGCCGCCGTGACGTCCTGCTCGAGCGCTTCCGCGACCTCGACGATGCAGTTGCGCAGCCACGCGTGCGCGTTGCTCGCGTCGTAGCGGCGGTGCCAGTACAGCGACCAGGTGACGGGCTCCATCGGCAGCGGCAGTTCGCGGATCACGAGCCGCGCGTCGTCGAGGCTCAGCGCGTGCCGCTCCGACATGATCACCGCGTACGGCAGCGCGTCGAGCATGTTCGGCACGACGAGCCAGTGCGGCACGTTCAGCGCGATGCGCCGCGTGAAGTTCATGTTCGCGAGCAGCGTGTCGATCAGGCTGTGGTCCACCGGGTTGATCGACACGTTGAGGAAGTCGAGCGCGAGGAAGCGTTCGAGCGTCAGCGGCCGCTCCGCCTCCGGGTGGCCGCGGCTCAGCACGCAGACGAGCCGGTCCTGAAACACCGTTTGCGACGACAGCGTGCCCGAATGCTCGATGCCCGCGCTGACCGCCAGGTCGAGCCGCCCCGCTTCGAGCGCGTCGGCCGTCTTGGCCGCGCTCAGGTGCACGACGTCCATGCCGACATGCGGCGCCGTGTGCCGCATGACGCGCAACAATGCGGGCAACATCAGCAATTCGGTGAGATCCGACATGCGGATCGTGAAATGTCGCTCCGACGTATACGGATTGAATTGATAATCCGATTCAAATAATGCCTCGATTTGTTGCATGATCTGCCGAACCGGCAGCACGAGCGCCTGCGCGCGCGGCGTCAGCTCCATGCCGAGGGTCGAGCGCGCGAGAATCTCGTCCTTGAACACGTAGCGCAGGCGCGACAGCGCGTTGCTCACGGCCGGCTGCGTGAGGCCGATCTTCAGGCCGGCCCGCGTGACCTGCTTCTCCGTCAGCAGCGCGTCGAGTATCACCAGCAGGTTCAAGTCGATCGATCGAAGATTCATGATTGTGACCATCCACTAAACAGGTTAATCACCGAGCCCTAATTACGCGTTAACGCAATTAGAGAATTTCCCTGATATTTAGTGCAATGCACAAGAATAGTCCAATCTTGACGCGCGGATAATTTTTCTATAGCCGACGTTATTGGATGGTTTTTTAAATTAAATCCTGTTCTACGTCGCGATTTTTCCGATAAAACCGCCAATCCGCAATTGATTTTCCGTATTGTGCGATCGGGTTGCAGCGCAAAAAAGACGGGCGGCGGCCGCCACGAACCCGCCGCCCGCGCGCTCAAACGGTCGCGACCGGATTCACGGGTGCACCAACCAGGCCGCGGATATGCAGCGGCGGCGCCGTCAGCAGGAACCGGTTTCGGCGGTGCGCGTGCAGCCAGTCGGCGAGCGGCGTCAGGTGCCACAGCTCGCCGAGGTGGATGCCGAGCTTGAACAGGCAGAGCTCGTGCAGCGGCATCAGCGCGCCCGGCTGCGCGAGCGGCTGCGCGTTGTGCGGACGCTCCTCGATCGCGTGGTTGTCGGCCGCGAGCGCGGCCAGCCCCGATTCGTCGATCCAGCGCAGCAGCCGCACGTCGCTGCTGTCCAGCACGCATGCGCTGCCGACCGTCGCGGGCGAACCGCCGTCGTCGTGCAGCAGCAGGTCGGCGAAGCCGGTGTGGAGGCAGACGATGTCGCCGCGCTCGACCCGCACGTCGTCCGCGTCCATCACGCGCATCAGCTGGTCGAAGCCGACCTTGGTGCGCGCATCGCCGAAGTGGCGCCGCAGGTCGATCAGCACGCCGCGCCCCTGCACGCCCGTCTGCGCCATCACCTCGATGCCGAGCGCGCGCGCGCCGCCCGCCGCATCGCCCTCCTGCGGCACCCGCAGGTGCTCGCCCATCCGGAAGCCGTTGTAGAACACGATCTCGGGCTCGCCGTCGTCGTCCGCGTCGAACAGGCCGCCCACGTGCGACAGGCCGTCCCACTGCGTCGAGAACTGCGAGTGCATGCAGAACGAATCGTCGCAGACCACATCGGTGGCGTTCGCCACCTGTTCGTCCGCGCGATAGCCGAAGTACGGCTTGCCGCCGAGCAGCGCCGGCATGATCGCCGGCGGCCGGCGTCGCGCGTTCAGCCCGCCGCCGCGCGGCACATCGAGCGGCAGGCTCAGCGAGAACGACAGCCCGGCGCGCACCTCGGCCACGCCCTGCCGCACCTTCTCCGGGGTCAGCCAGTTCAGCCGCCCCTTCTGGTCGTCCGGGCCGAAGTCGCCCCAGTTCGAGCCGGGCGGCCGCTTGTTCCAGCGGGGTGCGTTCAAGATGCGTGCCCTCCCGGCTGTTCCGCGTGAGGCCGCACGCCGGACGTCAGCGCGGCGAGCGCATCGAGCGGCGCGTCGTCCGCGAGTTCGCGAACCGCGTCGCGCAGCGCCAGCGCGCGCGTTATGCCGATCGCCGAGCTCGCCGCCAGCACGAACTTCGCGGTGAGCTCCTGCTCGGTGAGCGGCCGCGCGTTGGTGCCCTTGCTCGACTCGATCCGCACCTCCCGCTCCTCGCCGTCGCGCAACTGCACGCGCAGCACCGCCGGCAGGAAATTCGGGAAGCGCGCGTCGCACCACGGATCGGCGACACAGCGCACCTTCGCGGCGAGCGCGCGCCGCGCGGGCTCCTGCGCGCGTGCGTCGTCGAAATCGTCGAACCACACGCCGAGCCCGCCGCCGCCGAGCAGCGCGGCCGCGACCGTGTACGGCCCCGAAAACGCCGCCGCATAGCCGTTCGGCGGGTTCGCCTTCAGCTCGGCCGGCTCGCCGATCGTGCGCAGTGTCGACGTCGCGACCCGCAGCTCGGCCCACACCACGTCGTCGGCCGTCACGCCGTCCGCCTTCAGCTGCAGCGCCGCGTCGATGCCCGGATGCGTGAAGTGGTTGCACGGATACGGCTTGAAGATGATCCGGCTCGTCTCCCATTCGTCGCCGAGGTCGCGCAGCACCGCGCCGGCGTCGGCCTGGTCGCCGCACCACGCGTGGAAAAAGCCGAATCGGCCTTCGAGCGCGGTGGGCGGCGCGGTCACGCCCGCGCCGGCCAGTTCCGCCGCGCTCACGCCCGCATGCGCGGCCCAGCCGCAGTGGATCCGCTTCACCGAGCCGCCGGTGCGGTTCGCCTCGAGCAGCCCCGCGCCCATGCTCGCGGCGATCCCGAGCGCGGCGGCGATCTGCGCGGCGTCGAGCCCGAACAGCATCGCCGCCGCGGCCGCCGCGCCGAGCGTGCCGCAGATCGACGTCGCATGCTGGCCGCGCTCGAAGAACACCGAATTGCCGAGCCGCTCGTTGTACGCGGCCACGCCGAGCCGGATGCAGATCTCGGTGCCGACCGTGATCGCGTCGAGCAGCGCCGCGCCCGACGCGCCGCTCGCCTGCGCGGCGGCGAGCGCGGCCGGGATCACCGACGCGCTCGGGTGCAGCACCGACAGCATGTGCGAATCGTCGAAATCCATCGCATGCGCGAGCGTGCCGTTGACGAGCGCGGCGCTCGCGGCCGGCAGCCGGTCCGGCGCGCCGATCACGCTCGCGCGGCCGCTGCCGGCCCAGCGCCGCGTGACCTGCAGCACCGACTGCGCGACCGGCTCGCCGTGCGCGATCAGGCTGTTGCCGACCACGTCGAGCACGCGCGCGGCGGCCTCGGTGCGCAGCGTGCGGCTCAGCCCGTCGGCGCGCGCCGCCGCCGCGAAGCGGCCGAGCGCGGCGACGATGCCGTCGGGCGGCAGCGCCGCGTCGCCTGCGCCGGGGTGGACCGCCGCCGGCCGTTCGGCGCGCGCGGCGGAAGGGGCGGATATCGTGTCGGGCGTGCTCATGCCAGCGCTCCACTGAGTCGAAGATTGTTCGCGAGCGCGAGCGTCACGCGCGCGTTCGCGATCAGCGGCGGCGCGACCACGCGGCCGTCCGGCAGCACGAACACCGACGACGCCGATGCCTTGCCCGCCGCCGCGTCCACCGCCTCCAGCACGCGCTCGGCCGCGCGGATCTCGTCCTCCGACGGCGTGAACACGTCGTTGATCACCGCGAGCTGCGACGGATGGATCGCGAAGCGGCCGAGAAAGCCCATCGACTTCGCGCGCAACGTCGATTCCTTCAGGCCGTCGAGGTCGGGCAGCGTGTGATAGACGGTCTGGATCGGCCCGGCGAGCCCGGCCGCGCGGGACACCACGACGCAGCGCGCGCGGCACACCTCGAGCGTGAAGTTGTCGACGCCGATCTGCAGGTCGGCGCGCAGGTCGCTCTCGCCGAGCCCGATGCGCTCCAGCCGCGGCGACGCGGTGGCGAGCTGGTAGGCCGTCTCGACGCCGTACGCCGATTCGATCAGGATCTGGATCCCCGCGTCGCTGCCGAGCGCATCGAGCCAGCCCGCCACTTCCTGGATATGCTGCGGCAGGTCGCACTTCGGCAGGCGCAGCGCCTGCAGCGCGGGCTGTGCGATCGCGTCGACGTCGTCGCGGCACCACGGGCTGCCGATCGGGTTTATCCGCACGTACGTCGGCTTCGGCGGGCCGTCCGCGAGGATCGCGGCGGCCGCCTGGCGTGCTTCGGCCTTGTGGCTGGCCGGCACGGCATCCTCGAGGTCGAGCACGATGGCATCGGCTTCGCTCGCATACGCCTTTTCCACCACCTGCGCCTTGTGTGCGGGCACGTACAGGTAACTGCGGTAAGTCGCGCTGGTTTTCATATCACGCCTCGTTCGGTCAAATCGGCGATCTCGCGCCGCTCCAGGCCCAATGCGCCGAATACTTCGTCGTTGTGCGTGCCGCGCGGCGGGCCGCCCCAGCGGATCGCGCCGGGCGTGTCGGACAGCCGGAACGGCACGTTGTGGGTGCGGAATGCGCCGAGCTCCGTGTCCGGCACCGACACGACCGAGCCGAGCGCCGCGTACTGCGGATCGCCGAGCACGTCGGTGACGTCGTAGATCGGCGCGACCGCCGCCTGCGCGCGCTCGAACCCGGCGATCACCTCGTCGCGCGTGCGCTGCGCGATCCAGCCGCCCACTGCCTCGTCCAGCTCGTCAGCGTGCTTCGCGCGCTCGACGCCGTTCGCGAACCACGGCGCGTCGATCAGGTCCGCGCGGCCGACCAGGTGCATCACGCGCTCCGCGATGCTGTGCGCGGACGTCGACAGCGCGACCCACTTGCCGTCCGCCGTGCGGTACACGCCGCGCGGCGAATTGTTCGGCGAGCGGTTGCCGGTGCGCGCGGGCACCTTGCCCGTCTGGTCGTAGCTCGCGATCTGCGCGCCCATCGCCGCGAGCATCGTCTCGATGATCGCGAGATCGACCACCTGCCCGCGCCCGGTGCGCTCGCGCGCCTTCAGCGCCGTCATGATCGCGAACGCGGCGTTCAGCCCCGCGACGGTGTCCGCGAGCGGGAACGACGGCAGCAGCGGCGGCCCGTCGGCTTCGCCGGTGACGGATGCGAGCCCGCTCATCGCCTCGGCGAGCGTGCCGAAGCCGGGGCGGCTTGCATACGGGCCGAACTGGCCGAAGCCCGTCACCCGCACCAGAACGAGCCGCGGGTTGAGCGCGGCCAGCACGTCGTAGCCGAGCCCCCAGCGCTCCAGCGTGCCGGGCCGGAAGTTCTCGACCACCACGTCCGCCTGCGCGGCCAGCTCGCGAAACAGCCGCTGGCCGTCGGGCGTGCCGAGATTCAGCGTGACGGCCCGCTTGTTGCGCGCGAGCACCTTCCACCACAACGGCACGTCGTCGCGGCGCGCGCCGTACTTGCGCGCCGGGTCGCCGTCCGGGTGCTCGACCTTGATCACGTCGGCGCCGTAGTCGGCCAGCATCGTCGCGGCGAGCGGGCCCGCGAACAGCGTCGCGGCATCGATCACGCGAATGCCGTCGAGCGGCGCCGGCCGGGCGCTTTCCGACGCCGTGCCGGCGTCGACATCCTCGGCTTCCACAGAGGCCATGGCGTTCTCCATTCAAAGGAATCGAACGGCGCACCACGCATCGCCATCGTCTGCATGACTAAACATCATGCGGCGGGCGAACGCGGCGCGCATCCTGCCGGTCAGACGGCGTTGATCCGGTAGATCGGGAAATACGTCTGGATCTTCCCGTTCAGGTAATCGGACGCCAGCTTCGGCACCTCGTCGAAATCGAAGATCTCGGTCGGCTCCTGGCCGATCCAGCCGGTCGATTCCTGGAAGTCGCGGATCGTGATGCTGTCGTCGTAGCGCCACGCGTGCGTATGGATGTGCAGGCGGCGGTTGATGCACTCCGTCGCGCGCAGGTTCCACAGGCGCATGCCGGTCTTCCAGCCGACCGTCGTCACGATGCCGGTGCGGCCGACCACGCGCATCGTCGCGCGGTACAGCGCGCCGCCGAGGTTGTCGAGGAAGATCGCGACGCCGCGCCCGCCGCTCAGCTCGGCGATCGTCTCCGCGAACACGCGCTCCGACTCGCGATAGCTCGCCTGGTACTCCGGGTCGCTCTTGTAGCGTGCGTCGTCGTACGCGAGGTTCGGGAACTTGCGGCGGTCGACCGGCGTGATGCCGAGCTTCGCGAGCTCCTCGAGGCGCCGGTCGTTGCTCGCCGTCATCGCGACACGAAAGCCCTCGCGCTTCGCGAGCTGCAGCTCGGCGAGCGTCGTGCCGCCGCCCCAGCCGAACACCAGGTAGTCGGCCGGGTCGACGTCCGGCAGCTGCGAGCGCCAGCACGCCGACGCCACCTTCCAGTTGTCCCACGCGGTGAAGTAGCGGCCGTAGGTCGCCCATTGCAGCAGCGAATGACGGCTGTCGGTCGGCACCGGCACGAGGTTGTCGGCGCGCATCTTCGTGCGCTGCGCCATCACGCCGATCGTGCCCGGCGCGTCGTACGCGTAGACGAGTTCCGCGAACCCGTATTCGTCGCGCTTGCCGAACGGCATCACCATGCAGATCTCGCCCTCCTTCAGCGACGTCACGCCACGGCCGCGCTCCGCGATCCGCACCAGCGCGCCGTTGCCGAGCACGATCTTGTCCTCGCGGCGCTGGCGGCAGATGTCGACCGGATTGCGCGACAGCGCATGGTCGAGGTTCGCTTCCCACGACCCGTACAGCGGCTCGACGAGCACCTCGTCGGCGGCCAGGTCGGCAAACTCGAAGGTTTCGCGGCGCAGCTCGCCCGCGACGGGCGCCTGCTGCTTGCCCGGCTCCGGTCCTGCGTAAAGCACCCATGCATCGGTCTTGATCATCGTCATTCCTCGGTTAATGACTGGTGTACGAAGAGAGCATGCCGACCGCTCGCGCCGCTCAGCGCGCCAGGGCCTGCTCCAGTGCCGCCTCCACGTCGGCCGCTGCGGCGACCTGCCCGAGCTTCGGGAAGATCTGCGTCAGCGCGAAGTGCTGCGCGTCGGTCGACGACGTGCTCACCGCGTCGCTGACGACGACGACGTTGTAGTTGTTCTCGTATGCCTGGCGCGCCGTCGATTCGACGCCGATGTTGGTCGCGATGCCGGTCAGCACGATGTCGGTGATGCCTCGGCGGCGCAGCTGCACGTCCAGGTCGGTGCCGGTGAACGCGCCCCACTGGTGCTTCGTCACGACGATGTCGGACGGCTGCACGCCAAGCGCCGGCGCGAACGCGCTCCAGTTCGGGTCGAGATTCGGCGGCGCCGACGGCGCGTCGGTCTTCACCTTCAGCGCCACGCCGCCGTCCGGCTGGTAGCTCGTGTGCACGTAGATCACGGGCAGTTGCAGCGCGCGGAACGCGGTGGCGAGCTCGACCGTCGTGGCGACCACCTGCGCGCCGGTGTAGGGCACGACCGGCAGCGACACGATGCCGTTCTGCAGGTCGATCGCCACCAGGGCGACGGTGCGGTTGAGCGTCGGAATGGACATGTTGAAAGCCTCACTTTTGTTGGGGAACGGAAGAAGACGCAGCGCCGTCGAGATGCCGGCTCGACGCCGCGTTGAGCAGCAGCAGCACGCTGATCACGGCCAGCACGATGGCCAGCTCGCGCAGGCCGCGATCGCTCGCCGGATGGCCGAGCGCGAGGCCGACCAGCGCGAACGACAGGCTGCCGCCGACGTACTGCGCGGTGCGGTACAGCCCCGACGCGGTGCCGATCCGGTCGTGCGGCGCGCTCTGGTAGAGCGTCGCCTGGTTGCCGAGGTTGTTGAAGCCGTTCGGCACGCCGAACACGATCGACAGCAGCACGATCGACCAGACCGGCAGGCTGCTGTTCATCAGGCTCATCACGACGCTGCCGATGCACAGCATCGCGGAGCCGATGATCAGCACCGGCCGCGAGCCGCGGCGATCCGCGATGCGGGTCGCGAGCATCGTCGCCACCGTGCCGATGCCGGCGACCGGCAGCATCACGAGGCCCGCGTCGGCGGCCGACAGGCGCTTCGCCTCCTGCAGCCACATCGGCAGCGCGTAGAAGATCGCGTAGAACACCGCGTAGGTGCCGATGCAGCGCAGGTACGTGTAAAGCAGCGCGCGGTTGTCGGCGAGCATGCGGATGTCGATCAGCGGCGTCGCGGCCTGCCGCTCGCGATGGATCAGCAGCGGGCCCAGCACGAGCGTCGCGGCGAGCAGCAGCCAGTCGGGCGCGTGCGATACCGACTGCAGGAACAGCAGCAGGCTCGCGAGCGTCAGCACGAACAGCGCGACGCCGGGCAGATCCAGGTCCCTCAGCGTGGCCCGCAGCGTGCGATGCGCGGGCGCGCCGCGCCACGCGGGGTCGGCCGGGATCCACAGCCACGCGAGCAGGAACGCGGCCAGCACGATCGGCACGTTGATCCAGAAGATCGCGCGCCAGCCCGCGAACTGCACGAGCGCGCCGCCGAGCGGCGGCCCGAACGCGACGGCCACCTGCGCGGCAACCGAGATCGCGCCGAGGCCGCCCGTCGGCGTCGCGCCGTTCGCGTGCTGCTGCGACCACGCGCGAATCATCGCCATGCCGGCCGGATACGCGGCCGACGTGCCAAGGCCGAGTGCGACGCGCGATGCGATCAGCCAGCCGAGCGTCGGCGCGAACGGCGCGAGCGCCGACGCGGCCAGCACGATCGCGAGGCCGATGCAGAAGATCCGCTTCGCGCCGAAGCGGTCGGCGAGCCGCCCCATCGTCGGCTGGCCGACGGCCGTCGCGAGATACAGGCCCGACACGAGCCACATCGTGTCGATGCGCGCGTGCGCCGCGCCGGACGGCGCGAACGCCTGCTGGATGCTGACGAGCGCGACCGCGATCATCGACGAGTTCAGTGCGTTCAGCAGCGTGCCGAGCACGATCGGGCCCACCAGCCGCGCGGGCAGGCGCAGGCCGGCCGAAGGGGCCGGTTGGGTCGCATGCTCGCGTCGATCGGGTGTCGTTTTCATGGCGTCGCCGTGTAAGGGATGTGCAACATGATTCGCGTCGTTCGCCGAATTTCGAACGTGCGTTCACCTTACCGTTTCGATTGCGCCGGATGAAATGGATTGTTGCGATGCACACATTCGTCGCTTGAATGTCGCGCGGGCGGCGTGGAGTGGCCAATTCAGTGCGGCAGCTTGCGGGCGACATCGCCGACTGCCGCGCCAGCCTTGCCCGACAGGCGAATCGGCACAGCGCGGCGGCTTGCGAGAACGACCTGCGGCCTGCCGCGCATGGCGGGCGGAGAACGGCCTGGATGACAGTTTTATGCCGCAGTGCGATGCCGCATCAGAGGGGGGGCTCTAGCGTATGCAGCGGTGCACCTTGATGTGCCGAAACCCCGCTGCTGCGTTGCCGCGATGAAACGCTTTCGCGTGACGCGCAACGCCGCGCGCGCACGATCCCCGCACCGACGGGCATGGCGCGTTTCATGCGTGTCCTGATCGGATTCACCGGCCCACCAGAGTGCCGGCGCGCGCCGGTCTCGACACCCGCATCGCGCTTCCGTCCGAAGGAGTGAACCATGTCTCTCGCACGCAAGGGTTTCATCCATGGATACAGCATCTCCCGCGCCATGACGATGTTCGCCCTGCTGTCCCTCCATGCGATCCAGCCCGCTGCCGCGCAGTCGCTCGCGATCCAGGATCTCGGCACGCTGCCCGGCGGCGCGTACAGCTCGGCCACCGCGATCAACAACAACGGCCTGGTGGTCGGGCGGGCGTCGATCGCGCCGGACGGGGTCGTCATCCACGCGTTCCTGTACCAGCAAGGCGCGCTGATCGACCTCGGCACCCTGCCGGGCGGCGACATCAGCCTCGCATACGGGATCAACGAGCGCGGGCAAATAGTCGGCAGCGGCGACGCCGGCCCGAGCAGCGTGACGCGCCAGCCGTCGCACGCGTTCCTGTACAACGGCGGCCTGATGACGGATCTCGGCTTCCCGCCGGACTTCTTCGCGAGCGACGCCACCGGCATCAACCAGCATGGCCGCGGGCAGGTGGTCGGCACCCTGTACAACGGGCCGCACGGCGAGGGCCACGCCTACGTGTACGACAACGGCCACTTCACCGACCTCGGCTCGCTGCCGGGCTACTTCGACAGCAGCGCGGCGGCGATCAACAACCGCGGGCAGGTGGTCGGCACGGCCGGGCGCGGCGCGCACATTCACGAGCCGCCCCACGCGTTCCTGTACGACAAGGGCGTGATGACCGATCTCGGCACGCTCCCGGGCGGCAAGTACAGCTATGCGAACGCGATCAACGATCGCGGCCTGGTGGTGGGCGACGCGACCGTCGCGAGCGGCAGCACCCATGCGTTCCTGTACCAGCGCGGCACGATGATCGATCTCGGCACGCTGCCGGGCGGCAGCTACAGCTCGGCGACCGGGATCAACAACCGCGGGCAGGTGGTCGGCTACGCGGATACCGCCGACGGGGACATGCACGCGATCCTCGTCGAGAACGGCGTGATGACGGATCTCGGCACGCTGCCCGGCGGCCATCGCAGCCAGGCGGCCGGGATCAACGAACTCGGCCAGGTGGTGGGCGAAGCCACGACGTCGACCGGCGCGACGCACGCGGTGATGTGGAGCCGGTAGGCGGGCAGCCGGTAGGCGCGTTCAGTGCAGCGCAGCGACGACGCCGGCGAGCGACATCTCGCGCACGATCACGCACTCGCCCGCGACGCGCCGCGCCGAGCCCGGGCCGGCCGCCACGACGAGGCGCGCGTTCGCGCAATCCGGGCCGCCCTGGTCGATGACGACGTCGCCTGCCGCGGCGTCGAAACCCGCGTGGCGCACCACGGTCGGCGCGATGCCGGCGGTGGCCATGTCCTCCTGCATGCCGCAGCGCAGCGGGAAGTGCCGCGCGACGAGACGCGGCGCCGCTGCGTCGCACACCGCATAGGCATAGAGGCCCGTCGTATCGAGGCGCGTGCACAGCGCGTCGCGGCGCGCGGGGTCGAGCGCGATGTCGCGCAGCGCGGCCGCGCCGGGCAACGCGACGAGCAGCTTGTCGCGCGGCGCGCCGATTGAGCGCGCGAGCGCCGCGCCGGCCGCGCGCAGCGCGTCCGGGTTCCGCAGGCCGAGCGCGGCCAGCGCGTCGGCGAGCGCGTCGCTGTCGACAGGCTGTGAGCCGCCCGCTTCCTGCGGGTACGACCAGCGCCCGTGCGCATCCTGCTCGACGCGGATCGGCGCGCCGCCGACGTCGAACACCTGCGCCGCTGCGCCACCGTCGCCGTCGCGCGCGGCGAGCCACGCGGCCGCGGCGAGCGTGCCGTGACCGCAGAACGCGATCTCGCCGCCCGGCGTGAAGAAGCGCAGGCCGCTTCCGGATGGCGTCGCGTCGCGCCGGATCCAGGTGACTTCGCACTGCAGCCGGTCGGCCGTCGCCGCGCACGCGTCGACGTCCACTCGTTCGTGCGCGCCGGTTGCGAACACGATTGCGGCATTACCGCGTTGGCCGTTGATGGTGAATGCGTGAACCCGTGCGGCGTGCGTGATCATGTCGGTTGCGATTCGTTGGGTCGGCAAGGGGGTTGAAAGGGTCGGGAATCGCGCGGTAAGTCGAGCCGGCGATCACGTCGCGCGTCGTCCGGCGATGCCGGGAACGACCGTCGATGGCTTGAAGCATGCCTGATTTTCGGCGCTTCGCGGATTCTCGGCGAACATGGGACAGGCTGTCGGCGATCGGCCAGTTTGAGTCGCTCAAAAAAGATTTACGACCGCCCGCTCCCGGACCAAGAAGAGACGGTCGTCAATGATGCTGCACCCTTCGGATCGTCGACCGTTGCGGCGGTCGCGAACAGAAGCCCTGTCTCGCGGAGAGGCTTGGTCGTGACTGCCAGTCCATTGGCAAACAGGTTCGGCACCGGGGTGGCCGGGCAAGTGGCTCAGATCACATAGTCGGAACAGTTCCTCCGTCGATGACGTATTCAGTGCCGGTGATTGCGCTGGCCCGCGCGGAGACGAGGAAGCCAATGAGCTCCGCAACCTCCCGAGGCGAGCATGGTCGGCCGAGAGGAATGCCACCGAGCGAATCCATGATGATCTTGCGGGCGCCTTCCGTGTCGATACCGCTTTGTCGGGCGATCTCGGCAACGAGACCTGCGGCGCCATCGGTCTCGACCCAGCCCGGGGAGACACGCACGACGCGAACGCCCTTCGGACTGACCTCCTTGGACAAGGCTTTGCTGTAGTTTGACAGGGCAGCCTTGGCGGCAGCATAGGCAATCGTCGCCTCCGGCAACGGCAATTGCCGCTGGATCGACGTGACATGGATGATGACGCCCGAACGCTGCTCGACCATCGAGGGCAACAGCGCGCGATCGATGCGCACTGCCGGGAATAGGTTCAGGCTCAATGCCTTGTTCCATTCATCGTCATCTAGCACGCTGAAGCCACCGGCCGGTGCAGATGAGCCGCCCACTACGTGCACGACTATATCAACGCCACCCAACCGCTCGAGCACGGCGTCGACAATGGCTTTACAGCCCTCGGCCGTCGTGATGTCCGCCCCGATGAACCGTTCTTCGGCAAGCTCATCGGGACAGGAACGCGCGGTCGTCAGAACGTTCGCACCTGCCTCGCAAAGGCGTACGACAACGGCTTTGCCGACGCCTTTGGTTCCGCCCGTAACGAGCGCCCGAAGCCCCAGAAGTTCGGGTGCGGAGCTCATTAGCGAATCTCCAGCGACGCAATCCTGCCGCCGGCCAGGACGAACGTATAGGTCAGCTCAACTGGGCTACCTGGGAAGATGCCCGTGAGCCGTGCGCGCATCGTCACGGTGGCGCCGTCCTGCGATACGTCCAGCGGCTCAATGCTGTACTGGTACCTGGTTTTGCTGTCTTTCTTCCAGGCCTGGATGGCTTCCAGCCCCTTGATCGTGCGGCCTTCGTCCCGCACGACGGCATCGGCGGTAAAGCAGTTCGATAGAGGGGCGGTGTCGGTGACGGTTTCCGCGAGCAGATAGGCATCCAGCGGCGGAGGCAGCATCATGTTCATCGGGGTTCACCTCGACGTGAAGCTTTGCATGCCCCAATCATGGCGCTACAGTTAGCGCATCGCAAGAACGCACAAAAAAGTAAGTGACCCTTGGCCAACCGAAAAAACTACACCCCCGCGACTGCCGCAATCGATGTCGAAGCCGCATTCAAGCTGCTGGAAGGCCGCTGGAAACTGGTGATCCTGTTCCACCTATTCGGTGGGCAAGTGAGGCGCTTTTCGGACCTCGAGAGGCTGATCCCCGGCATCACGCAAAAGATGCTTGCCCAGCAGTTACGCCGCCTCGAAGCGGACGGCATCGTAACGCGCACGGTCTATCACCAGGTGCCGCCGAAGGTGGACTACCGCCTAACTGATTGGGGCCAGGCGTTGTGCCCGGCACTGGATGCGATCCTGACATGGGCGGAGCGCCGTGAAGACTTTCCGTAGGCCGCGCCGAGCTTGCGTGCGTGCGTGAGGCTAGCAGCCTTTCATCCAGAACTCCGATTTCGCAAGCCGTCGACGTGGTCTCATCCGCGATCGTCTCATGTCGGGCCGGAACCTGACGGTCGTCAATCTCATTTGAGGGGCAGCACTGGGTCGAACAGCGACATCCACAAAAATCCCCAAAAACCCCGATTTCTCCGCAGCGCATCGCGCATCAACCAGCCGCCTCCCCGTTCCTCCCAACCAGGAACCACGTATTAAGCTCCCCGATCCCCTTCGCCGCGATCGTGCCGCGCGCCTCGAGCACGAACGGCGCGCCGAGCTGCCCGCGCGTGGTGTCCGTCACCTGCACGCGCCCGGCCACCCCTTGCGATTCCATCCGGCTGGCGAGATTGACCGCCTTGCCCCACAGGTCATAGATGAACTTGCGCTTGCCGATCACGCCGGCCACGACCTCGCCGCTGTTGATGCCGATGCGCAACTGCAGGTTGCCGCCCCTGAGCGCATTGAAGCGGGCCATCGCGTCGATCATGTCGAGCGCCATGTGCGCGGCCCGCGCCGCATGGTCGGCCACGGGGTCGGGCAGCCCGGCCGCCGCCATGTACGCGTCGCCGATGGTCTTGATCTTCTCGAGGCCGCGACGGTCGGCGATCGCGTCGAACTCGGTGAAGATGGCGTTGAGCATCTCGACGAGCTGCTCGGCGCTCATGCCGGCCGCGAAGCCCGTGAAATCCACGATGTCGGCGAACAGCACCGACACCGCCGGGAAGCGGTCCGCGATCACCTGCGGGAAACGCTCTGGCATCTCGTCGAGGTGGGCCTTCAGCCGCTGCGCGATCGGATAGGGCAGCATGTTCAGCAGCAGCCGCTCCGACACCTTCTGCTCGGCGACCACCTTCGCGTACAGCCGCTTGAGCTCGTCGCCCTGCTCGCGCAGCGTGCGGTTCAGCACGCGCACTTCCAGCATGTTGCGCACCCGCATCAGCACTTCGGCGAGATCGAACGGCTTGCTGATGAAATCCTTTGCGCCGGCCTCCAGCGCGCGCAGCTTGTGCGCCGGCTGCGCGGTGATCACGATCACCGGCAGGTAGTTGTCCGCCTCGAGCGCCTTCAGGCTTTCCATCACCTGGAAGCCGTCGGTACCCGGCATCTGCAGGTCGAGCAGGATCAGGTCGTAGCGATGCGCGCGATGCAGCGCGTGGACCTCGGCGGCATCCATCGTCGACGACACGTGCGCATAGCCGGCCCGGCGCAGGATCTGCTCGAGCAGCAGCACGTTCGCTTCCAGATCGTCGACGACCAGGATGCGCGCGCCGAGGATCGCCGCGGGTTCGCTCATGATGGGCCGCCCACCGCGCGACGCGCTATGGCCTGCCGTCCGCCGCCGCGACGGCTTCGGCCAGCGCCTGCATGAACTGGTCGATGCGGATCGGCTTGGTCAGGTAGCGGAAGAAACCCGCCTTCAGCCCCTTTTCGATATCGCGCGTCATCGCATTCGAGCTCAGCGCGACGACCGGGATGCCGGCCGTCTCCGGCTGAGCGCGCAAGCGCGCCAGCGCCTCGATGCCGCTGATGTCGGGCAGGTTGATATCCATCACGATCACTCGCGGCCGCGCGCGGCGCGCGAGCTCGACGCCGTGCCCGCCGGTCGCGGCGCTCAGCATGCGCAGGTCCGCGCGCCGCGCGACCAGCTGCTCGACGAGCTTCAGGTTCGCGGGGTTGTCCTCGATATAGAGCACGGTGTGCGCGGGCAGGCCGGCGGCGTCGCCGCCCATCGCGTCATCGGCCGGCTCGGCGGGCTGCGCGGCGGCGGCCGACGCGAATTCCGGGGCCGGCACCGCATCGAGCTCGATCCAGAACACGCTGCCCTCGCCGACGGTGCTGTCGACGCCGATCGCGCCGCCCATCAGCTCGGTCAGCCGCTTGGCGACCACCAGGCCAATGCCGGTGCCCTCTTCCATGCCGGCTTCCTGCCCGAGCCGCTCGAACGGCTGGAACAGCCGGCCGAGCTGGTCGGGCGACAGCCCCGGGCCCGTGTCGCGCACGCTGATCCGCACCCGGCCCGGCGGATGCGTCGTGCACGCAACCTCGACCGTGCCGGCCGGGCGGTTGTACTTGATCGCGTTCGACAGCAGGTTGACCACGACCTGCTTGACGCGCGTGCGGTCGGTGCGCACATGGGTGAGCGGCCCGATCGGCGCAAAGCGCGCATCGATGCCGCGCTGGCGCGCCTGCGGCGCGATCATCGACGCGCATTCGTCCAGCATCTCGCTCAGCGACACCGCCTCGAGCGACATCGGCACCTGCCCGGATTCGATCCGCGCGAGGTCGAGCACTTCGTTGATCAGTTCCAGCAGGTGCCATCCGGCCCGCAGGATCTGGTCGATGCTCGCCTGCTGCGACGGCGTCGGCGGCGGCGCGTCGGACGCCATCAGCTGCGCGAAGCCGAGGATCGCATTGAGCGGGCTGCGCAGCTCGTGGCTCATGCTCGACAGGAAATCGGACTTCGCGCGGTTCGCGCGCTCCGCGGCGGCCTGCGCCTGCTTCTGCGCCTCGATGTCAGTCTCGGTGCCGAACCACTTGACGATCCTGCCGTCGCGATCCCGGTACGGCAGCGCGCGACACAGAAACCAGCGATACCCGCCGTCCGCGCTCCGCAGCCGGTACTCCGTCACGAACTCGTCGCCGGTCGCGATCGAGTGCGCCCAGCGGTCGTACACCGCCTGCAGGTCGTCCGGGTGCACGAACGGCGACCAGTTGTCCCAGCCCTGCGCCTGGCTGAGCGTGATGCCGCCGTAGTCGAGCCCGCGCTGGTTGACGAAGTCGATCGAGCCGGTCGGGTCGGACGTCCACACGATATGGGGGATCGCATCGGCGAGCGCGCGAAAGCCGCGCTCGCCGTCGATGGCCTCATCCGCCTCGCGGGGCGATTGTGCAGACGGATCGGCTTGGTGCATTCGCATGATGTTTTCCCGGATCGCTCACGGACGCACCTTCAGTTTAGGACTCCGTGCTCAGGCCCGATGCCCCGAAATCGGCCCCGCCTCGCCGGTCAGGTTCAGCACGCTGTCGATCCACGCGAGGAAGGTCGAGAGCGTGAAATCCGACCACTGCTCGGTGCGGAACGCCTTCATCACGGGCGTATCGGCCGGGTCCTGCTGGTTGAGCAGGTCGGCGACGAAGGTGCCGATGTCCGCGTCGATGCCGTTCTCGTGGATGCCCGAGCCGGTGAAGCTGACGGCCGTCACCTGGTGGTTCGCGATGAAGCCGTTGCGCGCCCACGGCATGAAGTAGCCGAAGTTCGGCAGCGGGTTGATCGTCTGCTTCAGCCCGTCCAGCTCGCGCTGGAACATCTCGAGCGACAGCGCGTCCTTGGTCGCGTCGTCGGGCGCCGCGATCACCGCGGGGACGAACGCACGATAGTGGTACGCGGCGATGATCCGGTCGCGCTGGTAGCTCGAGAAGCCGAAGCGGTCGTGCGGATAGGTCGCCGACAGCGCCGCGTACGCGCTGCCCATGTTGCCGGGATCGAAGTAGCGCGTGAGCCGGCTGTTCACCGTGATCATCCCGTCGGGCGCGTCCATCCCCCATTCGGTGCGCGCCTTCGCGTACAGGCCGACCGACGGATGGGTCGCCGGATCGGCGTCGAAGGGCGTATTGAACACCGTGCCGGCATCGTCGAGCAGCGAGCTGTGCGCCTGCGGCTGCAGCGTGGCGCGCAGCGTCGCGTAGTTCGCGAGCGTGCCGTAGCCGCCCGCGCTCATCCCGTACACGAGCAGCCGGCCGGGCTGGCCGAGGCCGTGCGCGACGAGCCATTGCGCGACGGCCTGGATGTTCTTCAGCCCGCTGTAGTGCTGCACCCGCCAGTCGCCCGACGGCGACGCGTAGCTGCGCACCGCGCTGCCCATGTGGATGTCGCCGGTGCAGTACGGCACGAACACCTGCGTCCAGTCCTGCGTCTCCACCTTCGGTTCGCCGACGAGGATGTGCGCGAGGTCCATCCGCGTCATCAGCGGCGACAGGAACGACGCCTTCACGGTCTGGCTCGTGGTGCCGTTCATGTAGTTGTGCGGGATGCCGTCCGGGTTGAAGCCGCCGAGGCCCGCTTCCGGGCCGGTGGCCGTCTGCGTGCAGGTGCCGTGATCCCAGCACGCGCCGCCCGGCTCCATCATGTACAGCAGGTTGTCCGACTGCGCGCGGTTGACGTAGAAGCGCATCGGCGTGCCGTTGCCGCACGACGCGCCGCTGCTTTCCGGCAGCGTTACTTCGTACCACGAATAATAGGGAATCGCCGGGTCCGGCGCGGCGGTGCCGGCCGCGTGGCCGTTCAGCGCCGCGCAGCCCAGCAGGGTCGCGACGATCAGACGCGTCAGGCGTCGTGCAGTGGACATGCCCCCTCCTTTTCTATCGACGTGATGGGATCGCCGCGCCCGCGCGCGGCGCGATGCAGCCGGCGCTCAGTGCGGGCCGGCCGGTGAAGCGCCGTCGAACAGCTCGACCCGCAGCGCCTGCAGGCGCTGCGCGATGACGGCCTGTTGCAACGCGGGGTCCGGCACGCTCGCTTGCGCCTGCCGGACGATGTCGCGGCTCTGCCGGGCGTACGCCAGATAGCGCGGGTCCTGCGCGGGCGACGGGCCGACGGTCTGCCGCGCGTACGCGTCCCACTGCTCGCGCATCGACTGGATCGCCGCGCCGCGCGTCGCGGCATCGGCATGCACGTCGGTCAGCAGCGCCGCGCCGAGCGCTTCCGCCTGCACCGGCACGATCTCGTGGCGTGCGACATGCTCGGGCAGTTCGTCGAGGATCCGGCGCGCCAGCGCGGCCCGTTCGGCGTCGGGCAGGCTGTTGCGGCCGTTGCCGTACGCGGCGACCGTGTCGCGAAAGCGCGCGAACGCGACGATGCGCTGCAGTTCCGCGTCGGCGTCCGGCCGCGCCGCGAGGCTGCGGCGCAGCGCGTCGAGATCGAGCCGGCGTTCTTCGGGGCCGGGCGCGGCCTGCGCCGGGCCGGCTGCATCGGCCGGGCCAGCCGGCGCGTTTGAGGCGGCCGCGATCGGTGCGCCGGACGACGCGGCGCTCGCCTGCAGCGGCGACGCGTAGCGCCATGCCGCGACGACGGCGACGATCGCCGCCACGATGCCTATGCGCCGCCAGAGTCTGCTGTTCTTGTTCACGTCGTCTCCTCGATGGGCCGTGCCGCGCTTCGTGGATGCATCCGCGAGTAGGTTCTAGGTCGAAACCCGCACATCGTCAAAAGCGGTTCTAGAACCGGCCCACTAGACCGGCGCGCTTCACCGGCGCCGAACGGGCCGCGCGGGCACGCGCCGCATGCCGTCCGCGCGGCACCGCAGCGACGCGCGCAACGCCCGTGCGGCGGCGCTTCGCGCGTGCCCGGGCGACGCGCGCCGCCGCGCCAAGCAAGCACCGGTCCAGCGCCGCACCGACGCGCCGGCCGCCCGCGCGCACGCGCGATGCGATTGGCCGGATCGGACCCATCGATCGACCCGCTGCGCGCTTGGTCCGCGCCCCACCGGGCCCTATGCTGGCTTCCATTCCTGCATCGCACGATCGATGCGCCGAACGCCCGCCCCAACCGAGCCCAGCCGATGAACCGCGCAGATCCGCCTTTCGCGCCCGCCGCCGCGCCGCCCGTCGCCCGCGATTACCCGTACTACCGCGACGCGCTCGCGGGCCGCGCGCTCCCCGCCGCGTTCGTCGATCTCGATCTCGTCGACGCCAATCTCGCGGACCTCGCGCGCCGCGCGGGCAACCTGCCGATCCGCCTCGCAACGAAATCGGTCCGCTCGCGCGCGCTGATCCGCTCGGTGATGGAAGCCGGCCCGTTCATGCGCGGCCTGCTGTGCTATTCGGCCGCCGAGGCCGCGTGGCTCGCGGACGGCGGCTTCGACGACATCGTCGTCGCCTATCCGACGGTCGAGCCCGCGCACCTGCGCGCGGTGGCCGCGCAACTGCGGCAGCAGCGTGCGATCACGCTGATGGTCGACGACGCCGCGCAGGTCGACCGCATCGACGAGGTGGCGCGCGCCGAAGGCGTCGTGATGCCGCTCGCGATCGATCTCGACATGTCGTCGGCGTTTCCCGGCCTGTACTTCGGCATGTACCGCTCGCCGGTGCGCGACGTCGCCGGCGCGCTCGCGCTGGCGAACCACATCGCGCGGCGGCCGGGCGTGCGGCTCGACGGGCTGATGGGCTACGAAGGGCAGATCGCCGGCGTGATGGACGCGGTGCCCGGCAGCGCCGCGCGCAACGCGCTGCTGCGCTGGCTGAAGCGGCGTTCCGCGCGGGAGATCCATGCGCGCCGCCAGGCCGTCGCGCAGGCGCTCGCGGCGGCCGGCCACACGCTGCGTTTCGTCAACGGCGGCGGCACCGGCAGCATCGAGAGCACGCGCGGCGACGCGTCCGTCACCGAGCTCGCGGCCGGCTCCGGCCTTTACGCGCCGGCGCTGTTCGATCACTACGCGACGTTCCGCGCGCGGCCCGCCGCGGGTTTCGCGCTGCCCGTCACGCGGCTGCCGCAGCCCGGCATCGTCACCTGCTCGGGCGGCGGCTACATCGCGTCCGGCCCCGCCGGCGCGCACCGCTTGCCGCGGCCGTGGCTGCCGGCCGGCTGCGCGCTGATCGGCAACGAAGGCGCCGGCGAGGTGCAGACGCCGCTGCGCGTGCCGCCCGGCGTCGCGCTCGCGATCGGCGAGCCGGTGCTGTTCCGCCACGCGAAGGCCGGCGAGCTGTGCGAACGCTTCAACACGCTGCTGCTGATCCGCGCGGGCCGGGTGGCCGGCGAGGCGCCCACCTACCGGGGCGAAGGCAAGAGCTTCTTCTAGCGAACGGCGCGGCCGTTTTCCCGCCGCGCGCGGCGCAGCACGCGCGCGGCACGTCATTCACGCATCGGCAACGAGGACATCGACATGTGGCGCAACTGGTCGGGATATGTAAGCAGTCCTGAGGCAACCGTTTCGACACCCGCATCGCGCGACGCGCTGGCCGCCGTGCTGCACGACGCGGCCGCCTCCGGCGCGACCGTGCGCGCGGCTGGCGCGGGCCATTCGTTCTCGCCGCTCGTGCAGACCGACGACGTGATCCTGTCGCTCGACCGGATGCAGGGCGTGATCGACATCGATCCTGAGCGGCGCGTCGCGCGGGTTCACGCGGGCACGCGGCTGTGGGCGCTCGGCCCGGCGCTCGCCGCGCGCGGCTACGCGATGGAGAACCTCGGCGACATCAACGTGCAGTCGATCGCCGGCGCGACCAGCACCGGCACGCACGGCACCGGGATCACGCTCGGCAACCTGGCGACGCAGATCGACAGCCTCGTGTTCATGCGCGCGGACGGCACGGAAATCCGCGCATCGGCCGACACCCACCCCGACCTGTTCGCGGGCGGCCGCATCGGGCTCGGCGTGCTGGGCGTGCTGACCGAGATCGGGCTGCGCGTCGTGCCGTCGTTCCGGCTGCGCCTCGAACGCGGCGCGATGCGTGTCGACGATTGCCTCGCGCAGGCGGAGGCGCTGATCGGCCGGCACCGCTCGTTCGAGTTCTACTGGTTCCCGCATACCGACACCGTGCTGACCAAGGCGTGGGATCTCACCGACGACGCGCCCGACTCGGCCGGCCGGGCCAGCCGCGCCGCCGAGTCGTTCGTCGAGAACACCGTGTTCGGCGCGCTGTGCGGGCTCGGCCGGCGCGTGCCGGCGCTGTGCCCGTCGCTGAGCCGGCTGTGCGCGTCGACCGTGTCGGCCGGCCGGCAGGTCGACGCGAGCCACGCGATGCTGTCCACGGTGCGCCGGGTCCGCTTCAACGAAATGGAATGGGCCGTGCCGGCCGAGCGCGGCGCCGACGCGCTGCGGGAAATCCGCGCGTTCATCGCGCGCCGCACCTTCCCGCTGATGTTCCCGCTCGAATACCGCTGGGTGCGCGGCGACGACATCTGGCTGAGCCCGAACTACGGGCGCGACAGCGTGCACATCTCGGTCCACCAGTATCGAGGGATGCCGTTCGACGCGTACTTCGCGGGCGTGCAGGCGATCTGCCTGAACCACGGCGGGCGGCCGCACTGGGGCAAGGTGCACGGGCTGACCGCGGCCGGCCTCGCGGCCCGCTACCCGCGCTGGGACGATTTCCTCGCGCTGCGCGAACGGATGGATCCGCACGGCCGGTTCCTCACGCCGTATCTGCGCGCGCTGTTAGGCTTGCAGCACGGCGCGTCGGCCGCGCCGGTTCGCGCCGGCGCGCGGCCGCCGTCCGATGCCGCCCGCGCGCTGCACGCCACGCCCCGCTCCGCCGAGGAGAACCGATGAGCACCGCCGCCTCCCGCTACGCCGCGCTGTCCCGCCCCGATCCGTCGCGCGGCGCCGTCGTCCGCCTCGCGCTCGCGTTCGCGGCGGCCACCAATGGCCTGATCCTGTCGCCGTTCCTGGTCGCCGCCGTGATGGCGCGCTTCCGGCTCGACGAGGGCACCGCGACCGCGCTCGTCAGCGCCGAGATCCTCGGCATCGCGATCAGCTGCGCGCTGCTGCCGCGCCTCATCGCGCGCGCCGCCGGCCCGTTCACGCTGGCCGGCATGCTCGGCGCGATCGCGGGCCAGGCGCTCAGCGCCGTCGCGCCCGGCATCGTGCTGGCGGGCGCGGCGCGCGGGCTGACCGGGCTGTTCGAGGGGATGCTGTTCGTCGTCGTCGCGTCGGGCGTGTCGCAGCGCGCGTCGACCGACCGCCTGTGGGGGCACATCAACCTGCTCGCGGGTGGCATCAACGGCGGCATCCTCGTGCTGATCTCGGCGCTGCCGGGCAGTTGGCTCGGGCGCGGCATCTTCGCGCTGCTGGCGGGCGTCGTGGCCGTGCTGGCGCCCGCGATGCGCGGCATCGGCGCGTTCGCGGCGCCGCCGGCGCAGGCCCGCACGCAGGCGCGCGGCGGCGGCCTGCCGTGGCGCCCGATTGTCGCGATCTGGATCGTGACCGCGCTGGTGTACGGCGTGCAGGCCTCGCAATGGGCGATCGCCGGCTTCGTCGGCGCGCGCGCCGGGCTGTCGCCGACGACGATCGGCGTGCTGCTGTCGGCATCGTCGCTGCTCGGCTTCGTCGGCGCGGCCGTCCCCGCGCATCCGGCGAGCCACCGGCATCGCCTCGCGCTGATCTGGGCCGCGCAGCTCGCGATGATCGCGTCGCTCGAATGGTTCTTCGGCTCGACCGGCGGTGGCGCGTACTTCACGAGCCAGCTCGTGCTGAACAGCGCGTTCTTCGTGATCGTGCCGTTCCTCACCGGGCTGCTGTCCGACGTCGACCCCGACGGCTCGCTCGTGGCCCGCACGCTCGTCGTCACGTTCTTCGCCGCGGGCGTCGGCACCGCGCTGTCCGGTGCGCTGCTCGGACGCTACGGCGGCACGCGGGTCGCGCACCTGCTGTGCGTCGCGGTGCTGGCCGCCGCGCCGTTCGTGCGGCTCGCGCTGCGCCGCGCGGCGCCGGCCGGCGCGCATGGCGGCGTGGGCCATCCATTGCGCTGAGAAGGGCCGCGCGTCGCATCGGATCACGCCGCATCACGCTGGCCGCGACGCACCACGAAAATGGCCGCCGCGGCCGTGGCCCGCGCAAATTTGGCTTTCTACAGTCGTTCCGGCGGCGCAATGCCGCCCACCTCCCCCATCCGTTCGGAGTTCCGAATGACTCGTCGAAAGACTCGTCGTATGACTCGTCGAAAGACTCGTCGCATCACTCGCCTCGAAAGCGTCCGCGCCGCCTGCTGCGCGATGTGGGTCCTCGCCGGCACCGCCGCTCATGCGCAAACCAGCCTGACGCTGTATGGCGTGATCGATGCCGGCCTGCGCTACGAAACGCACGGCGTTTCATACGGGCCCGACGGCACACCGCAGGCGACGGGCCGCAAGATCTCGATGGCCGACGGCGGCGGCCTGACCGAAAGTTACTGGGGCCTCAAGGGCCAGGAGGATCTCGGCGGCGGCCTGTCCGCGCAGTTCAACGTGGAAAGCCACTTCGGCCCCAACAGCGGCGCCATCGTGCCGGCGAATTCGGACAACTTCTTCCAGGTCGCGTTCGTGGGGCTGACGTCGTCGACGCTCTGCCAGCTGATGCTCGGCCGCCAGTACAACGTCGCGTTCGAGGGCGTGTCGATGACCTACGGATCGAACCTGTGGGCCGGCCCGCAGGATCCGTACTTCAACCTGTTCAAGCCCGAACAGACGATGCTGGCGGGCGCCCGCACCAGCAACATGATCCAGTACATCGCGCAGCTCGGCGGCTTCTACCTGCTCGCGCAATACGCGCCGGGCGGGCATGCGGGCGGCGGCGCGGCCGGCAGCCAGTACGGCGCGGCCGTCGTGTATGCGCCGGACAAGGGGCCGTTCACGCTCGGCGCGTCGGTCATGCGCATCCGCGACGACGCCACCCGCGGCCACTTCGACATCTATTCGGGCGGCGGCTCGCTGACGATCGGCAACGCGAGCGTCAACGCCGGCTACATCGTGAACACGCGCGACAACGAATTCACGTCGTTCGCGAACGGCCCGTTCAGCCCGACCGATCTCGCGGCGCTCGGCATCATCTCGCCGGCGCAGGTGGCCGATCCGGGCACGCCCGGCGGCTTCCGCCGCCGCGAGATGGTGCTCGCCGGGCTGACCTACCGGATCACGCCGGTGCTGACCGCGGCTGTCAACGCATGGTGGACCAACCAGTCCGGCTACGTCGCGAACTTCGACGGCCGCGCGCGCCAGTTCCAGGTGATCGCCGGCTACTGCCTGTCGAAGCGCAGCATGCTCTACGCGGAAGTCGACTACGCGCTCTATCGCGGCGGCCTGGTCGGCGCGCAGCTCGTGGGCGTCAACGGCCAGGCGCCGAGCACCGGCACCACGCAGCTCGGCGCGACCGTCGGCCTGCGCCACTACTTCTGAGCGGCCGCGCCGATGTGGCCGGCGGCGGCCGAGGCACCCCGCGCGGGCGGGACGCGTACAATCCGTGGAAAAAAGCTGGGAGCATCCATGGACGATACCACCCGCTATACGACGGCAAACCTGCCGGTTCATCTACTGCGGTGCCTGGCGGAGACAAGCAAGGAACTGGGCATCGACCCCACGCGGCTGTGCCTCGGGCTCGGCTTCGACGTCGCGGACCTGTCCAATCCGTCGTGCCGGATTTCGCTGCGCCAGGCGAGCGCGATGATCCGCCGCGCGCTCGAGATGGCGCCGCGGCGCGCGCTCGGCCTCGAGCTGGGCATCAGCGAGACGATCGCGTCGATCGGGCTGGTTGGCTACGCGATGCTGACGAGCCCGACCGTCAAGGACGCGATCGCGGTCGGCATCGCACTGCAGCGGCACACCGGCCCGCTGATGCATTTCGACCTGACGACGGACGCGCGCTCCCTGTCGATCTGCGCGACCAACGTGTTCCTCGAGCCCGACATCGAGGCGTTCCTCGTCGAGGAGGCGTTTGGCAGCTTCATGAAGATCGGCCGCTTGCTCGCCGGCGACGGCTTCCAGCCGAAGGCCGTCGACCTCAGCTACCCGCGGCCCGACTACGCGGACCAGTACGCGCGCGTGTTCCAGTGCCCGGTGCGCTTCGAGCAGGAGCACAACCTGTTCGCGTGCGACGCCGCATGGGGCCACCGCGCGATCGCCACCAGCGATCCGCTCGCGCACCGGCAGGCGCTCGAATTCCTGCAGACGGCGCTGCCGCCCGAGCGCGAAGGCACCGACTTCCTCGAATCGATCGAGCGGATCGTGCGGCGCGACCTGCGCCACGCGCCGACGCTCGCCGCGATCGCCGCGCAGCTGTGCATGAGCGAGCGCACGCTGCGGCGGCGCCTCGCCGACCAGGGCGTGTCCTACCAGGCCGTGATCGACACGATCCGCAAGAAGCGCGCGTTCACGCTGCTCAGCAACCCGCGGCTGTCGATCGAGGATGTCGCGCACGCGGTCGGCTTCAGCGATTCGCACAACTTCCGGCGCGCGTTCAAGCGCTGGACCGGGCATGGCCCGCGCGAGGCGTTCCATGCGATCGGCGCGGCGGCGCCGTCCGGCACGCATTGACGGGTGACGCGCGGCGCCGGCTGATGGCCCGGTCGGTTGGCGCTTTCTTGGCCCTGTCGACCGGGCCGTCCGCGCGCTATCGTGTGCAGCGTTCCCCGCTCGTTGAGACGCCCATGACCGCCTCGCTACGCTTCACTCACCTCGACACGCCGGAGGCGCTGCTGCCCGCCTTCGACGTGATCCGCCAGTTGCGCGCGCACCTGACCGATCCGCACGCGTTCGCCGCGCAGGTCGCCCGGCAGCACGCCGACGGCTATCGGCTGCTTGCCGCGTGCGACGCGGGCCGCATCGTCGGCCTTGCCGGTTACCGGACGCTGACCAACCTGCTGTACGGCCGCTTCGTGTATGTCGACGACCTGGTGGTCGACGCCGCGCTGCAACGCGGCGGCATCGGTGCGCAATTGCTCGACGCGGTGCGGCGCATCGCGCGCGAGGCCGACTGCGCGCAGCTCGTGCTCGACACGGGCCTGCACATGCCGCTCGCGCAACGCTTCTATTTCCGCAACGGGCTGCTCGCGCGCGGCATGCATTTCGCGCAGGCGCTCGCGCCGGCTACGGAGCTTGCGTCATGAAAATCCTGCTCATCAACGCAAGCCCGCACGGCGAGGCCAGCCACGGCTTTCGTCTCGCCGGCGAGATCGTCGACATGCTGCGCGCGCGCGTCGCGCCGGGCGCGGCGGCGATCGACGTGACCGAACGCGATCTCGGCGCGTTGCCGCTGCCGCCCGTCGCCCGCGACTACGCATGCGCCGTCACGTCGCGCACGCCGGATGCCGCGCAGTTCGACGTGTCGGAACAGCTGATCGGCGAGATCGAAGCGACCGACGCGCTGATCGTCAACACGCCGATGCACAACTTCGCGGTACCGGCGGCGCTCAAGCTGTGGATCGATTACGTGCTGCGCATTCATCGCACGTTCGCGTCGACGCCGGACGGCAAGGTCGGGCTGATGCGCGACCGGCCGACGGTCGTGATCGTCGGCTCGGGCGGCTTCCATCGCGGCGAGCGCGCACGACAGCCGGATTTCCTGACGCCGTACCTGCACTATGCGCTCGGCTCGATCGGCATCCGCGACGTGCAGTTCCTGCTGCTGCAAGGGCTCGTGGCGGGCGAAGCGGCCGTGGCCGACGCGCTCGACGCGGCGCGCGCCGAGCTGGCCGGCGGCGCGGTGTTCGCGGCGCTCGCCGCGCATGCGGCCGGCCGTACGGACGCCGACGCAAGGATGGCCGTGACGGGCGACTGACGCCCCCGGGGAGCGATGCGCGTCAGCCGTCCAGACACGCGCGCAGCGTGCGCGCGTGTCGCCCCGCTTCCCGCGCGTCGGCGATATTCGCGAAGCCCATCACCAGGCCGCGCGGCGTAGCCCGCGCGCGCGGGTTCGCATACCAGATCGACAGCGGCACCACCGCGAGCCCCGCGTCGCCGGCGCGCGCCGCGACCGCGACATCGTCGACGCCGCCATCGGCGAAGCGCACCGCGAACTGGATGCCGCCGGACGGCGGATCGACGATCAGCCGTTCGCCGAACGCCTGCCGCAGCGCCTGCACGATCAGCATGCGCCGCTCGGCGTACAGCGCGCGCATCCGCTTCAGGTGGCGCGCGAAATGCCCCTGCTCGATGAAATCCGCCGTGGCCGCCTGCAACAGCGTCGCCGAGCCGGCGTTCATGCTGAGCGCGACCCGGCCGACGCGCTCGATCGCGCGCTCCGGCACGACCGCATAGGCGAGCCGCAAGCCCGGAAACATCACCTTGCTGAAGGTGCCGCAATAGATCACGCGATCGCGCCGGTCGAGGCTCTTCAGCGCCGGCAACGGCCGCCCCTGGTAACGGAACTCGCTGTCGTAGTCGTCCTCGACGATCCAGCTCGACGCGCGCTCGGCCCAATCCAGCAGCGCGATGCGTCGCGCGAGCGACAGCGTATGCCCGAGCGGGCTCTGCTGCGACGGCGTGACCAGCGCGAAGCGCGCGTCGGCGTCCAGCTGCGTGCCGCGCTCGACGTCGATGCCTTCGCCGTCGACCGGCACCGGCACGAGCCGCATGCCGGTCTCGTTCAGGAAGCCGCGCGCGAGCAGGTAGCCGGGATCCTCGAACCACATGCGATCGTCCGGGCGCGCGAGGCTGCGCAATAGCAGTTCGAGCGTCGCGCGGTAGCCGCCGGTCACAAAGACCTGTTCCGGCACGCAGGTCACGCCGCGCGACAGCCCGAGATAGGTGGCGATGTGCTCGCGCAGCGGCCGGTAGCCGGCCGGATCGGGGTACGCGAGGCTCGCGCGTTCGCCGCTGCGCGCGCGCTGCGACACGAGCCGGTGCCAGACCTTGCGCGGAAACGCGTCGAGCGCGGGCAGCCCCGGCTGCAATGGCCGCGGCTCGCCGCTCATCGCGACGGCGAGCGCCTGCTGGCGCGCCGCCGGCCGCCGCGCCGCGCCGTTGCCTTCGGCGCGCTGCGGCTCGCGCGCACTCCCCGCGCCCGGTGTGCGCGCCGCGCGCGTGACGGCCGCCGGCAGCGACGGCGACACGAACGTGCCCGCCGCGCCGCGCATCTGCAGGTAGCCCTCGTCGACCAGGATCGAATAAGCGAGCTCGACGGTGCCGCGCGCCGTGTTCAGCTGCGTGGCGAGGCCGCGCAGCGCGGGCACGCGATCGCCGGGCCGCAGATGGCCGGCGGCGATCGCGGTCCTGAAACGCTCGCAAATCTGCAGATAGATCGGCAGCTGGTGCTGCCGGTCGATTTCGATGGTCAGGGCGGGGGACGGTGCGGTCATGGCGGTCTCGCGGGCGACGGGGGCAGCAACGGAAACGGAAGCGGGATGGATCAGTCGGATCGGCGATTCTTGGCACTTATCGCCGGGACATGATTCTCCCAGAATAGCCTCACGCGATGCGACGGCGGCACCCGAGTTCATACGAAACGGCACCCGTCGGCCATCCCGCTCGTTCAACTGCATTCATCTGGAGGAATCGTCATGAAGATCGTCGTCATCGGAGGGTCGGGCCTGATCGGCTCGCGCGTCGTCACGCTGCTGCGCGAGGCCGGCCACCAGGCGCTCGCCGCGTCGCCGCGCAGCGGCGTCGATACGATCACGGGCGCGGGCCTGAGCGACGCGCTGGCCGGCGCGGACGTCGTCGTCGACGTGGCCAACGCGCCGTCGTGGGAGCCGCAGGCGGTGCTCGACTTCTTCCGCACGTCGGCCCGCAATCTCGGCAAGGCCGAAGTGGCCGCGGGCGTGCGCCATCACGTCGCGCTGTCGATCGTCGGCACCGACCGCATGCCGGGGAACGCGTACTTCGCCGCGAAGGTCGCGCAGGAAGCCGCGATCGAGGCGGCGGGCGTCCCGTACACGATCGTGCGCGCGACGCAGTTCATGGAGTTCCTCGGCGGCATCGCCGACACCGGCACCGAAGGCGGCACGGTGCGCATCGGCGACGGGCTGTTCCAGCCGATCGCGGCCGACGACGTCGCGGCGGCCCTCGCGCAGACCGCGCTCGCCGCGCCGCTGAACGGCACCGTCGATATCGCGGGCCCCGATCGCGCGCCGTTCGCGGAGATCATCGCGCGCTACCTGAAGGCGATCGGCGATACGCGCGCGGTGGTCACGGATCGGGAAGCGCTGTACTTCGGCGGCCGCGTCGACGAACAGTCGCTCGTGCCGCTCGGCGACGCGCGGATCGGGCAGATCGGTCTCGACCAGTGGCTCGCGCGGGCCCGACAGGCCGGGTAAGCGGAAGCGGCGCGCCGGACGCGGCACGACAGGTCTTTTACGCCGGAACCTGTCGATCGCGTCCGGAATAGGCGCCGCGAAGTTTCGTCCATTCAAACCATGACGCGAAGCCCGGGGGCATTTTCCACATACTCGGGGCCCATTTGAAAATGTGGGACGCGTGGCCCGATAAACCCCATCATTGATAGGGTGAATGCCCATATAAACAACATCAATAATTGAGCCGAATAGCCAGAAAAGCAAAACACGGGCATTGCGGCCCGCCTGCCTGCATCCCCGCGCCCCGCCCGCTCCATATCGCGCTCATCCCCGCCCCGCCTGCGATTCACGCATCGCCCTCCCTTCGCATTCCGCCGACGCAATGACGTCGGCGCATCCAATGCATCAGACAGGATCATTTCAGATTTCTCACCAATATCTGACTCGATGAACGCCAATACAATGAATAATTAATTTATTCGCAAGTATCTTGTAAATATGAAATTGGCCTTCTAGCATGACTTGGCAGTCCCGATTACCTCACACGTTTTGCGTCACTTCTAGTTAATACATTTTCAATCGTCTCGCATTCGTTATCCTGGGGGATTACATGAAGAAACTGTCCAGCCTGCTGACCGTCACCGCGATTTCCCTCGCCAGTTTCGGCGCGTTCGCACAAGCCGGCGACCAGCAGGCCCCGGTCGACCGGGCGCTGCAACTGATCCAGCAAAACCCGGCCGCGTTCAGCGTGGCCGCCGGCCATGCCGCGCGCACGCTGAAGTTCGCGGCCGCGCCGGCGGGCGCCCTGGTGGAGGGCGACCAGTTCAAGGTGCACGACGTGGTCGTCGATCCCGACGGCACCGAGCACGTGCGCTTCGATCGCTTCTACTCGGGCCTGCCGGTGATCGGCGGCGACGTCGTCGTCCACTCGAACCAGGGCAAGCTGAAGCAGGCGAGCCTGACCCAGCCCGCGCCGATCGATCTCGCCGGCAAGATCGGCAAGGCCGGCGAGCGCTACGTCGTGCGCAATGCGCCTGACGTGGGCGCGGCCACGGCCCGGCGTGTCGCCGTCGCGCGTTTCGCGTCGGACGTGCGCCGTGTCGACGACGCGGAGCTCGTCGTGTTCGCGCGCGACGTCGCGCCGACGCTCGCCTACGCGGTGCGCGTATACGGCAAGTCGACCGACGTGCACGGCGATGCCGTGCTGTACTACGTCGACGCGCGCACGGGCAAGCTGCTCGACGCGCAGGACCTGATCAAGACCGCGTCGGCCACCGGCACCGGTCGTTCGCTGTACTACGGAAACCTGCCGCTGACCACCGACCAGCTCGGCACGAACTCGTACCGGATGCTCGATCCGACGCGCGGCAGCGGCTCGGTGTACGACGGCCGCGGCCTGACCTCGGACGACGTCGAACAGGCCACCGACCTGCCGATCTTCACGAGCAGCACGAACGTGTGGGGCAACAACTCGACCACCGACCGGCAGACCGTCGCCGCCGACATCGACTACGGCCTCGCGCTCACGTGGGACTACTACCGGAGCACGCACAACCGCAACGGCATCTTCAATGATGGCCGCGGCGTGAAGAGCTACGCGCACGTGGTGTTCAACACCGGCAGCGGCACGACCGGCGCGAACGCGGCGTGGCTGGGCTCGCAGGTGATGGTGTACGGCGACGGCCAGCCGGGCACCCGCCTGCCGAACCCGGTCGTGTCGGTCGACGTGGCCGGGCACGAGATGAGCCACGGCGTGACCGAGGCCACCGCGAACCTGAACTACTCGGGCGATGCGGGCGGCCTCAACGAGTCAACGTCCGACATCTTCGGCACGCTCGTGAAGTTCTACGCGAACAACCCGAACGATCCGGGCAACTACGTGATCGGCGCGCGCGTGGTGAACGGCGGCCTGCGCAAGATGTACAAGCAGGATCTCGACGGCCGCTCGTACAGCTGCTATCCGTCGGGCGGCTTCTCGTGGGCGAACCCGCGTCACGACCCGCACTACACGTCGGGCGTCGGCAACCGCTTCTTCTACCTGCTCGCGGAAGGGCCGGTGGTGCCGTCGACCGACACCGGGCTGTCGAGGAGCCAGCTGGTCTGCAATGGCGACACCACCTTCAGCGGTCTCGGCCGCGACAAGGCCGGCAAGATCTGGTACAGGGCGCTCACCGTGTACCTGAACGCCAACTCCAGCTACCCGAACGCGCGGCGCGCGTCGATCCAGGCCGCGACCGACCTGTACGGCCCGAACTCGCCGGAGAGCGCGGCGGTGGCGCGTGCGTGGAGCGCGGTTGGGGTGAACTGACGGCGCGGCAGGTGTCGATGGGCCGCCTGCAAAGGCGGGCGGCCCATCGCGGTTCACGCCGTACCGTGCGACGGCGCATCGACGGCGCCGTCCTTCCCGTTCAAACCTTGCCGGCCCGAATCTGATCGACAGGCGGACCGAACCCAAGCACCGAATATTCGAAGATCGGCACGCTAGCTCGCCCGGTCGGCCCGCGCACCACGACGGCGCGAACTTCACCCTGCCGGTCGAATTTCAGTTTCGTGCCGACCGCATCGTTGCGCAGCGCCTCGAGTTCTTCCGCGCGCGCGATGGCCAGCTTACGCACGGCCCCGGAGACGAACACGGGGAGAAACACCAGCGCGATGAAGATCGCGAGCTCGTCCTTCAGTGCCGTGTCGAGCGCCGGCATGCCGGATTGCGCCATCGACACCGACGTGACGTTGACGAAGATCGCGAGCACGGTCGCGCCCACGCCGAGCGACGAGAACCGTTCGGCCGCCTGCTTCATGCGTGCCCGCATCACGGCACGCGTCGCCGACGACGGCACGAGACATTCGCGCTTCGCGCCATGGAACCCCGCGATGCCGAGAAACAGCGTCATGGTGCTGCTCAGGAACACGGCGCTCAGGACCATGTCGACCATCAGGAACACCAGGACGAGCAGCAGGATGCCGACCAGCGGAACCAGCAACAGGCTGAACGAATAGCCGTCCTTTCCCTGGCCCTGGATCCACCATCTCACCCACGTCGATCGCCAGAAGCGGCCTTTCCGGCGACGCGAAAGTTTGTCTGTGTTCTTCACTGCTTCACCTGTGCATTGGAGCGCCACCCGGTCGGCGCGGAGCGGATTGGTCCGAGGATACGGCGGCCGGTCGGGCGGCAAATTTCGCGTCGATGTTAGCCGAGTTCGGTGCGGGCGAAGCGGCTGGCATCCGTTTCCGCTACAGTAGATCGCGGGCCTCGCACACGGCCGCGATGCACCGATTCCTTCACGCACACAGCCCCACGATGAATTCGCCACACGCCTACACTGCCGACGCGCCGACACGCGCCGAGGTCGACGCGCTTCCGGGCGCAACCGTCATCGAGTTCGGCACGAACTGGTGCGGCATCTGCGCCGGCGCACAGCCCGCGATTCGCGACGCGTTCCTGACGCACCCCGCCATCCGCCACCTGAAGATCGAGGACGGCCCCGGCCGCCCGCTCGGCCGCTCGTTCCGGGTCAAGCTCTGGCCGACGCTGGTGTTCCTGCGCGACGGTGTCGAAGTCGCGCGCGTCGTCCGCCCCGCCAACGCCGCGCAGATCGAAGCCGACGGCTTCGCCGCGCTGGCATGAGTTCATGCGACACCCGATCACCATGCAACAAGCCATTCAACACATCACCATCGACGCACGCGGGCGCGGCCTCATCGAGTTCACGTCGCAAGTGCGCGCCTTTGTCGACCAGCAGTCGATTCGCACCGGCCTGCTCACCGTGTTCTGCCGGCACACGTCCGCGTCGTTGCTGATCCAGGAGAACGCGGACCCGTCGGTGCAGCGCGATCTCGAGCGCTACTTCGCGGACCTCGCCCCCGAGGACGCGTCACGCTACGAGCACGACACCGAAGGCCCCGACGACATGCCCGCGCACCTGCGCACGGCGCTCACGCAGGTGCAGCTGTCGATTCCCGTCGAGCATGGGCGCATGGTGCTCGGCACGTGGCAAGGGATCTATCTGTTCGAGCATCGCCGCGCCGCGCACCGGCGCGACATCGTGCTGCATCTGATCGGCGAGTGAACGCGCGTCACGCGCCGAGCGATTTCCTCAGGAAGAGCTTCGCGTGGCCAACCGGGAAATCCGGCAGTTCGCCGAACTGGACATAGCCGAGCCGTTCGTAAAACGGCTTGGCTTGAAAGTCGTGCGTGTCGAGCCACGCGCCATGGCATCCGCGTGCGCGCGCCTCTTCCTCGGCCAATTGCATCAGGCGCGTGCCGACGCGCTGGCCGCGCGCCGCCTCGGGCACGACGAGCAGGTCGACGTGAAGCCAGCCGTAGGCGGTCGATCCCCACAGTCCGCCCGAAACAGTGTTTGCATCGTCGGTCAGGATGACGGCGAGCGGACGAAAGTTGACCGGGCCTGCCCGGCTTTCGTTGAATTGCACCAATGGCGCCGCGATTTGCTTGCGGACGCCGGCATCCGCCGCATCCGTCACCGTGTAGTTGAACGTCATCGCTATCCCCCGAGTTTTAGCGGGTTTTCGGCATTCTCGACGATCGCGCGTCGATGCGCAGCGTCAACGCGCCCGTAGCGTCGACGGCGGCACGCCCAGCAGCCGCTGGAAGCTGCGGCGCATGTTCTCGGTGTCGCCGAAACCGCATTCGTTCGCCACGCGCTGCAACGACGACGCCCCGCTTTCGAGCGCGGCGCGCGCCGCTTCCACGCGCAGCTTTTCCACCGCCTTCGCGGGCGTGAGGCCGGTTTCGGCCTGGAATGCCCGCGCGAAATGACGCGGGCTCATGCAGGCCTGCTCGGCCAGGTCGCCGACGCGATGGCGCGCGCCGAGGTTGCGGCGCACGTGATCGAGCAGCGGCTTGAAGCGGCTGCTGGCGCTGCCCATCTCGATCAGCGCGGAGAACTGCGACTGTCCGCCGGGGCGCCGGTAATAGACGACGAGCTGGCGCGCCACCGCGCGCGCGACGCGCTCCCCCAGATCCTCGCCGATCAGCGCGAGCGCAAGGTCGATGCCCGCGCTGATGCCCGCGCTGGTCCAGAACGGGCCGTCGTGCACGTAGATGTGGTCGGGCTCGAGGCGTACCTGCGGGAACGCACATGCGAATGCTTCGCTGTGGGACCAGTGCGTGGTCGCGCGCCGGTTGTCCAGCACGCCGGCCGCCGCGAGCAGGAAGCTGCCCGTGCAGACGCTCGTCACGCGCGCGCCGCGCTTCGCGCAGCGCTGCACGAAGCGATGCAGGCGCGTGTCGGACATGAGCGGATCCACGCCGTCGCCGCCGGCGATGAGCAGCGTATCGACCGCGCTGGCCGGCGGCAGCGCGTCGGCCGCCCAGCTCACGCCGGACGAGCTGCGCACGAGCCCGGCCTGCGCGGCGATGGTACGCAGCGTGTAGTGGCCGTCGCGATAACGGCCGGCGACTTCGAACGCGGCCACCGGCCCGGCCGCGTCGAGCAGCTGGAAGTCGGGAAAGACGAGCACGGCGATACGGTGGGGCATGGCAGAAAAAGCGGGAATGGCGACATTGCTGCCAGGACGATAAAGCGCGACGCTGTGGGCCGTCAATCCACCTGAAGGAGATTCGCGACATGACTGCCACACCGTACGTTGTCGTCTTCGCGTTGTTCGAGAACATGACCCAGCTCGATTTCGCGGGCCCTTACGAGGTATTCCTGCGCGTGCCCGGTGCGCAATGCGTGCTGGCGTCGTCCGCCGGCGGGACGATCCGGGTCGACGGCGGGCTCGCGATCGCGAACGTCGAGCGGCTGGCCGACATCCCGCATGCGGACCTCGTGTGCGTGCCGGGCGGCCTCGCCGTGGCCGATGCGCTGGGCGACGCGGTTTACCTGCGCGAGCTGCGCCGGCTCGCGGCGGGCGCGCGGTATGTCACGTCGGTCTGCACGGGGTCGCTGCTGCTCGGGGCGGCGGGGCTGCTGCAGGGCAAGCGGGCCGCGTGTCACTGGTCATGGCGCGATCTGCTGTCGCCGTTCGGCGCGATCGTCGACGAGGGGCGCGTGGTGCGCGACGGCAACGTGATCACCGGCGGCGGCGTGACGGCGGGCATCGACATGGCACTCACCGTGCTGGCGGAGATCGCCGGCGCGGAGTACGCGCAGTCGGTTCAGCTTTGCCTCGAATACGCGCCGGCGCCGCCGTTCGATTGCGGCCGGCCCGAGCGGGCCACGCCCGCGCTCGTGGAGGCCGTGACGGCGCAACTGGACCAGATGCGGACCGATCGCTACGCGGCGGTGCAGCGGGCCGCGCAAGCGATGTGACGCAAAGGCGGCCGAATCGCGCGATTCGATCAGCGCTTGCGAATCGACATGTCGGACGCGAGCGCCTTGAGCACGTCGGCTCCCCTCGGTGAAAACCGCTGCCGATCATCGCCGGATACGCGAGATCGCGGCATGCGGGGGCACGCGAGCAAGCGGTTCTACGGTTTGGATGCGGATGCCGCCTGCTTCGGACGCCGTGCGAGCGTCTCCGCCACGTCCAGCGCGACCTCGATGAACGCGCGCGCGGCGGCCGTCTGGTAGCCGCCCTTGCGCTGCATGAGAACCGCCGTTCGTTGCAGCAGCAATGGATCCAGCGCGACGGCGACCAGGTCATCCCGCCCACGCGCGATCGTCGCCGGCAGCAAGGTCGACAAACCGGTTCGCTGAATGACCTCGATCACCGCGCTGATCGAATTGGCCTCCATGAGTACCCGAGGGCGCAGATCGTTCTCGCGGCAATAGCGATCGACGTGCTCGCGCGTCGCGAATTCGGAACTCAGCAGGATCAGCGATTCGTCGTTCAGTGCGCTGATGCGCACCGAGCGCCGCTTCGCCAGCGGATGATGCCGCCCGACGACCAGCGCAAGCGTCTCGACCAGCAGGCGTTGCGCATCGATGTCCGGTGAACGGACCTCGTCGAATGCAATGCCGACGTCGAGCTCGTCGTCGACCAGCAGTTCCTCCATGCGCTCTTGGGACATCTCGCGCATCGTCAACGTGATGCCCGGGTAGCGACCGTGAAACGATTCGACCAGCGGCCCAATGAAATACGCGGTGAACGTCGGCGTCACGGCAATACGCAGCGAGCCTCGGCTCAGGTCCCCCACGTCGTGGATCGCGCGCTTGCCTTCCTCCAGCCCCTGCAACGCACGCTGCGCATAGCGGAAGTACACCTCGCCCGCGTCGGTCAGCCGCGTCGTCCTGCCCGTGCGATCGAAGAGCTGTGCCCCGAGGCTTTCTTCCAGCTGCTTGATCTGCTGCGACAAGGCCGGCTGGGACACATGCAGCGCAGCGGCGGCGCGCGTGAAGCTGCGGTGTTCCGCGACGGCCAGGAAGTATTTGATGTGGCGTACGAGCATGCCGATTTCACATAAGCAGATCCAATCGATCGCATAATAAATCGGTATTTTTACTTATGCAAATCGGCGCGTAATCTTCAGTCCATCGCATCGCGCAACGCGATGCCCGACAGAGGATTTGCCATGAAAGACATCATCGAAGGCTTCCTGCAGTTCCAGCAACACGCGTTTCCCAAGCGCGCCGAACTGTTCAAGGGCCTGGCCACGCGCCAGAACCCGCGCGCCCTGTTCATCTCGTGCTCCGACAGCCGCCTGGTGCCCGAGCTCGTCACGCAGCGCGAGCCGGGCGACCTGTTCGTGATCCGCAATGCCGGCAACATCGTCCCGTCCTACGGGCCCGAGCCGGGCGGCGTGTCGGCTTCGGTCGAATATGCGGTGGCGGCGCTGCGCGTATCGGACATCGTGATCTGCGGACATTCGGACTGCGGCGCGATGACCGCGATCGCCACCTGCCAGTGCATGGATCACATGCCGGCGGTAGGCAGCTGGCTGCGCTACGCCGATTCGGCCCGCGTCGTGAACGACGCGCGTCCCCACGAAAGCATGCATCACAAGGTGGATGCGATGGTGCGCGAGAACGTGATCGCGCAGCTCGCGAACCTGCAGACGCACCCGTCCGTCCGCCTGGCCCTCGAAGAGGGGCGGGTCGCGCTGCACGGCTGGATCTACGACATCGAAAGCGGCCGCATCGACGCGCTCGATGGCGCCACCGGCACATTCGTTTCCCTGGCGGACAACCCCGACGTCCGCGCAACCCATCACCCGCTCCAGGCAGCCGCCTGATTTCCGTCCCTCACCCAAGGAGAGTTCGCCATGATTCAATCGCAAGCCAGCAAGAACGCCCGCCTCGACCTCGCAGACGCCATCCTCCTCGCCAAGGCCAGGAAGGATCTGACGTTCGCGCAAATCGCCGAGGGCACCGGCCTGCACGAAGTGTTCGTGACCGCGGCGCTGCTCGGCCAGCATCCGCTGCCGGCCGACGCGGCCAAACACGTCGGCAAGCTGCTGGACCTCGACGCCGATGCCGTGGCGCTGCTGCAGGCCATCCCGCTGCGCGGCAGCATCGAGGACCGCGTGCCGACCGACCCGACCCTGTACCGCTTCTACGAGATGCTGCAGGTCTACGGTACGACGCTCAAGGTCCTGGTTCACGAGAAGTTCGGCGACGGGATCATCAGCGCGATCAACTTCAAGCTCGACGTGAAGAAGGTCGACGATCCGGATGGCGGTTCGCGCGCCGTCATCACGCTGGACGGCAAGTACCTGCCGACCAAGCCGTTCTGAACCCCCGCCGCAACGACACGGCTGGTGCGTCGCGCCGGCTGGTGTCGCGCGCCGGCATCTACTCGTGGAGAAACGCATGAAGTCACGCATTCTCGCCGTGCTGGTCGTCGCCGGCACGCTCGCCGCCCCGGCCCTCGCGCACGCCGATGCGTCAGCCTTGACCCGCGCCCAGGTACGCGCCGAACTCGCTCGATTTCGGGCTGCCGGCTACGATCCGTCGCGCGGAGAAGACGCAAACTACCCGACGGAAATACTGGCGGCCGAAGCACGCATCGCGGCGCAGCGCGACGCCAGCGCGAGCGCCGGTTCGTACGGCGACGGCAATCCGGCGGGGGCGTCGGAAGCCGGCGCTCGCAAGGTGGAGCGACGGCTCGATCACGATGGCTTGAAGCCGTGAGCCGGCGCGGAATTTTGTGAACAATCAGGCGATGCGTTTCGCGTCGAAACACTAACGCCGATTTCAATCCGGATTTCCCGATGGCATGAAAATCTAGCTGAATGCGCCTCCTTTCCTATACTGGATTCACCTGACGAAACGGGAGGCAGACATGAGCATCCGCGTTGCCGCCAATGAGCCGTCCGGCGCAGTCCAACTGGTCACGAGGGGTTACGCCAAGCTTCTGCTGATTGGCTTCGCGCTGGTGCCGCTGTATCTGATTGCCTACCTGTATTTCTTCCAGGATCCGTCGCTGAAATTCGAGAATCACGCCTTTCACGAGCTGGCGATCGCCGTCGCCACGCTCGAAGGCGGGTTCGTCACCTATGTCTGCTGGCGTTGCTATCGCCTGTCGGGCGAACCGCTGCTGCGTTGGCTTACGCTCGGCTTTCTCGGCTTCTCCCTCATCTACGCATTGCATGGCGCCTTCACCGGCATGGCGCATCACAATATCTGGCTGTTCCTGCTGTACGGGCCGGCCTCCCGCCTGGCCATGTCGATCCTCATTTTCGTCGGCCAGCTCTCCTACAGCCGCGCGGCCGACAGCGAAGCAAGGCGCAACGATCTCAGCAGCTGGACGAAGTGGATCGCCCTGTTCGTGCTGATCGACGTCGCGGTCGCCGGCATCGCCTACTCGCCGGTGGCCGGCGCCCCGTGGGTGCGCCTTTCGATGGAGGGGAGCGCACTCGTGTTCTCCACCGTGAACGTCGTCGCGCTGGTCCAGCGCCGCATCCGCTCGCCGCTGATGACGACCTACGGCATTTCGGTGGCGTCGTTCGCGCTTTCGTCGCTGGCCTTCATCCTCGGGCGGCCGTGGAATCATATGTGGTGGCTGGCCCACGCGATTTTTGCAGCCGGCTTCCTCCTGCTCAGTTACGGCGTCGTGCAGGCCTTTCACACGACGCGTTCGTTTTCGAAGATCTATAGCCAGGAAGAGCTGTTTGCCCGGTTGAGGGAAGCCATGGCGCACACCGAGCGCGCGCTGCAGGAACTGCAGCGGACCAACGACAAGCTCGAGCATATGGCCGCGACGGACCCGCTCACGGGCGCGGCCAACCGGCGGCAATTCATCGAACGCGTGGAAACCGAAATTGCCCGGGCGAAACGCAATGGCGCGCCGTTTTCCCTGTTGACGCTCGATCTCGATCACTTCAAGGTGATCAACGACAGCTACGGGCATCAGGCTGGCGATCAGGTATTGCAGCGCTTCGTCCAGAAGTGCCTCGAAGCGATCCGGCCATACGACGGCGTCGCGCGGGTTGGCGGAGAGGAATTCATGGTGCTGCTGCCGCAAGCCGCGCTGGATACCGCCGGGGAAATCGGCGAGCGCATCCGCGCGGCGATCGCGGGCGCGCCGTTCGAGGCAGGCATCGGCAAACCGATCGACGTCACCGTGAGCGTCGGCGCCTCCGAGTTCGGTCGCGACGGGGAGACGATCGACGCGATGCTGCGCAAGGCTGACGAACGCCTGTACCGCGCGAAGCATCAAGGTCGCAATCGGGTGGTGGCGGCGTAGGCTCACCGCCTTGCCGCCGACAGCGCGGGAGGTCTGTTGAAGCGATCGATTTCAGCTTGCACGACATCCGGCGCATATGAATCCCCGCATATTCGGCTGGCCGGGCGCGTGGCATAATTTCGCACCGCTCCAACTTGCACGCCACTGCGCCTCGTATGCTGCGCCTTCGTTTCCGGAAGATCGGCAGTCTGTTGGGATTGCTCGCAATCCTGATGACGTCGCTCGCGCCGGCGATCTCGCAGGCAATGGCCGCGCAAAACCGCGTCGACGCGCTCCTGTCGGCTTACTGCACCGCCCATCCCGGCGCGGCATCGGATACGGGCGACCCCGCCTCGCACGAGGCGCTCGCGCATCTGCAGGCCTGCGGATACTGCAATCTCCTCACGCATGCCCCCGCGCTGCCGACGCCCGAAGCGTCGTTCGCCGCAACCGTCCGGGCGATTCATCAGCGCGCCGAAACGCGCTTCGAAAACCTGCGGCGCGTCTTGCCGCTGACCGCCGCGCAGCCGCGCGCACCACCGGTTTCGTCCTGAACTGAAGTGCCAGCTCGCGATGCGTGATCGCATCGCGCCGCATTCGCACACGTGCGCACGCGCGCGTGTGCGATGCCACGGTTCATCTGAGGGATGATCATGCGCATTTCATTTGCGCGCGGAATTGCGTCGTGCGTACGCATCGCCGCGCCGGCTGCACTCGCCAGCACACTGCTTGCTCCCGCCGTCTCCCACGCCCATGCGATCGCAGGCGACCGCGTGTTTCCCGCGACGATGGCCGTCGACGACCCCGGTGTCGGCGACGAAATCAATTTCCAGTTCGGCCACATCAAGACCACCAACGACGACGGCAACGACGTCAACGTCAACACCGCGTCGTTCGAATGGGACAAGCTGATCACGTCGAACCTCGCGCTCAGCGTCGGCAGCACGTACATCACCCGGAACGCGCCCGACGGCGGCTCGGCCAAAGGCTTCGACAACCTCGAGGTCGGCCTGAAATATCTGGCGTACGTAAACCCGAAGCACGAGTTCATGGTGTCGGTCGGCGTGAAGGCGTCGCTCGGCGGCACCGGCGCCCGGTCGGTCAGCGATTCGTTCTCGACCATTTCCCCGGCCGTATTCTTCGGCAAGGGCTTCGGCGATCTGCCCGACGCGCTCAAGTACCTGCGCCCGCTGGCGATCACCGGCGCGGTGTCGCCGAACTACACGACGAACGCATCCGCGCCCGACTCGCTGGATTGGGGCGTCACGCTCCAGTACAGCATCCCGTACCTGCAATCGTCCGTGAAGAACCTCGGCCTCGGCCAGCCGTTCAGCAACCTCGTGCCGGTGGTCGAATTGCCGATGAACACCTGCACGGGCGGCCCCTGTTCGGGCCAGACGACCGGCACCGTCAACCCCGGCCTGCTGTGGCTGACGCGCTGGGGCCAGTTCGGCGTCGAGGCCCAGATTCCGGTCAACCGCGCGTCGGGCCGCCACACCGGTGTCCTGCTGCAGGCGCATCTGTATCTCGACGACATCTTCCCCCACTCCGTCGGCAAGCCGCTGATCCAGCCATGAAAACCGTCCCTTGCATCCGCGTCGCGTTCGCCGCACTCGCGTTCGTCATCGCGCAAGCCGCGCACGCGCACGCCTTTCCGAAGGTGCAGCAACCGGCGGCCGGCGCGACGCTGGCCACCGCGCCGCACACCGTGTCGATCGAGTTCGACGAAGCCCTCGAACCCGCGTTCAGCTCCATTACCGTTGCCGACAGCCAGGGCAAGCCGGTCGTCGACGGGAAGTCGGCGGTCGATGCCGCCAACCGCAAGTTGATGAAAGCGGCCTTGTCGACCCTCGCGCCCGGCACCTACACGGTCAACTGGGTCGCGGTCGCCAATGACGGGCATCGCACGCAGGGGCACTACGCGTTCACGGTGAAGTGATGTCCACCGACGCCCGCGTGCGCCGATCGGCGCGCCGCTTCGCATCGAACGCATGACACGCGCTCGACGCGTTGCGCTGGCAGCCTGGGCCGGCCTGATTTCGATCTGGCTGGCCCTGGTCGCGCCCGTCGTCACGCAATGGCTCGCGTCGCAGGAACAGGCGCTGCCGATCGCCGCGCTCTGCTCGGCGAAGGCGGACGCCGGATCGCACGCGTCCGATCGCTCCGTTCCCGGCGGCCATCCGGCGAAGACGTGCGGCTACTGCAATCTGCTGGTCCACCATCCACCGCTGACGGGGCCTGGCTACACCGCCTGGATTCCGTCCGCTCCCGATGCACGTGAGATCGCGTATCCGGTTACGCCGGATATCGCGCGTGCACGCTTTTCGCTCGCGCCGCCGAGAGGGCCGCCGCCCACGGTTTTCTGATTCCCGAGATACCGCCGCCTTTCACGGGCGGCGCTCGTCCCGTCCAACAGGAAACCGACATGCACGACTTTTTCAACGGGCATGGGCGCGGTCGCGCCATGCTCGTCCGTTTCGCGTGCGGCATGGCGCTGGCCGCCAGCGCGCACGCCCACATCACCGCGCAACCGAACGAAGGCGCCGCGGGCACCTATTTCGAAACGTCGTTGAAGGTGCCGCACGGCTGCGACGGCTCCCCGACCGTCGCGCTGCGCGTCACGATTCCGGACGGCGTGACGTCCGTCAAGGCGCGGATGAAGCCCGGCTGGTCGGTCGATATCGACACGCAGCCGATCGAGCCGCCGCTCAAGGGCGAGCACGGCACGACGATCGGCAAGCGCGTCGCCGCCGTCGAATGGCGGGGCGGGCCGTTGCCGGACACGCTCTACGACGCGTTCGGCCTCGTCATGAAGCTTCCGCCCGCCGCCGGCAAGACGCTGTATTTCCCGGTCGTCCAGACCTGCGAGAACGGCCGGCGCGCGTGGACCGACATCCCGGCCGACGGACAGAGCTGGCACGCCGTGCACAGCCCCGCGCCGTTCGTGCGTCTGCAGACCGCGAAATAGCGCCGCCGGATCGGCGCACGTTACCGTCGCATCGGTCCATTTCCGCTCAACGAACCAGACAAACCATCATGCACTTTGCATCCAGGCGCCGAAGAGCGCTCACCGGCATGGCCGCGCTCGTCGCGACCCACGCGTTCGCACAATCGTCGGCGGCACCCGCCGACACGCACGGAGACACCGTCCTGCCGACCCTGAACGTCTACGGTGCCGCCGAGCGTTCACTGACGTCCCGATCGACCGCGGAGCAGAAGCGCGCGCTCGACCAGACCGCCGGTTCGGTCGCGCTTCACGCCGCTCAGGTCGCAGCATGCGTGGACGCTCGAGGTCGGCACGCGCGGCAAGCGCGACCGCGTGAGCTGGGATTTGACCGCGTATCGCTCGATCGTCCGCGATCAGCCCCTGCAATACACGACCAACCCCGATTTCCCGGCGTCGACATTCAATGCGAACAAGACCGTGCTGCAGGGCATCGAGGCGGCCGTGTCGGTCGATCTGTTCCGCAACGTGATGGGGCGCGGCACGGGCGACACGATCACGTTGTCCGGGCTGTGGAACCTGAGCGACTTCCGCTTCAAGGACGATCCGCAATACGGCAACAAGCGCATCGCCGGCGTGCCGCTCAACGTGTTGCGTGCCGCGCTCGGCTACGCGCGCCCGAACGGTTTCCATCTCGCCGCCACGGTCGACTGGGTGCCGTCGGGCGCATGGGCGGACGACGCGAACACGCTGCGCGTGCCCGGCTACACGCTGCTCGGCCTGCAGGCCGGCATGGATTTCCGCAACGGCCTGTCGCTGTTCGTCGATGCGCGCAACCTGGCGAACAAGCGGTATGTCAGCGACATCAGCACCGTCGCCAACGCGCGCACCGCGAGCAACACGGCGATTTTCTACCCCGGTGAAGGCCGCAGCGTCTTCGCCGGCATGCGTTACGCGTTCTGAGGAGAACCACGTTGAAACATTCCATTCTGGCCAGCTCGGCATTTGCGTTGCTGGCTCTTCAAGCCCCGGTCGCGCACTCGGCGAGCGCCGTGCAGGTCGACGCCTGCTGGATTCGCGCGATGCCGCCGACGCTGCCGTCGTCCGGCTATTTCACGGTGAAGAACGACGGCGACGCGCCCGTCACGCTGACCGGCATCGACACGCCCGCGTTCGGCATGGCAATGCTGCACGAGACGCGGACGAGCGGCAGCACGTCGAAAATGGTTCATGTCGAATCGGTCGAGGTGCCCGCGCATGGGTCGCTGACGTTCAAGCCGAAGAGCTATCACGCGATGCTCGAACAGCCGCGGCAGGCCGTGATGCCTGGCACGAAGGTGCCGCTCACGCTGCATTTCGGCGATGGCCTCGCGGTGCCCGCGACCTGCGACGTCAAGGCGCCGTCGTTTTCCGGCCAGTAGGCCGGCAATCCTGATTGACGGAGACACCTATGAAAGACCGACCGTCCCTGCTTGACCTGATCGTTCGTTACAAGACGCACCTGAACATCGGCACCCTGATCGCCTGCGGGCTCTGGGCCGGATGGATGGCCTGGATGACGCGACCCTAGGCGATCGTGACGTCACGCCCTGCGGCGTGACGTCGGTCACGCACATGGCCAGGCAAAAGAATCGGGATTTCAAAATGCAGAAAATATAAAAGTCGATAAACCCTTAAAATCAGATAAATCGCACTTTAGAATAACTAAAACCGAACCTCAAATTAAATCGTTTGTCCCGCCAGGCCTCCGTCGATACCCTTGCCGGCAAGATCTCCAGCCAGCCCTCCCGCCCTGGAAGCGATCTTTCCGCAGACCTCATTTAATGCATTCGACGGAGGCACCCTGGCATGTCATTTTCGCAAGGCCAATCCCGGCCCAATAAAATCCGTGAAGTTCAGATCGGCGCGTCCGATATTTCTATCGAGCAGTTTGTCGCGGTAGCCCGACACGGCGCGGAGATTTCGTTTTCGCCTGAATATCGCGAACGCGTGTCGAATTCGCGCCGGCTGGTCGATCTCTTTCTCGACCAGAACCGGCTGGTCTATGGCGTGACGTCGGGCTTCGGCGCGAATTCGACGCGCGTCATCAGCCCGAACGACGCGGAGCAGCTTCAGCGAAACATCGTGCGCTCCCACGCCGTGTCGGTCGGCGAGCCGCTGCCGCGCGAACTGGTTCGCGCCACGCTCCTCATGATGCTGGTCAGCCTCGGCAAAGGCTATTCCGGCGTGAGTCTCGAATTGCTGCAGCAAATCGCCGCGCTGTTGAACAACGACATCACGCCGTTCGCGCCGGGCGACGGATCGGTCGGCTATCTCGCCCCCGAGGCGCACATGGCGCTCGTGCTGATCGGCGAAGGGGAAGCCTGGTATCGCGGCGAACGCATGAGCGGCGCCGAAGCGCTGCGGCGAGCCGGGCTGAAGCCGTACTCGCTGCGATGCAAGGAGGGGCTTGCGCTCACCAACGGCACCACGTCGGTGACCGCGATCGGCATGCTCGCGCTGCACAACGCGCTCGAGCTGGCGAAGATTGCCGACATCGCGGCCGCGATGTCGTTGCAGCCGCTCAAGGCAACCACGCGCTCGCTGGACGCGCGATACCACTCGGTCAAGAAGCATGCCGATCAGCGCGACACCGCCGACAACCTCCGGCGGCTGCTGGCCGGCAGCGCGCTGTGCGATCGCTTTGCCGATTACCGGCTGCAGGACACCTACAGCCTGCGCGGCATCGCCCAGGTGCACGGCGCGTCGAAGCGGGCGATCAACGACGCATACGAAGCGATTCTCGACGAAGCGGGGTCGTCCGGCGACAACCCCGTCATCTATCCCGAAGGCGACGACGGCGTCGCGATTTCCGGCGCCAACTTCGACGGCACGTTCGTCGGCATCGCCTGCGATCTGCTCTGTATCGCGATGACCACGCTCGCGAAGATCTCCGAGCGCCGCACGGACCGGCTCGTCAACCCGTACCTCAGCGAACTGCCGGCGTTCCTTGCCAGGGATCCGGGCTTGAACAGCGGCTACATGATCATTCAGTACACGGCGGCCGGACTGCTGGGCGAGATGCGCAACCTCGCTCAACCGGCCAGCGTCGACAGCGTCCCGACGTGCGGCAATCAGGAAGACCCTGTCAGCTTCGCGTACCACGCCGCACGAAAGGCCTACGCCACGTCCGGGAAATTGCAGCACGTGCTGGCGATCGAACTGCTCACCGCCGCCCAGGCGCTCGACTTCTTCGATCCGGCCGACGCGTCGCCGGCGACGGCGGCGGTCTATGCGCGCATCCGGCAGGTGGCGCCCACCGCGGAAGGCGACCGCTTTTTCTACCCGGACATGATGGAAGTGCACAAGCTCGTCGAACAGGGCGACTTGCTGAGCATCGTCGAGAACATCGCCGGCACGCTGCACGGCTGACACCGTTACCGCCGGCCACGCACGGGCGCCACGATGGCGGGCCGGCCGGCGGCAATCCGGTCAACGATATGGAGGTGTGATGTGAACATGATTTCCTCGAATGCCTTGAAGGTTTCTCTGGCCACCCTGCTCGGCGCGCTGGCGCTGACGGGAAACGCTGCGCATGCCAGGGACTGGAAGTCCGTCAAGGTCGCGCTGGAAGGCGGTTATGCGCCGTGGAACCTGACGCTGCCGAGCGGCAAGCTGTCAGGATTCGAGCCGGAATTGCTCGACAACCTGTGCAGGCGCGTCGATCTGCAATGCGATGTGGTCGCCCAGGATTTCGACGGCCTCATTCCGGGCCTCCAGGCCGGCAAGTTCGATGTCCTGATGGATGCGCTCGCCATCACGCCGGAACGCGAAAAAGTCATTGCGTTCTCCCGGCCCTACGCGGCTACGCCGGCCGCGTTCGCGACGCTGGACGGGCATGGCTTGACGAACACGGCCGGCAAGGCTTCCTTGCTCAAACTGACAGGTGAACCCAGGACCGACAAACCCGCGATCGCCCCGCTGCGCGATCAGCTGAAAGGGAAGTCGATCGGCATTCAATCCGGCACGGTCTACACGAAGTTCATCAACGACAACTTCAAGGATGTCGCGTCGATACGCCTCTACAAGACCTCGGCCGAACGAGACCTCGACCTGGTCAACGGGCGGATCGACATGGCATTCGACGACGTCACCTACTACGCCGGTATCGCCGGCAACAAGGACACCGCCCGAATCCGGATCGCCGGGCCCGCGATCGGCGGCCCGATCTGGGGGCCCGGCGAGGGGCTCGGGTTTCGCAAACAGGATACGGAGTTGAAGGCGAAGTTCGACGCGGCCATCACGGCGGCCCTTGCCGACGGCACCGTGAAGCGGCTCTCGGAGAAGTGGTTCAAGACCGATGTGAAACCGTAAGCGCGCGGCGCGACGATGCCTCGAAGCAAATGCGGAATGCGCGGTTCGTGTGAGGAATCGCGCATTTTCTGCCGTACCCATTGCTCGATCTGCCGTCAGACACCGGGCGGCAGGTCAATCCTTGCTAGACTGGCTTCGCGACGGCCGGCGGAGATGTCCTGACGACATCCATTGCCTTCCCGACCGCTTTGCCCAGGTCAACGACATGAACCGCCTTCCCCCTCTTCGAGCGCTGCAGGTATTCGATGCCGTCATTCGCTACGGCGGCGTCGTGGCCGCCGCGGACGCGCTTCACGTGACACCGGGGGCCATCAGCCAGCAGATTCGCGTCCTCGAAGACTTCCTCGGCATCCTGCTTTTCGAGCGGGAGAACACCGGCCTGCGGCCGACCCCGCTCTGCGAGTTGTACCACTCGCACGTTTCCCGGGGATTCGAGTGCTTTCATGACGCGCAGGCCGCGCTCAACGCGCAGACCGGCCGCCGGCTCACGCTGATGACGTTTCCGTCGGTCGCGACCCATTGGCTTGCCTCCAGAATGGACAAGTGGCACGCCATCTGCCCTCACGTGCAGGTCCATGTCGAAGTCGTCGACCACGAAACCCAGATCGGCGCGAGAAGCGCCGACGTCCGGCTGACTTACGGCGCGCTCCCGAATGACGGCACGCCCTATCGCGTGGCATTTACGGACCGCGTCGCGCCCGTCTGCGCGCCGTCGCTGTTGCAGGCGGAAGGGCCGCTCGCGCAACCGGCGGATATCCTGCGCTACCCGCTCATTCACGTCGAGTGGGGCTGGGCAAACATGTCGCCGCCAACCTGGGCAAACTGGTTCCATGCGGCCGGCGTACCCTTGCCCGAGGTGCTGGCGCCGCTGACCTACTCCGTTTCCGGCATGGCGATCGATGCGGCGATTCGCGGGCGAGGCATCTCGTTGGGGCAGGGCTTCTTTGCCGTGGACGCGATCAAGCGGCACGACCTTGTCGCGCCGTTCAGGATCGCCCTGCCCATGCCGTTCCCGTACTTCATTTGCTGGAAGCAGGCGGTGGCGGACTCCCCTGCCACCCGACAATTCCTCGACTGGCTGATCGAGGAAGCCGAACAGACCGGACGCGATATCACGGCCATGTTCGGCGATTGACGATGGCGTGAGGCGGTGCTTGCCCGCGGATCAATCGCATTGATCCCATGCTTCATGGCCGTACCGCCGGCGGCGTCGATCGCCGCGTTGAGATTTCTCGACGTTTTCCGGTAGAAGGCCATCAGAACGCATCCCGTTCGGCAACGGAATGTCCGGCTTCCCGCGAAGCGCCTTCGCCAGGCGAATTCAACGATGCTCCCGCCGAATCCGCGCCGACGCCGCCTCCAGATCCCGCCAGGCCGGCTGCCCCGGCGCGTAGCGTGCGCGGATGTACGCGGCCAGCTCGGCCATTTGCCGGTCGTCGAACGCGTCGCCGAAACCCGGCATGTAGCCGAGCCCGGCGGTCGCCGGATGATCGATGCCGTCGTGCAGCACGCGCAGCAGGTTGTCCGGCGCGTCCTGGCTCACGCTCGTATTCAGCCCCATCAACGGACGCACGCCGAAATGGCCGACGCCGCCCGACTCCGCATGACACACCGCGCAGGCCGTGTCGAACGCGCGGCGGCCGTTGTCGAGGCCGAGCGTCGCGGCCGCTTCGGCGCCGCGCGCCTGACGGGCGGCCGCATCGGCGACGGTCGCGGCATCGGCGTGCGGCGACAGCGACGCGACGTAGTGCGCGATCGCGCGCACGTCCGACTCGGGGAGCGCCGCCAACCCGGCGACGACCGGCGCCATCGGCCCCGCGGCAACGCCGTGCTGCGCCGAAAAGCCGGTGCGCAGATAGTCGTACAGCGCGTCTTCGGTCCACGGCACGGGCGACGCCTTCGACGCGACCAGCGACGGGGCCGCCCACCCTTCCGCGACGCCGCCCGACAGATATGCGAGCCCGCCCTTCTCCGCGCCGAGCACGTTGCGCGGCGTGTGGCACGCGCCGCAATGGCCGGCGCCGTCGACGAGGTACTTGCCGCGATTCCACAGCGCCGAGCGATCCGGCGCCGGCGCGAACGGCTGCGCGTCGTGGAACAGCCAGTTCCAGCCCGCGACGAGCCGGCGCCGGTCGAGCGGGAACGGCAGCTTCGTCTTCGGCGGCGTGTGCTTCACGGCCGGCTGCGACATCAGGTACGCATACAACGCGAGCATGTCCGCTTCGCTCATGCGCGCAAACGCCGTATACGGGAACGCCGGGTACAGATGCGTGCCATCGCGTGCGATGCCTTCGCGCATCGCGCGCGCGAAGGCGGAATACGTCCACGCACCGATGCCGGTTTCCGGATCGGGCGTGATGTTGGTCGTGTAGATCGTGCCGAACGGCGTATCGAGCGCGAGGCCGCCCGCATTGACCCGGCCGCCCGGTGCGGTGTGGCATACCGCGCAATCGCCGGCGAGCGCGATCTGCCGGCCGCGCTCGAGCGTCGCCGCGCTCCACATCGCGCCGTCCGCGCCGCCCGGCACAACCGGCGCGATCGGCGCGGGGCCGGGCAGCAGCGCGCACGCGAGGCCGATCAGCCCGCCGGCCACGCCGCCACCCGCGAGCCAGCGACGCCAACGCGGCGTGGCGGCATGCCGGGCTGGCTTCGACGACGTGCGCGCGTGCGCGTCGACCGGCACGGCGCGCGTCAGCGCGGCGCGAATGCGTTCGATATCGAACGGCGGCGCACGAAACCGGACGCCGGTCGCGTCGTACAGCGCGTTCGCGATCGCCGCCGCCGCAGGCGCGGCGGCCTCGTCGATGCGTTGCGCGTCCCGCGCCGACAGCGCAAGCGGATGCGCATCAGCCGCGCTGCCGTGCAGTGCCACGAGTTCGTGCGAAATGGCCGCCTGCGCATGCCCGTCCTCATCATGAGCAGGTCGGGCGGACAGGCGTGCGCCCATCACGCGCGAGATCGCCGCCTCGATCTGCGACGCGGGCAGTCCCGCCAGCGTCGCACCGCCCGGCTGCCCGGAGCCCTGCCCCGCCACGACGCGCCGCACGACGACGTCGCCGGTCGAACGGTCGACATCCAGGTCGACGACCCACGCGGTCCAGCTTGCCTGCCCGTCGGCCGGCGCGTTGCTGCTCGCCGATCCGGCCCGCTCGACGCCCCGCTCCCCCATCGCCGCCACCGCGCCGTCGAAAGCGAAGCCGCGCCCGCGAAGCCAGGATGACGGCCGTTCGTTCGCCGTTCCGGCCGGCATGCCCCATGCCGCCCGCTCCGCGACCATGCGGATGACTTCGCGCGGGCCCGCATCGTCACGCGGATCGAGGTGCTGAAGCCGCAGCGCGACCGGATCGCGCCCGAGGTTGCCGGCCAGCTCGTCGATGCACGACTCGCGCGCGAACACGTGCGCCTGCGGCGGAATCGCATGCCCCCGATCGTCGATCTCGACCGACGCGTGCGCGTGCCGATAGACGAATGCCGCCGGCGCATCCGCGCGGTTCGCGGCGGCCGGCGCGCGCGATTCGTCGGACGCGCGATCGAGCTGCGCGCGATAGCGCCACGTCGTCATGCGGCCGTCATAAGCGGTACGGGTTTCGACGTCGAGCGCCGCGTGCGCGGCCGGATCGTCGGTCGGCCATTGATATTGCATGTGCCGATAGCGGGACGCATCGCCGCCGGGATGCGCAGCGTCCACGTCCGCACCGTGCGCCTGCGTCGTCGGTTCACTGTTCATCGCCGTGTCGCAGATACCGCGCGGCGCGATGCACCGCACGGATGATCTCGAGATGCGTGCCGCAGCGGCACAAGTTGAAGCGCAGCGCATCGCGAATCGCGTCGTCGTCGGGCAACGGGTTGCGATCGAGCAGCGCCTTCGTGCTCATGATCATCCCGTTCAGGCAGTAGCCGCACTGCGCCGCCTGTTCGTCGACGAACGCGCGCTGGATCGGGTGCGGCGCGTCGAGCGAGCCGAGCCCTTCGAGCGTCGTGACCGCCCGCCCGGCCGCCGCGGCGACGGGCACCACGCACGCGCGCGTCGCCTGCCCGTCGATCAGCACCGTGCAGGCGCCGCACTGGCCGAGCCCGCAGCCGTACTTCGGGCCGTTCAGCGCGAAATCGTTGCGCAGCACGTAGAGCAGCGGCGTCTCGGGCTCGGCGGCGTCGACCGCGCGCTGCACGCCATTGACGCAGAGCGCGAGCGGTCCCGCGACGGAAGTGGAATGCGACATGGGCTGATCCGGAAAACGGGCCTGGGGACCTCGCAGCACGCCGTGCCGATGCCGGCGCACGGGGCGCGCGTCAGGTGGCCGCCGCCACCTTGTCGGGCGACGGCGACACGAGCGGCACGTCGAACACATCGTACCCGAACACCCATGCCGGGTCTTCGTTCGTGCGCAGCCACGTATTGTCGTGCGACACGCGCTGCACCTTCGACGCGCGCGCCGCGCGGTTCGCCTCGTACAGCGCGAACGCGGCCGGGTAATCGTGCACGCCGACCTCGTCGAGGCAGCGCGCGAGCATCGCGGCATCCTCGATCGCCATCGCCGCGCCCTGCGCCATGTGCGGCTTCATCGGATGACACGCGTCGCCGAGCAGCACGAGGCGGCCGCGGCTCCACAGCGGCAGCGGGTCGCGCTCGAGCAGCGGCCACTTGGTGATCGACGGCGATACGTCGATCAGGTGCTGGATGTCCGGATGAAAGCCGGCGAACGCTTCGCGCATCTCGTCGCGGCTGCTGTCGACCATCGACACGCCTTCCGGCCACTCGGCCTGCGGCACGCCGGTCACGTAGTAGTACTCGTCGCGCTGCTCCGTCACGTAGTAGACCATCATGTGGCGATCCTCCGACCACCACTTCACGCACATGTCGTACGGCTTGTTGCCGAGCAGCGACGCGGGGAACACCGCGCGGTGCGCGACGTAGCCCGTATAGCGCGGCGGTTCCGCGCCGAGCAGGTGCTCGCGGATCCGCGAATTCACGCCGTCGGCGCCGATCACGATGTCCGCGGTCTCGACGCTGCCGTCCGAGAAGGTCAGGCGCACCGCATCGCCCGTGTCGTCGACGCTCGCCACGCGCTTGCCGAAACGGATCGTCCCGGGCGTGACGGCCTGCGTCATCAGCGCATGGAAATCGCCGCGATGCACGGTCAGGTAGCGCGCGCCGTAGGTCTTCAACGCATAGTCGCCAAGCGGAATCCGCGCGATCACGTCGGCCGTCCGGCCGTCGCGGCTGGTCCAGCAATCCGGGTGCGAACCCATGCGGTTCAGCGCGTCCTCGCAGCCGATGCGCCGCATGATCTTCATCACGTTCGGGCCGAGGTGAATGCCGGCGCCGAGGCGCGAGAACGCCGGCGCCTGCTCGTACAGCGCGACGTCGTAGCCGCGGCGCTGCAGCAGGCCGGCGGCGGCCGTGCCGCCGAGGCCGGCGCCGATGATTGCGATGCGGGGTGTGCTCATGCGGTTCTCCTGATCGTGAGCCCGCCATGTCGAAGATCATCGAGCGGGCTGATTACGCGTTGATGTAGCGTACACACTCATAATCATCCAAACAAGAAGATTGTTGTTCGTCGCCATCGCATTCGGGAAAACACTTATAAGTCCCGTGTTTTATGAACAAAATGACACGACAAGCGCGCTGACCAGTTTTTGAAACGTTGTATTTTTCAAATGTACACACTAGACTTTGCTCAAACCCGAGTGCGCTCGCCCACCCTTACCTGCCACGGAGCCTCCCGTCATGAGCAAGACCTACCGCATCGGCCAGATCGTGCCGAGTTCCAACACGACGATGGAAACCGAGATTCCCGCGATGCTGCGGTTGCGCGAAACGATCCGCCCCGAGCGCTTCACGTATCACTCGAGCCGGATGCGGATGAAGAAGGTCGTCAAGGAGGAACTGGCCGCGATGGACGCCGAGTCGGACCGCTGCGCGCTCGAGCTGAGCGACGCGCGCGTCGACGTGCTCGGCTATGCGTGCCTCGTCGCGATCATGGCGATGGGCCATGGCTATCACCGCGTGTCGCAGGCGCGCCTGACGCAGCACACCGCCGACAACGGCGCGCAGGCGCCGGTGCTGACGAGCGCGGGCGCGCTCGTCGACGCGCTGAAGGTGATCGGCGCGAAGCGCATCGTGGTGGTCGCGCCGTACATGCTGCCGCTGACCGAGCTGGTGGTCGACTACATCCGCCACGAAGGCTACGAGGTGCTCGCGTATCGCGCGCTGGAAATTCCCGACAACCTCGACGTCGGCCGCCACGATCCCGCGTGCCTGCCCGACATCGTGAAGACGCTGCCGTACCAGGACGCCGATGCGATCGTGCTGTCCGCGTGCGTGCAGATGCCGTCGCTGCCCGCGGTCGCGAAGGTCGAGGCGATGACCGGCAAGCCGGTGATCACCGCGGCGATCGCGACCACCTACGCGATGCTGCGCGAGCTCGACCTCGAGCCGATCGTACCCGGCGCGGGCGCGCTGCTGTCCGGCGCGTACTGAGCGCGCCCCTTTCGACGGAGCCCATTCATGTCCACCTTCCTGTACGGCGCGAACGTCCATGCGAACGGCATCCGCCAGCACTACCTGCGCTACGGCGGCGCGAGCGGCGCACGCGCGGCGCGCGCCGCGATCGTGCTGATTCCCGGCATCACGAGCCCCGCGATCACGTGGGGCTTCGTCGGCGACGTGTTCGGCGCGGCGTTCGACACCTATGTGCTCGACGTGCGCGGCCGCGGGCTGTCGGAAGCGTCGCCCGGCCTCGACTACAGCCTCGACGCGCAGGCCGACGACGTCGCGGCGTTCGTCGCCGCGCTCGGCCTGTCGCGCGTGAGCCTCGTCGGCCATTCGATGGGCGCGCGGATCGCCGCGCGCGCCGCGCTGCGCGGCCCGCGCGGGCTCGCCTCGGTCGTGCTCGTCGATCCGCCGGTGTCCGGCCCGGGCCGGCGCCCGTATCCGGGCCAGCTGCCCTGGTACATCGACTCGATGGCGCTCGCACGCGCAGGCACCGATGCCGACGGCATGCGCGCGTTCTGCCCGACCTGGACGGACGCGGAACTGCAACTGCGCGCCGAATGGCTGCACACGTGCGACGAGCGCGCGGTGCGCGCGTCGTACGACGGCTTTCACACCGACGATTTCCACGCGGACGCCGCGCGCCTCGACGTGCCCGCGCTGCTGATCACCGCCGCGCGCGGCGACGTGGTGCGCGACGACGACGTCGCCGAGCTGCAGCGCGCGACGCCGTCGATGCGGCACGTGCGCGTGCCGGACGCCGGCCACATGATCCCGTGGGACAACGCGGCCGGCTTCTACGCGGCGTTCGGCGATTTCCTCGGCGCGCCGCTGGCCGCCTGACCCCTTTCCCTCACGCATTCACCGGAGCCGACGATGCCAGTCAGCGACACCCAACTGATCGACGCGTGGAAGCAGGTGCTCACGCTGTCGCGCCTCGAACCGGGCCAGACCGTCACGATCCTGACGAGCCCGGCCACCCATCCGCAGACGCTGTCGTGCGCGTTGATCGCGACGCAGTCGATGGGCGCGATCGTCAACCGGCTCGACCTGCCGCCCGTCAACGGCGACAAGGCATTCAGCCGCGACCCGCTCGCGTATCTCGGCACCACGCCGCTCACCGGCAACCGCGCGGCGATCGCCGCGCTGAAGGCGAGCGACCTCGTGCTCGACCTGATGACGCTGCTGTTCTCGCCGGAGCAGCACGACATCCTGAAATCGGGCACCAAGATCCTGCTCGCGGTCGAGCCGCCCGAAGTGCTCGCGCGGATGGTGCCGACGCAGGCCGACCGCACGCGCGTGCTCGCCGCCGCCACGAAAATCGCCGCCGCGCGCGAGATGCGCGTCACGTCGGCGGCCGGCACCGCGCTCACCTGCCCGCTCGGCGATTTCCCGCCGACCGCCGAATACGGCTTCGTCGATGCGCCGGGCCGCTGGGACCACTGGCCGAGCGGCTTCGCGCTGACCTACCCGAACGACCGCACCGCGCACGGCACGATCGTGATCGATCGCGGCGACATCCTGCTGCCGCAGAAGCATTACGCGAGCGAGCCGCTCGTGCTGACCGTCGAAGGCGGCTATGCGACGCGCATCGAAGGCGGCGTCGACGCCGACCTGCTGCGCGACTACATGGAAACCTTCGCCGATCCGGAGGGTTACGCGATCTCGCACATCGGCTGGGGGCTGCAGCCGCGCGCGCGCTGGTCGACGCTCGGCCTGTACGACCGCGAGGCGACGATCGGGATGGACGCGCGCGCGTTCGAGGGCAACTTCCTGTTCTCGCTCGGCCCGAACAACGAAGGCGGCGGCAATCGCACGACGACCTGCCACATCGACATTCCGCTGCGCCGCTGCACGGTCACGCTCGACGGCGAGACCGTCGTGCGCGACGGCCGCGTGCTCGACCAACCCGCCTGACGAACCGAGACCCGCGATGAACGACCTTTCCCGCCACGCCGAAGCGCACGTCTACCAGCAGCAGGGCTTCGGCACGCCGCTGCCGCCGCACGGCAACATCGGCCTGCTGATCGTCGATTTCGTCGTCGGCTTCGCCGATCCCGCGACGTTCGGCGGCGGCAACATCGCGCCGGCGATCGCGCGCACCACGCACGCGCTGGCGCTCGCCCGCCGCCGCGGCTGGCCCGTTGCGCACAGCCGCATCGTGTACGCGGCCGACGGCAGCGACGACAACGTGTTCTCGCTGAAGGTGCCCGGCATGGCGACGCTGACCGAGGATCATCCGAACAGCGCGATCGTGCCCGAGCTCACGCCTGCCAAAGGCGAGCTCGTCGTGCGCAAGACCGTGCCGTCCGCGTTCTTCGGCACGCAACTCGGCGCCTGGCTCACGCAGCGCGCGGTGCAGACGCTGCTGGTCGCGGGCGCGGTGACGAGCGGCTGCGTGCGCGCGAGCGTCGTCGACGCGATGTCGCACGGCTTCCGCCCGCTCGTGCTGTCCGATTGCGTCGGCGACCGCGCAATCGCGCCGCACGACGCGAACCTGTTCGACATGCAGCAGAAATACGCGGCGGTGATGCCGCTCGACGCCGCGATCGCGGCGATCGACGCGGCACGCGCGCCGGCCGCCGCGCGGTAGTCCACGGGGGCGCCGCGCGATTGACGCACCGCTTCCGGCCACCTACATTCGTGTGCGTCGAATGCGGCGGCACGGCGGCATCGGGCGAGACGCACGCCGATGCCGCCCCTTATCGGCCCGACTGGAACGCCTCACAGTGAACCCTTCCGAACTGCTCGCGCGCGATGGCTGCCTGGCCGTGATCCGGCAGCCCGCGCCGCCCGTCAAGCCCTCGCCTGGCCAGCCGGGCAGCCTGTCGTCGCATGTGCCCGACCGGCCCGAGGCGTTCGTCGCGATTCTCGACGACGGCCGCATCCTCGGCTTCAACGGCCACGTCGATCTCGGCACCGGCATCCGCACGTCGCTCGCGCAGATCGTCGCCGAGGAGCTCGACGTGCCCGCCGCGCGCGTCTCGATGGTGCTCGGCGACACCGCGACGACACCGAACCAGGGCCCGACCATCGCCAGCGCGACGATCCAGATTTCCGCGGTACCGCTGCGCTGCGCGGCCGCTCAGGCGCGGCACGCGCTGCTGCAGCTCGCGGCCGAGCGTCTCGGCGTCGCCGCCGCGCGCTTGTCGAGCGACGACGGCTGCATCTTCGTGACCGGCGCGCCGGAGGCCCGCCGCGTGACGTTCGCCGAGCTGGTCGCCGGGCGGCGCATCGCGCTCGAACTGGACCTGAACGCGCGCACCAAGGACCCGGCGACGTACCGGGTCGTCGGCCGCGCATCGCCGCGGGTCGACATTCCGGCGAAGGCGACCGGCGCGCTGACGTTCGTGCACGACGTGCGCGTGCCGGGGATGCTGCACGGCCGCGTGGTCAGGCCGCCTTACACGGGAATCGACAGCGGCCCGTTCGTCGGCGCCTCGCTCGTCGACATCGATCGCGCGTCCGTCGCCGACGTGCCCGGCCTGCGCGCCGTCGTCGTCGCGGGCGATTTCGTCGGCGTCGTCGCCGAACGCGAGGAACACGCAATACGCGCGGCGCGCCAGTTGCGCGTGACGTGGCGCCCGCTTCCCGCGCTGCCGCCGCTCGACGCCCCCGCCGCAGCAATCGCTGCCGCCCCGGCGCGGCGGCGCCTGCTGCTGGAAGAAGGCGACGTCGACGCCGCCCGCGCGCTGCCCGACGCGATCACGCTGTCGCGCACGTATGCGTGGCCGTACCAGATGCACGGCTCGATCGGCCCGTCGTGCGCGGTCGCGGACTATCGCGCGCCGGGCGATGGGCGGATCACCGTGTGGTCCGGCACGCAGAACCCGGCGTCGCTGCGCTGCGACCTCGCGACCCTCGTCGCGCGCGACGAAGCCGACTTCGACATCGTGCGGATGGAAGCGGCCGGCTGCTACGGCCGCAACGGCGCGGACGACGTGTGCGGCGACGCGCTGCTGCTGTCGCGCGCGGTCGGGCAACCGGTGCGCGTGCAGTTGTCGCGTGCCGACGAGCATTTATGGGAACCGAAAGGCGCGGGCCAGGTGATGCAGGTGACCGGCACGGTCGGCCGCGATGGCCGGCTGCTCGGCTACGACTTCTCGACCCGCTATCCGTCGAACGACGCGCCTTTGCTCGCGTCGCTGCTGACCGGCGTGGTCGCGCCCGAGCCGCGCGTGTTCGAGATGGGCGACCGGACCGCCGTGTCGCCGTACGCGTGCCCGAATCGCCGTTTCGTCTGCGAGGATCTCGCGCCGCTCGTCCGCGCATCGTGGTTTCGCGGCGTGTCGGCGCTACCGAATTCGTTCGCGCACGATGCGTTCGCCGACGAATGCGCGGCAATCGCCGGCGTCGATCCGCTGGCATTCCGCCTGCGCCATCTGGACGACACGCGCGCCGCCGAACTGCTGCAAGCGGTCGCCGCGCGCGCGGGGTGGACGCTCCGCCCGCAGCACGCGCCGGACGTCGCGCGCGTCGCGCACGGCCGCGGCATCGCGTATGCGCGCTACGTGCACAGCCGCTTTCCGGGATTCGGCGCGGCCTGGTCCGCCTGGGTCGTCGACCTGACGGTCGATCGCGCGACGGGCGAGATCCGCGTCGAGCGGATCACCGTCGGCCAGGATACCGGCACGATGATCAATCCGGACGGCGTGCGCCACCAGATCCACGGCAACGTGATCCAGGTGCTGAGCCGCACGCTGAAGGAGCGTGTGCGCTTCGTCGACGGCAAGGTCGCGTCGCGCGAATGGGCGAGCTATCCGATCCTGACGTTCGACGAGGTGCCGGCCGTCGACGTCGTGCTGATGCCGAGGCAGGGCGAGCCGCCGCTCGGCGCGGGCGAGTCCGCATCGGTGCCCGGGCCGGCGGCGCTGGCAAACGCGATCTTCGATGCGACGGGCGTGCGCTTCTACGCGCCGCCGTTCACGCCCGAGACGATCCGCGCGGGCTTGCGTGCGGCAGGACGGCTGCTCGCGCCCGAGCCGGCCGGGCCCGCGGCAGCGGGGCGCGCATGAGCGCCGCGCGGCCGCGCACGATCATGCTTCTTCGGATTCCATCATCTTGCGCAGCAGGAATTGCAGCGCCACGCGCTCGCCCGGATTGAGCGCGCCATAGGTGCGCTCCGTCACCTGCTTCGCGAACGGCACCGTCCGGTCGATCAGCGCGAGGCCGGCCGCCGTCGCGCGCACCAGCAGCTTGCGGCCGTCATCCGGATCGGGCAGCACCTCGATCAGCGCGCGCGCCTTGAGCCGGTCGACGACGCCGCGGATCGTCGCCTGGTCGATCGCGGTCGCCTTGACGATGTCGTTGAGCGAGCACGCCTGCTGCTGCTTGACCGCGCACAGCGCGACGAACTGCGCGGCAGTGAGATCGGAATCGGGGATCGCCTCCTGAAAGATGGCGACGTGCCGCTGATAGGCGCGGCGCAGCAAATGCCCGATCTGGTCGTGAAAGTCGTAGGAATCCTTGGAAGACGCCATGAAAGTAAGGTTGCCGGCGCGGCCTGAGACTGAAATGTAACGAGTGTACACCCTGAACCTGGCGACAATGCCCGGCTGGCCGACACGGTCTTGCGGGAGATCATGATCGCCTCGGCGACGCGTGCATTTTAAAGCGCATACGCACCATTATCGCGCATATCACCCTGCCTCGCCCCGCACCGGAATACGATCTCACGCTCCATGAAAACACCTTTATTCATATGGAATATGCTGATCTTCGCGTTCCTAGAAGCCTGCTTTTCAGCCTTATGATCGAATCAGTTTTTATAGTGTGTACGCTATTTAATTGGCGTGCTATACAGACTCCAGCGAGCGTTCGGCACGGACCCGCGTCGCCCGGCATTCATCCCAACCGCCACATCAGAACAGGGGGCAATCCCATGTCTACCGTACATTCCAGCGCCGCCGTCCCCGCGAGCGACGCGCAGCACGGCAACCTGTACCGCAAGGTCGCGATCCGGCTGATCACGATCTTCTGTCTGTGCTACTTCGCGGCTTATCTGGACCGCATCAACATCGGCCTCGCGAAGCTGCAGATGCTCGATGCGCTGAAGTTCAGCGACGCCGTGTACGGCCTCGGCGCCGGCCTGTTCTTCGCCGGCTACATCCTGTTCGAAGTCCCGAGCAACCTGATCCTGCAGCGCGTCGGCGCGAAGCTGTGGATCGCCCGCATCATGATCACATGGGGGCTGCTGTCCGGCGCGACGATGTTCGTGCACACGCCGATGCAGTTCTATGTCGTGCGGTTCCTGCTCGGCGTCGCCGAGGCGGGCTTCCTGCCCGGCGTGCTGCTGTATCTCACGCAATGGTTTCCGGACGCGCGCCGCGCGCGGATCGTCGCGTTCTTCATGGTCGGCCTGCCGCTGTCGAGCATGATCGGCAGCCCGATCTCCGGCTGGATCATGCGCTTCTTCGACGGCGTGCACGGGCTCGGCGGCTGGCAGTGGCTGTTCCTGCTCGAAGCGCTCCCGTCGATCGTGCTCGGCTTCGCGGTGTTGCGCTGGCTGCCGAACAGCATCGAGTCGGCCGCGTGGCTGAACGCGGACGAGAAGCACGTGCTGCGCGCGAATCTCGACAGCGAACCGTCCGGCAACAAGAGCCACGCGCTCGGCAGAGCGTTCACCGACCCGAAAGTCTGGGCGCTCGGCCTCATCGACCTGTGCGTGCTGCTCGGCCTCTATGCGGTCAGCTTCTGGCTGCCGAGCATCCTGCGCGACACGGGCGTGAAGGACGCATACCAGATCGGCTGGCTGATGGTGATCCCGAACGCCGCCGCCGTGATCGGCACGCTGTACTGCGGCGCGAGCTCCGACCGCGCGCGCGAGCGGCGCTGGCACATCGTCGTGCCGTTTCTCGTGTCGGGCGCGGCGCTGGCCGTCGCGGCAACCGGCTCGCACGGCACGCTCGCGACGGTGCTGCTGTTCTCGCTGATCAACGCCGGCGCGGCCGCCGCGATGCCGGTCGTCTGGGCGCTGCCGTCGACCTTCCTGAAAGGGTCCGCCGCGGCGGGCGGGATCGCGTTCGCGTGCTCGATCGCCAACCTCGGCGGGTTCGGCAGCACGTATTTCATCGGCTGGCTGCGCGACACGTTCCATTCGCAAAGCGCGGGGCTGTACGGCTTCGCCGCGTGCATGCTGGTCGGCTGTGCGCTGGCGCTCGCGTTTCCGGCCAGGCTGGTCAACCGCTGATCGGCGATGCGCGCGCACATTCGACCCATCGCTTCCTGATGGGCGAGGCCGTCGCCGGGCCTCGACGTACACGCGCCCCGTAACCCTTGCGAGCGGATCGTCGTGCGCGGCGACGATCCGCTTCAGGACGCCTCATCCAGCGCACGCTCCGCATCCGGAAACAGCGGCGCCGGCGCTTGCGCATAACCGGCTTCCCACAGGAAATAGGACATGAAGATAGACGTTGCGGCCGCGCGGGGCAGTCGCAGGGTCTTCCGTCGTCGACACGTAATGGTGATGCCCGTACACGTGCGCCTAAAGCGGCATCTTCCATCGAAAGATTGGCTCTCCATTCCTTACAGAACGGCGTAGATCGAGCCCGCAGCCCGTGAAATGTCGCTTTTTATTCAAAGACGACCGCCGGATTCCGCAAGTCGCGCAGGACTTCGGAATCCTTCCCCAAAGCGCCTAGAATTCAGTCATGGCTGCATTCCACAAGGAGGCTGTCATGACTCAGTCGATGATTGGTTGGGTGGTTGGTATTGTGGTGATCGCGGTGGTGGCAGTCGCGTTGGCGCGCCGTTACCAGAGCGAACATTCAAGTATGGAAGTCGTTCAGTGGCTGGATTCCCATCACTTGGGGTGGATGCACCGCAAACATTGACCTCTCCGCGCTGGCGGCGATAACCCCGCCTTGCCGAAGTTTACCGGGAGCCAAACACACGGATGCAGGCGGGCGGGTGAAGTCTGCCATGTCGTTGTCTCGCCAGGGGTCTTGGCAAGGAAGGCATCATGGATGATGAAGTGTGTACGACCCACACGCACGTGGCACGCCTTCGCGTGATGCAGACCACGTCGGGGCGCTATCGCGGCATCGTCCACTTGCACCGCATCGGAGAGGATCCCGGCACCTCTGAGCAACACGATACCGAAGGGGATTTTGCGACGGACGTGGAAGCGCGTGACGCCGCGCGAACGCTCGCGCGCAGTTTGCTCGAAGAGCAAACCCAGAGGCACGAAAAGGCGCAAGGAATCGATTGAATCTGCGTCGGCGGCCTGGTCACTACGCAGCGTCGCTCGGCAACGCGACGTCCATCAGCGCGTCGCGCGCCGGTCGCACAATGCGGCCGTTCGTCCGTTGATCTGCCTTGAGAGCGCGGGACGGAAAGGAATGCCGGTGTTACGACGCGCGTCTCCGATTGACGCGCGCTCCCATGCGTTGCTGCACAACAGAGATCCGTATCAAAGAACCGCGTCGAGCATCCAATGTTCGCCTCGGTTCTGGTCGATGATGTCTTCTGCGTAACGTTGCGATGCCCGGCGTGCGTCACCGGCGCTGGCAAACGGCGAACCGTCGACAAGCTTGAAGGTCAGGCTCCGGGTCAGCGTGGTGTCAGTGCCGCGCAGGCAAACCTTGACCGCCGCGTCGAAACCGGCCTCGTAGTTGTGAGTACGGCCAGCGCCTGCGCGAAAGTGAGGGTAAATCAGCGGATATATTTCGAATCCGCGATAGGTACGCATACTCATGATGAACTCCTGGTGATTGATGGCTACGAAATGCGTAGACGCGCGCAATCAATCCCGTATCGGTGCTGCACGGTTAGCGTCGAGCAAATCGGTTTCGAGGCGCACTGGGCGAAGCCCGTTCGTCTTTGTGCCGGAAATTGATACGCCCTTTGGTCAGGTCATAGACCGACAACTCCAGCCTGACACGGTCGCCAGCGAGAATCCGGATGCGGTGTTTGCGCATGCGGCCCGATGCGTACGCCGCAACGACCGCGCCGTTTTCCAGGGTCACGCGAAACCTGCTGTCCGGGAGCACCTCATTCACTACGCCGTCCAATTCCAGCAATGCTTCCTTTGCCAAATCCATTTCTCCAATCAATGTGACGCGCCGCAATCGCAGCGGCGTGCGGATCTCCGGTCCCCGACGGGGAGCGGTTTCAGTGCAAATATCGAAGATGCCCATGCGTGGGGGGGACGCGTACCAACGCGACATGCGGGCCGCACCTCGTCCGGGCGCTGACGCGTCTCGTTATCGCGTCTCGGTGGAGCGCTTCTTCCCGCTCGATTTGGCGGGCGCAGAGGGTGCCTTCGGTGGCACCCAGTTCAGCGCCGCGCCGAGCACCGGCCAATCCTTGGCGCGCCGTGGTCTCGCGAGTGAGCTTTTGTTGCGCAACTGACTCTTGGTCAAGGTTACCTCCGTATGCGCCGATCACGCACTCACGATGAATGAGCCGTCCGATCGTTCGCCACCGGATGCGCGGCTTCCCCCGCTTTCTTCCTCGTGGTGTACGTTCGCACATGTCCGTGCGGGTCGTCTCGACGCGAAACGGTAGCCGCAGCAGGACTGGGGGCGCCTGCGGCGGATGCGAAAGACCCCGGCCGATGACTGCGTGGCCGATCCCGCACGCAGGACCGGCAAATGATGTGGATTACTGAGGAATGATGTTCGAGGCCTGAAGACCCTTGGGCCCGCGCTTCGTCTCGTAGCTGACCTTTTGACCTTCGGCCAGCGTCTTGAAGCCATCGCCGCGAATCTCCGAGAAGTGCGCGAACAGATCATCGCCGCCGCTGTCAGGCGTGATGAAGCCAAAACCCTTGTTGTCGTTGAACCACTTGACGGTACCGGTATCCATGGAAATTCTCCTGATATTGGACAAATGTATGCGCCCCGATAGGGGTGCACAAAAAAGGATCAAGGAGGGAGAGGACAACGAATACCGCGTTCCGCGGTCAGTGATGAGCAGCAATCGCGCTTCTTGAAGGCTTCAGACACCCACCCTACGCGGGGCCCAACACCCTGTCAAGCTGTTTCGGCCGGAGCATGTCGGGTAGCAGCGCAAGAACACGCCGCGATCGGCGAGGCTCGCCCCGGTTGCACACCCTTGGCTCCATGGCTTTGAGTTGCTTCGAATGTCTAATTGAAATTTCGACGATACCATCAGGGCACCATCGCCCCGCGTATCGGCGATTGTTCACACGTGGCTGAACCGCTGTGTCCCGCGCCCAATCGAGGCGGCATGCCATGCAGCGGTTCGCGCAGAACTTTCGCTGTACAAGTTCGCCAATGGGCGTAGGATGGGTTCGTTGACTGACTCGCTACCGATTCCCGCGCCACTCAAGGCGCGCCCCCCTCCGAACGTGATCGGGCCTCTCTTCGAAACCGCGCAATGCGGACGAGCGCGCCGCGTATTGGCTGCGTATGCGAAGCGCCTGATCGATGCATGTCTGCAGGACATGAGCGTGCTGGATAACGCGTCCTGATCTCTTCCTCGGTCCATCCTGCTTCTGCGTCCGCGGCGGCGCCACAGACTCAAACCCGCCTGGCGCATGGCGCGCCGGCAACGTCGGGAGGCTGGATATGAACAGGAAAGACCTGTTGAAGTGGATTCGACACGATGGTTCCGATGTCATCGAGCAGTTCCTGCCGTGTGACGCGCGTGCCGAGATGGACGGCGTCATTCGCGATCGTCGTCATGAAATCGATGAGGATGCCTTCCTGATGTTTTTCTCGATCCGCGCGATGTTGCGCAAAGGCGGAATGGCGAGCTGCGAATCGGACCAGGAAGCAGGCCAGATCATGGCGCTCCTCAAGCTTTGACGGTTCTGGTCGCGACGAAACGCTTCGCGGTGGCCACGGGCCCCGCAGCAACTGAAGGAGGAAGGAACATGCAGCTTGACTCAACCCGATTCCATATCGACCCGACACCGCGCAGGGCCGACGGGGAATACATGGCACACGCGCGAATCAGCATCGATCGTGCAGACGGCAGTGAGTGCGACGTTCAACTGAGCGGAGATCTGGCTGGCTTCGACGTGCGCGAGGATGCGATTGCCTTTGCGAAAAACTGGGCGCTCGAATGGCTCGACGTGCATTTGGTCGATGATCTCCCGGCGTCGATGAATTGAACTTCGGGTGGCACGCCAGCCGCCCGAGCAATCAGGGCGTCGCCGAAGCATACATGCTGCTGCCAAGGCAGGTTGACGCTGTGTCGAAGATCGATCGAGAGGATCGCCTCGTTGGGTGGCCTCAGACCAAGATGTCGAAGGCACCCGCTTCGAGATCTTTCCTGAAATGCTGTAGCCAGTCGCTTTCGTCGCCGATCACATATTCCTTCGTAATCCGCGTCGAGAGCCTGGTGATGGTGACATAGCCCTGTAGACCGAGGTTCTCGTCACCCTTCGGGTCGGTCGTATCCGTTTCCTGAAGATCGAAATCGCCTTCTGCCAAACCACGGTGCTCCAGGGCCGCCAGAAAGTCTCTGTGTTCATCCGGTTCGATCAGCCGCATATTCGGCCCTCTCGCGTTCAGAGGAGATGTCGCGGGCTCGATGTCACGAGGCCGACGGCACCCGTTCAAGCGTAGAAGTCATGCGCACGGAGCCCGTGCGGAATACCTCACGATCCCCCACATACGGCGCTACCACGAAGCAAGCGTCATTGCCTGCGGTCTTATCGTCTGGGTCCTTTCATGCTTTCCGACTCCATGGCCGCATTCCGCTCCTCGCTCGCCTCGATGGGGTCCATCGCTTCGTCAACCGACGCCGTTGCGCGCTCGGCGGCCGCTTTGGTTTCGTCTTCCGGGGAGTCGGCATCGCTGTTGCCGTCACCCGGAGGTAGCAGCATGTCCTTGAGCATCGCGCTCAGCTCCGGCGTGTCCCATGGCAGGCCACGCCTGGTTCGGACCTTTATGTAGTGTTTCACTTCCGCGTCCTGCTCCGCGGTTAGCGGCAGCCCCTGGAAGGTGCTTTGGGGGTCAGAGTCTGTCATCGCTGTCTCCTCCTGCTATAGCGACTTCAGTGTAGTCCCATTGCGACCATGAGAGTCGTGCTGCAGCGCTCATTCGTCGAATCAAATGCCATGCGCCGCTGCGGCAGGCAACAGGCGGCCATCAGCTGTCGTTGGCTGCCTGCGTCACCATGACATTCGAGCGGCCGATGCCGTCAGTTAAAAGACATTCCGTCCACAATTCAGTCCGCGAGTACGTCCCCCGGTACCGCAGGCAGCGCTCCCGTCCCAGGTTGCCCACTACGTTCACGACCTTCATGCGGGCCGGTAACGGAGTTGCAACCGTCGCCATCATGACCGACATGTCATAAAGGACTACGAACTAATATGGCCAGGCACCCAGACAATATTGGAGCGAAGCTAATCAGCGGCGACCCACGGCAGCAACTGGTCGACACGGTTCTCGGGATGCTCGGCGATGCGAGCAATGACATGGCGCACGTAGCGCCTTAACCGATCAACTATGCTTGAAGCTCACAAGGAGCCGACTATGACGCCATATGACGTGATGACGATCTTCGAGCGGATGAACGCAGAGGGAAAGGCGGCCACCGATCTGGACCACGCGTGTGCCGGGTTCGCTGGCTGGTTGGCGGAGGCATGGAGTCGATTGGGTGAAGATGAGATCGCACTGCTGACGTCGATCGGCGCTACGCTGTATCGCGAGGGGTATGCGAGGCGGTACTAGGCAGGTTCGGGGGCCAGCGTGAATATATGGGCGGGGCGGACCGAAAGGGCGTATAAAGTCCGAATGACTATCCCCTCCGTTACCGCCGAGTCGGTCCTGGGTCTGTTCCGGCTCATTGCCGGGAGGGAGGAGCGCCGGACTTCCGGCGAGTCAGCAAGGATGGCGGCGCTCCTGGCTCTTGCCGAGCAGCTTGCACGCAACCATCAGGCAATGACAGAAGATAGTTGGGATGCAGCCGTCCGTGTTGGTGGCCTGCTGTTGCGAGCGGAAATGATCAGCAACGACGCCGACACGGTGGCGCTTGAGCTGCTAAGCCGGCTGCGGCGGCGGAAATGAAAAGCGCGTTCGAGCGTATAGCGAGTCGCCCCCAGTGGAGTGGCCAACATGTCGACACACCTGCTTCTTCTCTACAAGGGGTACGAACTTCATCCCCTCGTCTTCGCCCGCACATTCAATCGCTTTGACGGGCATTCCCGTTACGCCGAAGGGTATGACATCGCGGTACGGATATGCCGCCCGGGCGCGATAGCAGCCTCCACCGCGAGCCGTATTTTCAGGCTGGACCAACCGCATGCATACTCCGACTTTGGTATGGCAAGGCGTGCCGCCCGGCAGCAGGGAAAGGACATCATCGACGGAAAGGTGAGCGGAGCTTCGGTCATCGACATGTAAAGAGGCTGCTGGCGTCCGGCATCGGCTGATGTGTTCGGGCTGCGCGTTGCTCACTCGTTGATGGCCGATTTGACCGTCGTTGTGTCAGAAAAATGGTCACAGCCGGAGCGTACCCTTCGGCATACTTCTTCGTTCGGTCAAACGCAGCGGTCGGCCACGGCGACGCGAGAAACTGATCACACGCATTCTTCCTCACGGGTATCGCCACCATGCAAAGTGATCGCAATGCGATTCCGTACTACCTCGTCTTACGCACTGACTGTCCGCCGTATGTGCTGAACGCTGACCGCCATGTCCTGCGCCGCGAGGCAAGCCTTCTCCTGCGAGCGTTCGCGAGAGCCCGCGGCGCACCGACCTCCATCGCGGACGACGCATGGAGCGACTTTTCCGGCTCGGAATCCATTTCGCTCCTCGAGCGCATGGAGATGCGGGCCTACGCACTGGTTCGCGGGGCCGAAAGCGAACATCAACTCCGGTTACTGGCTGCTCTCTGACCGCACCAACGTGCGCATTCCTTGTGGACGGCGAGCTGAGTAGCCTATTCGAAACGAGGTCTGTTTGCGAAGACATCCAGTCCGAGCGTCGTCTATGCGGCGTAGCGCAGCCGGCTTTTGGGTGGCCGCTCGACATTTGGAAGCGGCCTTTGAGCGCATCACCGTTTGACTGACCGAAACGGCTCTAGCAGCCACTGCACGGCAACGTACCGACTTCCCCTTCCTACTCGCCCATCCTGTGCTCAACACCCGTGCATCTGACCGCGATCCTGTTCGAGCGATCTGACTCGATGCGGCCCCTCGCTACGCGAGCACACCTCACTTCGGAGGATCCATGAAATATTATCCAAGCACATTACCTGATCGACGCGACCAGGTGACTCGACAAAAGAACCGCGACGATCTGGCCCGAGCCGATATCGAACGGGCCGAAAAGCGTACCCGCGACTATGCCGGCATCGATTCCAATGCGAGCAAGTGGCGCTATTCCGATTCCGATCGTCAGGTGAAGTAGTGGTGCAGCGTTGCTCCCGATGCCGCCAGAGGGTGGCGCTCGCCCCTCACGTTGTTGCGCGCCGATCCCGCATGGCGCGTCGCGGACGTTCCGGGATCAGGTATACCGCCGCAGGCGTATCGAAAAATCGGCGATCGCGGTGACATCGCTTTGCTCCGCGTAGCGGCACCAATTTTGCAACTGGACCAGCAATTGCTCGCGCGATGCGTGTGACCACGCCCATAGCTCGAGCAAAGCCTCATACATCTCCACGTACACGCGTATTCGCCGGCTGGCATTGCGGCTCGTCAGCGCCTGCAGGTCAGGCTTGTCCCGATAGCCCCAGGCCTGGCGCAGCCACCGTTTCATCCCAAGCGCGAACGCGCGCTTGTCGTCGCGGCTCATGTCCTTGATGCGGCGCAGCTCCCACCGGCAAGCGCGCTCGAACATGCGCGCATAGGCGGCCATGACTTCATGTCGGTTGCGGATGATCGCTTGCAGCGTCGCGTCGTCGACCACAGCCTTGTTCGGGAGCAGGCGCGGCTTCGTTGCTACCCGCCGAATGGTCGCCAATCTCAATGCTGCCAGCAGGCGAATGTACAGCCAGCCGATGTCGAACTCGAACCATCGGTTCGACAGCCTGGCGGACGTCACGTACGCGTGGTGATTGTTATGCAACTCTTCTCCACCGATCAGGATGCCCAGCGGGAAGAGGTTGGTGCTCGCATCGGACGTGGCGAAATTCCGATAACCGCTGAAGTGGCCGCAACCATTGACCACGCCGCCGGCCCAGAATGGAATCCACATCATCTGGATCGCCCACGCCGACACGCCGGGCAGCCCGAACAGCCCGACGTCGATCACGGCCAGCAGGCCGACGCCGAGATTCGGATAGCGAGCATAGACGTGGCGTTCGAGCCAGTCGTCTGGCGTGCCCACCCCATATCGGCGTAGCGTTTCCTCGTTCCGCGCTTCGGCCCGGTACAGCTCCGCGCCGCGGAGCAGCACGGTCGCGAAGCCCCGGATCCGCGGGCTGTGCGGATCTTCCGCGGTCTCGCTCCTCGCGTGATGCTTGCGATGCACCGCGACCCACTGCGTGGTCAGCATACCGGTCGTCAACCACAGCCAGAACCGGAAGAAGTGACTGACGCCCGGGTGCAAATCCAGCGCCCGGTGCGCCTGACAGCGGTGCAGGTACACCGTCACGCTGATGATGGTGACATGCGTGAGCGCGAGCACGACCCAGGCAAGCTGCCACCAGGACAGTCTCAGCTCACCGTTCAGGAGAAATGCCGGCATAACGGTCGCACTCCGAGTCACCTTCGTATCGCACGGGCTTCGCCGTGGCCGCGCGTGCGCCTTCCGATTCGCATCGAATGCCGCGAGCGACACGCACTATCCGCGTGGCTATGCCGCCGTCTTGAGCGTCGGCGGCGATGTCGACTCCGTCACGTCATGCCCGGCAATTGCCAACGCCAGAACCGGGTTCAAGCTGTCCACCATCGAACTCGGAATCAGGATCGTGGCCCCGCGCTCCTTTGTCGTTTCGTAGATGATGTTCATTGCCCGCAATTGAAGTGCGGCCGGATGATTTTCATAGACTCGCGAAGCTTCGACGAATTTCGCCGCCACCTCGGCCTCCGCGGAACCGAGTATCACGCGCGCCTGCTTCTCGCGTTCGGCTTGCGCCTGCCGTGACATCGAATCCTGCAGCGCGACGGGGATCGCCACGTCCCGGGTTTCCACGGACCGTACCGTGATACCCCAATCTGCGGTTTTCCTGCCGATCTCATCTGCGAGGTGTGCATCGGCAGCTTTGCGATCAGAGAGCAGCGTGGCCAGCATCGATGAACCAATCATCTCCCGCAGCGAGGTTTGCGCGACGCGATCGATGGCCTGCCGGTAATCAGTGATGGCGAGTGCCGCTTTCTGAGCGTCGTGTACGTGCCAGAAAATGATGGCGTCGACGTTGACCGGCACTGTATCCCTGGTAAGCGCCTCCTGTGCGTTGAACGCAGTCGTTTGAATACGCTCGTCGATCACCGCGACAACGTTGTCCAGTATCGGGATAATCATAAAAAAACCGGCACCCTTGACGCTCTGCAGTTTCCCGACGCGCAGGATCACGAACTTCTCCCAGACATTGGCCACTTTCACGGAGAGTGCGATAAGGACGGCGACGATGAAGAACGGTAACGCGAGATACGGATTGACCAAGGCGCCGACGGCTAGCGCGGCAAACAAAAAAGCGGCGGAAAGAAACAGTGTGACGGGGTTCATGGTGGCACTCCATTCGGTGATGCCGACTTCCGGCAAGCGTCACGAAGCACGACACATATTCGCCCGGTTGCCCTCTGGCGCCCTGGCATCAGCGGTTTGGGCGCTCACCCCGAACGTGCGCCGGATTGCGACGCAAATCTGTACGGTGACGTACCCGGATCCGAACCTGCCTGCATGAGGACGGATCCCTCGAGATCGTTCTCTAGCGTACCGACACACCCAGCCCCCGGAAGAACAATGATTGACGTCACACAGGAATCCCGGAGCTGATCGTGGAATACCCCATTTTTATCACCCGACAGGAAGGCGCAGGCTATCGCGGATGGCTGCCGGATTTTCCCGGCGCGCACGTGGAGGGCAACACATACAGCGAGTTGGCAAACACCGCAAACGACCGGGTCAATGAACTGTATGACCAATGTGCGCGCCTCATTCCGTCCCCGACAACGGACATGGCGGCATTGCAGGCGTCGTGCATCGACGACGGCGAGGGAATCTGGAGGTTCATCGATATTGCCCGGCCGACGTCGTGTTCGGTGCTGGTCTTGCTATGCCTCCCCAAGCAGCTCGTCGAAAAGATCGATGCAGTGGCGAAATCGCGCCATATGAGCCGCGAAGCGTTGGTGGCCGAGTGTACGGAAGGAATTGGCCACCCAGCGTTGCGGTCCTCGTGCCGCGAACTTGTCTTGGCGTAGCTGCCGCACGCGACCAAGCGGATTCATCTGCCCGGATTGCGTCGCTTCACTGATGCGGGAGAGTCTTGCATGCGCCATTTGTAGGCACGAGCGACGCGCCAAAGTAAAAAGCCGGCGCTTGGCCGGCTTCGAGTTCCGCCTTGCTGGGGCGGCTCCACGCTCTGTTTGAGAGCGAGGAGTTTTTGCTACGCCGTAAGCGTGCGACTTGTACCGTGGCGGCGGGAGTTGACGGCCGGAGATGTTCGGTTCAGTGAACCGGCGTGGTGCG
>LOZU01000084.1:0-995 GCA_001527685.1 Burkholderia pyrrocinia
ATCACCGTACCGCGCAGGCGATCACGGCAGCGGGATAACGATGGCGGTGGCAGGGCGGTCGAGACGGGTGCATTCTGGCGATTTACCCGGCAGCCGCGCCTCTCGCCATCGGATTGTCCGAACGCGCTCATTTTTCCGCCGGCACGGGTGCGGCGGCCTCCGCGCCATCGAGCCTGGCGCATACAGGCCGCGCGGGCATCAACGCGGGGTTGGCCTGCACGGTCTGTACCGGTCGCCCGGCAAGCGCATTGAGCGCCTGCATCAATTGCCAATCCTCGGCGGTGTCGAATTTCTTTTGAGGAAGCAGCGCGCTCCTTGTCGCGTCGACCTTCTCCATTGCGCGGCGATCACGCAGCCGCTGCCGCTGTTTGCGGACGGTGGCGAACGGATCGGGCGCGGTCGTGCTCGCATAGGGTGCACGGGGAAGGTCAGCCTCGCGATATCCGAGCAGAACGCCGTCCACATCCGAATCCTTGTACGGCGGAACGATCCAGTCCGGTACGACGCCATACCCGTCCATTGGGCAGCCGTTCGGCCGCAGATTGCGCGCATAGGTCCAGGTTAGCCGGGTACCGTCGATCAAATCCGCACCAGTCTGCGCAAGGCCCTTGCCGTAGGTCGGCATGCCGAGCAATCTGGCCCGCCCGAGATCCTTCAGGGCCGCGGCGGTCGCCTCGGCAGCCGAAGCGCTCTGGCCGTCGACCAACACGACGAGCGGCACGTTGCGCCACCAGTCGTCTGCCTGCAGCAGTGCGAGCGGATCCTGGCCGTGCATCACGGGCAGTTCGTAGTCCGGCCAGTTGGTCGTGATCCTGCGCCGATTTCCGTCATTGCGTTCTAGCGTAATCATCGCGGTCTTGTCGCGGCCGGCGAACAGCGCGGTGATGCCGATTGCGGCATTCAGCGCGCCTCCACCGTTGAGGCGCAAGTCGAGAATCACGGCCTTCACGCCGGGGCCTTCCTTGCGCGCTGCCTGTACGACGTCGATGTAGTTG
>LOZU01000085.1:0-137510 GCA_001527685.1 Burkholderia pyrrocinia
CGCACAACCAGTCTATTCCTTCGGGCACCGCTTTCCTTTTGGGCGCCGCCTTCACGCTAATCCGTGAAGAACCAAAAGAAAGGGGCCGCGAGGCCCCTTGCGTCGTTCAGTGACGGCCCGTGCTGCCGAAGCCGCCCGCGCCGCGGTCGCTGGTGGCGAAGTCGTCGACGATGTTGAACTGCGCCTGCACGACCGGCACGATCACGAGCTGCGCGAGGCGTTCGAACGGGTTCAGCACGAACTCCGTCTGGCCGCGGTTCCACGTCGAGATCATCAGCTGGCCCTGGTAGTCGGAGTCGATCAGGCCGACCAGGTTGCCGAGCACGATGCCGTGCTTGTGGCCGAGGCCCGAGCGCGGCAGGATCAGCGCCGCGTAGCCCGGGTCGGCGAGGTGGATCGCGAGGCCGGTCGGCACGAGCGCGGTCTCGCCCGGCTTCAGCGTCAGCGGCGCGTCGAGGCACGCGCGCAGGTCGAGGCCGGCGCTGCCGGTCGTCGCGTAGGCGGGCAGGTAGTCGCGCATGCGCGCGTCGAGAATCTTCAGGTCGAGTTTCATTCGTTCGTCGAATCGCTAAGAAAAAGACGCGGCGGCACGCAGGCCGCCGCGCGTGCGTCGGATGAGGCGGTCAGATCAGGCTGTTGTCGGGCAGGCGTTTCGCGATTTCGTCGACGAGCACGTGCGCGAGTTCGTCCTTCGGCGCGCGCGGCAGGCGCGTGATGCCGGCCGCGTCGAACAGTGCGACTTCGTTGTCGTCGCGGCCGAACGTCTGCGGGCCGAGGTTGCCGACGAGCAGCGGCACGTTCTTGCGCTTGCGCTTCTCGTCGCCGTGCACGTCGAGATCGCCGCTTTCCGCCGCGAAGCCGACGCAGAACGGCGGATCGGGGAGGGCCGCGACCGACGCGAGGATGTCCGGGTTCTCGACGAACGTCAGCTCGGGCATCTTGCGGTCGGCGGTCTTCTTGATCTTGTGCTCGGCCGGCTGCGCCACGCGCCAGTCGGCCACCGCGGCTACCGCGATGAAGATGTCGGCGTCGGGCACCGCGTTCATCACCGCGTCGTACATCTGCTGCGCGGTCTGCACGTCCTCGCGGTAGACGCCCCACGGCGTCGCGAGGCCGACCGGGCCGGCGACGAGGTGCACCTCCGCGCCGGCCTGCTGCGCCGCGCGCGCGAGCGCGAACCCCATCTTGCCGCTCGAGCGGTTGGTCAGCCCGCGCACCGGGTCGAGCGGCTCGAACGTCGGGCCGGCCGTGATCAGCACGCGCCGGTGCGCGAGCCGCTTCGGCTGGAAGTGCGCGACGATTGCCTCGTAGATCGCTTCCGGCTCGAGCATGCGGCCGTCGCCGATCTCGCCGCACGCCTGCGCGCCGGAATCGGGGCCGAGCACCGATACGCCGTCGGCGCGCAGCTGCGCGACGTTGCGCTGCGTGGCCGGGTTCTGCCACATCTGGCGGTTCATCGCGGGTACGACGAGCAGCGGGCAATCGCGCGCGACGCACAGCGTCGACAGCAGGTCGTCCGCGAACCCGTGCGCGAGCTTCGCGAGGAAGTCGGTCGACGCGGGCGCGATCACGATCGCGTCGGCTTCGCGCGACAGGTCGATGTGCGCCATGTTGTTGTCGATGCGCGCGTCCCACTGGCTCGTGTAGACGGGCCGGCCGGACAGCGCCTGCATCGTGACGGGCGTGATGAACTGGGTCGCGGCTTCCGTCATCGCGACCTGCACGGTCGCGCCGGCCTTGGTGAGCAGGCGGGTGAGCTCGGCGATCTTGTAGCAGGCAATGCCGCCCGTCAGGCCGAGGACGAGGTGCTTTCCTGCGAGTTCTGCGTGTGCCAACGCGGGCCTCCGAAGGGATCGATCAGGACGGCCGGCGCGCGGCCGGCCGTCGACGCAGAGTATGCGCGCTTAGCGCGCGCCGCGCACGCGACGCAGCTCGTCGTAGATCAGCAGCACCGCGCCGACCGTGATCGCCGAATCGGCAAGGTTGAACGCCGGGAAATGCCAGGCGCCGACGTGGAAGTCGAGGAAGTCGATCACGTGGCCGTAGACGAGACGGTCGATCACGTTGCCGAGCGCGCCGCCGAGGATCAGCGCGAGCGACAGGCTGAACAGGCGCTGCTGGCCGTGGCGCTTCAGCAGGTAGCAGATCACGAGCGTCGCGCCGATGCCGAGCGCGGTGAACGCCCAGCGCTGCCAGCCGCCGGCGGTCGCGAGAAAGCCGAACGCCGCGCCCTGGTTGTAGACGAGCACGAGGTTGAAGAACGACGTCAGCGCATGCTGCGCGCCGTATGCGAAGGTCTTCAGGATCGCGATCTTCGTCAGCTGATCGAACAGGATGACGATCAGCGAAATGCCGAGCCACGGCGCCAGTGCGCCGGTGGTCGATTTCGACAGGGTTTTCGCCATATTTACGCCGCGCTCCGGGTTTCGCCGTTTTCAAACAGGTTCGAGAAGCAGCGGCCGCACAGCGTCGGGTGATCGGCGTGCGCGCCGACGTCCTCGCGGTAGTGCCAGCAGCGCTCGCACTTCTGGTACTTCGAGGCGGCCACGTCGACGCCTTCCTGCGCTTCGTCGTCGACCTTGACGACCGTCGCGGCCGACGTGATCAGCACGAACTTGAGGTCGTCGGCGAGGCTCGCGAGCGCGTCGTAGCGCGCGCCGCTCGCGTGCACCGTCACTTCCGCCTGCAGCGACGAACCGATGCGGTTCGCGGTGCGGGCTTCCTCGAGCGCCTTCGTCACGTTGCCGCGCACATCGCGCAGCAGCGTCCACTTGGCGACTAGCGCGCTGGCGTCGGCGACTTCCGGATACGCGTAGTACGTTTCCGTGAAGATCGTGTCGCTCGCCGGCTGGAACACCTTCCACGCTTCCTCGGCGGTGAACGACAGGAACGGCGCGAGCACGCGCAGCAGGCCGTGCGTCAGGTGATGGAGCGCCGTCTGCGCGGAGCGGCGCGCGGTCGAATCCGGCGCGCTCGTGTACAGGCGATCCTTCAGCACGTCGAGGTAGAAGCCGCCGAGGTCCTCGGAGCAATACGTCTGCAGCTTCGCGACGACCGGGTGGAATTCGTACTTCTCGTAGTGCGCGAGCAGTTCGCCCTGCAACTGCGTGGAGAAGGCGACCGCGTAACGGTCGATCTCGAGCCACTCGCCGACCGGCAGCGCATGCTGCGCGTAGTCGAAGTCGGACAGGTTCGCGAGCAGGAAGCGCAGCGTGTTGCGAATGCGGCGATAGCCTTCCGTCACGCGCTTCAGGATTTCCTCGGAGATCGCGAGCTCGCCCGAGTAGTCGGTCGACGCGATCCACAGGCGGATGATTTCCGCGCCGAGGCGGTTCGCGACTTCGTGCGGATCGATGCCGTTGCCGAGCGACTTGCTCATCTTGCGGCCTTCGCCGTCGACCGTGAAGCCGTGCGTGAGCAGGCCCTTGTACGGCGCGCGGCCGTCGAGCATCGACGCGGTCAGCAGCGACGAGTGGAACCAGCCGCGGTGCTGGTCCGAGCCTTCGAGGTACAGGTCGGCCGGGAACTGCAGCTGGTCCTTGTGCGAGCCGCGCAGCACGTGCCAGTGCGTCGTGCCCGAGTCGAACCACACGTCGAGCGTGTCGCGGTTCTTCTCGTACAGGTTCGCGTCGTCGCCGATCAGCTCGCGCGGATCGAGCGACTGCCATGCCTCGATGCCCGACTGCTCGACGCGCTTCGCGACTGCCTCGAGCAGCTCGAGCGTGCGCGGATGCAGCTCGCCGGTTTCCTTGTGCACGAAGAACGCCATCGGCACGCCCCACTGGCGCTGGCGCGACAGCGTCCAGTCAGGACGGTTCTCGATCATGCTGTGCAGGCGCTGCTTGCCCCACGACGGGTAGAACGCGGTCGCGTCCACGCCCGCGAGCGCGGTTTCGCGCAGCGTCGCGCCGCCGTCGCGCGGCGTCACGTCCATGCCGGCGAACCACTGCGACGTCGCGCGATAGATGATCGGCGTCTTGTGGCGCCAGCAGTGCATGTAGCTGTGCGTGTACTTCTCGTTGCGCAGCAGCGTGCCGGCCGTGTTCAGCGCCTCGACGATCTTCGGGTTCGCGTCCCAGATCGTCAGGCCGCCGAACAGCGGCAGCGATTCGCTGTAGCGGCCGTCGCCCAGCACCGGGTTGATGAAGTCCGCATCGGTCATGCCGTGCGCCTTGCACGACACGAAATCCTCGACGCCGTAGGCGGGCGACGAGTGCACGACGCCGGTGCCGGTGTCGGTCGTCACGTAGTCGCCGAGATAGACGGGCGACGTGCGCTTGTAGCCGGGGTGGGCCGCGGCGAGCGGGTGGTGGAAGCGCAGGTTGACGAGCTTCTCGCCGCGCGTGGTCGCGACGACGCGGCCCGTCAGCTTGAACTCTTCCATGCACGCGGCGACGCGCTCTTCCGCGATGATCAGCAGGCCGCGCTCGGTGTCGACGAGCGCGTAGACGATCTCCGGATGCAGGTTGAGCGCCTGGTTCGCCGGGATCGTCCACGGCGTGGTGGTCCAGATCACGATGCCGCCCTCGGGGCGCGGCAGCGCGGCCAGGCCGAACGCCTGCGCGGTCTTTTCCGGTTCCGCGAACGGGAACATCACGTCGATCGTCGGGTCGGTGCGGTCCTTGTATTCGACCTCCGCCTCGGCGAGCGCCGAGCCGCAGTCGAAGCACCAGTTCACCGGCTTCAGGCCGCGATACACGTAGCCCTTCTCGATGATCTTGCCGAGCGCGCGGATTTCCTCCGCCTCGTTGACGAAGTTCATCGTCTTGTACGGGTTGCCCCAGTCGCCGAGCACGCCGAGCCGCTTGAAGCCGCCTTTCTGCTTCTCGATCTGCTCGGTCGCGTACGCACGCGCCTTGGTCATCACGTCGGCCGCCGGCAGCGACTTGCCGAACTGCTTCTCGATCTGGATCTCGATCGGCATCCCGTGGCAGTCCCAGCCTGGCACGTACGGCGCGTCGAAGCCCGCCATGTTGCGCGACTTGACGACGATGTCCTTCAGGATCTTGTTCACCGCGTGGCCGAGGTGGATGTCGCCGTTCGCATACGGCGGGCCGTCGTGCAGGATGAACTTCGGCCGGCCCTGACTGGCCGCGCGGATCTTCTCGTAGATGCCGCGCTCTTCCCATTCCTTGACCCACTGCGGCTCGCGCTTCGGCAGGTCGCCGCGCATCGGGAACGGCGTGTCGAGCAGGTTGACCGGATACTTGGCCTGCGGTTTCGAATCGGCTTTCTTGTTGCTCATGATGGGATCGCTATCAAATCGGGAGACGCTCGGGCGTCGTGAATCGGGTGAGCGCGCGCATCGGCGGCGCCGGGTTGCGGCGCATCGCGCCGCCGGCGGGGTCAGCTAATTCGGTCGGTGGCCGACGTCGAGAAGCCGGTCGTGCGGCTGCCGGGCGCATGGCCGCGCGCCGCGAAATACGCGCGGGCGTTCGCGACGTCCTGCGCGATCGCGCGCGACAGCGCTTCGAGATCGTCGAACTTCGCCTCGTCGCGCAGCTTCTGCAGGAACTCGACGCGCACCAGCTTGCCGTACGCGTCGCCGTGCCAGTCGAGCAGGTGGACTTCGAGCAGCACGCGGCCCGAATCGACGACGGTCGGGCGTAGCCCGAGGCTCGCGACGCCGGGCAGCGGGGTATCGGCGAGGCCGTGCACCTGGACGACGAAGATGCCCATCAGCGCCGGCCGCTTGTGCGCGATCGGCAGGTTCAGCGTCGGGAAACCGAGGTCGCGGCCGAGCTTCAGGCCGTGCGTGACGTGGCCGCTGATCGCGTAGCCGTGGCCGAGCGCCTGCGCGGCCGCGGCGAGGTTGCCCGCGGCGAGCGCGGTGCGCACGCCGGAGCTCGAGATGCGCGCGCCGTCGCTGCCGGCGACCGTGCCCATCTGCTCGACCTCGAAGCCGAATTGCGCGCCGGCCGCCCGCAGCGACTCGAACGTGCCGGCGCGCTTCGCGCCGTAGCAGAAATCGTCGCCGACCATCATCCAGCGCGTGTGCAGCCCGCCCACGAGCGTGCGCTCGACGAACGTCTCCGGCGACTGGCTCGCGAACGTATGGTTGAAGTGCTCGACGACGACCCGGTCGACGCCGTGCTCGCGCAGCGCCTCGAGCTTGTCGCGCAGCATCGCGATGCGCGGCGGCGCGCCGGCCGGATTGAAGAATTCCCGCGGGTGCGGCTCGAAGGTCATCACGCAGACGGGCAGGCCGCGCGCATCCGCCGCCGCGCGCACGCGCGCGAGCAGGGCCTGGTGGCCGCGATGGACACCGTCGAAGTTGCCGATCGTCAGCGCGCACGGGGCGCGGCTTTCGGCGTTGGGCAGGCCGCGGAAGACTTTCACGATAGCTGCAGCGTCGGGGAATGGGCGGATGGATGCCGCAAAGCAGAAGATTATAAACGTTCGGGCGGGCAGGCGGCTCGGCCGGCGGGAAACGCGAGGCCGAATGGTAAAATTCGCGGATGAAAAAACTCGTCATCTTGATTTCCGGTCGCGGCAGCAACATGGAAGCCATCGTCCGCGCGTGCGCGCAGGAGCGGTGGCCGGCCCAGGTTGCCGCCGTGATCGCCAACCGGCCGGACGCGGCCGGCCTTGCTTTTGCGGCGTCGCACGGGATTGCGACCGCCGTGGTCGACCACCGGTCGTTCGACGGCCGCGACAGCTTCGACGCGGCGCTGGCCGACGAGATCGACCGCTTCGCGCCCGACCTCGTGATCCTCGCCGGCTTCATGCGGATCCTCACGCCGACATTCGTCAGACGATACGAAGGGCGGATGCTGAACATCCACCCGTCGCTGCTGCCGAGCTTCAAGGGCATCCATACGCACCAGGCGGCGCTCGACGCCGGCGTCGCGCTGCACGGCGCGACCGTCCACTTCGTGATTCCGGAACTCGACAGCGGCGCGATCGTCGCGCAGGGCGCGCTGCCCGTGCGCGCGGGCGACGACGCGGCCGCGCTCGCGCAGCGCGTGCTGGCGCTCGAGCATGTGCTGTATCCGCGCGCGGTGCGCTGGTTCGTCGACGGGCGCCTGCGCCTCGACGCCGGCCGCGCGGTGGTGGCGCCGGATGAGGCGCGCTGGATTTTCTCGGACGAACAACCCAACACGAGCGAGGGCGTATGAAGCTGCACGGATTCCTGATCGGCCAGACCGAAACCTTGCTCGCCGAGGTACTGAAGTTCGCCGGCCCGGCCGACGCGACGACGAGCCGGTTCTTCCGGGCCCACCCGAAGCTCGGGCACGCGGAGCGTGGCGTGATCGCCGAGGCGGTATTCGCGGTGCTGCGCCGCAAGATGGAGTTCGCGCACCTCGCCGAGAGCGGCTCGGGCAGCCCGGCGCGGCGGCTCACGCTGCTCGGCCTGATGCAGACGGCCGGCCGCAATGCGCTGAAGCCGTTCCTGTCCGACGCCGAGGCCGCGTGGCTCGAGCACGTGTCGAAGATCGACCCGGCGAGCCTGCCGGTGCGGATCCGCACGAACCTGCCGGACTGGATCCACCAGGCGCTCGCGACGCGCTTCGACGCGGAAGAGCTCGCGCAGCTCGCCGCGGCGCTCAACTACCCGGCGCCGCTCGACCTGCGCGCGAATGCGCAGAAGGCGACCCGCGACCAGGTGGTCGACGCGCTGCGCGCGAACGGCATCGACGCCGGCGCGACGCCGTTCGCGCCGTACGGCGTGCGGGTCGTCGGCAAGCCCGCGCTGACCAAGCTCAAGCTGTTCGAGGAAGGCCTGATCGAGGTGCAGGACGAGGGCAGCCAGCTGCTGTGCTCGCTCGTCGCGCCGCGCCGCGGCGAGATGGTCGTCGATTTCTGCGCGGGCGCGGGCGGCAAGACGCTCGCGCTCGGCGCGATGATGCGCTCGACCGGGCGCCTGTACGCGTTCGACGTGTCGGAAAAGCGCCTCGCGAAGCTGAAGCCGCGCCTCGCGCGCAGCGGGCTGTCGAACGTGAACCCGGTGCTGATCGACAGCGAGCACGACGCGAAGATCAAGCGGCTCGCCGGCAAGATCGACCGCGTGCTGGTCGATGCGCCGTGCAGCGGCCTCGGCACGCTGCGCCGCAATCCGGACCTCAAGTGGCGCCAGTCGCGCACGTCGATCGACGAGCTCACGCCGAAGCAGGCGTCGATCCTCGCGAGCGCGGCGCGGCTCGTGAAGAAGGGCGGGCGGCTCGTGTACGCGACCTGCAGCGTGCTCGACGCGGAGAACGAGGCGATCGTCAGCCAGTTCCTGGCCGATCACCCGGACTTCGTGCTCGTGCCGGCGCAGAAGGTGCTGGCCGACCAGCGCATCGAGCTCGAGACCGGCGACTACCTGTCGCTGTGGCCGCACCGCCATGCGACCGACGGCTTCTTTGCCGCGGTGCTCGAGCGGCGCGCGCAGTAAGGGCGGGTTCGACGGATGATGCAGAACCGCCTGCTGTCGCGCCGCCTCGCGTCGGTGATCCAGGACTTCAACCAGCCGGTGATGATCTGGCAGGCGGCGGTGCTGGTCGGCGCGCTGTGCTTCGCATGGCTCGCCGCGCGCTTCGTGCACGACCGCATCGACGCCCGCCGCCGTGCGGCCGGGCGCACGCCCGGCGCCGGCGCGCAGAGCCTGAAGCGCGCGCTGTTTCCGCTGTTCGGCGGCGTGTTCGTGTGGGGCGCGCAGCTCGCGTTCGACCCGTTCATGTCGACGTCGCTGCTGTCGCTCGCGCTCGTGCCGCTCTTCGGCATCGGGCTCATCTACGTGCTGTTCTTCTTCGCGCGGCGCGTGTTTGCGCGCGACGGCCACACGCATGCGTGGCTGTCGGTCGTCGAGAGGCTCGTGTCGGTGGTCGTGTGGGCCGCGATGGTGATGACCGTGCTCGGCATCCAGCGCGACGTGCTCGCGTGGCTCGACAGCGTGCAGTTCCGCGTCGCGAACGCGCACCTGACGCTGCTGTCCGTGATCTCCGGCGCGCTGTGGGTCTGCGTGACGCTGATGGTCGCGATGTGGCTCGGTTCGGTGCTCGAGGAGCGCCTGAGGCGCGCGACCACGCTCGACGCGAACCTGAAGGTCGTGCTGTCGCGGGTCGGCCGCGCGCTGCTGGTGTTCGCCGCGGTGCTGATCGGCCTGTCGCTGGTCGGCATCGACGTGACCGTGCTCGGCGTGTTCGGCGGCGCGGTCGGCGTCGGGCTCGGCTTCGGGCTGCAGAAGATCGCGAGCAACTACGTGTCGGGCTTCATCATCCTGCTCGACCGCTCGCTGCGGCTCGGCGACGCGATCAACGTCGGCGGGCTGCAGGGCGTCGTCACGCAGATCCGCACGCGCTACACGGTTGTGCGCGGCCTCGACGGCAACGAAACGCTGATTCCGAACGAGAAGCTGATCACCGACGTCGTGCAGAACCAGTCGTCGTACCTGACGCGCGGCCATGCGAAGGTCGCGGTGCAGGTCGCATACACGAGCGACGTCGAGCATGCGCTCGCGCTGCTTGCCGACGCCGCGAAAGGCGTGCCCCGCGTGCTCGCGGAGCCGGCGCCGACGCCGTACCTCGTGAGCTTCGGCGCGGACGGCATCGATCTCGAGCTCGGCTTCTGGATCGAGGATGCCGCGACAGGCACGTCGGGCGTGCGCTCGGCGGTGAACCGCAACATCTGGCGGCTGTTTTCCGAGCACGGCGTGTCGATTCCGTTCCCGCAGCGGGAAGTGCGCGTCGTCGGCCTGCCTGACGGCTTCGCGGCCGCGCGCGAAGCCGACGGCGGCAACCCGGCCGAGCGCGCGGTCATGTAGGCCGGCCAGATGCGGATCGGCCGGCCGGCGCAGTCCGCCGGTGGACTCCCGGCGTTGCTTCAGGGCAAGAAATAGTCATTTTTTACAAAGACTTGGAACGGTTGAAGTAAAATTCTGGTCTATCCCGCTGTATGCTTTCATTTTTCTGACGCAGGTGCGTGGCCGGCGTCGCTTACACCACAGGTAACTGCCTTGCTGAATTCCCTGCTCGACTTTCTTTCCCACGGGCTCCTGCGCTTTTCGTGGTGGCAGATCGTGCTGTTCGCGCTCGCCGTCACGCACGTCACGATCATCGGGGTGACGGTCTACCTGCACCGCTGCCAGGCGCACCGCGCGCTGGAGCTGCACCCGATCGCCAGCCATTTCTTCCGTCTCTGGCTGTGGATGTCGACCGGCATGCTGACCGGCCAGTGGGCGGCGATCCACCGCAAGCACCATGCGAAGTGCGAGACCGAGGAAGATCCGCACAGCCCGCAGACGCGCGGCATCTGGAAGGTGTTCCTCGAGGGTGCCGAGCTGTACCGCGCGGAAGCGAAGAACGAGGAAACGATGCGCAAGTTCGGCCACGGCACGCCGAACGACTGGATCGAGCGCAACATCTATTCGAAATACCCGATCCTCGGCGTCAGCCTGATGATGGTGATCGACGTCGCGCTGTTCGGCGTGGTCGGCCTGACCGTGTGGGCCGTGCAGATGGTCTGGATCCCGTTCTGGGCGGCGGGCGTCGTCAACGGCTTCGGCCACTTCTGGGGCTACCGCAACTTCAACTCGGCCGATGCGAGCACGAACCTGTTCCCGTGGGGCATCGTGATCGGCGGCGAGGAACTGCACAACAACCACCACACGTTCGCGACGTCGGCGAAGCTGTCGAACAAGTGGTACGAGTTCGACATCGGCTGGATGTACATCCGCATCATGTCGGCGTTCGGTCTCGCGAAGGTGAAGAAGGTCGCGCCCACGCCGCGCCTGAACAAGCCGAAGACGGTGCTCGACCAGGAAACGCTGCAGGCCGTGCTGTCGAACCGCTACGAAGTGATGGCGCGCTACGGCAAGGCCGTCAAGCGTGCGTACCGCCAGGAGCTCGTGCGCCTGAAGGAGCTCGGCTCGCGCGACAAGTACCAGCTGATGCGCGGCGCGCGCAAGTGGTTCCACAAGGACGAGGACGGCCTCGACGAACCGCAGAAGAAGCTGCTGCCGGAAATCTTCGCGAACAGCCAGAAGCTGCAGACGTATTTCCAGCTGCGCCAGGAACTGGCCGCGATCTGGGATCGTTCGACCGCGTCGCGCGAACAGCTGCTGGCCCAATTGCAGGATTGGTGCCACCGCGCGGAACAAAGCGGGATCAAGGCGTTGCAGGAATTTGCGACGCGCCTGCGCCGCTACGCCTGATTCGAAATCGATTAGAATCTCAGGACGTCACAAACCCCGCGCTGGCGGGGTTTTTTCTTTTGGGCCGGCCGTTTCGGCGGCGGCGATCAGCAGGACTGGACGTTGCATGAGGCCGGAGCAAGCGCCAAAGCGCTCACTCAGGTCGACATAGGAGAGATGGAGATGCAATCGACGATCAAACCCGTCGAGTACGACCGACCGGTCGCGGCAGGCACCGCGTGCGGCATCGGGCAGGCATGGGCGAAAGTGCCCGAGACGCCGTCCGCCGAGGAGCGCGCCGCACTGAAGGCGCGGATCAAGGCGCTGCTCGTGCGCGAGAAGGCCGTGCTGGTCGCGCACTATTACGTGGACGCCGAATTGCAGGAACTCGCCGACGAAACCGGCGGGTGTGTCGCCGATTCGCTCGAGATGGCCCGGTTCGGCCGCGACCACGACGCGCAGACGCTCGTTGTTGCCGGCGTGCGCTTCATGGGCGAAACCGCGAAGATCCTGAGCCCCGGCAAGCGGATCCTGATGCCCGATCTCGACGCGACCTGTTCGCTGGACCTCGGCTGCCCGGTCGACGAATTCTCCGCGTTCTGCGATGCGCACCCGGACCGCACCGTCGTCGTCTACGCGAACACCAGCGCCGCCGTGAAGGCGCGCGCGGACTGGATGGTCACGTCGTCGATCGGCCTCGAGATCGTCGCCGACCTGCATGCGCGCGGCGAGAAGATCATCTGGGCGCCGGATCGCCATCTCGGCAGCTATATCCAGAAGAAAACCGGCGCGGACATGCTGCTGTGGCAGGGTTCGTGCCTCGTGCACGACGAATTCAAGGGCATCGAGCTCGACCTGCTGCGCGCCGAGTATCCGGATGCGAAGGTGCTCGTTCATCCGGAGTCGCCGGAAAATGTCATCGCGCAGGCCGACGTCGTCGGCTCGACGACGCAGCTGATCGATGCCGCGGTGAAGCTCGATGCGACGCGCTTCATCGTCGCGACCGATCTCGGCATCCTGCACAAGATGAAGCTCGCGGCGCCCGGCAAGACCTTCATCGCGGCGCCGACCGCCGGCAACAGCGCGACCTGCAAGAGCTGCGCGCATTGCCCGTGGATGGCAATGAACGGCCTCGCGAATCTCGCCGACGTGCTCGAGCGCGGCCACAACGAGATCCTCGTCGACCCGGCCATCGGCGCGCGCGCGCGCCTGCCGATCGACCGCATGCTCGATTTCGCCGCGGCCCACAAGAAGCGCGTGCAGGCGAGCGGCGATCTGCAGCGCGACCAGCAACTGTTCGCGAACGTGGGGGCAGCATGACCGGCGCCGTCTCCCCGCTTTACGAAACGATTCGCGCGCAATACGGCGCCGCGTTCGATGACGCGCTCGCGCGCAACGTCGCCGATGCGCTGGCCGAGGATGTCGGCACCGGCGACCAGACCGGGCGGCTCGTGCCGGCCGGCGAGCGCCGCCGTGCGCGCATCATCGTGCGCGAAGAGGCCGTGCTGGCCGGCGTGCCGTGGTTCGACGCGGTGATGCGCCGGATCGACCCGGCGATCGACGTGCGCTGGCATTACCGCGAAGGCGACCGCATGACGGCTGATTCGACCGTCTGCGAACTTGAAGGCCCGGCGCGCGCGCTGCTGACCGCGGAGCGCAACGGGCTCAACTTCCTGCAATTGCTGTCGGGCGTCGCGACGGCCACGCGGCGCTACGTCGAGCGCATCGAAGGCACTCGCGCGAAGATCCTCGATACGCGCAAGACGCTGCCGGGCCTGCGGCTCGCGCAGAAGTACGCTGTGCGGGTCGGCGGCGGCGCGAACCAGCGGCTGGCGCTGTATGACGGAATCCTGATCAAGGAAAACCACATCGCGGCGGCGGGCGGCGTCGGCGAAGCGCTCGACGCGGCCTTCGCGCTGAACGCGGGCGTGCCGGTGCAGGTCGAGGTCGAGACTCTCGCGCAGCTCGACACGGCGCTCGCGCACGGCGCGCAGTCGGTGCTGCTCGACAACTTCACGCTCGACATGATGTGCGACGCGGTGCGCGTGGCGGCCGGCAAGGCGGTGCTCGAGGTGTCGGGCGGCGTCAATTTCGACACGGTGCGCGCGATTGCCGAAACGGGCGTCGACCGCATCTCGATCGGCGCGCTGACGAAGGACGTGCACGCGACCGATTACTCGATGCGCATCGTCGACTGACCATGCAAGCGCGGCGCACGCCGCAGACGAAAAAGCCGTTGGCGCGCAAACGCCAACGGCTTTTGTTTTGAGCGGGCAGGGCGTGCGTCAGCGGCGCGATTTCGGCATCAGCACGCTCGGCAATGCCTTCGGCAGCGTGTGCGGCCAGTCGCGGCTGTAATGCAGCCCGCGGCTTTCGCGGCGCGATTGCGCGCTCTTGACGATCAGCGTCGCGACGTCGACCAGGTTGCGCAGTTCGAGCAGGTCGCGGCTCACACGGAAGTTCGCGTAATACTCGTGGATCTCGTCACGCAGCAGCGACAGCCGGTGCTTCGCGCGCTCGAGGCGCTTGTCGGTGCGCACGATGCCGACGTAGTTCCACATCAGGCGGCGCAGCTCGTCCCAGTTGTGCGCGACGACCACTTCCTCGTCCGCGTCGGACACGCGGCTCTCGTCCCATGCGGGCAGCGGGCCGGTCGCTTCCGCTTCGAAGCCGGCCGTCTCGATCGCGTCGGCCGCCGCACGGCCGATTACGAGACATTCGAGCAGCGAATTGCTGGCGAGCCGGTTCGCGCCGTGCAGCCCCGTGCAGGACGTCTCGCCGACTGCGTACAGGCCCGCGAGGTCGGTACGGCCCGCGAGATCGGTGACGACGCCGCCGCAGGTGTAGTGCGCGGCCGGCACGACCGGAATCGGCTCCTTCGCGATGTCGATGCCGAATTCGAGGCAGCGCGCGTGGATCGTCGGGAAATGCTCGCGCAGGAACGCTTCCGGCTGGTGGCTGATGTCGAGATACACGCAGTCGATCCCGCGCTTCTTGATCTCGAAGTCGATCGCGCGCGCGACGATGTCGCGCGGCGCCAGTTCCGCGCGCGGGTCGTGCGCCGGCATGAAGCGGGTGCCGTCCGGCAGCTTCAGCAGGCCGCCTTCGCCGCGCACGGCCTCGGAGATCAGGAACGACTTCGCATACGGGTGGAACAGGCAGGTCGGGTGGAACTGGATGAATTCCATGTTCGCAACCCGGCAGCCCGAGCGCCAGGCCATCGCGATGCCGTCGCCGGTCGCGGTGTCGGGGTTGGTCGTGTACAGGTAGACCTTGCCCGCGCCGCCGGTGGCGAGCACCGTGTGCGGCGCCTCGATCGTGATCGTGCGATCGTTGTCGACGTCGAGCGCATACAGGCCGTGGCAGCGTCGGCCGGGCAGGCCGAGCCGCTCCGACGTGATCAGGTCGATCGCGTGGTGGTTTTCGAAGAATGTGATGTTCGGATGCTGCCGCGCGCGCTCGGACAGCGTCGCGAGCACCGCATGGCCGGTGGCGTCGGCCGCGTGAATGATGCGGCGGTGGCTGTGGCCGCCTTCGCGGGTCAGGTGGAAGCCGAGCTCGGCCGCATCGTCCTTCGTGAACGGCACGCCCTGCGAGATCAGCCACTCGATCGCTTCGCGGCCGTGCTCGACGATGTAGCGCGTCGCGCCTTCGTCGCACAGGCCGCCGCCGGCGACCAGCGTGTCGTCGACGTGGTTCTCGATGCTGTCCGCGGAATCGAGCACGGCGGCGATGCCGCCCTGCGCGTTATCGCTCGCGCCCTCCATCAACGACCGTTTCGCGATCAGCGCGACACGTCGCGTGCTGGCCAGATTGAGCGCGACCGACAGGCCTGCCAGGCCGCTGCCGACGATCGCCACGTCGAAATTCATTGCTGCATCTCCATCATTGCACTTTTGATCTTGTCTCTTCCGGCGGCGCAGCCGCGGAAAGGGGAGAGCATACCGCGTCGGGCCCGAGCGTGCGCGCAAAACAAAAAGCCCCGCGATTGCGGGGCTTTTCGGTCATCGTCAGGCTGGCAGAAACCAGGAGATTACTTGATCTTGGTTTCTTTGTATTCCACATGCTTGCGGACGACGGGATCGAACTTCTTGATCGCCATCTTTTCCGGCATGTTGCGCTTGTTCTTCGTGGTCGTGTAGAAGTGACCCGTGCCAGCGGTCGACTCGAGCTTGATCTTGTCGCGTGCGCCTTTTGCCATGATTGTGCTCCTTGGGCTTAGGCTTCGCCGCGTGCGCGCAGGTCAGCGAGCACGGAATCGATGCCGTTCTTGTCGATCAGGCGCAGGCCGGCGTTCGAGACGCGCAGGCGCACCCAGCGGTTTTCGCTCTCCACCCAGAACCGGCGGTTTTGCAGGTTCGGCAGGAAGCGGCGCTTCGTCTTGTTGTTGGCGTGGGAAACGTTGTTGCCGCTCATCGGCGCTTTCCCAGTTACTTGGCATACGCGTGCCATGAGAGCACTCCTAATACGCTAAATTCGGGGTTCGATCGCCGGTGAAGGTTCTCATCGCGCAGCCACGTGATCCATAGCTGCACTCAGAACGCCCAAGCCCTTTAACAGACAAGGCCCTTCGATGGCTAGAACTGGTTGGAAAAAAGACAGACGGCGATTCTAGCAGAAAAAGCTCAGAAAAATCAAACGCAATTTCATCCCGTCGTTGTGGCGACGGTGCGCCGTTCGCGCGAACCGGTGCTGACCGGCCCGCAGCGCGACATTCTACATCGACAGCCACCCAGCGCGCGCGAACGAGAACGTGTCGCCCACGCCAACGACGACATGATCGAGCAGCCGCACGTCGACGAGCGCGAGCGCGTCGCGCAGCACGCGGGTCAGCCGCCGGTCTTCCGCACTCGGCCGCACCGCGCCGGACGGGTGGTTGTGTGCGACGACCAGCGCGGCGGCGTTCAGCAGCAGCGCGCGGCGCACGATCTCGCGCGGATAGACGGCCATCCGCGTCAGCGAGCCGCGCGCGCTTTCCTCGATATCCACCACGCCATTGCGTGCATCGAGGTACAGCGTGACGAACACCTCGTGCGGGCGCGTGCCGATCTTGATGCGCAGGAAGTCCTCGACCGCGCCGGGCGACTCGATCAGCAGCCGCTCGCTCGCCTGCTCCGCAAGCGCGCGCCGTCCGATCTCGGCAACCGCGGAGAGCAGCGCGATGCGCGCGTCGCCGATGCCGCGGCGGCCGCGGAAATCGGCCGGCGTCGCGTCGAGCAGCCCGCGCAGCGAGCCGCCGAACTGGTCGAGCAGCGCCTGCGCGTTGTCGAACACGTTGAGGCCGGGCACGCCGGTGCAAAGCAGCAGCGCGATCAGTTCGTCGTCGGACAGCGCGGCGGGCCCGCGATCGAGCAGCCGTTCGCGCGGCAGGTTGGCGCACTTCGCGCGCCGGGGGCGGCGCTTGCGCGGCCGGATCGCGCGCGGCGCGTCGTCGCCGGCGTCGCGGCATTCGGGGGAAGGCGGAAAGGGTTGCTGCATCGTCGGTTCTCCGTTGACGGCGCGCCGGCCTGCGCGCCGTCGTCGCAGTTTCAGCCTTGCGCGCGCAGGTGACTTACAATATCGGTTTTGCGCCGGGCCTCGCGGCCGTGTCAGGCGCCACTGAACGAGTCATTCATGAGCCTCATCGATCTTTCCGAAGTGAAGCCCGGTTCGCACGTCACACTGCACTACCGGCTGGCACTGGCCGACGGCGCCGATATCGTCAACACCTTTTCCGACAAGCCCGCGACGCTGCTGCTCGGCGCAGGGCAACTGGCGCCCTCGCTGGAACAGATTCTTGTCGGGCTGCGGGTGGGCGACCATTCGACTTTTCAGCTAGCGCCCGAACAGGCGTTCGGTCCCCGAAACCCGGAGATGCTGCAGCGCGTGACGCTCAAGACGCTGCGCGAGAACGGGATGGTCGGCGACGACTTCACGCCGGGCGACCTGATCGAATTCAACGCACCGGACGGCGGTCGATATGCAGGGGTGCTGAAGGAAGTCGGCGAAACCTCGGCGCTGTTCGACTTCAATCATCCGCTCGCGGGCCAGGCGCTCACGTTCGAAGTGAAAATCATCGGGATTCTGTAATCATGAGCACCACCGATACGCTGTCCGGGCAGACCGTCGCCGCCGACGCCGAAATCCTGCTGGCCCAGCCGCGCGGCTTCTGCGCGGGCGTCGATCGCGCGATCGAGATCGTCGAGCGCGCGATCGCGATGCACGGTGCGCCGATCTACGTGCGCCACGAGATCGTCCACAACAAGTACGTGGTCGAGGACCTGAAGAAGAAGGGCGCGATCTTCGTCGAGGAGCTCGAGGAAGTGCCGTCCGGCAACACCGTGATCTTCAGCGCGCACGGCGTGTCGAAGGCGGTGCGCGACGAGGCCGCCGTGCGCGGGCTGCGCATCTACGACGCAACCTGTCCGCTCGTCACGAAGGTGCACGTCGAAGTGGCGAAGATGCGCCAGGATGGCGTCGACATCGTCATGATCGGGCACAAGGGGCACCCGGAAGTCGAAGGCACGATGGGGCAGGTCGAGCGCGGCATGCACCTCGTCGAGAGCGTCGAGGACGTGCAGAAGCTCGAGCTGGCCGATCCGGAGCGCATCGCGCTCGTCACGCAGACGACGCTGTCCGTCGACGACGCGGCCGAGATCATCGCCGCGCTGAAGGCGAAGTACCCGAAGATCCGCGAGCCGAAGAAGCAGGACATCTGCTATGCGACGCAGAACCGCCAGGATGCGGTGAAGTTCATGGCGCCGCAGTGCGACGTCGTGATCGTCGTCGGCAGCCCGAACAGCTCCAATTCGAGCCGGCTGCGCGAAGTGGCCGAGAAGCGCGGCGTCGCCGCGTACATGGTCGACGCGCCCGAGCAGATCGATCCCGCGTGGGTGGCCGGCAAGCGTCGCATCGGCGTGACGGCCGGCGCGTCCGCGCCCGAGGTGCTCGCGCAGGCGGTCATCGCGCGCCTGCGCGAACTGGGTGTGCGCAACGTGCGCGCGCTCGAAGGCATCGAGGAGAACGTGTCGTTCCCGCTGCCGCGCGGCCTGAACCTGCCGCCCGCGGCCTGATCCTTTCAAAATTATTGCGTTACCGAAGCGCGCCCGTTGGGCGCGTTTTTTTTGCCCTTTGAGAACGCAATCGCAACCGGCATTCCCGCAATGGGCGCAACCGGGTTGCTCCGAATTGCCAAAGCCCTGTCTCAAAATTGGTTGCAATGCAGGAAAACCCCATCAAATCAGGAATATTGGCGTCCTATAAATGGAGTTACAATGCGCCCGTTTTCATGCCTGAACGGTCGTGGAACCTGGTTTTGGCAAGGCGCGGGAGACCTAATTAATGCATGTGAAGTTGGCTTACGCCGTGTCCGTCGCCGCAGCGGTTGCAATGCTTGCCGCCTGCAGCAAAAAGAGCGACGACGGGGCGGGCAAGGAGGCTGCGGCGTCCGCGGCACCGCCGGCCAGCGACGTGCGCGTCGTCAAGATCGGCCATGCGGCCCCGTTGACGGGCAGCATCGCGCATCTGGGCAAGGACAATGAGACCGGGGCACGTTTGGCAGTCGAGGAAATCAACGCGCATGGCCTGACGATCGATGCGCATCCGGTGCGGCTGGAGCTGGTTGCCGAGGATGACGCGGCGGATCCGAAGACGGGCACGCAGGTTGCGCAGAAATTGATCGACGACCGGGTGGTGGCCGTGGTGGGGCACCTCAATTCGGGGGTGTCGATCCCGGCGTCGAAAATTTACAGCGACGCGGGCATCGTGCAGATTTCGCCTTCCTCGACCAATCCCGACTATACGAAGCAGGGGTTCAAGACCACCTACCGCGTGGTGGCGACGGATGCGCAGCAAGGCCCTGCGCTCGCCAACTACGCGTTGCATGCGCTCCACGCGAAGCGCTTCGCGGTCGTCGACGATGCGACCGCATACGGCAAGGGCCTTGCCGATGAATTCGCGAAGACCGTCACGGCGGCGGGCGGACAGATCGTCGCGCGCGAAGCGACCAACGACCGTGCGACGGATTTCAAGGCGATCCTGACGAAGATCAAGCGCGACCATCCCGACGTCATCATGTACGGCGGCATGGACGCAACGGGCGGCCCGTTTGCGAAGCAGGCGATGGCGCTCGGTATCGGGGCAAAAATCCTTGGCGGCGACGGCGTGTGCACCGACAAGGTGGTCGAGCTCGCGGGCAACGCGGTGCGGAACCTGATCTGTTCGGAGGCGGGGCTCGCCCTGTCGCGGATGGAGAACGGGGCGGATTTCGTGAAGAAGTACGAAGACCGCTTCCACACGCCGGTGCAGATTTACGCGCCGTTCACGTATGACGCCGTCTACGTGATCGTCGACGCAATGAAGCGCGCCAACTCGATCGACGCGTCCAAGGTGCTGGCTGCGATGCCGTCGACCGATTACCGCGGGGTGATCGGTCACATCGCATTCGCGCCGAACGGCGATCTGAAAGAGGGGGCGATTACGCTCTACGACTTCAAGGAGGCAAAGAAAACCGTCCTCGATGTCGTGAAGATGTAGCGACGGGACTCGTGACGGCACCGGAACAGTGCGGTGCCGTTTCTGTATCCGCTCCGGCGGCAGGTCCGGCCGTACAGGCCGGGCGGCGCACGCCGGGACGATCAACCCTTACCGGTCTTTTTTAGTACCCGCAGTGTCGTCGAGATGGCGTGATTCCCCGCTTACCCGCGAGGCGCAGCTTCATCCGGCAGCACGGGCCAAGGAGCTTTAAATGGATATCTTCGTCCAGCAGATCCTCAACGGGCTGGTGCTCGGCAGTGTCTACGCCATCATCGCGTTGGGCTACACGATGGTGTACGGCATTCTCGGCATCATCAACTTCGCACACGGCGACGTGCTGATGATCGGCGCGATGGTCGCGCTGTCGGCGGTCACCGTGCTGCAGAACCACTTCCCCGGGCTGGGCAACGTCGCGACGCTGGCGATCGGCCTGGGTATCGCCGCGATCGTCTGCTCGGTCGTCGGCTACACGATCGAGCGGGTCGCGTACCGGCCGCTGCGCCGCGCGCCGCGTCTCGCGCCGCTGATCACCGCGATCGGCGTGTCGATCCTGTTGCAGACCGCCGCGATGATCATCTGGTCGCGCAACCCGCTGCCGTTCCCGCAGCTGCTGCCGACCGACCCGATCAACGTGATCAAGGCCACCGACACGACGCCGGGCGCCGTGATCTCGCTGACCGAAATCGTGATCATCGCCGTGGCGTTCTTCGTGATGGGCGGCCTGCTGCTGCTCGTGCACAAGACCAAGCTCGGCCGCGCGATGCGCGCGATCGCGGAAAGCCCGAACACCGCGAGCCTGATGGGCGTGAACCCGAACTTCGTGATCTCGGCGACCTTCATGATCGGCTCGGCGCTCGCCGCGCTGGCCGGCGTGATGATCGCGTCGGAATACGGCAACGTGCACTTCTACATGGGCTTCATCCCGGGCATGAAGGCCTTCACGGCCGCGGTGCTGGGCGGGATCGGCAACCTCGCGGGCGCCATGGTGGGCGGCATCGTGCTCGGCCTGATCGAGCAGCTCGGCGCGGGCTACATCGGCAATCTGACGGGTGGCGTGTTCGGCAGCAACTACCAGGACGTGTTCGCATTCATCGTGCTGATCATCGTGCTGGTGTTCCGTCCGTCGGGCCTGCTGGGCGAACGGGTCGCGGATCGCGCGTAACGGAAGGGGAGCAAGAACATGACATCCATTCAACCGATTGAAACCTCGACGACGCTCGTCGAAGAACGCAACACCGCGAAGACCGTCACCATCGGCATTCTCACCGCGGCGTTCGTGATTGCCGCGCCGATCATCATCGGCGCGGCGGGCGGCAACTACTGGGTTCGCGTGCTCGACTTCGCGATGCTGTACGTGATGCTCGCGCTGGGGTTGAACGTGGTGGTCGGCTTCGCCGGCCTGCTCGACCTCGGCTACATCGCGTTCTATGCGGTGGGCGCCTATACCGCGGCACTGCTGAGCTCGCCGCACCTGGCGACGCAGTTCGAGTGGATCGCGGCCCTCGCGCCCGGCGGGCTGCACATCCCGTTCCTGATCATCGTGCCGATCGCGATGGCGATCGCCGCGATCTTCGGGATCCTGCTCGGCGCGCCGACGCTGCGCCTGCGCGGCGACTACCTCGCGATCGTCACGCTCGGCTTCGGTGAAATCGTGCGGATCTTCATGAACAACCTCGACCGTCCGGTGAACATCACCAACGGCCCGAAGGGCATCACGGGGATCGATCCGGTGCAGGTCGCGGGCTTCAACCTGTCGCAAACGCACTCGCTGTTCGGCATCCAGCTGCCGTCGGTGTACATGTACTACTACCTGTTCGTGCTGTGCGCGCTGCTGGTGATCTGGACGTGTACGCGCCTGCAGCACTCGCGCATCGGCCGCGCATGGGCGGCGATCCGCGAGGACGAGATCGCGGCGAAGGCGATGGGCATCAACACCCGCAACGTGAAGCTGCTCGCGTTCGCGATGGGCGCGTCGTTCGGCGGCCTGTCGGGCGCGATGTTCGGTTCGTTCCAGGGCTTCGTGTCGCCGGAATCGTTCACGTTCTGGGAATCGATCGTGGTGCTGGCCTGCGTGGTGCTGGGCGGCATGGGCCACATCCCGGGCGTGATCCTCGGCGCGGTGCTGCTCGCGATCTTCCCGGAATTCCTGCGTTCGACGATGAGCCCGCTGCAGCACGCGCTGTTCGGTCATGACATCGTCGATACGGAAGTGATCCGCCAGGCGCTGTACGGCCTCGCGATGGTGATCATCATGCTGTACCGCTCGGAAGGCCTGTGGCCGGCGCCGAAGCATGAGGACAAGATCGCGAAACTGGCGAAGCGCAGCGCCAAGTCGGCGCGCGCGTAACGGACGAGTGGGAGAAACACACATGAGCGACAAACAAATCCGACTGTCCGTCAAAGGCGTGAACAAGCGCTTCGGCGGCCTGCAAGCGCTGTCCGACGTCGGCCTCGAGATCAAGGAAGGCGAGATCTACGGCCTGATCGGCCCGAACGGCGCCGGCAAGACGACGTTCTTCAACGTGATCACGGGCCTCTACACGCCGGACTCCGGCGAGTTCAAGCTGGACGGCGCGGAATACAAGCCGACCGCGGTGCACCAGGTGGCGAAGACGGGCATCGCGCGCACGTTCCAGAACATCCGCCTGTTCGGCGGGATGACCGCGCTGGAGAACGTGATGGTGGGCCGCCACGTGCGGACCAAGCACGGTCTGCTCGGCGCGGTGTTCCAGACGCCGGCGGAACGCCAGGAAGAACGCGAGATCAAGGAACGCGCGATCGAGCTGCTCGAATACGTCGGCGTGCTGCAGTACGCGGACTACACGTCGCGCAACCTGTCGTACGGCCACCAGCGCCGCCTGGAGATCGCGCGCGCGCTGGCGACCGATCCGAAGCTGCTCGCGCTGGACGAGCCGGCGGCGGGGATGAACGCGACGGAGAAGGTGGAACTGACGCGCCTGCTCGACAAGATCCGCGCGGACGGCCGCACGATCCTGCTGATCGAGCACGACGTGAAGCTCGTGATGGGGCTGTGCAACCGGATGACGGTGCTCGATTACGGCAAGGTGATCGCCGAGGGTCTGCCGCAGGACGTGCAGAAGAATCCGAAGGTGATTGAGGCATATCTCGGCGCAGGGGTGCACTGATGGCAGCGGCAATGTTGAAAATCAAGGGCTTGCAGGTCAACTACGGCGGGATTCAAGCCGTGAAGGGCGTTGACCTGGAAGTCCGCCAGGGCGAGCTGGTGACGCTGATCGGCGCGAACGGCGCGGGCAAGACCACGACGATGAAGGCGATCACGGGCTTGAAGCCGTATTCGGCGGGCGACATCGAGTACGACGGCAAATCGATCAAGGGCGTGCCGTCGCACGAGTTGCTGAAGCGTGGCCTCGCGATGGTGCCGGAAGGCCGCGGGATCTTCGCGCGGATGTCGATCGTCGAGAACATGCAGATGGGCGCGTACCTGCGCAACGACAAGGAGCAGATCAAGCAGGACGTCGAGCGGATGTTCGGCTTCTTCCCGCGCCTGAAGGAGCGTGCGACGCAGCTCGCGGGCACGCTGTCGGGCGGCGAGCAGCAGATGCTGGCGATGGCGCGCGCGATTCTCTCCAAGCCGAAGCTGCTGCTGCTGGACGAGCCGTCGATGGGTCTGTCGCCGATCATGGTCGAGAAGATCTTCGAAGTCGTGCGGACGATCTCGAAGGAGGGCATCACGGTGCTGCTGGTCGAGCAGAACGCGCGGCTCGCGCTGCAGGCGGCCGATCGCGGCTACGTGATGGACTCGGGCACGGTCACGATGGAAGGCGATGCAAAGCAGATGCTCGACGATCCGAAGGTGCGGGCCGCGTATCTGGGTGAATGAGCGGGTGAATGTGCGGGTTCGTTGCGCGTCGCCGCAGGCGACACGCAACGAACCCTCGGAAGGCCGTCACGGTGTGCCGTGGCGGCTTTTTTTTCGCCGGCCGGTTTGCGCTACGTGGCCGGCAGCAGCTTGCCGAACGAGATGCGTTCCTCGACGCGATAGCCGAGCGCCGCATAGAAGCGGCATGCGGCGTCGTTGCCGGGCAGCACCTGCAGGTTGATCTTCAGGCAGCCGCGCGCGGCAAGCGCGGCTTCCGCATGCGCGATCAGCGCGCGGCCGACGCCGAGCCGGCGCGTGTCGCTCGCGACGCCGAACGAGTACAGCCAGCCGCGATGCCCGTCGAAGCCCGCCATCAGCGTGCCGACGACGCGTGCGCCGCCGAGCGCGACGAAGAACAGCTCGGGCTGCGTGGCGAGCTTCAGCTCGATCGAACGCAGCGGATCGCGGTGCGGCGCCGCGTCCGCCTCGGTGTACTGGGGGAACGCGTCGCGCCAGAGCGCGAGCACGGCGTCGGTATCGGCGCGATCGAACGGACGGATCGCAACGTCATCGGCGGCGGCATCCATCGCGCGGATCGCGTCAGAGCGTGTCGAGAATCGAGCGCAGCATCGCCATCATCTGGTCGATTTCGTCGGTCGTGACGTTCAGCGCGGGCATGAAGCGCAGCAGGTTCGGGCGCGCCGCGTTCAGCAGCAGGCCGTCCGGCTGCATGTCGCGCGCCTTCTCGACGATCTGCGGGCCGATGTCCTTGCCGAGCAGCAGCGCGCGCAGCAGACCCTCGCCGCGCTCGCCTTCGAAGCCGCGCTCTTCCGACAGCTCGAGCAGCTTGCGCTTCAGGTATTCGCCGCGCGCGCGTACGCCTTCGAGGAAGCCGGGCGCGACGAGCTGCGAGATCACCGAATAGCCGGCCGCCGTCATCAGCGGGTTACCGTTGTAGGTGCCGCCCTGGTCGCCCGCCTCGAACACCGCGACGTCCGCCGTCGACAGCAGCGCTGCGAGCGGCACGCCGCTGCCGATGCCCTTGCCGAGCGTCATGATGTCCGGTGCGATGTCGGCCAGCTCGTACGCGAACAGCGTGCCCGCGCGGCCGCAGCCGCTCTGCACTTCGTCGACGATCAGCAGCAGGTTGTGCTGCTTCGTCAGCGCGCGCAGCGCGCGCATGAATTCGCGCGTCGCCGGGATCACGCCGCCTTCGCCCTGGATCGGCTCGAGCATCACCGCGACGGTCTTCTCGCCGATCAGCTTCTCGACCGACTCGATGTTGTTCAGCTCGGCCTTCGGGAAGCCCGGCACCTGCGGTGCGTAGATCGTGTCCCAGCCCGGCTTGCCGCTTGCCGACATCGTCGCGAGCGTGCGGCCGTGGAAGCTGTGGTCGAACGTGATGATCTCGTACGCGCCGTTGCGGAACTTGCGGCCCCACTTGCGCGCGAGCTTGATCGCGCCTTCGTTCGCCTCGGCGCCGCTGTTCGTGAAGAACACCTTGTCGAACACGCTGTGCTGCGTGAGCAGGCCCGCGAGCTTCGCCATCGGCTCGTTGTAGAACGCCGGCGACGGGTTCAGCAGCTTTTCGGCCTGCGTCTTCAGCGCTTCGACCACGCCGTCGTTGCAGTGCCCGAGGCTGTTGACCGCCCAGCCCTGGATGAAGTCCAGATAGCGCTTGCCGCTGTGATCGTAGAGCCACGACCCCTTGCCGTGCGTGAACACGATGTCGGGGCGGTTCGTGATGTACATCAGCGAGTCGATCGGAAAATCGTTCAGCGGCATGGCAGCAGACTCCAGCGGAGGTTGAAAGGGAAACAGGCAAGAAAAAAGCCACGGGTGATGCCGTGGCTGGGTGGTTCGAACAGCTTGTGCGTAACGGGGTGGGGTTACGCGCGAGTCCGTGACGAGCCGGCGGCATCCGGGCGGAGCGGCGAGCGGCGACGTCGGAGAGCGGACAGGAAGCGGTTCATGTGCGCAAGCATACGGCATCCCGCGTCCCACTGTAAACCGCCGCGATGCAACAAATGTGTCGCGGCGGTGCGTGGGGCGCGGGCGGTGCGCCCGGGCTCAGACCGGGTGCGCGAGATCGGCGGCACTCGTGAACGAATCGGCGTAGAACTCGTCCGCGGGCAGGCCGTGATGCTGCGTGAAGTCGCGCTGCGCGGATTCGACCATCACCGGTGCGCCGCACGCATAGACCTGGTACGCGGACAGGTCGGGCAGGTCCTCGATCACCGCGCGGTGGACGAAGCCGGTGCGGCCGGTCCACGCATCGGCATCGTCCGGCTCGGACAGCACCGGCACGAACTTGAAGTTCGGGATCTCGTTCGCCCACTCGGCGGCGAGCGCCTCGAGGTAGATGTCCTTCTTGCGGCGCGCGCCCCAGTAGAGCGTCATCGGGCGCGTGATGCCGGAATGCTTCACGTGCTCGATGATCGCCTTGATCGGCGCGAAGCCGGTGCCCGACGCGAGCAGCACGATCGGCTTGTCCGAATCCTCGCGCAGGAAGAACGTGCCGAGCGGGCCTTCGAAGCGCAGGATGTCGCGCTCCTTCATCGCGCCGAACACGTGGTCGGTGAACTTGCCGCCGGGCATGTGGCGGATGTGCAGCTCGATCGGGCCTTCCTCGTGCGGCGCGCTCGCCATCGAGTAGCTGCGGCGCGAGCCGTCCTTCAGGATGAATTCGATGTACTGGCCCGCGAGATACTGCAGGCGCTCGTTCGCCGGCAGCTGCAGCTTCAGCACGATCACGTCGTCGGCCTTGCGCTCGAGCGTGGCGACCCGGCACGGCAGCTTCTTGACCTGCACGCCGTCGACGCCGGCGATCTCGCGCACGTCGATCTCGAGGTCGCACTGCGCCGTCGCGCAGCACAGCAGCGCGAGGCCGCGGGTGCGCTCGTCGTTCGACAGCGCCGACGCGGCATGCGGCCCCTGCTCGATCTGGCCCGATGCAATCTGGCCCTTGCACGAGCCGCATGCACCGTTCTTGCAGCCGTACGGCAGATGGATGTTCTGGCGCAGCGCGGCCGCCAGCACGGTTTCGTCCGACTCGACCTGGAATTGCCGGCCGCTTTGCTTGAGAGTGACGTTGAATGCCATAGAACCAACTAGAACAATATGTGGGGACCGTGCAGGTTGCGCACGGCAGCTACAATGCAAGCCGCTGCGCGCTGCGCAACGGTGGATACTGATATTTCGCAAACATCATGATCGCGACACGAATCCTGCGCCGGCCGCGCGTGCTGATCGTCGGCTGCGGCGACGTCGGCCTGCGCTGCGTCGCGCAATGGCGCGCACGACGCGCCGACCTGCGGATCGTCGCGCTGACGAGCCATCCGGCCCGGCGCGACGTACTGCGTACCGCCGGTGCGACGCCGATCGTCGGCGACCTCGACTGCCCGTCGACGCTGCGGCGCCTCGCGGGCCTGGCGCCGCGCACGGTCCTGCATCTCGCACCGCCGCAAGCCGACGGCGCCGAAGACCGTCGCACGCGCGCGCTCGTCGCGGCACTGGCCGCGACCGCGCGGCGAGCGTCGGCCCAGCCGGCGCCCGCCTACGGCAGACTGCGGCGCGAGCGTGCCGCGGCACGGCCGGCCGGCTTGCGCTTCCGGGCAGCGCGTATTGTACCCGAGGGGCCTCGCGCGCCCACGCTCGTCTACGCGAGCACGACCGGCGTTTACGGCGACTGCGGCGGCGCGCGCATCGACGAGACGCACCCGCTGCGGCCGGCCAATCCGCGCGCGTTTCGCCGGGTGTCGGCGGAGCGGCAACTACGCGCCGCGACCGCGCGTGGCGTGCTGTCGGCCCGCGTCGTGCGGATTCCCGGCATCTACGCGGCCAACCGGCTGCCGCTCGCACGCCTCGAGCGCGGCACGCCGGCGCTCGTGCCGGAAGACGACGTCTACACGAACCACATCCACGCCGACGACCTCGCGGCGATCCTGCTGCGTGCGGCTGCACGTGGCAAGCCGTCGCGCGCGGTGCACGCGTCGGACGATAGCGAACTGCGGATGGGGGAGTATTTCGACCGGGTCGCGCAGGCATTCGGCCTGGCGCTGCCGCCGCGCGTGAGCCGCGCCGACGCCGAGCGCCAGCTCGAGCCGACGCTCCTGTCGTTCATGCGCGAGTCGCGGCGGCTGTCCAACGCCCGGCTCAAGCGCGAATTGTGCGTGACCTTGCGCTATCCGACCGTAGACGATTTCCTTCAAACGCTCGCGCCTGGCGGCGTGTCAGGTCAGCGCGGGTAACGCCTCGATCAGCAGGAAGCACAGCAGCGCGCCGATCAGCGCGCCGATCAGGTTCGGATGGTATTTGTGCTTCCGGTGCATGGCCGCCAGCAGCCCGCCGATCACGATCGCGCCGACCGCGGCAAAGGCAAGTATCACGTACGACAATTCGAACGGTTGAGTGATTTGCATGATGTCTCCCCAGCATCGCTGTTCGTAACAGCTTGTAATTCGAGTATAGCGAGGGGAGACCATCGAACGGTCGTGCTGATTTTCCCTTACAGGGTTTTTACGGTGCCGTGTCGCGCAGCGCGGCCAGCTCGGTTTCGCTCAGCCATTGCCATGCGCCCGGCGCAAGTGTCGCGGGCAGCGTGAAGCCGCCGATGCTTTCGCGATGCAGCGCTTCGACGCGGTTGCTCGCGGCGGCGACCATCCGTTTGACCTGGTGATATTTGCCTTCGAGCACGGTCAGCGCGAGCGCGTGCGTGTCGCGCGCCTCGGCGGCGACCGCCGCGATCGGCTTCGGCTCGCCGTGCAGCTGTACGCCCGCGCGCAGCGCGTGCAGCTGCGTGTCGTCGAGCGGATGGCGCACGGTCGCGACGTAGGTCTTCGGCACCTTGCGCTTCGGCGACGTATACGCATGCACGAACTGGCCGTCGTCGGACAGCAGCAGCAGGCCGGTCGTGTCCTGGTCGAGGCGGCCGACGCATTGCACGCCGCGCGCGACGAGCGGCGGCGGCAACAGGCTGAACACGCTCGCGTGATGCTGCGGATCGCGCGAGCACTCGTAGCCGGCCGGCTTGTTCAGTGCGAGATACGCGCGCGCGTGGAACGGCCATGCCGCGCCGTCGACCGTGAAGACGAGGCCGTCGGTGTCGAACGCGGCGTCGGGGTCCGTGCAAGGCGCGCCGGCGGCGCCGACCCGGCCGGCCTCGATCAGGCCGCGGCACTGGCGGCGCGAGCCGAAGCCCTGGGTGAAGAGAATGCTTTCGAGATCCATAGCGCGCGCATTCTATCAAGCGCCGGCCTGTCGCCGGCCTGTCGCCGGCCTGTCGCCGGCGCGTCGACGCGCGCGCTGGTAAGCTGCCGGAACGCCGCGGGCGGCGCGCCTGCCCGCGGCATCCGCTCAACTCTCACGGACAGGACATGACCTTCGATCTGCTCTCCCTCGGTCGCAACGCGGCCGCCGTCGTGCTCGCCGCGACCGTGTCGACGGCTGCGTTCGCGCATGCGCGGCCGGCGAACGCCGATCCCGCCGCCAACGCCGCGCTGGGCGCCGCGCCGGCCGCCGTCGCGCTCGATTTCACCGAGCCGCTCGAGCCGGCCTTCAGCTCGATCGTCGTCGTCGACGGCTCGGGCAAGACGGTGTCGGACGGCAAGGCGAGCGTCGACGCCGCGAACCGCAAGCGGATGACGGTGCCGCTGTCGACACTCGGGGCGGGCGCGTACACCGTCAAGTGGGTGGCCGTCGCGGCGGACGGGCATCGCACGCAGGGCAGCTACCGCTTCAGCGTGAAGTAATCGCAGCGGCCGGCGGGCTGCCGCCCGCGGCCGTCTTCCCCGCAACCGACCCGGAGACCTTCGCATGAACCCGGCGACCTACGACGCCCTTGCCGATTTTCCGCGCCTGCTCGAAGCCCACTTCGCGGCGGTGCCTGACGGTTACGCACGCTGGACGCCCGACGACTGGGCGGGCATTCCGAGCGAGCGCTTCTCGCCGCTCGGGCAGCTCTGCCATGTGCGGGACATCGAGATCGACGGGTATCACGAGCGCCTGCGCCGGATGCTCGACGAGGATCGCCCGCGGCTCGTGTCGCTCGACAGCGATGCGCTCGCGCTCGAGCGGCGCTACGACGACGCGCACGCGCCGGACGTGCTCGCCGCGTTTCACGACGCGCGGCGCCGCACGCTCGAGCGCGTGTCGGCGCTCACGCAGGAGCAGTGGGCGCGCACCGGCGAATTCGACGGCTACGGCGCGCTGACCGTGCGCGGGCTCGTCCATTACCTGAGCAGCCACGACCAGCAGCATCTGGCCGGGATGCAGTGGCTGCTCGGCAAGATCGACGCGGAGCGGCACGCACGCTGACGGCGCCGGATTGGATCGATTTCCTGGACAATCCATCCAGCCGCGGCCGGCTGACCGGCGCCGTGTCCATGCCTACACTCAGGACTTCGTTCAACGAGAAAGGAGTCAACCGTGGCCACTCATACGCTCGCAGATAAGGTCGTCCTGATCGCAGGCGGCGCCAAGAACCTCGGCGGCCTGATCGCGCGGGACCTGGCGAACCACGGCGTGAAGGCGGTGGCGATCCACTACAACAGCGCGGCGACGCAGCCGCAGGCCGAGGAGACGGCGGCCGCGGTGCGTGCGGCGGGCGCCGAGGCCGCGACGTTCCAGGCGGACCTGACGACGGCCGCCGCGGTCGAGCGGCTGTTCGACGTGGTCAAGCAGCACTTCGGCAGGATCGACATCGCGATCAACACCGTCGGCAAGGTGCTGAAGAAGCCGATCACCGAGATCACCGAGGCCGAGTACGACGAGATGTTCGCGGTCAACAGCAAGTCCGCGTTCTTCTTCATCAAGGAGGCGGGGCGGCATCTCGAGGATCACGGCAAGCTCGTCACGCTCGTGACGTCGCTGCTCGGCGCGTTCACGCCGTTTTATGCGGCCTACGAGGGCGCGAAGGCGCCGGTCGAGCACTTCACGCGCGCGGCCGCGAAGGAATACGGCGCGCGCGGGATCTCGGTGACGGCCGTCGGGCCGGGCCCGATGGATACGCCGTTCTTCTATCCGGCCGAAGGCGCCGATGCGGTTGCTTATCACAAGAGCGCGGCCGCGCTGTCGCCGTTCAGCAAGACCGGGCTCACCGACATCGAGGACGTTGTGCCGTTCATCCGCCACCTCGTGACCGACGGCTGGTGGATCACGGGCCAGACGATCCTGATCAACGGCGGCTATACGACGAAGTAGGCGACGAACCAAGCTGCCGGGCCGCGCACCGCACTGGCCGGTTTGCATGGACAATGGACGGGCGCGCAGGCATCACGGCCGCGCGCCTGTTTCATTTCCGGCGCCGGCCGCCCGAACGCACCCGCCTTTTCGCCGATGGACAAGCTGGATCAGGTCAGGATCTTCCTTCAGGTTGCCGAGATGGGCAGCTTCATCAAGGCCGCGCATGCGCTCGACGTGCCGCGCGCGACCGTGTCGGCGGCCGTGCAGCAGCTCGAGACGGGGCTCGGCACGCGGCTGCTGCATCGCACGACGCGGCAGGTGCAGCTGACCGCCGACGGCGCGCTGCTGCTCGAGCGCGGCCGGCGCCTGCTCGCGGAAGCCGACGAACTCGATCGCCTGTTCCGCGGCCGCGACCGCGACGTGATCGGCCGGCTCAACGTCGACGTGCCGAACCGGATCGCGCGCCGCGTGATCGCGCCCGCGCTGCCGTCGCTGTTCCGCCGTCATCCGAACCTGCAGCTGTTCCTCGGCTCGACCGACCGCTCGATCGACCTCGTGCAGGAGGGCGTCGACTGCGCGATCCGGGTCGGACGGCTCGCGGACAGCAGCCTCGTCGTGCGGCCGCTCGGGCAATTCGCGCTGGTCAACTGCGCGAGCCCCGACTACCTGCGCGAATGCGGCGTGCCCGCGCATCCGGACGCGCTGGCGCACGGGCATTGGGCGGTCGGCTACGCGTCGCCGGCGAGCGGCCGCGAGCTGCCGTGGGAAGTCTGCGCCGGCGGCGTCACACGCGAGCTGGCGCTGCCGAGCCGCGTGATCGTCAACAACGCGGAGACCTACATCGCCAGCTGCCTCGCGGGGATGGGGCTGATCCAGATTCCGCGGTTCGACGTCGAGCACCTGCTCGACAGCGGCGCGCTGGTCGATGTGATGCCGGGCTACCGGGCCGCGCCGATGGACGTGTCGGCGGTGTATCCGCATCGCCGGCAGCGGTCGCGCAGGCTCAATGCGTTCATCGAGTGGTTCGCGGAGCTGATGGGCGGGGCGCTGGAGGAGCGGGCGCGCGACGGCTGACCTGCGTGATGCGGCACGCGCGGGTGCCGCGCGCTCATTCGGTGCGATGCGGGACGCTGTCCGGGAACGGATAGGGTGCGTGCGGGCCCGGCCAGTCCGGCACGGGCGGCTGGCTCAGGATGTCGCAGCCGTGCAGTGCGAACCAGAGCACGGATGCCAGCATACCCGCGCAGATCCGTTTCGAAGTTGCTCGCAAGGACATAGGCCGCCTCCGTGCTGCGTTGTGCCTGTTGCTTGGACAATCGGGCAAGCCGGTGCGTTGCGCTGCGAGCGCGTGGGCGCTTGGGACGTCACTGTCTCTCGGTGCCACGTGTCGTGACGGCGGAGGAGGGGCGTTTGATTTCGGCGGAAATGCGCTCCCTGACGACACCAATCGCCTGCTTGAGCGCGTACAGGTCCCGAAAATAGCGCTTCGGCATTCGCATCTGACTGGCGTGCGCATCGATGTCATCGATTTCCTGGTTCCAGCGCGCGATCTGGTCGCGGGTTGGCTGCCGGTTGGCCCAGATTTCGTCATCCAGCAGCTTGAGCTCCCCATAGCAGATCAGCAGCCGCTTTTTCAAATGCGCCTCCACCATGCGCGGCACTGCCTGCAACAGGGCCAGGAGCAATGCCGCGAAAGGAACCAGGACGAGCAGGCGTCGTTCGATGAAGCTGGCTAGCCAGAACGGCAGGTAGCGCTGCAGGAACGGGCGGCCGGATTTGAAGTAGCGCGTGCTTTCGTCCGCAATCGGAAATTCCTCGGTATTCAGGTTGGGGAACGTGCCGATCGGCGTGAAGTAGTCCTCGTGACCGTGGACCATTCTGGCGACATCGAGCAGCAGGTAGACGAAGGCGGGATGCAGCGTGTCTTTCGCCACGAGCAGCGCCGTGGCGGCCAGCAGGGTGACGTCTGCCGGCGGCCGATCGCCGGCGACGCTGGTCGACGCGCGCGGATAGACGATCTTGGACAGGGAGGGAAACTTCTGCGCGAGGGCGTCTGCTTGCGCGAAACTCATGAGCTTCAGGTCGCTGTTGAGCAAGGTTTGCTGCATCGGCGCGTCGGGCCGGCCGATGAAAAAAGCGGCATCCAGCTCCCCGTGCTCGAGGCGCCGATAGGCGGTGGCCGCATCCACCTGATCGAGGGTCGTATTGTCCCGTGTGATGCCGCTATAGCCGAGCAGGACAAGGGAGACATTGAGCAGCCCGCTGCCGGGCACACCGATGCCCACCCGTTTGCCGCGCAGTTGCGACAACCGGTCGACCGTCGTGTTGCCACGATAGAACACCCAGATCGGCTCATAGGACACGGCGGCGATGGTCTGCAGGTGGTCCATCTCGTTCGGCGGCGTCGTGCCCGATTGAATGAAACCCACTTCGTACTCGCTGTCGGGCTTCGTCAACCGCGCGTAATTTTCGATCGAGCCGGAGGAACTGCGGATATCGAGCGTGATGCCTTCGCGCTTGAGGATCGCGGCGTAGCGATCGGCGAAGCCGCGATAGATGCCGTTGTCGGCGCCCGTTGTCATGACGATCGTATGGCGCAACGCAGGCTGGATGACGCCGACGAGCACCCATCCCAGCCCGGCCAGGATCAATGCAGTACCGGCCGCGGCGAGGTACCGGCGTAGCGGCGGCGCGGGCGGTTTCCCCTGCCGGCGAAGCGTTCCGTGATCTCCGGGCATCGTTGGGTCTTCTCTCGTCGGGCGTCGGGTGGGCCGCTTGTGAGGTTGATCGCGACGGTTTTCTTGCGCAGTGGCGCCGGACACGCCGGGTGCGCTCGCGCCGACGACGGTACTTCAAGATGAACGTGTGCGGGCCCAGGCGCTGCTGTGCAAGACGGCAACACCCGCTGAAATTACCACAGAAACGCGTGCTGGAAGGCCGGGAAGCCTTGGCTGATAAGGCTTTGAAGGAATTTGATGGTGCCCAGGGCCGGAATCGAACCGGCACGCCTTGCGGCGGGGGATTTTGAGTCCCCTGCGTCTACCAATTTCACCACCTGGGCTTTTCCGGACCGCGCATGCAATTGCGCGCGGCGAAAACGCGAATTATCGCTGAAATCTCGGCACCGGGCAAGCAGCCCGGCCGCCGGTCACTGGCCGAGGTAGACGAACGCGCCGTGCTTGACGATCCCCATCACGCTCGCGTGCTGGTCGAGCCCGACGTGATCCTGGTCGCTCGCATTGACCACGCCGTTCGGCACCACCAGCTCGTGCGCGCGTTCGAGCTCGCGCCGCAGCGCCGCGCGGAACGCGGGCGTGCCCGGCTGCGCGGCCTTCAGCGCGCGGCCGACCGCGTCGGCGAGGCGCGGGAACACGCCCGCCGCATCGCCCGCGAACTGCGTGACCGTGCCGGCGCCGTATTTCGCCTCGTACGCGTCGACGAACGCGAGCGCGGCCCGGCGGGCCGGGTGGTCGGCCGGCAGCGTGCGCGCGACGACGACCGGCTGGGTCGGGAACAGCGTCCCGTCGACGTCCTTGCCGCCGAGCTTGATGAATTCCGGCGTCGCGATCCCGTGCGTCTGGTAGATCGGGCCGTTGTAGCCGCGCTCGACCAGCGCGCGCTGCGGCAGCACGGCCGGCGTGCCGGACCCGGCGATCAGGATCGCGTCGGGTTTCGCCGCGATCAGCTTCAGCGCCTGGCCGGTGACGCTCGCGTCGGTGCGGTTGAAGCGCTCGGTCGCGACCACGCGGATCTTGCGCAGCTCGGCGAAGCGCGTGAATTCGTTCAGCCAGCTGTCGCCGTAGCTGTCCGCGAAGCCGATGAAGCCGACCGTCTTCACGCCGCGGTTCGACATGGCGCGGGTCATCACGTCGGCCATCGCGCGGTCGCTTTGCGCCATCTTGAATGCCCAGGTGCGCGCGCCTTCCTGCGGCTCGACGACGGCGCCGGAGCCGACCAGCGTGATCATCGGCGTCTGCGCATCCGCGACGGCGTCGAGCGCCGCGAGCGCGGCCGGCGTGATGTTCGGCCCGATCACGACATCCACGTGGTCTTCCGCGACCAGCTTGCGGATATTGCGCACCGCGGCGCCCGGGTCGGACGCATCGTCGAGCATCGTCACCTGCAGGTTCTGCCCGGCGATCGCCTTCGGCCACATCAGGATCGCGTTCCTGCTCGTGATGCCGATCGCAGCCGCGGGGCCGGTCGTCGACAGGTCGACGCCGACCTTCAGGTCCGCGTGCGCGGCGGCGCAGGCGAGGGCGAGGACGGCGCCGGCAGCACAGCGCGGCAGCAGGGCGGGAAGCGGCATGCGTGAACCTCCGTCGGGCAGAAAAAAGAGGCGCATGTGAACCGAGCTGCGCCCCTGTCGCGATGCAGGCCGGTCAAAGTTCGTACGATTCGGCTTCGCCCTTCAGGGCCTGCTCGATCAGCTTGCGGTTCAGCGTCGGCGACAGCAGCTCGACGAGCGTATACACATAGCTGCGCAGGTACGCGCCCTGCTTGAGCGCGACGCGCGTGACGTTGCTGCCGAACAGGTGGCCCACCGGAATCAGCCGCAGGTTGCGGTCGCGCTCCGGGTTGAACGCGATGTCGGCCATGATCCCGACGCCGAGGCCGAGCTCGACGTAGGTCTTGATCACGTCGGCGTCGATCGCCTCGAGCACGATGTCCGGCGACAGCCCGCGCAGCGCGAACGCATGGTTGATCTTCTTGCGGCCCGCGAACGCGTCGTCGTAGGTGATCAGCGGGTATTGCGCGAGATCGTCGAGGGTCGGCGGCTTGCGTTCGAGCAGCGGGTGATCGACGGGCACCACGGCCGCGTGATGCCACTGGAAGCAGGGCAGCGACACGAGCTCCTTGTAGTCGGCGATCGCCTCGGTCGCGATCGCGAGGTCGGCCTGGTCGTGGATCACCATCTCGGCGACCTGGGTCGGGCTGCCCTGCAGGATCGACAGGTGCACCTTCGGGAAGCGCTTCTTGAATTCGGCGATCGCGGCCGGCAGCGAATAGCGGGCCTGCGTGTGGGTCGCCGCGATCGTCAGGTTGCCCTGGTCCTGCGCGGCGTAATCCTTTCCGACCCTTTTCAGGCTCTCGACCTCCTGGAGGATCCGCTCGACCGACGCGAGGATGATCCGCCCCGGTTCGGTGAGCGAACGCACGCGCTTGCCGTGCCGCGTGAAGATCTCGACGCCGAGCTCGTCTTCCAGCTCGATGATGGCCTTCGATACCCCCGGCTGCGACGTGTACAGCGCCTTGGCAGCCTCGGTGAGGTTGAAATTCTGCCGGACGGCCTCGCGCACGAAGCGAAATTGGTGCAGGTTCATTTATAACCCTTCCGCATATCAACAGAATTTTTTAGTCGTTTGAAATATAAGGCGAGTTTATTACGATTCACCGGAGTTTTTCAAATATGGATATCTGTTTTCGTCATTAGCAATCCACCGGGCCGCGGATGACGGCCGGGCGCGGCGGCGAAACGGAGATTCGGGCGCGGCGTGGCTAGGACGTCGCGCGGTCAACACGAAAACCCTGGGGTCCCCGAATGTATCAGTACGACCAATACGACCAGACGATTGTCGACGAGCGCGTCGCGCAGTACCGCGACCAGGTGCGCCGCCGCTTGTCGGGCGAGTTGAGCGAAGACGAGTTCCGCCCGCTGCGCCTGCAGAACGGCCTGTACATGCAGCGTCACGCATACATGCACCGCATCGCGATTCCGTACGGCAACCTGCGCAGCGACCAGCTGCGGGTGCTGGCCCGCATCGCGCGCGAGCACGACCGCGGCTACGGCCACTTCTCGACCCGCTCGAACATCCAGTTCAACTGGGTGCAGCTGGAGGAAACGCCGGAGATCCTCGCGAAGCTCGCGTCGGTGCAGATGCACGCGATCCAGACCTCGGGCAACTGCATCCGCAACATCACGGCCGACCAGTTCGCGGGCGTCGCGCAGGACGAGGAGATCGATCCGCGCCCGTGGTCGGAAATCCTCCGCCAGTGGTCGACGTTCCACCCCGAGTTCGCGTGGCTGCCGCGCAAGTTCAAGATCGCGGTGTCCGGCTCGAAGGACGACCGTGCAGCCGTGCAGATCCACGACCTCGGCGTGTACCTGAAGAAGAACGCGCAGGGCGAAGTCGTCGCGAGCATCCTCGCGGGTGGCGGCCTCGGCCGCACGCCGATCATCGGCGCGGTGATCAAGGAAGACCTGCCGTGGCAGCACCTGCTGACCTACTGCGAAGCCGTGCTGCGCGTGTATAACCGCTACGGCCGCCGCGACAACCTGTACAAGGCGCGCATCAAGATCCTCGTGAAGGCGCTGTCGCCGGCGAAGTTCGCGCAGCAGGTCGACGAAGAATGGCAGCACCTGAAGGACGGCCCGTCGACGCTCACGCAGGCGGAAGTCGACCGCGTGTCGCAGTACTTCCTGCCGCCGGTTTACGAGAAGCTCGCCGACACCGACGCGTCGTACGAGCAGCACCTGCTCGAGAACAAGGCGTTCGCGCGCTGGGTCGAGCGCAACGTCGCGCCGCACAAGGTGCCGGGCTACGCGGCCGTCACGCTGTCGCTGAAGAACCATCGCGTCGCGCCCGGCGATGCGACCGACGCGCAGATGGAACAGGTCGCCGACTGGGCGGATGCCTACTCGTTCGGCGAGCTGCGCGTGTCGCACGAGCAGAACCTGATTCTCGCGAACGTCAAGAAGCGCGACCTGTTCGCGGTGTGGGAAAAGGCGAAGGCCGCCGGCTTCGCGACGCCGAACGTCGGCCTGCTGACCGACATCATCGCGTGCCCGGGCGGCGACTTCTGCTCGCTCGCGAATGCGAAGTCGATCCCGATCGCGCTGGCGATCCAGCAGCGCTTCGACGATCTCGACTTCGTGTACGACCTCGGCGACCTGTCGCTGAACATTTCCGGTTGCATGAACTCGTGCGGCCATCACCACGTCGGCAACATCGGCATCCTCGGCGTCGACAAGGACGGCGCCGAGTGGTACCAGGTGTCGCTCGGCGGCGAGCAGGGCACGGGCCGCGACGGCGCGCGCCTCGGCCGCGTGATCGGCCCGTCGTTCTCGGCGGAGGAAGTGCCGGACGTGATCGCGAAGCTGATCGACACGTTCGTCGAGTCGCGCATCGACGGCGAGCGCTTCGTCGACACGTACGACCGCATCGGCATCGCGCCGTTCAAGGAGCGCGTGTATGCGGCGCGCCAGGCAGTGAACGCGTAACCAACCGGGTAGAAGGAATTTGCAGATGGCTTCGATTATCAAGAACCGCGCAGTGATCGACGATGCATGGCAGGTCGTGCGCGCGGCGGAAGACGGCGCGCTGCCCGCGGTCGACGCGTTGCCGGCCGGCAAGGTGCTGGTGCCGGTCGCGTTGTGGCAGGCCGAGCGCGCGGCGCTCGTCGCCGCGAAGACGAAAGAAGAACTCGGCGTGTGGCTCGCGCCGGACAGCGAACCGGCCGATCTGGCCGCCGACTTCGGCGCGATCTCGCTGATCGCCGTCGAGTTCCCGCGCTTCGCGGACGGCCGCGGCTACAGCATCGCGCGCCTGCTGCGCGAGCGCCACGGCTGGACGGGCGAGCTGCGCGCGATCGGCGACGTGCTGCGCGACCAGCTGCTGTACATGTCGCGGGTCGGTTTCGACGCGTTCGCGGTGCGCGCGGACAAGGACATCCACGACGCGCTGAACGCATTCGGCGAGTTCTCGCAGCGCTACCAGGGCGCGTTCGACGAGCCGGCGCCGCTGTTCCGCCGCCGCGACGCAGCGACGCCCGACGTAGCGACACCCGACGCGAAGGTGAGCGCATGAGCGGCGCCCACGCCACCCTGACGCCGGAACTCGCCGCGAAGGTCGAGCGGCTCGACGCGCTGCTTGCGCAGATCGCCGCGCGCCATCCGAACGTGAAGTTCGCAAGCAGCCTCGCGGCCGAGGACATGCTCGTCACGCACGCGATCCTGTCGAAGGGCGCGGCGATCGGCATCTTCTCGCTGAACACGGGCCGCCTGCACGCGGAGACGCTCGGCATGATCGATCGCGTGCGCGAACGCTACGGCTACGAGATCGAGCAGTTCCACCCGCGCCAGGACGCGGTCGACCAGTATGTCGCCGACCACGGCCTGAACGCGTTCTACGAGAGCGTCGAGCTGCGCAAGGCGTGCTGCCACGTCCGCAAGGTCGAGCCGCTGAACCGCGCGCTCGCCGACGTCGATGCGTGGGTCACCGGCCAGCGCCGCGAGCAGTCGGTCACGCGCGCGGAGCTGCACGAGGAAGAGCAGGACGAGGCGCGCGGCATCGCGAAGTACAATCCGCTTGCCGACTGGACCGAGGACGACGTGTGGGCGTACCTGAAGGCGTTCGACGTGCCGGTCAACCCGCTGCATGCGCGCGGCTACCCGAGCATCGGCTGCGAGCCGTGCACGCGCGCGATCCGTCCCGGCGAGGACAGCCGCGCGGGCCGCTGGTGGTGGGAATCGCGCGATACGAAGGAATGCGGCCTGCATATCACGATCACGCCGATTCCCGCGACGGCCGAGGCCGGCGCCGCGCACTGAACGACACACGACCGAATATTGCGCCGCCTGCGAAAGCGGGCGGCACGAACCCAGAAGAGAAGGACTGAAACCATGAGCACGACGCTCGAGCAATCCGCCTTTGCCCCGCCCGCCGGCGACGCCAGCCGCATGGGCCACCTCGACTGGCTCGAAGCCGAGTCGATCCACATCCTGCGCGAGCTCGTCGCCGAGTGCAGCAAGCCGGCGCTGCTGTTCTCGGGCGGCAAGGATTCGGTCGTCGTGCTGCATCTCGCGCTGAAGGCGTTCGGCCTCGGCGCGAACCGCAAGACGTCGCTGCCGTTCCCGCTCGTGCATATCGACACGGGGCACAACTACGACGAAGTGATCGACTTCCGCGACCGCCGCGCGAAGGAGATCGGCGCCGAGCTGATCGTCGGCCACGTCGAGGATTCGATCAAGCGCGGCACCGTCGTGCTGCGCCGCGAGACCGATTCGCGCAATGCCGCGCAGGCCGTCACGCTGCTCGAGACGATCGAGCAGCACGGCTACACCGCGATGATCGGCGGCGCGCGCCGCGACGAAGAGAAGGCCCGCGCGAAGGAGCGGATCTTCTCGTTCCGCGACGAATTCGGCCAGTGGGATCCGAAGGCGCAGCGCCCAGAACTGTGGAGCCTGTACAACGCGCGCCTGCACAACGGCGAACACCTGCGCGTGTTCCCGATCTCGAACTGGACCGAGCTCGACGTGTGGCAGTACATCGCCCGCGAGAACCTCGAGCTGCCGTCGATCTACTACGCGCACGAGCGCGAGATCGTGCGCCGCAACGGCCTGCTCGTGCCGGTCACGCCGCTCACGCCGATGCGCGAGGGCGAGACGAGCGAGCTCGCGCAGGTGCGCTTCCGCACGGTCGGCGACATCAGCTGCACCTGCCCGGTCGAGAGCGACGCGGACGACGTCGAGAAGATCATCGCCGAGACGGCGGTGACTGAGATCACCGAGCGCGGCGCGACCCGGATGGACGACCAGGCGTCCGAGGCCGCGATGGAAACGCGCAAGAAGCAAGGTTATTTCTGAAGCACACGAGGACATTCACATCATGAGCATCATCGAGAACAACGAAGACCTCGGCGTGCTGCGCTTCATCACGGCGGGCAGCGTCGACGACGGCAAGAGCACGCTGATCGGCCGCCTGCTGTACGACAGCAAGGCCGTGCTGTCCGACCAGCTGTCCGCGCTGTCGCGCGCGAAGAACAAGCGCACGGTCGGCGACGAGCTCGACCTCGCGCTCTTGACCGACGGGCTGGAAGCCGAGCGCGAGCAGGGCATCACGATCGACGTCGCATACCGCTATTTCGCGACGGCGAAGCGCAAGTTCATCATCGCCGACACGCCGGGCCACGAGCAGTACACGCGCAACATGGTGACGGGCGCGTCGACCGCGCACGCGGCGATCGTGCTGATCGACGCGACGCGCATCACGGTCGAGAACGGCGTGGTGCAGCTGCTGCCGCAAACCAAGCGCCACAGCGCGATCGTCAAGCTGCTCGGCCTGCAGCACGTGATCGTCGCGATCAACAAGATGGACCTCGTCGACTACAGCGAGGCGCGCTTCAACGAGATCCGCGACGCGTACGTCGCGCTCGCGAAGCAGCTCGGCCTCGCCGACGTGCGCTTCGTGCCGGTGTCGGCGCTCAAGGGCGACAATATCGTCGGCGCGAGCGAGCGCATGCCGTGGTACGCGGGCGAGCCGCTGCTCGACGTGCTCGAGACGCTGCCGGTCGAGACGCAGGCGCATGACGCGCTGCGCTTCCCGGTGCAGTGGGTCGCGCGCCAGGACGGCAGCTCGGCCGACGATTTCCGCGGCTACATGGGGCGCATCGAGTCGGGCGAGGTGAAGGTTGGCGACGAGATCGTCGTGCTGCCGTCGAACCGCACCGCGACGGTCGCCGAGATCATCGCGCCGGTGCCGGGCGGCACCGCGGCGGTCGGCCACGCGTTCGCGGGCCAGACGGTGACGATCCGCCTCGCGGAAGACGTCGACGTGTCGCGCGGCGACATGTTCGTCGCGCCGGCCGAGCCGGTCGCGCCGGCGAAGAAGCTCGAGGCGGACCTGTGCTGGTTCGACGAGACGCCGCTGTCGCCGCAGCGCAAGTACCTGCTGAAGCAGACCACCAGCACGGTGTTCGCGAAGATCGGCGCGGTCCAGCAGGTGCTCGACGTGCACACGCTGTCGCACGCAACCGACCGCCACGAGCTGAAGATGAACGACATCGGCCGCGTCGCGCTGACGCTGCAGAAGCCGATCGTGTGCGACACGTACGATGCGCATCCGGGCACGGGCGCGTTCGTGCTGATCGACGAGGCGACGCATCACACGGTCGCCGCGGGCATGATCCGGGCGTTCTCGGCGTAATCGGAAAACCGCGCGGCGAACCGCGCCGCCTGTCGGGCGGCGCGCTCCGATGCCGGCGCCCGCAGGGAAGCGAAGCGATGAATATGGGCAAGGTATATCTGATCGGCGCAGGGCCGGGCGCGGCGGACCTCATCACGGTGCGCGGCGCACGCCTGCTCGGCGAGGCCGACGTCGTGCTGCACGACGCGCTCGTCGAGCCCGCGATGCTCGACTACGCGCCGAACGCGCGCCGGATCGCGGTCGGCAAGCGCTGCGGCCAGCGTTCGAGCGCGCAGCATTTCATCAACAAGCAGATCGTCGACGCGGCGCGCGAGCATGCGTGCGTCGTGCGGCTGAAGGGCGGCGATCCGATGCTGTTCGGCCGCGCGGACGAAGAGATGCGCGCGCTCGAGGCAGCCGGCATCGACTACGAGATCGTGCCGGGCATCACCGCGGCGCTGGCCGGCGCGGCGACCCTGAAGCGCTCGCTGACGCTGCGCGGCGTCGCGCGCAGCGTCGCGTTCGCGACGCACAGCCGCGCGCCGGGCAGCGACGAGATCCGCGAAGCGGCGCGCGCCGATTCGATCGTCTACTACATGGGCCGCGACAGCGCGCCCGGCATCGCGCAGCAGCTGATCGACGCGGGCCGCGCGGGCACGACGCCGGTGGCGATCGTCGAGGCGTGCAGCACCGCGCGCGAGCGCACGCTCACGCTGACGCTCGCCGGGATGGCGGCGGGCGAGGCGCAGGCGTGGCTCGATCCGGCCGAACCGAGCCTGCTGATGATCGGCGATGCGTTCGCCGAGCGCGCACGGCCGGCGAAGGCCGACGGGGCGATGCGCGACGCAGCCTGAGCGGGGCGGGGCGCGCGTCGTCGTCGTCAAAGGCCCGCCCGAAACGAAAAAGCGCTGGCAGCGAGCTGCCAGCGCTTTTGTTTTATGCGGCGCCGGTTCGCGCTACGCGGTGTCGCTCGCCCGGTCGAGGCAATAGCGCGCGATCGCATCGAGCACGCCGTCGTCCTCGCCGACCGCGGTTGCACAGCGGATCTCGACACCCGGGTGCGCGGCGCGGCACGCGTCGACGAGCTGCGGCAGGTCGCGCCGCACGTGGCCGCCCTGGCCGAAGAACACCGGCACGACGGTGATGCGCGTGCAGCCGGCCGCCACCTGCGCGGCGACCGCGGTATCGAGCGACGGTGTCATCAGTTCGAGAAACGCGAGCGAAACCGTCGCAGCGGGTGCATCGGCCGCGCGCAGCCGCGCGGCTAGCCGCTCGAACGGCTCCGCCCACCGCGGATCGCGGGCGCCGTGGCCGAACAGGACGATACCGTGCATACCCATGTCGAACTCCGTCGCGGCCCCGGCGCTCAGTGCCGGTCGACCCATTTGAGCGAGAACAGGCCGAGCCCCAGGTAGAGCAGGCCGGGGAGCGCCGCGGTCAGCGGCGCGGGCCACGTGTTCAGCGTGCCGATGTGCGAGAACAGCGTATTGAGCAGCTGGAAGCTCATGCCGAGCATGATGCCGCCGAACACCTTCACGCCGACCACGCCCGCGCGCGTGTGCAGGTATGCGAACGGCAGCGACAGCACCAGCATCACGAACACCGCGAACGGATACAGCAGCTTGCGCCACAGCGCGATGTCGTAGCGCTGCGTGTCCTGCTGGTTCTCCTTCAGGTGCTGGATGTAGCGGAACAGGTTGATCAGCGACATGCGTTCCGGCGACACGAGCAGCACCGACAGGATCTGCGGCGTCAGGTCCGAGCGCAGCCGGAACTCCGGCAGCGTGACCTGCTGCGACCGGTACACGGGGTTCAGCGCGTCGGCGGGCTGGCCGCTGATCGGCTTGATCGGCGTCAGCTCCGTCTCGGTGACGCCCGTCAGCAGCCAGTGGCCGGGCGGCTCGTAGCGGCCCGTCTGCGCGATGCGCAGGTTCTGCAGCTGGAACTTCGAGTCGAATTCGTAGATCCGCACGTTGCTGATCGTGGAGTCGGGCGACAGGCTGCCGACGTTGACGAAGCGCGTGACCGGCTCGCCGTTGTCGCCGGACGTGAGCGTGTCCTTCACCCACACGCCGGACTGGAAGTTCGACGACACCGACGCGCCGAGCGCCTGCAGCCGCACGCGTTCGGACAGCTGGTCGGCGTACGGGCCGACGAATTCGCCGATCAGGTAGGTGAGGATCACGAGCGGCACGCCGATCTTCAGCAGCGATCGCAGCGCCTGGTTGGTTGCGAGGCCCGATACGCGGAAGATCGTGAATTCCGAGTTCGCGGCCATCTGCGCGAACACGTAGATCGCGCTGATCAGCGCCGCGACCGGGATGATCTCGTAGAAGCGCGACGGCGTCTGCAGCGCGACGCGCAGCACCGCGTAGCCGAACTTGTAGTTGCCGTGCCCGACCGAATTCAGCTCGCTGATCAGGTCGAAGAAGAAGAACAGGCCCGAGAACGCGAACAGGATGAAGACGAACGTGATGTAGATCTGTCGCGCAAAGTACTTTTCATAGAGCCGCATCGATCATGCTCCCGTCGAGCGGCTGAACAGCGCGCGTGAAAACAGCGGGCGGTTGCGCACCCGCAGCCAGAAGATGACGCCGACGAGCGCCGCGACCACCAGGTGCAGGCCGACGAGGCCGACGCCGAACGGCAGCTTGCCCTGCTCGATCTGTGCCTGCACGACGTTCAGCAGGTTCGAGTAGGTCAGGTAGATCAGCACGGCCATCACGAGGTTGATCGTGCGGCTGCGGCGCGGGTTCTGGTACGCGAGCGGGATGCCGAGCACCATCAGGTTGATCGCGATCAGCGGCAGGCCCGCGCGCCACGCGAACTCGGCGAGATTCTCGCGGGACGGGTTGCGCAGGAGCTCCGGCGTCGGCGTGCCGGTCGTGGTCGTTGCGTTGACCACCGGCTTGCTCGTAATCTTCACGCCGTAGCGCTCGAACTCCATGATCTTGAAGTTCGGCTGGCCGGGCGTGCCGTCGTAGCGGCGGCCGTTCTCGAGCACGACGAAGCGGTCGCCGTCCTTCATCGTTTCGGTGTGGCCCGTCTGCGACACGACGACGTTGACCTTGCCGTTCTCGGTCGACGTCACGAACACGTTCTGCACCTTGCTCTGGTCCGGCGCCATCTTCTCGATGAAGAACACGCGGTGGTTCGACGTCGATTCGCGGAACTGGCCGGGCGCGAGCAGCGAGATCTCGTCGCGCTGCTGGAAGCGCGCCTTGATCATCTTGCTCTGCTGGTTCGACCACGGCCAGCCGACGAACGCGAAGAACGCGATCAGCAGCACGATCGGCGTCGCGAACACGCCGATCGGCTTGATGAGGCGGGTCAGGCTCACGCCGGACGCGAGCCAGACCACCATTTCGGAATCCCGGTACCACCGGGTCAGCACGAACAGGATCGAAACGAACAGCGTGACGACGAGCATCACGGCGAGGTAGCCGATCACGGTCAGGCCGATCAGCACGAGCACGTCCTTCGGGTCGATTTCACCGGACGCGGCATAGCCGACGATGCGGATCATCATCGTCGTGAGCATGATCGTGAGCAGCACCATGAACACGGCGCCAGCCGTATACGCAAGCTCGCGCTGGAGGGAGCGTTCGAAGATCATTCTTGATGAGAAGAGGGCGGGAGGCGATGCTCGCGCGGGCGGGCGTTCGCGCCGCCACGGGAAAAATAGCGGATAATTGCGGCTTTCATCCTTAGCCCAGATTTTATCCGAGGACAAGCGCGATGGACTTTAGCATAAAAGGCTGTGATTGGAGCAAAGGGGAGTCGAAGGGGTTCCTGACCGGGAAGTCCGACTGCATCGTGCTCGGCATCTTCGAGGCGCAGACGCTGTCGGGCGCGGCGCTCGACATCGACACGGCCACCAAGGGGCTGATCTCGCGCATCGTGAAGGCCGGCGACATGGACGGCAAGCGCGGCAAGACGCTGTTCCTGCACGAAGTGTCGGGCATCGGCGCGTCGCGGGTGCTGCTGGTCGGCCTCGGCAAGCAGGACGCTTTCAACCAGAAAGCCTATAACGACGCGGTGACGGCCGCGTGGCGCGCGCTGCTTGCGACCAAGGTCGTTCAGGTCACCTTCACGCTGGCCCAGCTGCCGGTCGACGAGCGCGCCTCCGACTGGGGCGTGCGCGCGGCGATCCTCGCGCTGCGCAACGAGACCTACCGCTTCACGCAGCTGAAGAGCAAGCCGGAGCCGGCGTCGCATGCGCTCAAGCGCATCGTGTTCAGCGTCGATCCGGCCGACGAGAAGGCCGCGAAGGTCGCGGTCAAGCAGGCCGTCGCGCTCGCCAACGGGATGGATCTGACCCGCGATCTCGGCAACCTGCCGGGCAACGTCTGCACGCCGACCTACCTCGCGAACACCGCGAAGCAGATCGCGAAGGACTGGGGCCTGAAGGCCGAGGTGCTCGGCCTGAAGCAGGTCCAGGCGCTGAAGATGGGCTCGTTCCTGTCGGTCGCGCGCGCGTCGGTCGAGCCGCCGCAGTTCATCGTGCTGCACTACCAGGGCGCCGCGGCGAAGGCCAAGCCGGTCGTGCTGGTCGGCAAGGGCATCACGTTCGACACGGGCGGCATCTCGCTGAAGCCGGGCGAGGGCATGGACGAGATGAAGTACGACATGTGCGGCGCGGGCTCGGTGCTCGGCACGATCCGCGCGGTCGCCGAGATGGGCCTGAAGATCAACGTCGTCGCGATCGTGCCGACCTGCGAAAACATGCCGGGCGGCAACGCGACGAAGCCGGGCGACATCGTCACGAGCATGAAGGGGCTGACGATCGAGGTGCTGAATACCGACGCCGAGGGCCGCCTGATCCTGTGCGACGCGCTGACCTACGCGGAGCGCTTCAAGCCGGCCGCGGTGATCGACGTCGCGACGCTGACGGGCGCCTGCGTGATCGCGCTCGGCGGCCACAACAGCGGCCTGTTCTCGAAGGACGACGCGCTCGCGGGCGAGCTGCTCGATGCGTCGCGCGAGGCGAACGATCCGGCATGGCGCATGCCGCTCGACGACGAATACCAGGACCAGCTGAAGTCGAATTTCGCGGATCTCGCGAACATCGGCGGGCGTCCGGCCGGCGCCGTGACGGCCGCGTGCTTCCTGTCGCGCTTCACCGACAGCTACCCGTGGGCGCACCTCGACATCGCGGGCACCGCGTGGAAGGGCGGTGCGGCGAAGGGCGCGACGGGCCGCCCCGTGCCGCTGCTCGCGCAGTTCCTGATCGACCGCGCCGGCCAGTGATGGCGGAGCGGATGATGCGGCGGGCGTTCGGGCGATGACGCGGATCGATTTCCACACGAATGTCGGCGATTCGCTCGCCTACGCGTGCCGGCTGCTGCGCAAGGCCTACCAGGCCGGGCTGCCGGTCGTCGTGCTCGCCGAGCCCGCGCGCCTGCGCGCGCTCGACGAGCGGCTCTGGACGTTCTCGCCGCTCGATTTCATCCCGCATTGCGGGGTCGACAGCGCGCACGCGGCCGATACGCCGATCGTGCTGACCACGGATCTCGACAAGGCGCCGCATCACCAGGTGCTGCTGAATCTCGGCGCGACGGTGCCGGCGCAGTTCGCGCGCTTCGAGCGGCTGCTCGAGGTGGTCGGCAACGAGCCGGCCGAACTGGCGGCGGGCCGCGAGCGCTACCGCTTCTATCGCGATCGGGGTTACGCTCTGAACAACCACAAGCAGGGCAGCTAGCCAACCTGTCGACGGAGTATCCCCGTGGGGCAAGCCGAATCCTCTTCCATCCCGACGCTGACCGACGTGCTGGTGCCGGGCAATCCGGCGCACACGCGCGCGGGTGCGACGCCGCGCGACGACGCGGCGATTCCGGTGCTCACCGACGTGATCGCGCCAGGGAATCCGGCGCGCGCGGACGCGGCGGCGGCCGCTGACACGCAGCCGGTCGAAATCGAAGCTGACCCCGAGACGGTGACCGTCGAGCCGGTGCCGACGCCGCACGTGCCGGCCGTCGAGCTGCCGCCTGGCGGTGCCGATGTCCGGAGCGCCGGCGAGCCGGAACCGGTGGTGGCGGCGGCAGCGCTTGCCGCATCGGCGACAGCGCATCAGGCGCCTGCGCCGGCCGTGCTGACGCCGGAAGACGCGCAGCGGATCGCCGAGCGGCTGCGCAATCGCCTGACGAACTACCTGACCGGAGCCGGGCGGGAAGCGCTCGAGGCGCGCTGCCGCGATGCGCTGCACGACCATACGGCATGGCTGGTCAGCCAGATCACGCGCGAGGTGGCGCTGGCGCTCGAAACCGAAGTGACGGAGTGGGTGCGGGACGCGGTCGACGAAGAGATCGCGCGCCGCGGGGCCGGGCATCCGGACTGAGCCGGTGCCCGTTTGCGGGCGTGGCCGGGGGCGGGCTGCCCTTATCTGAGCGACATCACCCAGTTCGCGAGCGCGTGCGCCTCGGCGCCCGTCAGTTGCGTGTTCGCGGGCATCGGCACGTTGCCCCATACCCCGACACTGCCTTTCACGATCGTCTGCGCGAGATAGTCGCCGGCATCGCTACGCGGCGCGTACTTGCTGGCAATATCGCGGAACGACGGGCCCATCAGCGGCTTGCCGACCGCATGGCAGACCATGCAGTTCTTGCGCTGCGCGAGCGCCAGGCCGTCGGCGTCGGCGGCGTGTGCCGCCGCGCTGCCGAGCAGCAGGGTCAGGATCGTTGCGCGCAAAATCGTCTGTTTCATGCAGTTCTCCGCCGGCGGGCACAGCCGGCATGGCGTCTGCAAATTATAAAAGCAAAGGGCGCGCGCAGTTCTCGCGCGCCCGGCGCGGCGTCAGCCGGTCACGGCGCCCTGGTTCGCGGGACGCGCGAGCGCCGCGAACTTCGCGAGCACGCCGCGCGTGTAGCGCGGCGCCGGCTGCTTCCACGCGGCGCGGCGGCGCGCCAGTTCGGCGTCGTCGACGTTCAGCTGCAGCAACAGCGTGTGCGCGTCGATCGTGATCGAATCCCCTTCCTGCACGAGCGCGATCGTGCCGCCGACGAACGCTTCCGGCGCGACGTGGCCGACTACCATCCCCCAGGTGCCGCCCGAGAAGCGGCCGTCGGTGATGAAGCCGACCGATTCGCCGAGGCCCTTGCCGATGATCGCCGACGTCGGCGCGAGCATTTCGGGCATCCCCGGGCCGCCCTGCGGGCCGAGGTAGCGCAGCACGATCACGTCGCCCGGGTTGATCCGGTCGCCGAGGATCGCGTCCATCGCGCCCTGCTCGTCGTCGAACACGCGCGCGGGGCCGGTGATGACCGGGTTCTTCAGGCCGGTGATCTTCGCCACCGCGCCGTCCTCCGCGAGGTTGCCCTTCAGGATCGCGAGGTGGCCCTCCTTGTACAGCGCCTGATCGATCGGGTAGATCACCTTCTGGTCCGCGCGCGGCACGCTCGCGACGTCCTTCAGCTCGTCGGCGAGCGTGCGGCCCGTGATCGTCATGCAGTCGCCGTGCAGCAGGCCCGCGTCGAGCAGGATCTTCAGCACCTGAGGAATGCCGCCGGCCTGGTGCAGGTCGGTCGCGACGTACTGGCCCGACGGCTTCAGGTCGCAGATCACCGGCACGCGCTTGCGGATGCGCTCGAAGTCGTCGATGCTCCACGCGACCTCGGCCGCATGCGCGATCGCGAGATAGTGCAGCACCGCGTTGGTCGAGCCGCCCGTCGCCATGATCAGCGACACCGCGTTCTCGATCGACTGCTTCGTGATGATGTCGCGCGGCTTCAGGTCGCGCTTCACGGCCTCGACCAGCACGCGCGCCGATTCGGCGGCCGAGTCGACCTTTTCCTGGTCGGGGTTCGCCATCGTCGACGAATACAGCAGCGACATGCCGAGCGCCTCGAACGACGCGCTCATCGTGTTCGCGGTGTACATGCCGCCGCACGAGCCCGTCGTCGGGCACGCGTTCTGCTCGACCCCTTCGAAATCCTCCTGCGACATCCGGCCCGCCGTGAACTCGCCGACCGCCTCGAACGACGACACGATCGTCAGGTCGCGGCCCTTCCAGTGGCCGGGGCGGATCGTGCCGCCGTACACGTAGATGCCCGGCACGTTGAGGCGCGCGAGCGCGATCATGCCGCCCGGCATGTTCTTGTCGCAGCCGCCGACCACCACCACGCCGTCCATCCACTGGCCCTGCACGCAGGTCTCGATGCAGTCGGCGATCACCTCGCGCGACACGAGCGAGTACTTCATCCCTTCGGTGCCCATCGACATGCCGTCCGAGATCGTCGGCGTGCCGAAGATCTGCGGGTTCGCATCGGCGGCCTTCACGGCCGCGACCGCCGCATCGGACAGGCGCTGCAGGCCCGCGTTGCACGGCGTGATCGTCGAGTGGCCGTTGGCGATGCCGATCATCGGCTTGTCGAAGTCTTCCTTCTGGTAGCCGAGCGCGTAATACATCGAGCGGTTCGGCGAACGGGCCACGCCTTGCGTGACGTTCTTCGAGCGGCGGTTGTAGGGCATGGGGGGCTCCATCCTTGTTTCGCGGGGACGTCGGCCGGTGCGGCCGCGTGCGGCGCACCGGTCCGGATGAGGCAAGGATGCAGTTTCCCTTTTGGGGTGTCCAATATATTATTCATCGCCTATTAGGTCGTTTTTCATATGACTGACCCGACCCCCGACCTGCGCCAATGGCGCTATTTCGTCACGGTCGCCGAGGAGCGGCATTTCGGCCGCGCGGCGACGCGCCTGTCGATGACGCAGCCGCCGCTGTCGCAGGCGATCCGCGCGCTCGAGGACGCGCTCGGCGTCGCGCTGTTCGCGCGGACCAAGCGCTCGGTCGAGCTGACGGCGGTCGGCGCCGCGCTGCTGCCGGACGTGCGCAAGCTGCTCGAGGCGGCCGATGCGCTGCCGCCGCTCGCGCGCAGCCTCGCACGCGGCGAGACCGGCTCGCTCGCGCTCGCGTTCGTGTCGACCGCCGATTACGGGCTGCTGCCGTCGCTGCTGCACGCGTTCGGCGCGCGCTACCCGCGGGTGCGCCTGCAACTCGCGGAAGCGACGAGCGACGTGCAGATCGAGGAACTCGTCGCGGGCCGCATCGATGCCGGGCTGATCATTCCACCGGTGCCGCCGCGCCACGCGGCCGAGCTGTCGTACCTGCCGGTCGTGCGCGAGCCGCTCGTGCTGGCGATGCCCGCGACGGAATCGACGGACGCAGTGTCCGGCGCGCCCGACGCGCTCGACAATGCGCCGGTGCGGCTCGCCGACGTCGCCGCGCTGCCGCTCGTGATCTTCCCGCGCCGTCTGGCGCCCGGCTTTTATGACATCATTACGGGCTGCTACGGTGCGGCGGGGGCGACCCCGCGCATCGGCCAGGAGGCGATCCAGATGCAGACGATCGTCAGCCTCGTGTCGGCCGGCATGGGCGTCGCACTGGTGCCGCAATCGCTGCGTAACCTGCGGCGCACCGGCGTGGTCTACCGGCCGCTCGCCGACGGCGCGCCCGTCGTCGAGACGGGCCTCGTGTGGCGCACCGGCGATGTCAGTCCGGTGCTGGCCGGCTTCATCGACATCGTGCGTGCGCAGGCGAATGCACACGCATGACGCGAACGATGGCGCACCGGCGCCGTCCAACGCGCGGCGCGGCACGTTTGCATGCCGTCGCACCGCATTCGAAAACTTCACCGCTAACCCATGATCATTCACCCGAATTTCGACCCCGTTGCGATCCATCTCGGGCCGCTGGCCGTGCGCTGGTACGGGCTCATGTATCTCGTCGCGTTCATCGCGGCGATCGTCGTCGGCCGGATCCGCCTGAAGCTGCCGCATGTCGCCGCGCAGGGCTGGACCGTGAAGGACATCGACGACATGATGTTCTACGGCGTGCTCGGCACGGTGCTCGGCGGCCGCCTCGGCTACGTGCTGTTCTACAAGGCGGGCTACTACCTCGCGCATCCGCTCGACATCTTCAAGGTGTGGGAAGGCGGCATGTCGTTCCACGGCGGCTTTCTCGGCGTGACGCTCGCGATGACGCTGTTCGCGTGGCAGCGCAAGCGCCACTGGCTGCAGGTCACCGACTTCGTCGCGCCGATGGTGCCGACGGGGCTCGCGGCGGGCCGGCTCGGCAACTTCATCAACGGCGAGCTGTGGGGCCGCGTGACCGATCCGGGCGCACCGTGGGCGATGCTGTTCCCGGGCGCGATGCGCGACGACGCGGCATGGCTGCCGATGCATCCCGGGCTGGTCGAGAAGTGGCATCTGGCCGACGTGTTCATGCAGTACCAGATGCTGCCGCGCCATCCTTCGCAGCTCTATGAAATCGCGCTCGAAGGCGTGGTGCTGTTCTTCGCGCTGTTCCTGTTCGCGCGCAGGCCGCGCCCGATGGGCGCGGTGTCCGCGCTGTTCCTGATCGGCTATGGCCTCGCACGCTTCACGGTCGAGTTCGCACGCGAACCGGACGACTTCCTCGGCCTGCTCGCGCTCAACCTGTCGATGGGGCAGTGGCTGTCGCTGCCGATGATTCTCGCGGGCGTCCTGATGATGGTCTGGGCCTATCGCCGCCGTGCGGCGGCCGCATGATGCGGGCCCGCGATTGACGCGTATGTAAACGAAGAACGCCGGCCTTCGGGCCGGCGTTCTTGCATCCGCGCAGCGCGCGTTACTTCATCTGCACCGAGCCGTTGACCGTGACCGACACGGTCGCCTTGCCGCCTTCGACCGCGATCGGCGCGCTCATCTTCGCGCTGTCCATCGCGGGGGCGGCCATCGCCATCATGCGCGGATACGGCTGCACGTTGCGGCCGCCGCCGACGTTGACGTCGCGAATCGCATAGCTGTTGTAGCCGAACGCCTTCGCGGCCTCTTCGGCGCGTACGCGGAACGACTTGATCGCTTCGGTCGTGAGCTTCTGCTCGGCCGTACGCTGCGCCTCCGGCGACAGCGAGAACTCGACATTCGCGACCTGCATCAGGTTCGACAGCTGGCCCGCGAGCTTCGAGGCCGCGGCGAAATCGCGCGACTCGAGCACGATCTCCGTGCGGCCGCGCCACGCGGAGATCTTGCCGTCGCGGTCGGTGCTCGGGTAGACGGAGAACGCGCCCGTGTGCGCGGTGACGCCCGACACGCCCTTCGCCTGGGCGAGCGCCGCGTCGGCGCGCTGGTTCAGCGCGGCCGTCAGGCTGCCCGGGTCCTTCGCCTGCTGCTCGTAGAACAGCGTGATGTGGATGATGTCCTGCGGCACCTCGGCGCTCGCCTGCGACGACAGCGACAGCACGCCCGACGGCTCCGGAAAGTGCGGGTTGACGGCCTGCGCGCGTGCGGCGGGCGACGCGAGCGTCAGCGCGACGGGCACGGCGGCGGCGAGAACGAGCGACAGCGCGAGTGCGGATTTCTTGGTCATTGTTGGACTCCTTGTGCGAGGGCGCGCACGCGGATCACGCGTGCGCGACGCGGGCGGACCGCGCGACGAAAAAAACGACAGCCGGCCCGATCGGCCGGCAGCGGTTGCTTAGGCCGCGCGACGGCGCCGCGAGTTCCGGGCGGGCAGCGCTGCGCTGACCAAATTTGACGTTCGCCCGTTTGCGCTCACTTCATCAGCCGCTCGGTGATGAAGCGCCATTCGGCGCGCGTGACGGGCGTGATCGACAGCCGGTTGCCTTTCGCGAGCACGCGCATGTCCGCGAGTTCGTCGTGTTCGCGCAGCGCGCCGAGCGGCACGAGCGCCGCCTTCTTCACGAAGCGCACATCGACGAGCAGCCAGCGCGGCGCTTCCTGCGTCGACTTCGGATCGTAATAGGGACTCTTCGGATCGAACTGCGTGGGATCGGGGTAGGGCGTCGACGACACTTCGGCGAGGCCCGCGATGCCCGGCTCGGGGCAGCTCGAGTGATAGAACAGCACGCCGTCGCCGAGCTTCATCGTGTCGCGCATGAAATTGCGCGCCTGATAGTTGCGCACGCCCGTCCACGGCAGCGTGCGCCGCGGCGCATTCGCGAGATCGTCGATGCTCGCTTCGTCCGGTTCGGACTTCATCAGCCAGAATTGCATGGATCGTAATCGACGCAGAAAGAGGCTGCTGCAAAAAGCGGCGGCTATAAAAGGAAACGGCATCGGGAATCGCCCGATGCCGTTGGATAGGCCCCCGCCTTAGCCGCTAGGCCGGCATCCTGAACCTGGGGTTCAGAATTGGTCGCAGTTAGCAGCACTTCGGGTACATCAGACAGAGTGACGCGCGCGCCCGTGCTACAAATTTCCGCAACCGTGCACATGGCATTGGTTCAAGGAATATATGACCTTGGCGAACCAGGCAGGGAAGCTGATTGAACTGTGAATCTACGCGCCAATTTGACCACCGTTGACCGTCGAGATCAAGGAAAATCGACGCTTCGATTCGAAGTTACTGCGTCTCGTGCTGTGCGAGCACCGCACCGAGTTGTTCGTTCATCTGGTGCATTGTACGCCGGATTTCTTCCGCCGGAAATGCTTCACCGTGACGCACGCTCGTTTGCAGCCGCAGCAGTTCCGACGCGAGCGACAGCGCGGCCATCACCGCGATGCGGTCGGTGCCGCGCACCGAGCTGTTCGAACGGATCTTCGACATTTCCGCGTCGACACGCGCGACCGCCTCCAGCAGCGCCGCTTCGGTCTCGGCCGAACAGGCAAGCCGATAGGCCTGGCCGAGAATCGAGACTTCGATCTGCTTGGTGCTCATGCATGTTCTCCGTGGCTGGCCGCGTCGTCGCGATCGGTGCGCGACTGCGTGTCCAGCAGGTCGAGCTGATTGTCGGCTTCCGCCACGCTCTTCGAGCGCGGCAGCTTCTCGAGGATCGCGTTCAGCTTCACTTGCGCGTCGTCGATCTTTGCCGACAGCGCGTCGCGTTCCGCCGCGAGCGCATTGCGTTCCTCGCGCAGCTGCGCGAGCTCGCTGCGCACCGTGTCCGTTTCCGCGCGCAATTGCGCGACCTGCTCCTCGAGCGCGAGTCGTTCCGAGTGATAGCGCTGATTCAACGCGATCAGTCGGCCAATGTTTTGAGATAGGGTTTCGAGTTCGTTGAGCATCTGCTGCGTCCTCTAAAGACCCAACATTTTAGCGCGGAATAACGCGCATTCCGACATCTGTAACGTTTCCAGTCGTAACACCCCCGCTTCTTGCCGCGAATCCGCGCATCGCGAGCCGGTTTTGCGTGCGGCCGGATGCATTCTTGACGCTCGCGCGGACCGCTCCTAAACTGGCGCCGCCTCGGTGCTCGCGCGTGCGACGCGCGGTTAAACGGGAAGCAGGGCGTGGCGCCGCAGCGCGCCGCCAACCTGCGCTGCCCCCGCAACGGTAAGCGGCCGCATCGGACGATGCAGGCCGGCTCGGGTGCGCTCGGCGTGTGCGGCATGCACGCGGGCGCAGGCCACTGCGCATGCTGTTCGCGCGGGAAGGCGAGCCGGAACGCCGCCAGCCCGGATACCGGCCGAGGCGGGGAGCCCGCGCGCGGGCTCCGTGACGCGCGGCCCGCGGGGAAGCAGGCCGCGCTGTGGTTCACAGGACTTTCTTCGATGCTGACCCCAATCGCCCGCACCGCGCTCGGCGCGCTATGCGGGCTGCCGCTCGCGGCCGCCGCGCAGACGGCTGCCGCCGACACCCCGTCTTCCACCTCCGCCGCACCCGCACCCGCCGCCGCGCGCGCCGGGCAGAATGCCGACGCGCCGCTGCTCGCGCCGATGGTGGTCACCGCGCAGCGCGCGCCGCAGGCGCTCGCCGACGCGATTCCGCAAACGACCGTGTTCGACGCGCAGGACATCGCCGCGCACCCCGGCGCCGACCTGCCGACCCTGCTCGCGTTCGCGCCGGGCGCGCAGATCGTGCGCAACGGCGGCCCGGGCGCGACCGCATCGCTGTTCCTGCGCGGTGCGCAATCGAATCAGTCGCTCGTGCTGATCGACGGCGTGCGGGTCGACTCCGCGAGCCTCGGCAACGCGCAGCTCGGCCAGTTGCCGCTCGACCAGATCCAGCGCGTGGAGATCGTGAACGGCAACGTGTCGTCGCTGTATGGTTCGGGCGCGATCGGCGGCGTCGTGCAGGTATTCACGAAGGACGGCGGCAACCATCCGCCGCGCTTCAATTTCGCGGTCGGCCTCGGCAGCTACGGCACGCAGACGCAGCAGGCCGGCGTGTCGGGCCGGCTCGACGGCGATGGCAGGACGACCTTCAGCGTGTCGGTCGCGCGCGAGAAGGACAACGGCTTCTCCGCGCTCGACCCGGCGAAGCGGCCGAATGCGAACCCGAACGCGAACGGCTACCTCAACGAGAGCGTGACCGCCTCGCTGCGCCATCGCTTCGATGCGCGCTGGGACGCGGGCGTCAGCTACTTCCAGGCGAACGGCAACAACAGCTACGACAATGCGTTCGGCGCGCCGACCGACCTGAACAATCTCTATTCGCGCGTGCAGCAGGCGCGCGCGTTCGCGAACGGCAAGCTGTTCGACTGGTGGACGACGCACGTCAGCGTCGCCGCGGGCAACGACCGCAGCCAGACGCAGCTGAACGGCGCGTACACCGATCACTTCAACACCGACAACCGCCAGTACACGTGGCAGAACGATTTCCGGATCGCGCAGGATCACATGATCCAGGCCGGCTACGAGCGTCTCGACCAGCAATTCATGTCGAACGTGTATTCCGCGCCGCAGCGCCACGTGAACTCCGGCTGGCTCGGCTATACGGGGCGCGTCGGCCGCCAGCAGTTCCAGGCGAGCGTGCGGCGCGACCAGTATTCGGATTTCGGCGGCGCGAACTCGTACTATCTCGGTTACGGTCTCGAGCTGACCGACCGGTGGAAGGTCACCGCGAGCTATTCGAGCGCGTTTCGTGCGCCGACCTTCAACGACCTCTATTACCCGAACGCGGGCAACGCGTCGATCCAGCCCGAGCGCAGCCACTCGGTCGAGGCCGCGGTGCAGTATGCGTCCGACGAAGCGGGCGTCGTGCGCGTCACCGTGTTCCAGACTCGCTACGCGAACCTGATCGACTACCAGCCCGACGCGCGCAGCGGCTTCTATGTCGCGCGCAATGTCGGCCGCGCAAAGGTGCAGGGGCTCGAGGCATCGTGGCAGGGGCACGTCGGCGCAACCGACGTGCGGGTCGCCGGCACCTTGCAGAACCCGGTCAACGAATCGCAGAATCAGGACCTGGACCGCCGCGCGCGGCGGTTTGCGTCGGCGTCGGCGAGCCATGCATTCGGCCCGCTGCGCGTCGGCGGCGAGTGGCTCGTCAGTGGCGCGCGCAACGATTCGGGCGGCGGGCGGCTCAGCGGCTACGGGCTCGTCAACCTGTCCGCGCGCTACAACATCACGAAGGCGTGGTACGTCAGCGCGCGCATCGACAACCTCTTCGACAAGGACTACGAGCTTGCCTACGCCTACAACACGCCGCGGCGCGGCGCCTATGTCACGCTCGGCTGGCAGCAGCAGTAAGCGGCCGGGCGGCGCGCCGGCGTGCGCGATGCGGGCCGCTGCATGAGCGCCGCGCGCGCCGCCGCGATCTGGGCCGCGCTCGCGGCCGCGGTCGCCGCGCTGTTCGTCGCGTCGCTGGCGATCGGCAGCGTGCCGATCTCGCCGTGGCAGGCGCTCGCGTCGCTGGCCCCGCATGCGGGCGGCGACGCCGCGCTGTTCGCCGACATCGTCCGCACGCTGCGCCTGCCGCGCGCGCTCGCGGGCTTCGGCTGCGGCGCGCTGCTCGCGCTCGCGGGCGCGCTGCTGCAGGTGCTGCTGCGCAATCCGCTCGCCGAGCCGTACGTGCTCGGCGTGTCGGGCGGCGCGGCCGGCTTCGCGCTGATGGCGATGATCGCGGGCGGCGCGTGGTGGCTCGTCGATGCGTCGGCGTTCGCCGGCGCGCTCGTGTCGGTCGGCCTCGTGCTCGGCCTCGCGCGCCGCGAGCTGTGGCGCGGCGACCCGCGCGACGCCTCGCCGCGGCTGCTGCTCACCGGCGTCGTGATCGCGGCCGGGTGGGGCGCGCTCGTCACGCTGCTGCTGTCGCTCGCGCCCGACGCGCGGCTGCGCGGCATCATCTTCTGGCTGACCGGCGACCTGAACGGTGTTACGACGCCATGGTTCGCGTGGGCCGCGCTCGCATTGGCCGCGTGCGTCGCGCTGCCGGCCGCGCCGCAGCTGAACGTGCTGCTGCGCGGCGATGCGACCGCGCTCGCGCTCGGCGTGCCGGTCGCGCGGCTGCGCATGCGGATCTACCTGGTCGCGTCGCTGGCCGCAGCCGCGGCGGTGACGACGGCCGGCACGATCGGCTTCGTCGGGCTCGTCGTCCCGCATGCGCTGCGTCTCGCATTCGGCAATGACCAGCGCATGCTTTTGCCCGCCGCGATGCTCGCGGGCGGCGGCGGCGTAATGGCGGCCGACCTGCTCGCGCGCACCGTGATCGCGCCCGCGCAGCTGCCGGTCGGCGTGATGACCGCGCTGATCGGCGTGCCCGTGTTCCTCTGGATGTTGCTGAGGAGGCCGATGCGATGACCGCGACCCGATCCTTCGATGCCGGCGGCGTCGCCTGCGCGGCCGTCGGCCTGACGCTGCGGGCCGGCGCGCGCACGCTGCTGGACGGGTTCACGCAGGCGTTCCGGCCCGGCGAGATCTGGTGCGTCGCGGGGCCAAACGGCGCCGGCAAGACGACGCTGCTCGCGACGCTTGCGGGCCTGCATGCGCCGGCGGGCGGCCACGTGGAAGCCGACGGCCGGCCGCTTGCCGACTGGGCACCGGAGCAGCTCGCGCGACGTCGCGCGCTGATGCCGCAGCAGTTGCACGATGCGTTCAGCGCGACCGTGTTCGACACGGTGCTGCTCAGCCGCTTCCCGTATCTCGGCGGCTGGGGCTGGGAACGCGACGGCGACCGTGCGGCCGCGCGCGACGCGCTCGCGACCTTCGGCCTCGCGGCGTTCGCCGGGCGCGACGTGCTGTCGCTGTCCGGCGGCGAGCGGCAGCGCGTCGCGCTGGCCGCCACGCTGTGCCAGGATGCGCCGCTGCTGTTGCTCGACGAGCCGCTTGCTCATCTCGACCTGCATCACCAGGTCGATTGCCTGACCGCGTTGGCCGCATGGCTCGACGCGGGCGCGCGTACCGTGCTGTTCTCGTGCCACGACCTGAATCTCGCGCGCCGCTTCGCGACGCACGCGCTGCTGCTCGACGGCCGCGGCCACGCGTGGGCCGGGCCCGTGCACGACGTGCTGACGCCCGAGCGCGCGAGCGACGCGTTCGGCTATCCGCTGGTGCTGATCCGCCAGGACGGCCGCGATGCGCTGTTGCCCGCGTGGCCGCCGCGGCGATGAATGTCATTCTTTCGATGCGCGGCGCCTGCCGCGCCAACGAGGCGAACCTCCCATGAACCCGACCGACTTTCTCCCCGACATCGCGCCGCTCGACGCACCGTTTCGCGCGCGCCTGCAGCACGTGATCGACCACAAGACCAAGCCGCCCGGCAGCCTCGGCCAGCTCGAGGCGCTGGCGCTGCAGCTGGGCCTGATCCAGCGTACCGAGCGTCCGCTCGTGCAGCGTCCGGCGACGATCGTGTTCGCCGCCGATCACGGCATCGCGGCCGAAGGCGTGAGCCCGTATCCGCAGGCCGTGACCGCGCAGATGGTCGCGAACTTCCTCGCCGGCGGCGCGGCGATCAACGCATTCTCGGGCGTCGCGCAGAGCGTGCTCGAGATCGTCGACGCGGGCGTCGCGTCGCCGCTGCCCGCATCGGACCGGCTGATCGCGCGGCCGGTCGCGCGCGGCACGCGCAACTTCGCGCACGAGCCGGCGATGACGCGCGACGAGGCGCTCGGCGCGCTCGCCGCCGGCGCCGCGCGCGTGCGCCATCATGCGGCGCTCGGCACCAACGTGATCGGCTTCGGCGAGATGGGGATCGCGAACACGTCGTCTGCCGCATGCCTGATGAGCCGGCTGCTCGGCGTGCCGCTCGACGCGTGCGTCGGCCGCGGCACGGGCCTCGACGATGCCGGCCTCGCGCACAAGCGCGCGGTGCTCGAACGCGCGCTCGCGCAGCACCCCGATGCGACCGAGCCGCTCGACGTGCTCGCGACGTTCGGCGGCTTCGAGATCGCGATGATGACGGGCGCGTATCTCGCGGCGGCGAGCGAGCGGATGACGATCCTCGTCGACGGCTTCATCGCGACGTCCGCGCTGCTGGTCGCCGAGCGGCTCGTGCCGGCCGTGCGCGACTACTGCGTGTTCTCGCACACGTCGAACGAGGCGGGGCACCGGCGCATGCTCGAGCATTTCGGCGCGAAGCCGCTGCTCGCGCTCGACCTGCGGCTCGGCGAGGGCACGGGCGCGGCGCTCGCGCTGCCGCTCGTGCGCGCGGCGGCCGCGTTCATGAGCGAGATGGCGAGCTTCGAATCCGCGGGCGTCGACAATCGTGACGCCTGATCGCGCGAGCGGCCTGCGCGCCGAACTGCGCTATTTCTTTGTCGCGCTCGGCTACTTCACACGCGTGCCGGTGCCGCGCGCGATCGGCCATGCGGCCGGCGATCTCGACCAGGCCGCACGCTATTTCCCGCTGGTCGGCGCATGCGTCGGCGCGTGGGGCGCGCTCGTGTACCTCGCCGCGCTGCACGTGTTGCCCGCGTCGATCGCGGCGGGCCTGTCGATCGCCGCGACGCTGCTCGCCACCGGCGCATTCCACGAGGACGGCCTCGCCGACAGCTGCGACGCGTTCGGCGGCGGCTATACGCGCGACGACGTGCTGCGCATCATGCACGATTCGCGGATCGGCACGTTCGGCGCGGCCGCGCTCGTGATCGCGCTCGGCCTGAAGTGGCAGGCGCTCGCCGCGCTGCCGCCGCTGCGCGCCGCGTGGACGATGATTGCCGCGCACGCCGCGAGCCGCGTGGCGGCGGTGAGCCTGCTGATGTCGCTCGACTACGTGCGGCCCGAAGGCAAGGCGAAGCCGGTCGCGCAGCGGATGGGGCCACGCGCGGCGTGCGTCGCGGCGGTATTCGGGCTGCCGTGGCTGTTCTGGCCGGACTGGCGCGCGGGCGTGGCGGCGCTGGTCGCGCTCGTGCTGCTGCGCGCGTGGCTCGCGCGCTATCTGGTGCGGCGCATCGGCGGCTATACCGGCGATTGCCTCGGCTTCGCGCAGCAACTGAGCGAACTCGCGATCTACCTGGTGGTGCTCGGATGGACGTCGTCCTGATCCGCCATCCGGCGGTCGGCGTCGCGCCGGGCGTGTGCTACGGGCGCAGCGACGTGCCGCTCGCCGCGACGGCCGAGGCCGGCGCGCAGGCGATGCGCGCGCGTCTCGCCGAGCTGCGTGCGCCGCTGCCGCAATGCGTGTGGTCGAGCCCGCTCGCGCGTTGCGCGTCGGTCGGCGCGCCGCTCGCGCAGGCGCTCGGCGTGCCGCTGCGGCGCGATGCGTGCTGGCAGGAAATGGACTTCGGCGCGTGGGAAGGGCAGCGCTGGGACGACATCGACCGTGCCGCGCTCGACGCGTGGGCGGCCGACCTGATGCATGCCTGCGCGCATGGCGGCGAGAGCGTGGCGCGTTTCGCCGCGCGGGTGGCACGCGCGGTCGACGCAGCCGTGGACACCGGCGCGCCGCAATGGGCCGTCACGCATGCGGGCGTGATCCGCGCGTTCGCGTCGCAGGTGCTGCACGTGCCGCTCGACACGCTGCTGTCGCGGCCCGTGCCGTTCGGCGGCGTCGTGTGGCTGCGCATGCGCGACGCCGTCGGCGCATGGGAGCTCGTGCACTGGGACGCGTGAGCGCCCCGCGGGCGTCAGCGTGCCGGCCGCCGTGCGCGGGCGCTATCGAGATCCGCGCATAGCGCGGCCGCGCCCTGCGCGATCCGGGGAGACGGGCGCGTCAGCAGGTCGCCGTCGATCGCGAACAGGTTGTCGCGCGCAACGGCGGTCAGCGCCGGCCATGCGCGCCAGCGCGCGAGGCTCGGCAGCGGCTCGCGCGACGGCGTCGCGCCGGCGCTCGTCGTCACGATTGCTTCGGGGTTGGCCGCGAGCACGGCCTCGTCCGTCACGGTCGGCACGAGCGGCTTGAGCTGCGCGAACACGTTGCGGCCGCCGCACAGCGCGAACACGTCGTCGATCAGATGCGTGCCGTTGAGCGTCGTCAGCGGCCGGTCCCACACCTGGAAGAACAGCGTGACGGGCGGGCGCGCCGCATAGCGCGCGCGCAGCGCGGCGACGTCGCGCGTGAATGCCGCGGCCGCCGCGTCGGCCGCGGGCCGCGTGCCGAGCAGCGTGCCGAGGCGGCCGAGCGACGTGGCGATGTCGTCGAGATGCTTCGGTTCGCTGAAGAACAGCGGGAGATGCAGCGCACGCAGCGCGTCGGTCTGCCGCTCTGCATTGCCGTGGCGCCAGACGACGATCAGGTCGGGCTTCAGCGCGGCGATGCGTTCGAGATCGAGCGCCTTGTTGTCGCCGACGCGCGGCACGGCTTTCGCGGCGGGCGGATAGTCGCTGTACGTGACGGTGCCGACCAGCTTCGCACCGCCACCCGCCGCGTAGATCAGTTCCGTGGCGTGCGGCGCGAGGCTGACGACGCGCTGCGCGGGTGCGGGCAGCGTGACCGTGTTGCCGGCGTCGTCGCGCGCGCTGACCTCCGCGCGCGCGGATGGGGCGACGCCGAGCGCGAGCAGTGCCGCGGCCGGCAGCAGGCAGGCAAGCGCGCGCTTCGTCAACGCGCGTCCCCGTCCAGTTCCGCCGTGCACTGCGCGAGCGCATCCGCGAGCCGCCGCCACTCGGCGTCGTCGGCCGGCAAGCCGAAACGCACGCTCGACGGCTGCGCGAAATGGCGCGTCCAGATGCCCCGGCGCGCGAGCGCCGCATGCAGCGCCGCGGCGCGCGGATCGTCGGTCCAGCTGAACAGCGGCGTCGCGTGCACCGTGAAGCCATGGCCGCGCAGCAGTGCCGCGAGGCGTGCGCCGTCGGCGGCGAGCCGCTCGCGGGCCGCCGCCTGCCACGCGCGATCGGCGAACGCGGCGGCGACCGCGTGACGCGCGGGGCCGCCGACCGTCCACGCGCCGAGCGTGTCGCGCAACGCGGCGATCTGCGCGGGATGCGCGAGCACGAAGCCGGCGCGGATACCGGCGAGGCCGAAGAACTTGCCGACCGAGCGCAGCACGACGAGCCCCGGGCGATCCACGTGCGCGGCGAGCGAATCGGTCGCGCCGGTGTCGGCGAACGCTTCGTCGACGATCAGCGTGCCGCCGCGCGCCGACACCTGCGCGTGCCAGCCGAGCAGGCGCGCGACCGGGACGTGCTCGGCGGTCGGGTTGTTCGGATTCCCGACGATGACGTGACGCAGCGTCGCGGGCAGCGTGTCCGCGGCGATGTCGAGCGGCGCGAGGCGATGGCCGCGGCGCGCGAACGCGGGGCCGTATTCGCCGTATGCCAGCGTGGCGACGCCCGCGTGGCCGGCATGGTCGGCAGGCAGCAGCGCGGGCAGCGCGCGGATCGCGGCCTGGCTGCCGGCGACCGGCAGCACGTGCGCGGGGCCCGGCGCGCCGTAGTAGCGGGCCGCGCACGCGGCGAGCCCGTCGCCGTCGTCGGGCAGCCGCCGCCACGCGTCGGCGGGCACGGGCGGCACCGGATAGCCGACCGGGTTGATGCCGGTCGACAGGTCGAGCCACGCGTCGTACGGGATGCCGTGGCGGCGCGCGGCTTCGTGCAGGTTGCCGCCGTGTGCGATCGGAAGGTCAGACATGCTGGGTGCCCATGACGAGGATGGCGCTCGCGACGAGCAGCGCGAGCCACAGCGCGAGCGTGCGGGTGACGAGCGACAGCGCGGCGACGATGTGCGCGGCGCTGGCGGGCGAGCCGCTGCCGAGCGCCGGCCGCTGTTCGATTTCGCCGTGATAGACGGCCGGGCCGCCGAGCTGCACGTTCAGGCTGCCCGCGCCCGCGGCCATCACCGGGCCCGCGTTCGGGCTGTCCCAGTGGCGCGCCTGCGTGCGCCAGCAGCGCCACGCGTTCGCAGTGTCGCCGAGCAGCGCATAGCTCGCGGCCGTGAGGCGGGCGGGAATCCAGTTCAGCGCGTCGTCGATCCGCGCGGCGGCCCAGCCGAACTTCAGGAAGCGCGGCGTGCGGTAGCCCCACATCGCGTCGAGCGTGTTCGCGAGCCGGAACATCAAGGCGCCGGGGCCGCCCGCGACGACGAACCAGAACAGCGCGCCGAAGATCGCGTCGTTGCCGTTCTCGAGCGCCGATTCGACGGCCGCGCGCGACAGCGCGCCTTCGTCGGCGTCGCTCGTGTCGCGCGACACGATCCGCGCGGTCAGCGCGCGCGCGCCGGGCAGGTCGCGCCGCAGCAGTGCGGCGGCGATCGGCGCGAGGTGGTCGGCGAGACTCTTGGCGCCGAGCGCGAACCACAGCAGCGCGACGTGCAGCGCGGCCGCGAGCGGCGCGGGCAGCACGGCGGCGAGCCAGGCCGCCAGCGCGACCGGCGGCGCGACGGCCGCGAGCCACGCGGCGAGGCCGGCCAGGCGGCCGCGCCGGCCGGTATTGAGCGCCGCTTCGACGCGCGCGGCGAGCCGCCCGAACGCGACGAGCGGGTGCGCGGCCGACGGCTCGCCGAGCATGCGATCGACGATCACGGCGACGACCGCGAGCATCGCGACGGTGGACAACGACAGCATCAGCATCACGCAGGCTCCGTCTTGATCGCGACCGGCAGCCCCGCGACCAGCAGCGTCACGCGTGTCGCGAGCGCGGCGACGCGCTGGTTGAGGCGGCCGAGTTCGTCGACGTAGCGGCGCGTGATGGCGCCGAGCGGCACGACGCCGAGCCCGATCTCGTTGCTGACGACGATCACCTTCGCGCGGGCGCTGCACAGCGCGGCTTCGAGCGCCGCGACGCGCGCGTCGTACCGTGCGTCGTCGAGCGGCTCGCCCTGTGCCGGGCACAGCAGGTTCGTGAGCCACAGCGTGAGGCAGTCGACCAGCAGGCACGCGTGCGGATCGTCGAGCCGCGCGAGCGTCTCGGCGAGCTCGACCGGCGCCTCGGCGAACCCCCAGCTCGCCGGCCGGCGCGCGCGGTGATGCGCGATGCGCTGCGCGAATTCGGCGTCGCCCGCGCAGGCGGTCGCGATATAGGTGACGGGGCGGCCGCAGTCGGCGGCGAGCCGCTCGGCGTACGCGCTCTTGCCCGAACGCGCGCCGCCGAGAACGAAGGTGAGGTCGTGCGGAATCATCGCGTGATTGTAACGGCGCAGGCGATAATGCGGCCTTCGATTCGCCACGCCTTTCACACGATGAATGCACCCGAGATGCGGCCGCGCGGCACGCTGATGATCCAGGGCACGACGTCCGATGCGGGCAAGAGCACGCTCGTCGCGGGCCTGTGCCGCCTCGCGCGCCGCGCCGGCGCGCGCGTCGCGCCGTTCAAGCCGCAGAACATGGCGCTCAACAGCGCGGTGACGGCCGACGGCGGCGAGATCGGCCGCGCGCAGGCGCTGCAGGCGCTCGCGGCGGGCGTCGCGCCGCATACCGATTTCAACCCCGTGCTGCTGAAGCCGACCAGCGACCGCGGCGCGCAGGTGATCATCCATGGCCAGGCGCGCGCGAACCTGAATGCCCGTGCGTACCACGACTACAAGCCGGTCGCGTTCGACGCGGTGCTCGAGTCGTACGCGCGGCTGCGCGCCGGGTACGACACCGTGATCGTCGAAGGCGCGGGCAGCCCGGCCGAGATCAACCTGCGCGAAGGCGACATCGCGAACATGGGCTTCGCGGAGCGCGTCGACTGCCCGGTCGTGCTGGTCGCCGACATCGACCGCGGCGGCGTGTTCGCGCATCTGGTCGGCACGCTCGCGTGCTTGTCCGACAGCGAGCGCGCGCGTGTGCGCGGGTTCGTGATCAACCGCTTCCGTGGCGATTTCAAGCTGCTCGAGCCGGGCCTCGACTGGCTGCGCGCGCAGACCGGCAAGCCGGTGTTCGGCGTGCTGCCGTACCTGCACGGCCTGACGCTCGACGCGGAGGACATGCTGCCCGCGCAGGCGCGCAGCGGCGCCGCGCGCGGAGCAGGCGGCGCGGGCGGTGTGCTGCGGGTCGTCGTGCCGGCGCTGCCGCGCATCAGCAACCACACCGATTTCGATCCGCTGCGCGCACATCCGCAGGCGGAGTTCACCTACTGGAAGAGCGGCCCCGTGCCGGCCGCCGACCTGCTGATCCTGCCCGGCTCGAAGAGCGTGCAGCGCGACCTTGCATGGCTGCGCGACGCGGGCTGGGACGCGGTGATCCGGCGTCACCTGCGCTATGGCGGCAAGGTGATCGGCATCTGCGGCGGCATGCAGATGCTCGGCCGCTCGCTCGACGATCCGCTCGGCCTCGAAGGCGTGCCGGGCAGCGTGCCGGGGCTCGGCCTGCTCGATTTCGACACGACGCTGCAGCCGCACAAGACGCTGAAGAACGTGACCGGGCGGCTGGCGCTGCCGGGCGGCGCGGCCGTGCGCGGCTACGAGATCCACATGGGCGAGACGCGCGGCCCCGCGCTCGCGGTGCCGGCCCTCGAACTGACCGCCGACGGCGCAAGCGGCACGCACGCGGACGGCGCGCTGTCCGACGACGGCCGGATTCTCGCGACCTACGTGCACGGGTTGTTCGACACCCCCGACGCATGCGCGGCGCTGCTCGCATGGGCAGGGCTCGACGCGGACGCGCGGATCGACTACCCGGCGCTGCGCGAGGCGTCGCTGGAACGGCTCGCCGACACGTTCGCCGCGCACCTCGACCTGCCGGCGCTGTACGCCGAATTCCGCTGAGCCGTTCGGCCGGCGGCGGCCGATCGTCCTCGCTTTTTTCGTCGAGTGGCGTACAACCAAAGGAGGGCGGATGTCCGTCCGAAGGAGCGCGACGATGAAGGCACGACGGTGGTGGGCTGTATTGCTCCTGGCGTTGCTGACCGCCTCGACGTGGGCGCAGGCATGCGATTCGTACGGATCGGGCAGCGGCTCGTCCGGCTACAGCGGCCCCGCGCAAGGCAAGGGCGGCTACTGAGGCTTGAATCGCGGGGCATGATCGGTCATGCCCCTTTTTTTAATTCGATTCGTTCTCATGGGGAATCAATTTAAGCTGGATCGCGTATTTATCGGGAAAAATGGTTCGAATAGAGTGCGTTCCATCTTATTCATCCACGAAGGAACCCCGACATGAACCCGAACCGCTACCCCGATTTCGCCGCCACGCTGCTGCGCGTCGCGCTCGGCGTGCTGTATCTCGCGCACGTCGCGCAGAAGGTGTTCGTCTTCACGCTGCCCGGCACCGCGCAGTTCTTCGCGTCGATCGGCCTGCCCGCGTGGCTCGCGTACCTGACGACGGCCGTCGAGCTTGCAGGCGGCATCGCGCTCGTTGCCGGCTTCCGCGTGCGCATCGTCGCGCTGGCGCTGCTGCCGTTCATGCTCGGCGCGACCGCGGCCCATCTGCCGAACGGCTGGAGCTTCGGGTCGCCGCACGGCGGCTGGGAATATCCGGCGTTCTGGGCCGTGACGCTCGCCGTGCAGGCGCTGCTGGGCGGCGGCGCGTTCGCGCTCGGGGCGCCGGGCGCCGCGGCGCAGCGCGCGTAATCGCCCGCAATTGCACGTGATTACGCCGGACCGGGGGGCCGCCAACGGGGCCGGATCGGCACCGGCGGTTCCGGTGACGCCCCATTTGCCGATATCATCGCACCCTGTATCTGCAATTGCGCGACGCCCGCCGGGCCGGCCGGCGTCGCGCGGCTTCTTCGGGGGAATTCATGACGGTGATCGTGGTGGCGAATCCGAAGGGCGGCGTGGGAAAGAGCACGCTGTCCACCAATCTTGCCGGTTACTTCGCGGCGCAGGGCGCATGGGTCGCGCTGGCCGATCTCGACCGGCAGCAGTCCGCGCATGCGTGGCTCGACCTGCGTCCGGCCGGGCTGCCCGCGATCGAGGCGTGGGGGCTCGATCCCGATGCGCCGTCGAAGCCGCCGCGCGGGCTCGAATACGCGGTGATCGACACGCCGGCCGGGCTGCACGGCAACCGGCTCAACCTCGCGCTGCAGCTCGCCGACAAGGTGATCGTGCCGCTGCAGCCCTCGATGTTCGATATCCTGGCGACCCAGCACTTCCTCGAGCACCTCGCGAACGAGAAGGCGGTGCGCAAGGGCAACATCGAGGTCGGCATCGTCGGGATGCGCGTCGATGCGCGCACGCGCTCGTCGGAGCAGTTGCACCGCTTCGTCGAGGGGCTCAAGCTGCCGGTGCTCGGCTACGTGCGCGACACGCAGAACTACGTGCAGCTCGCCGCGCACGGGCTCACGCTGTGGGATGTCGCGAAGAGCCGCGTCGACAAGGATCTCGAACAGTGGCGGCCGATCGTCGAATGGGCTGAGCGCAAGCCGTCGAAGGGCGCATGACGGCGCCGCCCTGCATCGGGCACGAATGACAAGGGCCGGATTCCGTTCAGCACGGAATCCGGCCCTTTGCGTTGGATCGCGTGGCGCGACGCGGCTTACGACCAGCTCTGCGTCGGCACGTGGTCGCGGCTGCCCTTGATCTTGTTGTTATCGTCGACGAACACGAGGTTCGGCTTCCAGCCGGCCTGCAGTTCGGCCTCGTCGACCACCGCGAAGGCCGCGATGATCACGAGGTCGCCGAGCTGCGCACGGCGCGCGGCCGAGCCGTTCAGCGAGATCATGCCGCTGCCGCGCTCGCCCTTGATCGCGTAGGTCGAGAAGCGTTCGCCGTTGTTGATGTTCCAGATGTCGATCCGCTCGTTTTCCGCGATGTTCGCGGCGTCGAGCAGATCCTCGTCGATCGCGCACGACCCTTCGTAGTGCAGTTCGCAGTGCGTGACGGCCACGCGGTGGATCTTCGATTTGAGCATGTGGCGCTGCATGGGGTGACTCCTTGATGCGTCGAGAGGCACTGGCGGGCGGGGCCGTCAGATTTCCAGGTTGTCGATGAGGCGGGTCGCGCCGAGCTTCGCGGCCGCGAGCACGACGAGCGGCTCGCCGGCGTCGAGTTCGGCGGCGCTGGGCGCGATCAGGTTCGCGCGCCGGCGGATCGAGAGGTAGTCCGGCGCCCAGCCGCGGCCGGCGAGGTGCGCGTGCGCCTGCTGTTCGAGCTTCACGAGATCGCGCTCGCCGCCGAGCACGCTTTCGCGCACGCGCTGCAGCGTCTTCGCGAGCTCCGGCGCCTCCTGGCGCTCGGCCGGCGCGAGATAGCGGTTGCGCGACGACAGCGCGAGGCCGTCGGCGTCGCGCACCGTCTCGGCCGCGACGATGTCGACCGGCATCGCGAGCTGCTGGCACATGCGGCGCACGATCATCAGCTGCTGGTAGTCCTTCTTGCCGAACACGGCGACGCGCGGCTGCACGCACGCCATCAGCTTCGTGACGACCGTGCACACGCCGGTGAAGAAGCCGGGCCGGAACTCGCCCTCGAGGATCCCGCCGAGGTCGTCCGGCGGCTGCACGCGGTATTCCTGCGGCTCCGGGTACATGTCGCGCTCGGTCGGCGCGAACAGCACGTAGACGTTTTCCTTCTGCAGCTTCTCGATGTCGTCCTGCATCGTGCGCGGGTACTTGTCGAAATCCTCGTTCGGGCCGAACTGCAGCCGGTTCACGAAGATGCTCGCCACGACCGGATCGCCGTGCTGGCGCGCGAGGCGCATCAGCGACAGATGCCCTTCGTGCAGGTTGCCCATCGTCGGCACGAAGGCGGTGCGGTTCTGTCCGCGCAGCTGGTCGCGCAGTTCCTGGATCGAGCTGATGACTTTCATGATCGGGTAGCGGGGTTCCTCGCGCTGGCGCGCGTTGGCGCCGCGGCACGCGGCGTCGGGGTCGAAGCGGCAAACGTGCCCGCGCGCGGGCGGCGCGGCGGGCGTCGGCGGATTGTAGAGGATTTGGCCGCCGGACGCACCGATAAGCGCACGGTCGTTCGCTTCTGTCGGGAATACGGCCGGCGGGGGCGAACCGGCCCCGATTCGGATGCGCGGCGGCTCAGGCGGGCAGGTATGCGAGGCGGACGTAGATCGGCGCGAACGGTTCGGCCTGGGTGATCTCGACGAGCGACTCGCGCGCGAGCTCGAGCATCGCGATGAAGTTTACGATGACGACCGGCACGCCGCGCGACGTGTCGAACAGGTCGGCGAACTCCATGAAGCGCGCGTTCTGCAGCCGGCGCAGGATCAGGCTCATGTGCTCGCGCACCGACAGCTCCTCGCGGGAGATCTTGTGATGCTGCACGAGCTTCGCGCGCTTCAGCACATCGGCCCACGCGGCGCGCAGGTCGTCCGAATTCACGTCCGGGAAGCGCGGCGTGACGCTCTGCTCGATGTAGACCTCGGCGCGCAGGAAGTCGCGGCCGAGCTGCGGCAGCTTGTCGAGGCGCTGCGCGGCGAGCTTCATCTGCTCGTACTCGAGCAGGCGGCGCACCAGCTCGGCGCGCGGATCTTCCGCTTCCTCGCCGGTGTCGGCCTTCTTGACCGGCAGCAGCATCCGCGACTTGATCTCGATCAGCATCGCGGCCATCAGCAGGTACTCGGCGGCCAGCTCGAGGTTCGTCTCGCGGATCTGGTCGACATAGCCGAGATATTGCGCGGTGACCTGCGCCATCGGGATGTCGAGCACGTTGAAGTTCTGCTTGCGGATCAGGTACAGCAGCAGGTCGAGCGGGCCTTCGAACGCCTCGAGGAAGATCTCGAGCGCATCGGGCGGGATGTAGAGATCCTGCGGCAGCTTGAACAGCGGCTCGCCGTACAGGCGAGCGAACGCGGCGACGCTGTCGACCGTGTCGGGCGTCGAATCGGCGCCCGCGGGCGCGGCGACCGCGTCTTCCGGGCGAGCCGCGTCAGGCCGGGCCGCGTCAGGCCGGGCGGCGCTGGCCTCGTCGGCGGCGCTCACGGCGTCAGAAGTTCTGGTAGTAGACGTACGGCGTCTGCTTCACGCCCGATTCCTGCTGCGCGTCGCGCTCGTCGAGGTCGATCGGCTGCTTGTCCCACAGCAGGGAACGGCCCTTGCGCTGCTCTTCTTCGAGCGCCGGCTTCTGCTGCTTGAGCTGGTTCAGGAATTGCGTGACGTCGGACTGGTACGGCATGGCTTGGTTTTCCGTTTCAGGCGGCGCGCGGGGCGCCGGAATGTGGGATGGCAGGATTTTACCGCATCGCGGGGAACAGCCGGCGGCAAACGCACGTCGAATGCGCGAGCCGCCGGATCGCTCGCGCGCCGTTGCGCGCAAGCGTCAGGCGGCCGCCGAAGCGGCGCACATCGGGGCGCGGCGGCATCCGTATGGTCAAATACGGGGTTTCCAGGCATTCATCCATTTCCGAGGGCGAGGTCATATTTGGCGGGGCAGGCGAACCAGCAACGAATCACGGCGCGTGACGCCGGGCGGCCCGCGGCCTGCGGCGGCGGCGTCCGGTACGGCCACGCGGGCGCGGCGCGGGCCGCGCGCATCCTCGCCGGCTGCCTGGCGGCGCTCGCCGCGCTGCCGGCCTGCGCGAAGTACGACGTCGAGATCGACGCGCCGCGCACGGTCCGCAAGCTGCTGAAGTCGCACCTCGACATCGCGCGCTTCGGCAAGCGCGACGACGTCAGCGACGACCAGTTCGACTTCCTCGTCACCGCGACGCCGCAGCAGGTGCGCGACCTGACCGCGACGGAAGGCTATTTCTCGCCGGTCGTGCGCACCGACGTGCGCACCCGCGACGGCAAGCGCGACGTCAGGGTGTCGGTCGACCCGGGGCCGCAGACCGTCGTGTCGGCGGTCGAGCTGACGTTCCACGGGCCGGTCGGTTCGGAAGACCCGCAGCAGGAGAACGCGACGCGCTTCGCGTTCTCGATGAAGACGGGCGACCCGTTCACGCAGGACGGCTGGGACGCCGCGAAGGGTGCCGCGCTGCGGCAACTGCAGTCGCGCCGCTACCTCGGCGCGAAGATCACCGCGTCCGAGGCGCGCATCGATCCGCGCACGCAGCGCGCGACGCTCGCGGTCACGTTCGACAGCGGCCCGACCTTCACGATCGGCAAGGTCGATGTCGAGGGCGTGCGCCGCTATCCGGAGAAGATCGTCACCCACGTCAATCCGCTGTCCGAAGGCGAGATCTACGACACCCGGCGGATCACCGAGCTGCAGCGGCAGCTGCAGAACACGCCGTACTACGCGAGCGTCGCGATCGACGTCGGCAGCGACACCGCGAAGCCCGAGCGGACGCCGGTGCACGTGAAGGTCAGCGAGTACCCGTACAACAACATCCGCGGCGGGGTCGGCTATGCGACCGACACCGGCCCGCACGTGCAGGGCTCGTATACGTACCTCGACACGTTCGGCGCGGCCTGGCCGCTGACAGTATCGGGCCGGCTCGACCAGATCCAGCAGTACGGCCAGATCCAGCTGTCGATGCCGCCGGGGGAGCGCGCGTGGACCAACAGCGTGCTCGCGTCGTACACGAACACCGACGTGTCCGACACGCGCATCTACAGCGCGCGGGTCGGCGTGCAGCGCACCCGCACCGGGCAGTTCATCGACTACGCGTATTCGCTGATGTTCTACCAGGACCGGCTCAAGCAGAACGGCGCGGGGCCGACCATGAGCCGCGCGCTCGTGCCGCAGTGGGCGTGGACGCGCCGCAACGTCGACGATCCGCTGTTTCCGCGCTCGGGCAACCTGATTCACGCGGAGGCCGGCTTCGCGGTGAAGGGCGCGCTGGCCGACCAGACCTTCATCCGCGGCTACGCGCGCGGCCAGCAGTACCTGCCGATCGGCAAGCGCGACCTGTTCGTGTTCCGCGCGGAGCTGGGCGGCGTGTTCACGAGCGGCAGCTCGTCGAGCGTGCCGGCGTCGCTGCTGTTTCGCGCGGGCGGCTCGAACTCGGTGCGCGGCTACGGCTACCAGGGCATCGGCAACAACGTCGACGGCTCGGTGCTGCCGACCAAGTACCTGGTGACCGGCACCGCCGAATACCAGCACTGGTTCAACCGCGACTGGGGCGCCGCGACGTTCTTCGACATCGGCACTGCTACCGACGCATGGGGCGAGAAGGTGTTCTACCCGGGCGTGGGCATCGGCGCGCGCTGGCGCAGCCCGGTCGGCCCGATCAACTTCGACCTCGCCTACGGGCTGCGCAACCACAGCGTGCGACCTTACCTGACGCTCGGCGTCGCCTTCTGACCGAACCGCTTCCGCCACGACATACCGCATGACGAAGGACACTCACGACACGCCGCCGCCCCACGATCCGGACGCGCCCCAGCGAGCGCCCGAAGGCGCACCGCGCCGGTCGCAGCTCGTGCGCGGCGTCGCATGGGCGCTGGCTGGCGTCGTGCTGCTCGTCGTGCTGGCGGCCGGGCTCGTGCTGGCCGCGATCACGACCGAGCGCGGCACGCGGCTCGCGTGGGACGCGGCGGTGCGCGTGCTCGCCGGGCGGCTCGCGGGCACGCTCGAAGGCGGCGCGCTGGCCACCGGCGTGCGCGTGAAGTCGTTCGCGTGGACGAGCCCGGGCGGCGCCGGCACCGAGGTGCGCATCGACCGTCTCGACGGCCGCTGGTCGCTGACCCGCGCGCCGCTGCGCGTGACGATCGCCTACCTGCGCGCGGGCACGATCGACGTGCGGATCGCGCCGGGGCCGTCGACGCCGACGGTGACGCCGCAGGACCTGAGCCTGCCGCTGCAGCTGCGGATCGACGACCTGCGCTTCGATCATCTCGCGATCCATGAAGGCGGATCGACGACGCAGCTCGACCATCTCGCGCTGAACGGCCGCAGCGACGGCCGCCATCACGACCTGGTGCTCGAGCACGTCGATACGCCGTTCGGCGCGCTGAGCGCGCGCGCGAAGCTCGACGGCGTGCGGCCGTTCGCGCTGACGGGCGACGCGACCTACGCGGGCAAGCTCGCCGACGAGCCGGTCGATGCGCGGGCGCGCGTGTCTGGCTCGCTCGAGGCGCTCGTCGCCGACGTCAACGCGAGCGGCCTCAAGCTGAACGGGCGCGCGCACGTCGAGGCAGCGCCGTTCGGCGCGGTGCCGCTCACGCGCGCGTCGCTCGCGTTCGATCACGTGAATCCGCAGGCGCTGGCGCCGGGTGCGCCGGCCGCGGATCTCGCGGTGCGCGCCGAACTCGCGCCGGCGCCGGCTGATCCCGCGCATCCGCATGCGTTCGCGGTGACGGGCCCGGTGTCGATCGTCAACGCGAAGCCGGGCACGCTCGGCGACCAGCTGCTGCCGGTGGTCGATGCGAAGGCCTCGGTGCGGCTCGACGCGCACGCGCAGCGGATCGACGGCCTTGCGCTGAAGCTGATCCGCGACGGCAGCGTGACGGGCGGCGGCACGCTCGCGGGCGGCAAGGGCCGCTTCGACCTGAAGGTCGCGAACCTCGACCTCAACGCGTTCGTCGCGGCGCTGCGCCCGATGCGGCTCGGCGGGCCGGTCGGCGTGACGCTCGCGAGCGGCGTGCAGACCGTCGACTTCGACCTCGCCGATCCGAAGCTCGCGCTCGGCGCGCGCGCGAAGGTCGCGCTGACGCCGCAGCAGACGGTGGTGACGGACGCGCGCGTGACGGCGGCCAAGGGGCGCATCGACCTGAGCGGCGTGTTCCGCCACGACGCGCATTCGAGCTACGACGCGAAGGCGACGCTCGCGAACTTCGATCCGCTGCTGCTCGCCGCGCTCGGTGCGCCTAAGCCGGCCGCGGCGGGTAAGCCCGGCGCGAAGGCCGTGCGATCCACGCAAGCCGCGCCGGCCAAGCGCGGCGAGACGCGTGTGAACGGCACGTTGACCGCATCGGGCGCGTTCGCGCCGCAGGTGTCGACGAAGGCGACGTTCAAGCTCGGCGACAGCTTGTACGACGGCGTGCCGCTGACCGGCGCGGGCGTCGTGCAGCTTGCCGGCGAGCGCATCCTGCCGAGCAACGCGAACCTGTCGATCGCCGGCAATCGCGTCGACCTGCACGGCAGCTTCGGCGCGCCCGGCGACCGGCTGCGCTTCGCCGTCGATGCGCCGCAGCTCGACCGGCTCGGCTTCGGCGTCGCGGGGCTGGTGCAGGCGCAGGGCGACCTGACCGGCAGCTTCGCGCATCCGAACGTGACCGCGACCTACAAGGCCGAAGGCGTCGTGTTCGGCGCGAACCGGATCGGCGCCGCGCAGGGCCGCGCCGACATCCGCGACGGCGCGCACGGCGCGCTGGTGTTCACCGCCGACGCGAGCAACGTGGCGCTCGGCTCGCTGGAGCTGAAGACGCTGCGCGCGAACCTCGACGGCACGCGCGCGAAGCACACGCTCGACGCGTCGGCGCTCGGGATGGCCGGCGGGCGCGTGATCGACGTGACGCTCGCGGCGAACGGCGGGGTGGTGGAGAACCGCGACGGAATGCGCTGGGACGGCACCGTCACGCGGCTGGCGAACCGCGGCACGCCGGCTTTCGCCTTGCAGACGCCGCTGACCGTGTCGGCGGGCGGCGGGCGCGCGGTGCTCGGCGCGGCGAAGCTGACGCTCGAAGGCGCGGCGATCGACCTGAAGTCGTTCGCGTACGACCACGGCCAGCTGCGCTCCGCGGGCGCGGTGAGCGGCGCGTCGGTCGCGCGCTTCCTCGAGGTCCGCCAGGCGCTGACGGGCCAGCGCCCGCCGGTGCGCACCGACGTCGTGCTCGATGCCGACTGGGATTTCTCGGTCGGCGCGACGGCGACCGGCTACCTGCAGGTCAAGCGGCGCGGCGGCGACGTGACCGTCGAGACCGCGCGCGGGATCTCGTCGCTCGGCCTGACCGAGCTGGCCGCGCGCGCCGCGTTCGGCGCGGGCAACCGCCTGAACGTGACCGCGCAGGCCAAGGCGAGCCGGATCGGCACGCTCGATGCGAACGTCGCGGTGCCGTTCGCGCCGCGCGACGGCGTGCTCGCGGTGGCCGACGACGGCCCGCTGGCGGGCCGCATCGACGCGGACATCCCGTCGCTGAAGGCGACCGGCAACCTGTTCGGGCCGAGTTACCTGCTCGGCGGGCGCGCGGCGCTGAAGCTCACCGTCGCCGGCACGCCGGCGAAGCCGAACGTGTCGGGCATGCTGACCGGCGACGAACTGTCCGCGACGCTCGTCGACCAGGGCGTGCAGCTGAAGGATGGCATCGTGCGCATCCGGCTCGCGGAGAACCTCGTCGAATTCCAGCAGGTCGAGTTCCACGGCGGCGACGGCACGCTGCGCGCGATCGGCCGCGTGCGGCTCGACAACGAGGCGCCGGACCTCACCGCGAGCATCGTCGCCGACAAGCTCGAGCTGTTCGCGGCGCCCGACCGCAAGCTGTCGCTGTCCGGCAAGGCCACGGTCGCGAACGAAGGGCCGCGCGGCGGGCTCGCGATCGACGGCAAGTTCGTCGTCGATCGCGCGCTGTTCGATCTGCCGGAACAGTCGGCGCCGCACCTGTCCGACGACGTCGTGATCGTGCGCGCCGACGGCACGGTGCGCGGCGAGACGCAGACCGGCACCGCGATCGCGAAGCCGCAGCCGGCCGCGGACAAGCCCGCGCCGTCGCTCGCGCCGCGCGCGAACATCGACATCGGCCTCGGCAACGACTTCCGCTTCAAGGGCCACGGCGCGGATCTCGGGCTGCGCGGCACGATCACCGTGATGAGCGCGCCTGGCGTGCCGCTGCGCGCGGTCGGCAACGTGCGCGTGACGGAAGGGTCGACCTACACGTCGTTCGGCCGCAAGCTCGCGATCGAGAACGGCTTCTTCACGTTCAACGGCCCGGTGTCGAACCCGGGGGTCAACATCCTCGCGATGCGGCGCAACCAGGAAGTCGAGGCGGGCGTGCAGGTGACGGGCACGATCCAGGCGCCGACGGTGAAGCTGGTGTCGGAGCCGAACGTGACCGACAACGAGAAGCTGTCGTGGCTGCTGTTCGGCCACGGTACCGACCAGGGCAACAACGTCGGCCAGCAGAACGCGATGACCGCCGCGCTCGCGCTGCTCGGCAGCGCAACCGGCAAGCGCGTCGCGCAGAGCATCGGCCTCGACGAATTCTCGATCGGCCGCAGCGACGTCGGCCTGACCGATCCGCAGGTCGTGCAGATCTCGAAGGCGATCAACGAGCGCTTCGTGCTCGGCTACGAGCAGGGGCTGCAATCGGCAGCCAACGCGTTCAAGGGGACGATCAACCTGACGCGCTTCTGGTCGGTGTCCGCGTACGGCGGCACGTTCCAGGGCGTCGACCTGAACTACACGCGGCGCTTCGACCGCTGGTTCGGGCGCCGGTGACGGCGGCGGGCCTCGCGTCGCGGCGGTTGCCGTGGCGCGAGGCCCGCAAGCGGCTCAGCAGGCGTTCGCGCCCGCGCACGCGGCGAATCGCTCCTGCGTGTCGGCGACCGTGATGTCGACCTGCAACAGCCGGCCGCGCGCATCGACCCGCCGCGCGCGGAAGTAGTGACGGTAGCGCAGCGCGGCCGTCGCGACCGGCGGCGTGATCCGCGCATTCCACGACTCCATCGAGAAGCCGTCGGCTTCCAGCCATTGCAGCAGCCGCGACACGCCCGCATCGTCGGGCGGCACCACGAGGTCGACGTCGTTCAGCGGCGCATCGGCGCCGATCTCGGCATGGCCCGCTTCGGCTGCGAGCCGGCGGGCGAAGCTGCCGATCACGGCGAATGCGAAGCCATCGCGCGTCAACGCGGCGACGAGCGCACGGGCGGCGTCCGCGTCGCTCGCGAGCGGCGCCTTGCGGCAGACGAGCGCGTATTCGTGCGTGCGGTCGGTCGCACCGTCGCCGTGCGGCGCGGGGCCGCCCGCGCGTTCGTAGATCAGCACGCGTTCCTCGTGCAGCACGAAGCGTTCGCCGAGCAGCCGCGCGACATCCCACGCGAGCGGCACGAACCGGCCGCCGAGGCGCAGGTTCTGCGCCATCGCGATGCACCAGCCGCCCGGTTCGAGCAGCGCATGCACGCCCGCGAACACGTTGCGCATCCGTTCCAGATACGGCGCGTAGTGCGCGACGCCATACAGCTGCCCATCGGCTGGCTTGCCGGGCAGCTCGTCGCAGCCGAAGTACGGCACGTTCGTCAGGCACAGCGTGAACGGGCCGCCGGCGTCGCGCGCGGCGGCTTGCGTCGCGGTGGTCGACAGGTCGCCCGCGAGCACCGGATGGCGGCCGGCCGGGCCGCCCGCGCGCGCGAGCCGTTCGCGTGCGAATGCCGCGCGTTCCGGATCGATCTCGACGCCGAGCGCCGGCACGCCGCATTGCGCGGCGGCGACGAGCGTCGTGCCGAAGCCGCAAAACGGATCGACGATCCAGCCGCCCGGCGTCGCGTGGCTGCCGATGAACGGCACCATCTGCTCGACCCAGCCGCAATCGCGCGCGGCGAGCGCATCCCGCGCGCGCAGGTCGGCGGGCAGGGTGGTGTCGGCGGCCTCGCCGGTCAGGCGCAGCCAGCTAGTCACGGTGGCCATCGTCGCTCCACAGGATGTCGCGCGTCGGCTGCCAGCCCGCGCACAGGTTGCCGTTCGGATGGAATACGAGCTTGTACACGGCGTCGCGCAGCTCGTGCTCGCGCATCGCGCCGTAGTCGGACGCCTCGAACACGACTTCGAGCCCGTCGCGATGCGCCCAGCGCGCATTCCAGAAGTAGTAGCCGCCCGTCAGCGCGATCGGTTCGCAAACGGAGGAAAACACGGGGTCGGCGACGCAGGCGAGCAGCAGCGCATCGATCGCGATCCGCGCCTGGTCGATGTAGCGCCGCGTCGCGTTGTGCCGGTACGTGTCGGGCAGTGCGGAGAATTCGCGGAAGATCACGGCGCTCGCGCCGAGCGCACGTGCGCGGTCCAGGTAACGGAGCACGTCGGCCGGCGTCTCGACGCCGCCGCGCTGCACGATGCAGACGAGCTTGACCGGGAAGCGCTCGCGCGCGGCGGCGAACGCCGTCTCGAACGCGGCGTCGCGCATCACGGGCTGGCCGGGGCGAAAGCGCATGATCGACTGGTTCACGTCGTCGCGATCGTGATGGCGCGACCATTCGAGCCACGACAGCCCGAAGGCCGCGAGCGCGGGCAGCAGCGCGCCGCCGTGCTCGACGAGGCCCGCGCCGTTCGTGTACAGCACGCTGCCGCCGACGTCGGGGCCGTCGTCGCCGGCCGCGCCGAGGGCCTCGACGAGCGACAGCAGCCAGCCCGGATCGTCGGTGTTCTCGAGCCCGGACAGCGAATACGACAGCGGCACGCCGCGCAGCGCCCGCAGCGCGCGGCCGAGCCGGTCGAAATAATGCGTGCCGGGGCGCAGGCTCGCGGCCATCGGGCCCGATGCGGTGTCGTCGACGAGCGTTTCCGAGCAGAACCGGCAGCGCGCGGAGCAGGGCTGCGCGGCCGCGTAGGGCGTGAACGTCAGCGGCTGCGCGAAGCGGATCGCGCGTGTGCCGAGCGAGTGCGTGTGCCAGCGGGTACGGTCGTCGGCGGGCGGCTCGCGCAGCGCGAGCCACGCAAAGCGCTCGGCGAGCGCGCCGAATGCGCGGCTGCGCGCGACGAGCGGCGCGACGCCGTTCGCGTCGGCGATCGGCACGAGCGGGATCGTCACGGGGGAACGGGGGCGGCTCATGCGGGACGACGCGCGCGTCCGTCCGGCCCGGAAGGCTTCGGGTGCGTTTTCATTTCTTTGTTGTGTGGGCGGAGCCCGCCGCCACGGCCTGTGGCCGACCGCGCGCGGCGGTCGTCGGAATATGGCGGGTTCCGGTGCTGCAGATTGCATCGGCATGCGCGCGCGGCTGCCGCGCGCGCCGACATGGTAGCGGAAGCCGTCCGTGCTGCGCGCCGGGTGGCGAGCCGGGTCGCGCCACGCACAAAAAAGCCCCGCACGTATCGTGCGGGGCTGTCGCGCAAGCGGCGGCGCGCGCCGCTTACTTCACGCGCATGCCCGGCTTCGCGCCGCTGTGCGGCTCGAGGATGTAGAGGCCCGGCTCGGCCTTCTCGTCGGCGGCCGACGCCGCGAGCACCATCCCTTCGGACAGCCCGAACTTCATCTTGCGCGGCGCGAGGTTCGCGACCATCACCGTCAGCTTGCCGACGAGCTGCTCGGGCTGGTACGCGGACTTGATGCCGGAGAACACGTTGCGGGTCTTCTCCTCGCCGACGTCGAGCGTGAGCTGCAGCAGCTTGTCCGAGCCTTCGACCGCCTGGCACGCGACGATCTTCGCGATGCGCAGGTCGATCTTCGCGAAATCGTCGATCGAGATCGGCGCGTCGTCGTCCGCGCCGTTCGCGGCGGCGGCGGGCTTCGCGTTCGCCTTGGCCGTCGCCTTCGCGGCATTTGCGCTCGCCGCCGCCGCGCCTGCCGGCTCGGCCTGCAGTGAATCGCGGTTCGCTGCGAGCAGCGCGTCGATCTGCTTCACGTCGACGCGCGTCATCAGGTGCTGGTACGCCTTGATCGGCTGCGCCGACGACAGCGGCTTGGCGGCGTCGGCCCACGTGAGCGGCGCGATGCCGAAGAACGCCTCGACCGCTTCCGCCACGCGCGGCATCACCGGCTTCAGCGCGAGCGACAGCAGGCGGAACGCCTCGAGGCTCACGCTGCAGGTTTCGTGCAGCGCCACCGCGTTGGCCGGATCTTTCGCGAGCTCCCACGGCTTCGCGCCGTCGACGTACGCGTTGACCTCGTCGGCGAGCTCCATCGTCTGGCGCAGCGCGCGCGAGTATTCGCGCGCCTCGTAGTGCGCGGCGATCTGCGGAATCGCGTCGCGCAGCGTCGCGACGAGCGGATGGTTCATCGCGCTGTCCTGCACGCGGCCGTCGAAGCGCTTGAGCAGGAAGCCCGCCGCGCGGCTCGCGATGTTCACGTACTTGCCGACGAGATCGCTGTTCACGCGCGCCTGGAAGTCGTCGAGGTTCAGGTCGAGGTCTTCCATCGTCGCGTTCAGCTTCGCGGCGAAGTAGTAGCGCAGCCATTCGGGGTTCAGGCCCGTGTCGATGTAGCTCTGCGCGGTGATGAACGTGCCGCGCGACTTCGACATCTTCGCGCCGTCCACCGTCAGGAAGCCGTGCGCGAACACGTTGGTCGGCGTGCGGTGGCCCGAGAACTCGAGCATCGCGGGCCAGAACAGCGTGTGGAAGTACAGGATGTCCTTGCCGATGAAGTGGTACTGCTCGGCGGCCGAGCCCGGGCGGATCCACGCGTCGAAATCGATGCCCTGGCGATCGCACAGGTTCTTGAAGCTCGCGTAGTAGCCGACCGGCGCATCGAGCCACACGTAGAAATACTTGCCGGGCGCACCCGGGATCTCGAAGCCGAAGTACGGCGCGTCGCGCGAGATGTCCCAGTCGGCGAGCTTTGCCTCGCCGGCGTCGCCGAGCCACTCGCGCATCTTGTTGGTCGCCTCCGGCTGCGCGAGGCCGCTCACCCAGTCGCGCAGGAACGTCTCGCAGCGCGGGTCGGACAGGCGGAAGAAGTAGTGCGTCGACGTCTTGCGCACCGGCGTCGCGCCCGACACCACCGAGTACGGGTTCAGCAGCTCGGTCGGCAGGTAGGTCGAGCCGCACACCTCGCAGTTGTCGCCGTACTGGTCCTTCGCATGGCACTTCGGACACTCGCCCTTGATGAAGCGGTCCGGCAGGAACATTTCCTTGACCGGGTCGTACGCCTGCTCGATCTCGCGCTCGGCGATCAGGCCGTTTTCCTTCAGCGCGAGATAGATCTTCTCGCTCAGCACGCGGTTCTCGTCGGAATCGGTCGAGTAGAAGTTGTCGAACGACACGCCGAAGCTGTCGAAGTCGCGCTTGTGCTCGGTCCAGACACGTTCGATCAGCTGCTTCGGCGTGACGCCTTCCTTCTCGGCGCGCAGCATGACCGGCGTGCCGTGCGTGTCGTCGGCGCCGATGTAGTAGACCTCATGGCCGTGCATTCGCAGCGCCCGCACCCAGATGTCGGTCTGGATGTACTCGACCAGGTGGCCGATGTGGATCTGGCCGTTGGCATACGGCAGCGCGGACGTGACGAGGATCTGGCGGCGGCCTTGCGGCGCGGCGGCCTGCACGGAAGTGAGGTCGGATGCGGACATAGGGTCTGTAGAGGAACGGCGGGAAACCACGGGAAACAGCGATTCTAGCAGGGGCGCGGGCCGGGCAGGCGGGCGGCCGCCGCGGGCCGGGCGGGCAGGGGCCGGCGCGATGGGCATGCCGCGGTCGGGTGTCGGTTGTTGCGGTGCGGCACGTTTTTCGCCGGCAAAAAAAACCGGGGCGGATACGGCCCCGGAGCAACAACGACAAGAGGAGAATGGTGACGCGCCGGCAACACCAGCCGCGTACCGTAAAGAAAGACCGCGGCTTGCGACAGAAGTTCGAAATTTTTTTCGATTTGTTACATGCCCCGCCGGACGCCTTGTCCGGCGGGGCCGTGCGAGCGGCGCGCCCGCGCGTTCCCGGATTCCCCGCCGTTGCGCGCTTACTGCGCCTGCGCGGCGCGCAGGTAGATCTCGACGCGGCGGTTCTGTGCGCGGCCGGCTTCCGTCGCGTTGTCCGCGATCGGGTTCGACGGGCCCATGCCCTGCGCCGACAGGCGGCCGGCGTTGACGCCGCGCTGCGCGAGCGCGTTCACGACGCTCTGCGCGCGGTTCTGCGACAGCGTCTGGTTGAGCTGCGCCGAGCCCGTGCTGTCGGTGTAGCCGACGACCGACGCGGTGACCTGCGGGTTCTGGTTCAGCGTCGTGGCCAGGTCGTTCAGCAGCGGCGTGAACGCCGGCGTGATCGCGTACTGGTTCGTCGCGAACGTCACCGAGCTCGGCACGTTCAGCTTCAGCGAGCCGTCCGGCTGCTCGGTCACCTGCGTGCCGGTCTGGGCCGCCGACGGCGCCAGCTTGTTCTTGATTGCCTGCCAGTTGTAACCCGTCACGCCGCCGACCAGCGCGCCGACGCCGGCGCCGATCGCCGCGCCCTTGCCGCCGCCCGCCAGCGCACCGATGCCGGCGCCCAGCGCGGCGCCCGCGCCCGTGCCGACGGCCGTGTTGGTGCCTTGCGGCGACGTCGCGCAGCCGGCGAGAACCGCACCGGCCAATACGAAGACGGACAAGCGGGTTGCGATTTTCATGTTCATCTGGGATTCCTCTCTTGGTTGAACGAGTCGACAACGACAACAGGTACGGCCTGCAGGCAGGCCCGCCCGGACGAGGCCCGGCGATCCTGCACGCGCGGCGGTCGCCGTGGCGACCACATGCCCTGCCCGGCAGCGTGGCTGTTCGGGCAGCGCGACGCGTCAGCCTCTACAATATAGGCGGTACGGGGCCGATTTGGCCCCATAGCGTGCCGCACGCGAAGATTGCGCCGGCTCGCGCGTTCGCGCAATGGCATGCAACAGATTCTTTCACTTTTCCCGATTTTCGCCGCGTTATTTGATCATTCTTGACGTTTGGGCGCGAAAAGAACGTTTTCACGGAGTTTCGATGAGCATTGACCGGGCCCTCGTCGACGCCGCGCTCGCGGCAGTCGCTGACCCCAACACGGGCCGCCCGTACGCGGCCGGCAAAGGTGTGCGCAACGTCGCGATCGACGGCGACGTCGTATCGGCGGACGTCGTGCTCGGCTATCCGGCGAAGAGCCAGCACGACGACGTGCGCGCGCGCGTGAGCGCCGCGCTGAAGGCCGTGCCGGGCGTGCGCGACGCGCGCGTGAACGTGTCGCAGGAGATCGTCGCGCACACCGTGCAGCGCGGCGTGAAGTTGTTGCCGAACGTCAAGAACATCGTCGCCGTCGCGTCGGGCAAGGGCGGCGTCGGCAAGAGCACGACCGCCGTCAACCTCGCGCTCGCGCTCGCCGCGGAAGGCGCATCGGTCGGCATCCTCGATGCGGACATCTACGGCCCGTCGCTGCCGACGATGCTCGGCATCCACGGCCAGCGGCCCGAGTCGCCGGACAACCAGTCGATGAACCCGCTCGTCGGCCACGGCCTGCAGGCGAACTCGATCGGCTTCCTGATCGAGGAAGACAACCCGATGGTGTGGCGCGGCCCGATGGCGACGTCGGCGCTCGAGCAGCTGCTGCGCCAGACCAACTGGCGCGAGCTCGACTACCTGATCGTCGACATGCCGCCGGGCACCGGCGACATCCAGCTGACGCTCGCGCAGCGCGTGCCGGTGACGGGCGCGGTGATCGTCACGACGCCGCAGGACATCGCGCTGCTCGACGCGAAAAAGGGCCTGAAAATGTTCGAGAAGGTCGGCATCCCGATCCTCGGCATCGTCGAGAACATGAGCATCCACATCTGCTCGAACTGCGGCCACGAGGAGCACATCTTCGGCGCGGGCGGCGCGGAACGGATGTCGAAGGAATACGGCGTGAACGTGCTCGGCAGCCTGCCGCTCGACATCGCGATTCGCGAGCGGGCCGACAGCGGCGCACCGACGGTCGCGGCCGATCCGGACGGCGCGATCGCGCAGCGTTACCGCGAAATCGCGCGCGGCGTGGCGCTGGCGATTGCCGAGCGCGCGCGCGACATGACGTCGAAGTTTCCGAGCATCGTTGTTCAAAATACGTAAAACCCTTGCGGGACGGGGCCGGACGCTGCTTGCGGCGCCGCGAGGCGCGGTATGATGGCGACTTTTCCAGGGTCCCTTTGCCCGCCCGGCGGGGCGCCGTATCAGACGGCCGCTCGCCGGCACGAGGATCGAATGAACGAACGATATCCCGGCGCGCGCGCCAGCAGCGCGTGGCACGCGCTGCTGGCCGCCGCCGCGCTGGCCCTCGTGGCCGGCTGTACTTCCTTTTCGTCGACGCATGAAAAGCGCGCCGACGCACAACTGCGGCCGACGGTCGGCTCGCAGGCGCAAGGCTCCGTGACGCTGGTCGAGCGTCCCGACGGCGTGCAGGTCACCTACAACCTGACGGGCCTGCCGCCGAACAGCGACCACGCGCTGCAGGTGCACGAGCGCGGCGACTGCAACGCCGGCGACGGCTCCAGTGCCGGCCAGGTATTCTCGCCGGCCGCCGACCGGCTGCGCGCGGGCGCGCGGGTCGCCGGCGATCTCGGCAACATCCATGCGGATGCGAACGGCGTCGCGGCGGGCTTCATCGTCGCGCCCGACCTCGCGCTCGACGGCGTGCGCTCGGCGATCAACCGCGCGGCGCTGGTGCACCGCGACCCGAGCGACCCCGCGTTTGCGCAGCACGGCGCGGGGCCCGCACTCGCGTGCGGCGTGATCCGTTGAAGGGCGCCGCATGCGTGCGTCCGCGATCGCGTAAAATGTGCGCCTTTCCCGGCCGCCCCGAAGCGGCGGCCCTCGTTTACCGTCACGCAGCGTTTTCTGGCGCCCTGATATGAGCATCAAATCCGACAAGTGGATCCGGCGCATGGCCGAAGAGCACAAGATGATCGAGCCGTTCGTGCCCGATCAGGTTCGTGCGTCCGAGGACGGCCGCCGGATCGTCAGCTACGGGACGTCGAGCTACGGCTACGACATCCGCTGCGCGGACGAATTCAAGATCTTCACGAACATCAACTCGACGATCGTCGATCCGAAGAACTTCGACGAGGGGTCGTTCGTCGATTTCAAGGGCGACGTGTGCATCATTCCGCCGAATTCGTTCGCGCTGGCCCGCACCGTCGAATATTTCCGCATTCCGCGCACCGTGCTGACGGTCTGCCTCGGCAAGTCGACCTACGCGCGCTGCGGGATCATCGTCAACGTGACGCCGTTCGAACCCGAATGGGAAGGCTACGTCACGCTGGAATTCTCGAACACCACGCCGTTGCCCGCGAAGATCTACGCGAACGAAGGCGTCGCCCAGGTGCTCTTCTTCGAGAGCGACGAGGTGTGCGACGTGTCGTACGCGGATCGCGGCGGCAAGTATCAAGGGCAACGGGGTGTCACGCTGCCGAAAACCTGATCTGGTTGTATATCTGTCCAACACCGACCAGTTTCCGGGTGACCGCTGCGCGTGACGCGCCGCGGTCGTTCTTTTTGGAGATTCGCCCATGAAGTTTCGTTTTCCCGTCGTCATCATCGACGAAGATTTCCGCTCCGAGAACATCTCGGGCTCCGGCATCCGGGCGCTGGCCGAAGCGATCGAGAAGGAGGGCGTCGAAGTCCTCGGCCTCACGAGCTACGGCGATCTGACGTCGTTCGCGCAGCAGTCGAGCCGCGCGTCGTGCTTCATCCTGTCGATCGACGACGACGAACTCATGCTCGGCGAAACCGGCCCGGACGGCGAGCTACCCGAGCTGGCCACCGCGATCATCGAACTGCGCGCGTTCGTCACCGAAGTGCGCCGCCGCAACGCCGACATCCCGATCTTCCTGTACGGCGAGACGCGCACGTCGCGGCACCTGCCGAACGACATCCTGCGCGAGCTGCACGGCTTCATCCACATGTTCGAGGACACGCCGGAGTTCGTCGCGCGCCACATCATCCGCGAGGCGAAGGTGTATCTCGACTCGCTGGCGCCGCCGTTCTTCAAGGAACTCGTCAAGTACGCGGACGAAGGCTCGTACTCGTGGCACTGCCCGGGCCACTCGGGCGGCGTCGCGTTCCTGAAGAACCCGCTCGGCCAGATGTTCCACCAGTTCTTCGGCGAGAACATGCTGCGCGCGGACGTCTGCAACGCGGTGGACGAACTCGGCCAGCTGCTCGACCACACGGGCCCGGTGGCCGCGTCGGAGCGCAACGCGGCGCGCATCTTCAGCGCCGACCACCTGTTCTTCGTGACCAACGGCACGTCGACGTCGAACAAGATCGTCTGGCACGCGACGGTCGCGCCCGGCGACATCGTGCTGGTCGACCGGAACTGCCACAAGTCGATCCTGCATGCGATCACGATGACGGGCGCGATTCCGGTGTTCCTCACGCCGACGCGCAACCACTTCGGCATCATCGGCCCGATCCCGCGCGACGAATTCAAGCCGGAGAACATCCGCAAGAAGATCGAGGCGAACCCGTTCGCGCGCGAGGCGCTGCGCCAGAACCCGGACCTGAAGCCGCGCATCCTGACGATCACGCAGAGCACGTACGACGGCGTCGTGTACAACGTCGAGATGATCAAGGACCTGCTCGGCGACCTGCTCGACACGCTGCACTTCGACGAAGCGTGGCTGCCGCACGCGACGTTCCACGACTTCTACCGCGACATGCACGCGATCGGCGACGGCCGGCCGCGCACCGGCGCGCTCGTGTTCGCGACGCACTCGACGCACAAGCTGCTCGCGGGCATCTCGCAGGCGTCGCAGATCGTCGTGCAGGATTCCGAGAACCGCACGTTCGACAAGCACCGCTTCAACGAGGCGTACCTGATGCACACGTCGACGAGCCCGCAGTACGCGATCATCGCGTCGTGCGACGTCGCGGCCGCGATGATGGAGCCGCCGGGCGGCACCGCGCTCGTCGAGGAATCGATCGCCGAGGCGATCGACTTCCGCCGCGCGATGCGCAAGGTCGACGCCGAGTACGGCGACGACTGGTTCTTCAGCGTGTGGGGGCCGGACAACCTGGCGCAGGAAGGCATCGGCTCGCGCGACGACTGGATGCTGAAGCCGAACGACCGCTGGCACGGCTTCGGCCCGCTCGCGGAAGGCTTCAACATGCTCGACCCGATCAAGGCGACGATCATCACGCCGGGGCTCGACGTCGACGGCGAATTCGGCGAGACCGGCATTCCGGCCGCGATCGTCACGAAGTACCTCGCCGAGCACGGGATCATCGTCGAGAAGACGGGGCTGTACTCGTTCTTCATCATGTTCACGATCGGCATCACGAAGGGCCGCTGGAACTCGATGGTGACCGAGCTGCAGCAGTTCAAGGACGACTACGACAACAACCAGCCGCTGTGGCGCGTGCTGCCGGAATTCGTCGCGCAGCATCCGCGCTACGAGCGCGTCGGCCTGCGCGACCTGTGCACGCAGATCCACGACGTGTATCGCGCGAACGACATCGCGCGCCTGACGACCGAGATGTACCTGTCGGACATGGAGCCCGCGATGAAGCCGTCGGACGCGTTCGCGAAGCTCGCGCACCGCAAGATCGACCGCGTGCCGCTCGACGAGCTCGAAGGCCGCGTGACGAGCATCCTGCTGACGCCGTACCCGCCGGGCATTCCGCTCTTGATCCCGGGCGAGCGCTTCAACAAGACGATCGTCAACTACCTGCGGTTCGCGCGCGATTTCAACGAGCGCTTCCCGGGCTTCCACACCGACATCCACGGCCTCGTCGCGGAAGAGGTGAACGGGCGCGTCGAGTATTTCGTCGACTGCGTGCGCGATTGACGATGAAGCGGACTCGATTCGGGACGATGCGCGCGGCCGCGGCCGCGCTCGTCGCCTGGGCAGCCTGGTCGGGCGCGGCGCATGCGGAAGTCGCGGCGGCCGACCCGAACGACGTGGCGATGCGGCAGTGCCTCGCGCGGCGCGACCGGTCGTCGACGGCCGGGCAGATCCAGTGCATGGGCGAAGCGCAGCAGCAGTGGCAGGCGGTGATGGACGACGCGTACCAGCGCCTGCTGAACGATGCGCCCGACGACGCGAAGCGCGGCTGGCAGGAGAGCCAGCGGCGCTGGCTCACGTGGCGCAAGGACGAGGCGCATCTGCTGAAGGCCGTGTACGACACGACGCGCGGCACGATGTACACGATGGCGAGCGCCGACATGCAGCTGCAGCCGGTGCGCGAGCGCGCGCTCGCGCTGCGGGCCGCGGCCGATCGCTATGCGGCGCCGAAGGTGCCGGACAGCGGTGCGTCGGGCGCGTCGGGTGCGGCGGCGGGCAGCCCGGCGAATGCGGCGAGGAACGATGCGCGCGACCCCGTGCGCCGCATCCGGCCGTGCGAGCAGGATGCCGCGTGCGAGCACGCGCTGTTCGACCTGAATCGCTACTACCAGAAGCTGCGGCGCAAGATGCCCGCGCACTCGGCCGCGACGCTCGTGCATGCGCAGCGCGCGTGGGGCGCCTACCGCGACGCGACGGCGCCGCTCGTCGGCGAGGACGGGCGGATCGACCTGATCGGCGCGCGCATCGCGACGATGAAGCGCCTGTCGGAAACGGCCGGCAACCGCTGACGCGCGACGCGCACGCATCGTGCGCGGATTCCGCGACGGCAATGAAAAACGGGCACCGCGAGGTGCCCGTTTGCGTTTGTGAGCGCGCCGGCTCAGCGGCGCCGCACGTCGGGCAGCCCGAACCAGGCCGGCACGAGCGCGAGCGCGTCGTCGAGCGACGCGAGCACGTGCAGGCTCAGCGTGACGATCTCGGGCGTGGGCGCCTTCAGGTCGGGCACGGTAACGACCGACGCGCCGGCGCCGGCCGCGGACTGCGCGCCGAAATCGCTGTCCTCGAATGCGACGCATGCATCGGCCGGCACGCCGAGCCGTTCGGCCGCGAGCCGGTAGACGGCCGGGTCGGGCTTGCCGCGCGCGACTTCGTCGCCGCCCGCGATCGCGTGGAAGAACGGCAGCGCGCCGACCGCGTCGAGCCGCGTGCGGATCACGTCGCGCGCGGACGACGACGCAACGGCGCACGGAATGCCGGCCTGCGCGAGCGCGCTGAGCAGCGCGTGCGCGCCGGGCTTCAGCGGAAACTTCGGATGCGGCTCGGGCGCGGCGAGCCGTTCGCGCACGCGCGTGCGCACCGCGGCGAACGTGTCGGTATCGCCGATGAGCGCCGCGAGGATCACCTGGCCTTCCGCGAACGAGCGGCCGACGATCTGCAGGTAATCGGCGGCCGACAGCGCGACGCCATGCGCGTGCGCGACGTCGATCCACGTGTTCATGATCGTCCGCTCGGAATCGATGAGCAGGCCGTCCATGTCGAAGATCGCAGCGGAAAACGTCATCGGGCGGGTCCGGGAAGTCGGGGGCGGGGAAGGGCGCGGTGCACGTCGTGCAAGGCCGCGCCCAACGAAAAACGGACGCCGCGCGGGCGTCCGTCCGAAGCGGCCGGCTTACTTGCCGAGCGCGGCGCGTGCGGCCTGCGCCGCGGCGCGCACCTGGTCCGGCGCGGTGCCGCCCGCGTGGTTGCGGCTCGCGACCGAACCTTCGAGCGTCAGGTAGCCGAACACGTCGTCGCCGATCAGGTGCGCGACGTTCGGCAGTTCCTGCTTCATCTCGTCGAGCGTCAGGTCGGCGAGGTCGATGCCGCGATCGTCGCAGATCCGCACCGCGTGCGCGACCGCCTCGTGCGCGTCGCGGAACGGCAGGCCGCGCTTCACGAGGTAGTCCGCGAGGTCGGTCGCGGTCGAGAAGCCCTGCAGTGCGGCCGCGCGCATCGCGTCCGGCTTCACGGTGATGCCCGCGACCATCTCGGCGAAGATCCGCAGCGTGTCGGCGACGGTGTCGACCGTGTCGAACAGCGGTTCCTTGTCTTCCTGGTTGTCCTTGTTGTACGCGAGCGGCTGGCCCTTCATCAGCGTGAGGAGCGCCATCAGGTGGCCGTTCACGCGGCCGGTCTTGCCGCGCGCGAGTTCCGGCACGTCCGGGTTCTTCTTCTGCGGCATGATCGAGCTGCCCGTGCAGAAGCGGTCGGCGATGTCGATGAAGCCGACGCGCGGGCTCATCCACAGCACGAGCTCTTCCGAGAAGCGCGACACGTGCGTCATCACCAGCGCGGACGCGGCCGTGAATTCGATCGCGAAGTCGCGATCCGACACCGCGTCGAGCGAGTTCGCGCAGATGCCGTCGAAGCCGAGGGTCTTGGCCACCGCGTGACGGTCGATCGGGTAGCTGGTGCCCGCGAGCGCGGCCGCGCCGAGCGGCAGGCGGTTCACGCGGGCGCGGCAGTCGCGCATGCGCTCGGCATCGCGCGAGAACATCTCGACGTACGCGAGCAGGTGGTGGCCGAACGTGACCGGCTGTGCGACCTGCAGGTGCGTGAAGCCCGGCATGATCGTGTCGGCGTTCTGTTCCGCGAGGTCGATCAGCGCGCCGCGCAGGTCGTTCAGCAGGCCGCCGATGCGGTCGATCTCGCCGCGCAGCCACAGGCGGATGTCGGTCGCGACCTGGTCGTTGCGCGAGCGGCCCGTGTGCAGGCGCTTGCCGGCGTCGCCGATCAGCGCGGTCAGGCGCGCCTCGATGTTCAGGTGGACGTCCTCGAGGTCGAGCTGCCATTCGAATTCGCCGCGCTCGATCTCGCCCTGGATCTGCGCCATCCCGCGTTCGATCGCGGCCAGGTCGTCGGCGCTGATGATCTTCTGCGCCGCGAGCATCTTCGCGTGCGCGAGCGAGCCGGCGATGTCGACGAGCGCGAGGCGCTTGTCGAAAAACACCGACGACGTGTAGCGCTTGACCAGCTCCGACATCGGTTCCGAGAAGCGGGCCGACCAGGCCTCGCCCTTTTTGTGCAGTTGGGACGTCATGGCGATTCTTCGAGGGGGTGTTGGGCGGCGTGCGCCGCGAGGAATCCGGGGATTTTAGCATCCGCCGCCGCGCGGCCGGGCGCGCGTCAGCGCAGCGCGCAGGTCAGCGGGCCGATGCGCGGCAGCGTGCCGTCGTCCGGGCGCCGGTACGCGAATTCGACGCCGCAGCGGCGCCCGCCGCCGGAAATCTCCAGATGATTGTCCGCGGCGAGGCCGTCGACGAACGTCAGGCCGTCGTAGCCGACGATCGTGCGCTGGCCGCTTTCGACGTGCACGACGTCGAGGCCGGGCGGCAGCGGCGCGCCGTCCGGCGTGCGCAGCGCGATCGACGCCGCGCGGTAGCGCGTGACCGGGAAGCGCGCGAGCACGCCCGAGCGGGCCTGCGGCACGACGTCGAGCGTCGTGTCCGCCAGGCGCGCATCGGCCGGCAGCGTCGTGCCGTCGATCGCGACGCGGTTGTGCTGGTACGCGCTCAGGTCGGGCACCAGCAGGTAGCCGGTGCGATCGGTCGCGCCGATCGGCCGGTTCTGGTGCAGCACCGGCACGCGCCCGGCGTCGGTCGACACGAGCGCGAAGCCGTCGTCGATGCGGCGCGACGCCAGCAACTGGCCGCTCATCAGCACGAGCGCGCCGGTCACGTCGACCGACGCGTCGCGCTGCCCGCCGAACGTTTGCCCGAGCAGCGTGACCTGGCCCGCGCGGCCCAGGTATTGCAGCTGCCCCTGGCCGTAGCGCAGCGGGCCGTTCTCGCCGGCCTGCACGTTCCAGCCGAACCCGCCGTCGTAGTCGGGCGCGCGCGACGCGCTGACCGCGCGGGTCGACTCGCCGTTCTGCCGGCCGATGCTCGCCGCGACCGACGTGTTGTCGCCGAGGCCGATGCTCAGGCTGACGAAGAAGCCGCGCGCGTTGCGTTGGCGGAAATCCTGGAATGCGCTGACCGTCATCGACGCGCGCATCCCGAAGTTGACCGACCACGCCGCCGAGCCGATCCGCGACGCGGGCGCGCCCGGGTACTTGAGGCCGAGATAGCTGAACGACAGCGTCTGCGCGCGGAGGAACGGGAACGACACCGTCACGCGGTCGCTGACGGTCGCGACCGGCGTGCCTTCGCGCGCGCCGAGATCGCCGTAGCCGCCGAATGCGCGGAGCGTCTGCGCGTCGACCGAGAAGCGCGGCGTCACGTACTGGTAGCCGAGGCCCGCCTGCGCACCGGTGAAGCGCCCGGCGCTGACGGCCAGCGACGCGTTCGCGACGCCCCCGCCGCCGATGCGCGCGAGCACGCCCGCGCCGGCGTTGTAGACGCCGCTCGTCGCTTCGGCGTGCGCCTCGGTCGTCAGCCGCTCGGTGACGCCGTAGCGCAGCGATCCGCTCGCGGCCGGCGTGCGCGCATAGTCGAACGCGTCCTGGCCGTACGCGCGGCGCAGGAAGCCCGCCTCCACCGAATAGCTGGCGAGGCCGGGCGCGAGCAGGCGCGTGTCGACGTAGAGCGGGATCGACGTGGCGATCGTGCGGCCGAGCGCGTCGCGCGTGATCACCGTCGCGTTGCCGGCGCCGGTGATGCCCGGCACGCTGTTGATCACGAACGGGCCGCCCGGCACGTTGCCGCTGAACTGGCGCACGTTGTTCACGTACAGGTCGACCGCCGACGGCACCACCGCGCTGCCGGACAGCGCCGGCACCGGGAAGGTCACGAGATCGGGGCGCAGGCCGAAGTTGCTGCGCCACTGTACGCCGCCGACGCGCAGCGAGCGGGTCCACGACAGCGACGACGAGATGGTGTCGCCGAACTGGGTCGTCGTGAGCGTGCGCGGGTCGGACACCGTCCACGACGTGTCGTAGCGCATGTAGCGCTGCCCGTCGCGGCGGAAGTAGCCGATGCCGGTATTGCTGAACACGCCGGCCGGATCGAAGTAGCGCGCCTCGGTCCACACCGCGAGCGGCGCATGCGCGGCGGTCTGCGCGTATGCGTCGTAGTTCAGCACGATGCCCCGGCCGGACGTCGCGGGCGGCGTGGCGGCGAGCCCCCGCGCGTCGAACGTGTGCGGAATGCGCAGCGCGTCGGGCACCTGCAGGTCGATCGTCTGGCGGCCGGGATCGTAGTCGTAGCGCAGGCCCGCGAGCGCGTCGAGCGCGACCGGCGCGTTCGACAGCGGCTGCGCGCGGTCGCCGGTCGCGATGCCGAGGTCGTTCAGGTCGGCCGATGCCGCGAACAGGTGCCCGTCGGCCTGCCGGAAGCGCGCGATCCGGTGGGTCGGCTCGCCGTTGATCGACACGTCGAGGTACAGCGCGCCGGGCTCCGGGGCAGCGGAGGGAGGCAGTTCGGCCGCCGGCTGCGCGCCTGCGGCGCCCGCGCGCAGCGCCAGCGTGAGGGCGGCGAGCCACGCGTATCGCCTGGCAGGCGTCGTTCGGTTGGCATGTCGCGTCGTCGGCACGCGCAACGGGGCGGGAGGGGGCCGGCGCCGGGTTCAGCGCGGCGTCAGCCGGGCCTCGACGGGTTGCGTGTTCACCGTCGCGCGCACTTTCACGAACGGCGACGGGCGCGCGTCGAGCTTGAGCGGCCAGTGCCGCACGCTGCCCGCCAGCGCGTAGCCGAGCAGCCCGCGCGCGACTTCATGCGCGTTGCCGTGCGTATCGACGAGTTGCACCGCGGAGAGCTGCGCGCGCCGGCCACCGAGATTCGCGACCGCCAGCCGCAGGCCCTGCGGATCGGCTTCGATGCGCCAGTCGAGCTGCGGCGGGGCGGGCGGCGCGGCGGGCTCGACGAACACGGGCACCGAGTAGCGCACGCGGATCGCGATGCCGTTCGGCACCGGCGTGCCGGGCGCGGGCAGCTCGTCGATCAGCACGCGATAGCTTTCCTCCGTGGCCGGGCTCGCGCGCGTGGTGCGCACGAGACGGATCAGCTGCTCGGCGTTCGCGCCGATCCGCAGCAACGGCGGCGACGCGGCGAGCGAATCGGTCGGCGTCAGCACGTCGTCGCCGTTCTCCTGCGTCCAGCGGAACGTGCGCACCTGGCCGTAGATCGGCAGCACGCCCGAATTGCTGAGCGTGACGCCTGCCGCCGTGACCGACGGCGGCAGCTCGAGCGTCACCGGCGAAATCTGCAGCGTCGCGGCCGGCGCGGTCGCGGCCGACGCGGCGCACAGCGCGGCGACGAAACAGGGGCGGATCGCCACGGCGCGTCAGAAGTAGACGGTCGCGGTGACGGCGGCTTGATAGGTGTCCGGTTTCGGGGTGGCTTGCGTCTGCACCTGGCCGTACACGTTGATCGTCTGGGCCGAGCCGTTGCCGGTGCCGCCGACGGTGTCGGTGCCCTGCGTGTTCCCCCAGATCGTCGTATGGCCGCTGTCCTGGTATAGCTGGAAGCCGACCGTCGTGCCTGTATTGCCGCTGGTCGTGCCGGCCATCAGCCGCGCGCTGACCGTCGAGCCGGAGACTCCGCCCGCGTCGAGCCCGACGTTGTAGGGCGTCGTGTTGCTGCAGGTGATGGAGAGCGTGGTTTGCTGGTTGATCGCGGCCGTCAGCACGCCGGAGGTGCCGAACGCGAGCGGGTTCGCGCTGACCGAGCAGTTCGCCTGGATGGTCAGCGTGACATTGAATTGCGCGGTGGCGGTGCCGTTGGAATAGACGGCGGCGGCGACAGGTCGCCAGGCCGGGGTGAGTGCGATGGCCGCCGCGATGGCGGTGGACAGCCCGTGACGCGTGATGGCGTGCATTGTGATGGTCTCCAGCCGTTCAGGGAATTGTCGCCCCGGCCCGCGGTGCCCGAACCGCGTGATGCGCCGCCGTGTTGACGGAACCGCACATTCGTCTGACTAGACTACTCTACGCATTTGGTTGCATGCAATGGTAGAAATGCCGACTGGTTCGCATTGTCTGAATATTGTGCGGGCGGGCGGCTTGATCTGGATCAACGGTCGGGGGCGGGCATGCGGGCTGCCGCCGGAACGGACGCTTTTCTATGGGGAAAACCATGACGGAGCAGCGGGTCGTGCGGATGTGCCGGTATCTGCATCGGGCGGCGTGCTGGCTGCTGGTCGCGCTGCTGTGCGGGCCGTGGCTGTCCGCGCACGCGGACAGCTGCACGGTGAGCGCGCAGACGACGAGCTTCGGTTCGGTCAGCCCGATCACGCAGCTCGCGTACACGACGACCAGCACGGTGGGCGTGACGTGCACGTGGGATACGCTGAGCCTGAACACGACCGCGCTCGTCTGCCTGAATCTCGCCGCCACGAGCCCGCGCGAGATGACGAACGGGGTGAACCAGATGCAGTACGACCTATACCAGGACAACGGCTATACGCAGGTCTGGGGCGCGGTCGCCAGCGGCACGACGCCGATGTCGGTCACGCTGTCGAAGCCGGGGCTCGGCACGAGCGCGAACGCGACCCTGACCGTCTACGGCCGCATCGCGCCGAACCAGCCGACCGTGCCGAGCGTGAACAACAGCAGCACGCTCTACTCGCAGACGTTTGCCGGGAACCAGGCGTCGTACAGCTACAACTTCGCGCTGCTCGGCATCCAGCTGGTGCCGTGCACGTCGCAGGCGTCGGCGGGCACGTTCGCGTATTCGACGAACGCGACCGTCGTGAACAATTGCCTGATCAGTGCGACGAATGTTGCGTTTCCCGCAACGGGCGTGCTGGCGTCGGCGCACACGGCAACCGGCTCGATCAGCGCACAGTGCACGAACGGCGACGCGTTCCAGATCGCGCTGAACGGCGGCAGCAGCAGCAATGTCGCCGCGCGCACGATGCAGCGCAGCGGCGGCGGGGGCTCGGTCGGCTATCAGCTCTATCGGGATGCCGGCTACACGCAGCCATGGGGCGACGGCACCGGCGGCACGTCGATGGCGACCGGCACCGGCAGCGGGCTCGCGCAGGCCATCACCGTTTACGGGCGCGTGCCGGCCCAGGCCACGCCCGCACCGGGCGACTACAGCGACACGATCACCGCGACGATCAGCTTCTGAGGCGCGTCATTCGCGCACCAGCACGACGAGCTTCAGGTCCTCGCGGTGGGCGGGCTTCAGCGTGATCTGCTGGTACACGAGCCGGCCCTCGGCCGGGTGGTCGAATTCGCGCTGGCCGCCTTCGCGCTCGAACACGTCCTGCGACGCCCAGTACTGTGCGAACGCGTCGCTGCCGGCCGTCAGCGCATCGATCAGCGCGCGGGTCGGCGCGTCGCTCAGGTGGCGGATCGAATCCGCGCGGAATTCGGCGGCGAGCCGGCGCGCGCGCGTCTCCCAGTCGACGATCAGCGCGCGCGCGGCCGGCGCCATGAACGTGAAGCGCAGCAGGTTGCGGTCGTGATCGCCGTCGAGCCAGCCCGTGAACAGCGCGGCGGCGGGCGCATTCCAGGCGAGTGCGTTCCATTGGCGGTCGAGCACGTACGCAGGCGTCGCAATCGCGGCGACGGTGGCGGCGAGCGTCGGCGGCAGGTCGCCGGCGGCGACGTCGGGTTCGGCCGGGTCGCGCTGCGCGGCCAGCTCGAACAGGTACGCACGCTCGGCCCGCGACAGCTGCAGCGCGACCGCGATCCGCGCGAGGGCGTCGGCCGACGCGGACACCGGCCGGCCCTGCTCGATCCACGTGTACCAGGTCGGGCTGACCCCGCACAGCTGCGCGACTTCCTCGCGCCGCAGCCCCGGCGTGCGGCGGCGCGGGCCGGGCGGCAGGCCGACGGCCTGCGGCGACAGGCGCTCGCGGTGCGTGCGGATGAAATCGCCGAGCGCGCGGGCGGGCGACGCGTCGAGCGGCGGGGTGGGGGCGGCGGGCGGAAGGCTCATGCGGACGGCATCAGGCAGGTGGATCGAATACCAGAATAACTGCTTAACTTGTACTGGTACAGGTGCGGGCCTATTGTAGCGGCTCACGCGTCCGCCCGCATCGGCGCGGACGGTCCCCACCCGGCTTGGCATGGGGCTGGAGCACGCGGTGAAGCGCCAACTCCGGCCGACAGCCTTGCATGGGGCCGGAATAAGCGCTGAAGCGCCAGCTCCGGCCGACAGGAGAAAGCAATGAAACATCACGATCAAGTCGCCGACGCGTTCGGCTCGACGGCCGCCGCCTACCTGACGAGCGCCGTGCACGCGACGGGCGCCGACCTGCAGGCGCTCGCCGACGCGGTGCGCGCGACGCCCGGCGCCGCGGTGCTCGACCTCGGCTGCGGCGCGGGCCATGCAAGCTTCGCGGTCGCGCCGCATGCGCGCGAGGTCACCGCCTACGACCTCGCGCCGCAGATGCTCGCGACCGTCGACGCGGCGGCGCGCGAGCGCGGTTTCGCCAACATCCGCACCTGCCACGGGCCGGCCGAGCGGCTGCCGTTCGACGCGGCGACCTTCGACTGGATCGTCAGCCGGATGAGCGCGCATCACTGGCACGACGTGCGCGCAGCGCTCGCCGAGATGCGCCGCGTGCTGAAGCCGGGCGGCCGGGTGCTGATGATCGACATCGCGGGCCACGACCATCCGTTGCTCGATACCTACCTGCAGGCGGCGGAAGTGCTGCGCGACGCGTCGCACGTGCGCGACTACCGGGCCGACGAATGGCTCGCGATGTTCCGCGGCGCGGGCTTCGACGCGCAGGTGGCGAGCCGCTGGCGCCTGCCGATCGATTTCGACACGTGGGTCGCGCGGATCCGCACGCCGGCCGACAGCGTGACGGGCATCCGCGCGCTGTGGGCGCACGCACCGGACGAGGTGCGCAGCCATTACGCGGTGCAGCCGGACGGCTCGTTCGAGCACGATGCGCTGATGATCGACGCGCGCTGAGCGCCGCGCGCGGCAGCGTCGGAAACGAACGGGCCGCGCCACCGGCAGGCGGTGGCGCGGCCCGGGGCAGGCCCGGCGAGGCGCATGCATCGCACGCGCCTCGCCCGGTCGCGGGTCAGCCGGTGTTGCGCAGGCCGGCGGCGATCCCGTTGATGGTCAGGTGAATCCCGCGCCGCAGCCGCGCGTTGGTGTCGCCCGCGCGGTGCCGCTTGATCAGCTCGACCTGCAGGTGGTTCAGCGGATCGAGATACGGGAAGCGGTTCTTGATCGAACGCGCGAGCAGCGGGTTGGTCGCGAGCCGCGTGCCGTGGCCGGTGATCTCGGCCAGCGCCTGCGACGTGCGCTCCCACTCGGCGACGATCCGGTCGAACACGTGCTTGCGCAGCTTCTTGTCCGCGACGAGCTGCGCGTAGCGCGAGGCGACCGCGAGATCGGTCTTCGCGAGCACCATGTCCATGTTCGACAGCAGGTTCGAGAAGAACGGCCAGGTCTTGTGCATCTTCTTCAGCAGCGCGAGGCGCTTGCCGCGCTCGGCGTCGTCCTTCGCGCCGTCGAGATACGTGGCCACCGCGCTGCCGAAGCCGTACCAGCCGGTCAGCAGCAGGCGGCACTGGCCCCACGAGAAGCCCCACGGAATCGCCCGCAGATCCTCGATCCGGCGGTGCTTTGGGTCCTGCAGCTTGCGCGACGCGGGCCGGCTGCCGATGTTCAGCTCGGCGATCTCGCTGATCGGCGTCGACGAGAAGAAGTAGTCGGTGAAGCCGGGCGTCTCGTAGACGAGCGCACGGTACGACGCCATCGCGGCATCGGACAGCGTCTGCATCGCCGTCTCGAACGCCGGCAGGTGCGCGGGCGCGTTCGACTGCGGCAGCAGCGACGCCTCGAGCGTCGCGGCGACGACGGTTTCGAGGTTGCGCCGGCCGATTTCCGGGTTCGCGAACTTGCTCGCGATCACCTCGCCCTGTTCGGTCAGGCGGATCTGGCCGTTCACGGTGCCGGGCGGCTGCGACAGGATCGCCTGGTAGGTCGGGCCGCCGCCGCGGCCCACCGTGCCGCCGCGGCCGTGGAACAGCCGCAGCGTGATGCCGCGTTCGCGGAACAGGTCGACGAGCGCGAGTTCGGCGCGATACAGCTCCCAGTTCGATGTGAGGAAGCCGCCGTCCTTGTTGCTGTCCGAGTAGCCGAGCATCACTTCCTGCTCGCCGCCCTGGTGCGCGACCAGCGCTTCGACGCCCGGCAGCGCGAAGTACGCGCGCATGATCCGCGACGCGTCGCGCAGGTCGGGAATCGTCTCGAACAGCGGGATCACCATCAGGCCGTTCCGCGCGCCGCCGTGCTTCGCGCCGAGCGCGCCTTCGAGCAGGCCGGTTTCCTTCTGCAGCAGCAGCACCTCGACGAGGTCGCTGACCGTCTCGGTGTGCGAGATGATGTAGTTGCGCACCGCGCGCGGCCCGAACTGCGCACGCACCGCGCGCGCCTTCTCGAACACGCCGAGCTCGCTCTGCGCGAGCGCCGAGTACTCGAAGTACGGCAGGCGCAGCGGCCGCGGATCGGCGAGCGCGGCGAGCAGCACGCGCAGCTTGTCTGCTTCGGCGAGCGCCGCGTAGTCGGCTTCGACGCCGGCGCGCGCGAACAGCTCGGCGACCACCGCCTCGTGGATGTCGGAGCTTTGCCGCAGGTCGATGCTCGCCAGATGGAAGCCGAACACTTCGGCCGCGCGCGCGAGCGGCGCGAGGCGCGGCGCGGCGAGCGACGCGCCGTGATGCTCGGCGAGCGATTCCATCAGCACCTTGAGGTCGCGCACGAATTCCTCGGAATCCGCATACGGCGTCGCGCGCACCGGCGGCGCGCCGCGTCCGGCGCTGCGCACCGGCACCGTGCCTTCGCCCACGCGCACGCGCGCGCTCGCGGCGAGCCGCGTGTAGATGCCGATCAGCGCGCGGCGGTACGGCTCGTCGACGCGGTGCGGCGACTGGTCCGGCGACGCGGCGGCGAGCGCCTTCACCGCGTCGTTCGCGCCGACCAGCAGGTTCGACACCGACAGCTCGGCGCCGAGCTTGTGCACCTGTTCCAGGTAGTGCTCGAGGATCACCGCGGCCTGGCGGTTGATCGCCTCGTCGAGCGTCGTGGCGGTGACGTTCGGGTTGCCGTCGCGGTCGCCGCCGATCCAGCTGCCCATCTGGAAGAACGCGGGCACGCGCGCGGGCAGGCCGTGCTCGGCGAGCGCGGCCTCGATGTCGCCGTACAGCGCGGGCAGCTCGTCGAGGAACGTCGCGCGGTAGTACGACAGCGCGTTCTCGATCTCGTCGCCGACGGTCAGGCGCGCGTCGCGCAGCATCCGCGTCTGCCACAGCGCGGTCACGCGCGCGCGCAGCATCGATTCGTTGTATGCGCGCTCGCGGGCCGTCAGCTGCAGGTCGCGTTCGGCGAGCAGCCGCGCGATGTCGTGCTGCGCGTCGAGGATGCTCTTGCGCTGCACTTCGGTCGGGTGCGCGGTCAGCACGGGCACGATCAGCGCGTCGTCGAAGAAGCGCTGCAGCACGCCCTTCGACGCGCCGCCCGCCTGCTTGAGCTGGTCGAGCGCGAACGCGACGGTGCCCGGCTGCGGCGCCGAGCCGGCGAGCGCGTGGATGCGGCGGCGGCGGTTGTGGTGGCGGTCCTCGGCGATGTTGGCGAGGTGCGAGAAGTAGCTGAACGCGCGCACGACGCTCACCGTCTGCTCCGGCGTCAGCTTGCGCAGTTTCTTCTCGAGCGTCTGCGCGGCGTCGCGATCGTCCTCGCGGCGGAATTTCACCGCGGTCTGGCGGATCGTCTCGACCACGTCGAACACCGCGTCGCCTTCCTGCTCGCGCACGACGTCGCCGAGCAGGCGGCCGAGGTAGCGGATGTCCTCGAACAGCGGGCGGTCCTTGTCCTCGCGCGTGCGGGCGTTCGGCTTCACCGCCGTGGCGGCTGCGCCGGCGGCCTCGGCCGCGCGTTTGGTCTGACGTATCGGGTCTTTCGGTTTGGTTGCCGGTTTCGCACGGCCGTTCGCGGCGGCGGCGACGGAGCCCGTCTGGGCATCGGAGGAGGGCAAGGCAGCATTGCGGCGCGCCGTACGCGCCGATCCGGAAGACTTCACGATGGGTTTCCTTGGGAAAGCTCGAGTGAAAAGGAACTGCGGGGACTGCGGTCCAGCAACCTTCGACTTCTGCGGCACTTCCGCGCATCCGCGCCGCAGCCCGCGCCAGGCGGCGCCGGGGCCTGCTCCGCACCCGGGCGGGCGCGGGCGTGCGTGCTACCATTATTCGATCTTCAATCCCGTCCTTCGATGTTCCTGCAATGAATTCCGAGACCCTTTCGGTACAGCCGCCGGCGACGCTGACGATTGCTTCGCGCGAGAGCCGCCTGGCGATGTGGCAAGCCGAACATGTGCGTGATGCGCTGCGCAAATTATATCCAGCTTGTGACGTGAAAATCCTCGGGATGACGACCCGTGGCGATCAAATTCTCGATCGCACGCTGTCGAAGGTCGGCGGCAAGGGCCTGTTCGTGAAGGAGCTGGAGAACGCGCTCGCCGACGGCCGCGCGGATCTCGCCGTGCATTCGCTGAAGGATGTGCCGATGGCGCTGCCGGACGGCTTCTCGCTCGCGGCGATCATGAGCCGCGAAGACCCGCGCGACGCGTTCGTGTCGAACGACTACGCGTCGCTCGACGCGCTGCCGGCCGGCGCCGTGGTCGGCACGTCGAGCCTGCGCCGCGAGGCGATGCTGCGCGCGCGCTACCCGCACCTGCAGGTGCGGCCGCTGCGCGGCAACCTCGACACGCGGCTCGGCAAGCTCGACCGCGGCGACTACGCGGCGATCATCCTCGCGGCGGCCGGGCTCAAGCGCCTCGGCCTCGAAGCACGCATCCGCGCGCTCATCGACGTCGAGGACAGCCCGCCGGCGGCCGGCCAGGGCGCGCTCGGCATCGAGATCGCCGCGCACCGCACCGACGTCGCCGCGTGGCTCGCGCCGCTGCACGACCACGACACCGCGCTCGCGGTCGAGGCCGAGCGGATGGTGTCGCGCGCGCTCGGCGGCAGCTGCGAGGTGCCGCTCGCCGCGCACGCGGTGTGGCGCGCGGGCGAGCTGTACCTGACGGGCCGCGTGTCGACCACCGACGGCAAGCGCGTGCTGACGGCCGACGCATGCGCGGCGGCGATGACCGTCGCCGATGCGCTCGCGCTCGGCCGCGCCGTCTCCGACGAGCTGGAGGCGCAGGGCGCGCTCGACATCGTCCACGCGTTGCTCGCCGGCTCGCAGGCCGGCAAGGGCGACGCCTGATGGCGGGCGGCGCACGCGCGTTCACCGCCGTCCTCACGCGCCCGGACGGCCAGTCCGCCGGGCTCGCGGCGCAACTGGCCGAAGCCGGCTGCGACGTCCTCGACTTTCCGCTGATCGACATCGCGCCGCTCGACGATCCGGCGCCGCTTGCCGCCGCGTTCGCGGCGCTTGCCGACTACGCGCTGGTGATCTTCGTGTCGCCGAATGCGATCGACCGCGCGCTCGCGCAGTACGGCGCGATCTGGCCGAACGCGCTGCCGGTCGGCGTCGTCGGCCCGGGCAGCGTCGCCGCGCTCGAGCGTCACGGCATCGCCGCGCCCGCGTATCGGGTGATCGCGCCGCAGGCGCCCGACGACGGCAGCGCGCCGAATTACGATTCCGAAAGCCTGTTCGCGTGCATCGAGGCCGCATTCGGCGGCGCGGCGGCGCTCGCCGGCAAGCGCGTGCTGATCGTGCGCGGCGACGGCGGCCGCGAATGGCTGGCCGACCGGCTGCGCGAAGCGGGCGCGGATGTTCACCTCGTCGCCGCGTACCGCCGCGTCGTGCCGGAGCCGCGCATCGGCACCTGGGAGCGCGTGCATTCGCTGCTCGGCGGCGAACCGCATGCGTGGCTCGTCACGAGCTCGGAAGGCGTGCGCAACCTGCACGAACTCGCGCACGCGCACCTCACCGAGGCCGAGATCGATGCGCTGAAGCACGCGCCGCTCGTGACGCCGCACCCGCGGATCGAGCAGACCGCGCGGGCATTGGGTTTTGATAGGATTACGCTGACCGGCGCGGGCGATGAGCGCATCGTCCGCGCGTTTCGATCGATGGCCGACGAGGCCGTCCAACCGGCGACAGCCGCACCGGTGACTAAACGCATGACAGATACCAACGATTCCAAAAGCGTCGCTTCCCAGCCGGCCGCTGCATCCGCCGCGCCCGCCAGTCCGCCTTACCGGTCGCCCGAGCCGCCCGCGCGCCGCGGCGGCAGCGCGTTCCTGTGGCTCGTCGTCGTCGTGCTCGGCTGCGCGGCGGGCGTCGGCGGCTATGCGCTGAACCGCAAGGTCGACCGGCTCGACGACACGCTGGTCGCGCGCCAGAAGGCGCTCGACGCGCAGGCCGCCGAGACCCGCCTGAAGACCGAGCAGGCGCTCGCCGGCACGCATCAGGTCGACACGCAGCTCGCGCAGCTCGACGGCAAGCTCGCCGATGCGCAGAACGCGCAGCAGGCGCTGCAGCAGCAATACCAGGATCTCGCGCGCAACCGCGACGCCTGGATGCTCGAGGAAGTCGACCAGATGCTGTCGAGCGCGAGCCAGCAGCTGCAGCTCACCGGCAACACGCAGCTCGCGCTGATCGCGCTGCAGAACGCCGACGCGCGCCTCGCGACGTCGCAGAGCGCGCAGGCCGTCACGGTGCGCAAGGCGCTCGCGCAGGACATCGAGAAGCTGAAGGCCGCGCCGTCCGCGGATCTCACCGGCCTCGCGATCAAGCTCGACGACGCGATCGCGAAGGTCGACGCGCTGCCGCTCGCCGGCGAGGCGATCGTGCCGCACGCGGCGCCGAAGGCGCCCGCGCCGGCGGATGCCGCGAAGACGGCCGACACGGCTGGCGAGCCGCGCTGGAAGGCGTGGTGGCACGGCTTCTCGGCCGGCATCGGCGAGCAGCTGAAGGGCCTCGTGCAGGTGCGCCGCATCGACAACGCGGACGCGATGCTCGCGTCGCCCGAACAGGGCTACTTCGTGCGCGAGAACGTGAAGCTGCGGCTCCTGACCGCGCGGCTGTCGCTGCTCGCGCGCAACGACGCCGCGATGAAGGCCGACCTGCACGCCGCGCAGGCGTCGCTCGCGAAGTATTTCGACCGGGCGGCGAAGGACACGCAGACCGTCGAGGATCTGCTGAAGCAGGTCGACGGCGCGTCGATTGCGGTCGCCGTGCCGAACCTGAACACCAGCCTGAACGCCGTTCAGCAGTTCAAGAGCCGGGGGTAACGATGACGCTCAGAGGAATCGTCTGGCTCGCGATCCTGTTCGCGATCGCCGCGGCGCTGGCCACCGTCGGCCGCTTCGACACCGGGCAGGTGCTGCTCGTGTATCCGCCGTACCGGGTCGACCTGTCGCTGAACCTGGCCGTGTTCGCCATCGTCGTGCTGTTCATCGTCGTCTATGCGCTGCTGCGCATCGTGCGCAACATCTGGCGCATGCCGCAGCGGGTCGCCGCATATCGCGCCCGCGCGCGCAACGAGAAGGCGCAGGCATCGCTGCGCGATGCGATCGCGAACCTGTACGCGGGCCGTTTCTCGCGCGCCGAGAAGGCCGCGCGCGATGCGCTGTCGATCGACGCGAACCAGGGCGCCGCGAGCCTCGTCGCGGCCACCGCCGCACATCGCATGCATGAATACGCGCGCCGCGACGACTGGCTGTCGAAGGTCGGCGCGCCCGAGTGGCAGGACGCGCGCCTGCTCGCCGCCGCCGACATGCGCGCGGACGGCCGCGATGCCGACGGCGCGCTCGCCGCGCTCGCCGAGATGCAGGCGGGCGGCAAGCGCATCCATGCGCAGCAGGTCGCACTGCGCGCGCAGCAGCAGCTGAAGAACTGGGCCGAGGTGCTGAAGCTCGCGAAGGCGCTCGAGAAGCGCGAGGCGCTGCATCCGGCCGCGGCCGTGCGGCTGCGCCAGCAGGCGGCCGAGAACCTGCTGCGCGAGCGCCGCCACGATCCGGACGCGCTGCTCGAGGTGTGGCAGTCGCTGTCGGCGGCCGAGCGGCAGTCGCCGCGCCTCGCCGATCTGTCAGCCGATCTGCTCGTGTCGCTCGAGCGCCGGCCGGAAGCGCGCCGCATCGTCGAGGAAGCGCTCGCGCACAACTGGGACGCGCGCCTGCTGCGCCGCTATCCGGATACCGCCGGCGGTGACGCGCTGCCGTTGATCCAGAAGGCGGAAGGCTGGAAGAAGGATCATCCGGAAGACGCCGACCTGCTGTTCGCGCTCGGCCGCCTGTGCCAGCAGCAGCAGCTGTGGGGCAAGGCGCAGTCGTTCCTCGAGGCGGCGCTGAAGCTCGCCGACAACGAGGCGCTCAAGGTGCGCACGCACCGTGCGCTCGCGCGCCTGTTCGAGCATCTCGGCGAATCCGACAAGGCGGCGCAGCACTACCGCGAAAGCGCGCTCGCGATCACCGTGGTCTGACACGGTTCGCGCCCGCTGCACGACACACCCCGGCCGCCGGATGGCGCCCGGGGTGTTTTTTTGCGTGCCTCAGCGGTCGACCAGCCGCTTCGGCACCGACAGTGCGAGCAGGCCGCCGAGCACGAGGAAGCCGGCGAGCATGTACATGCCGGCGTCGTTCGCGCCGGTCGCCTGCTTGAGCCAGCCCATCAGGTACGGGCTCAGGAAGCCCGCGAGGTTGCCGATCGAGTTGATCATCGCGATGCCGGCCGCGGCCGCCGTGCCGCCGAGGAAGGCGGTCGGCAGGCTCCAGAACAGCGGCAGCGTGGTGAGGATGCCCATCGTCGCGAGCGTGAGGCCGAGCATCGCGAGCGCGGTCTCGTGCGCCCACAGGACCGACAGCACGAGCCCGAGCGCGCCGAACGCGGCGGGGATCGCGAGGTGCCAGCGCCGTTCGCGGCGCTTGTCGGCGCTGCGCGCGATCAGCACCATCGCGACCACCGCGGCCGCGTACGGAATCGCGGACAGCAGGCCGATCGCGAACGCGTCGGTGACGCCGGTCGCCTTGATGATCGTCGGCAGCCAGAAGCCGACGCCGTAGAGCCCCATCACGAACGAGAAGTAGATCAGCGCCATCAGCCACACGCGCGGGCTCGACATCACGGTGCCGAGCGACGGGTCCTCCTTGGTCGCCTCCTCCGCGTCGATGTTGCGGGCGAGCAGCGCCTTTTCCTCGTCGGTCAGCCAGGTCGCCTTCGCGATCCGGTCGTCGAGCGCGAAGAACACCAGCACGCCGGCCAGCACCGACGGGATGCCTTCGAGCAGGAACAGCCACTGCCAGCCGTGCCAGCCGCTCAGCCCGTCGAACGCCTTCAGGATGAAGCCCGAGATCGGCCCGCCGATCACGCCGGACAACGCGACGGCCGTCATGAAGAAGGTCGTCATCCGGCCGCGCCGGTGCGCGGGATACCAGTAGGTCAGGTAGAGGATCACGCCGGGAAAGAAGCCCGCTTCGGCGACGCCGAGCAGGAAGCGCATCACGTAGAACATCGTGGGCGTCGTGACGAACATCGTCAGGATCGAGATCACGCCCCAGGTCGCCATGATGCGCGCGATCCACAGGCGCGCGCCGACCTTGTGCAGGATGAGGTTGCTCGGCACTTCGAAGAGGAAATAGCCGAAGAAGAAGATCCCGGCGCCGAAGCCGTAGACGGTGTCGCTGAGGTTCAGGTCGCTCGCCATCTGCAGCTTCGCGAAGCCGACGTTCACGCGATCGAGGTACGCGACCACGTAGCACAGCAGCAGGAGCGGCGTGAGCCGCCACGACACCTTGCGGTAGGTCGCTTCCTCGAACGCGCCGGACGAGCCCGGCAGCGAATGCGTCGATGATGCCATGTTGTCTCCTGTCGTCGTTTGTATGATGCGGGCCTGCGGGCCCGGTTCGGCTAGATACAGCGCCCGCCGTCCACCTCGAGGCAGACGCCGGTGATGAATTCCGCCTCGTCCGATGCGAGGTAGAGCGCCGCGTTCGCGATGTCCTGCGGCGTCGAGAAGCGGCCGAGCGGGATCGTCGCGAGAAAGCGCCGGCGGTTTTCCGGGGTGTCCTCGCAGCCCATGAACTCGGTCATCAGTGCGGTCTCGCCGAGCACCGGGTTGATGCAGTTCACGCGGATGCGGTCCGCGCCGAGCTCGGCGGCGAGCGACTTGCTCGCGGTGATCATCGCGCCCTTCGTGCTGTTGTACCAGACGAGGCCCGGGCGCGGCCGCACGCCGGCCGTCGACGCGACGTTCACGAACACGCCGCCGCCTTGCGCGCGGAAGTACGGCACGAGCGTCTGCACGCACCAGTAGAGGCTCTTCATGTTGACCGCGTAGACGCGGTCGAACTCCGCCTCGGTGACGTCGAGCACCGGCTTGTTGCGGTGCGTGGTGCCGGCGTTGTTGACGACGATCTGCACCGCGTGGAAATCGTCGAGCGCGGCGGCGAGCAGCGCGCGCCAGTCGTCGCTCTTCGACACGTCGCCGGCCACCGCGATCGCCTTGCCGCCCGCGAGCGCGATCTCGCTCGCGACGCGTTCGGCCGCCGCGCCGTTCAGGTCGTTGACGACGACGTTCGCGCCTTCGCGCGCATACGTCTTCGCGATGCCTTCGCCGAAGCCCGAGCCGCCGCCCGTGACGATCGCCGTCTTGCCGCTCAACCGCATGGTGTGTCTCCTTGTTTGATGATTGCCATCGTGTTTCGCCGGGCGGCCATGCACGGCCGCCGCGCGCTCAGCCGTGCCGGATCGCGATGGTCTTCAGCACCGTGAAGCTGTACAGCGCTTCAAAGCCCTTCTCGCGGCCGTGGCCCGAGTGGCCGATGCCGCCGAACGGCAGCTCGACGCCGCCGCCCGCGCCGTAGTTGTTGACGAATACCTGGCCCGCGCGGATGCGTCGCGCGAGGCGCAGCTGGCGCGCGCCGTCGCGCGTCCACACGCCCGCGGCCAGGCCGTACGGCGTGCCGTTCGCCAGCGCGACCGCCTCGTCCTCGTCGGCGAAGCGCATCGCGGCGAGCACCGGGCCGAATACCTCTTCCTGCGCGAGCCGGTGCGCCGGCGGCACGTCGCGCAGCAGCGCGGGCGCCTGGTAGAAGCCGGTTTCGGGTGCGTCCGGCACGACCTGGCCGTGCGCGGCCATCGGGATGCCGTCGTGCTGCGCGTCGGACAGGAAATCCCACACGCGCTGCTGCTGCTTCGCGTTGATCAGCGGGCCGCAGTCGAGATCCGCGCGGCTCGGGCCGACCTTCAGCCCGTTGAACGCGGTCGCGAGCCGGTCGACGAGCGGCTCGTACACCGCGCGCTCGATCAGCACGCGGCTGCCGGCCGAGCAGGTCTGCCCGCCGTTCTGCACGATCGCGTTGACGAGCACCGGCAGCGCGGCGTCGAGATCGGCGTCCGCGAACACGATCTGCGGCGACTTGCCGCCGAGTTCGAGCGTGACGGGCACGTGGTTCTCCGCGGCCATCTGCGCGACGAGCTTGCCGGTCGCGGGCGAGCCGGTAAACGAGATGTGGTTGACGTCCGGATGGCGGGCGAGCGCCGCGCCCGCCTCGTGGCCGTAGCCGGTGACGATGTTGAGCGCGCCGGCCGGCAGCCCCGCTTCGGAGGCCAGCGTCGCGACGCGCAGCACCGACAGGCACGCGTCCTCGGCCGGCTTGACGACGCACGCGTTGCCGGCCGCGAGCGCCGCGCCGACGCTGCGCCCGAAGATCTGCATCGGGTAGTTCCACGGCACGATATGGCCGGTGACGCCGTGCGGCTCGCGCACCGTCAGCACCATGTAGCCGGCCTGGTAGGGGAGGGTTTCGCCGTGCAGCTTGTCGGCGGCGCCCGCGTAGAACTCGAAGTAGCGCGCGAGCGCGGCGGCGTCGGCGCGCGCCTGCCGCAGCGGCTTGCCGGTGTCGCGCGCCTCGAGCGCGGCGAGTTCCTCGAGGTGGGCCATGACGAGCGCCGACAGGCGTTGCAGCACGCGGCCGCGCTCGGCGGCGCTCGCGGCGCCCCATGCGCCCGAGAATGCGTCGCGGGCCGCGGCGACCGCGCGCTCGACGTCGGCGGCGGAGCCGCGCGCGATCGCCGCGAACGGCCGGCCGTCGGACGGATCGATGACCGGGATCGTCTCCAGTTGCGCGGGAAGGGTCCACTCGCCCGCGATGAAATGCTTCGCCTCTTCCATGCCTGCTCCTGTCACTGCGGGCGGGCGCCGGCGCTTCGGCGCCGGTGCCTGCCCATGCTTCGCGATTGATCGGAGCGTGCGCCGTGGAGCGTGCGCCGATCCCGTGCAATGCTGCGTGTTGTTCGATGGCCGGACGATCAGCGCGATTATCGCGCCGTTCGTCATCCGGACGCCACCGGTCGATTGGCTATAATGGCGCATTCTTTCCGGACATGCCGGCGGCGCGTGCCCCGCCCGCGGCATGCCCTGTCCCGAATTCCCTTCGACCAACAGAGAACGCTCATGAGCTTCAACCATGTTCCGGCCGGCAAGGACTTGCCGCAAGATTTCAACGTCATCATCGAGATTCCCGCGCAAAGCGACCCGGTGAAGTACGAAGCGGACAAGGAGCTGGGCCTCCTCGTCGTCGACCGCTTCATCGGCACGGGCATGCGCTACCCGGTGAACTACGGCTACATCCCGCAGACGCTGTCGGGCGACGGCGATCCGGTCGACGTGCTGGTGATCACGCCGTTCCCGCTGCTGGCCGGCTCGATCGTGCGTTCGCGCGTGCTGGGCATGCTGCAGATGACCGACGAGTCGGGCGTCGACGCGAAGCTGGTCGCGGTGCCGCACGACAAGGTCTGCCCGATGACGGCGAACCTGAAGTCGATCGACGACGTGCCCGAATACCTGAAGGACCAGATCAAGCACTTCTTCGAGCAGTACAAGGCGCTCGAGAAGGGCAAGTGGGTGAAGGTCGAGGGCTGGGCTGGCATCGACGCCGCGCACAAGGAAATCACCGACGGCGCCGCGAACTACAAGAAGTAAGCGGCGTGCCGGCCGCGACGGCCGGCTCGTTCGATGCGCAACCGCGCGTGTCTCCTCAGGAGGCCGCGCGGTTTTGTTTTGCGCGGGTGGTTTTCTTCGTTTCCGGCGCGGGGGCGGGGGCGGCCGGGCTCGCTGCGTCGTTTTTCTTCGATGTTGCACGACGTGTCGATTTGGCCTTGGCGGCCGGATCGGCGTCGGGCAGTGAGGTTTTCACCGCGGCGCGGCTGCGTTTCGGCGCGGCAGCTTTCGAGTCTGCCGCTGTGGCGGGGGGCGTCGCAATCTTCTTCGCCGCAGCCTTTGCAGCCGTGTTCACGCGCGTTGTCGAGGACTTCGCCGCAGTACGGCCGCGCTTTGGCGACGTGCTGTTCGAACCGTCCGTATCGGCCGCCGTGGTGACAGGCGTGTCCGCCGATATCGCGTCTGTAACCGCGGCCCGTCCGCGACGCGTGCCGCCATTCCCGCGCTTGCGCGCTCCGCCAGCCGACTCGGCCGCTTCCTCCGCGCCCGCGTCGACTTCGACCACGACCGGCAGCACCGACTCGAGCGTGCGCGTGCCCGCGGCCAGCTCGCGTTTCTGCTTCGGGCTCAACTGCTTGACCCAATACTCGGCGCGCAACGCGCTCGACCGGTCGGCGAGCGGGAACGACGCGAGCACCGCGCGCGGCTTGCGCGAGCGCGTGTAGCGCGCGCCCTTGCCGGCCGCGTGTTCGCCGAAGCGCGCGGCGACATCGGTGGTGATGCCGGTGTAGACGCTGCCGTCGGCGCATTCGATCAGATACAGGAACCAGGACATGTGACGGGGCGGCGAAAGGCGACGGAAGGCGGCGAAGCCGCCAGTGTCGCAGAAAACGCGCGCGACAACGCCGCCTCGCGCCGTGCCCGTCGCGAAAGCGGCTCGGCGGCGCACCCAGCTCGCGCGTGAAGAAGCGCGTGAATGCGATCGCCCTCGCGATCGCCGCGCGCTAATCCGCGCCGCGCTTGAACGGATCGTGGTCGCGCAGCTCGTCGACATACGCGTGGATATGATCCGTCTCGCGTTCGAGGAAACGCGATACCGCATCCGAGAACGCCGGATGCGCGAGCCAGTGCGCGGAATGCGTGACGGTCGGCAGGAAGCCGCGCGCGAGCTTGTGCTCGCCCTGCGCGCCGCCTTCGAACGTGTCGAGCCCCGCTTCGATGCAGAACTCGAGCAACTGGTAGTACGCGGTTTCGAAGTGCAGGCACGGCACGTGTTCGAGCGCGCCCCAGTAGCGGCCGTACAGCGTGCCGCCGCCCTGCGCGTCGCGCTGGTAGACGGCGAGCGCGCTCGCGATCGGCTTGCCGTCGGCTTCCGCGAACACGAGCAGCAGGTTCTCCGGCATCGTCGCGCCGATCGCGCGGAAGAAATCGAGGTTCAGGTACGGGCTCGAATAGTGGTCGCGATAGGTCTGCCGGTAGCAGCGCGCGAAGAAGCGCCAGTCGGCATCGCCGATCGCGTCGCCGGTGACGCGCCGGAACGTCACGCCCGCGTCGCGCACCTTGCGGCGTTCGGCGCGGATGTTCTTGCGCTTCTTCTGCTCGAGCGTGCCGAGGAAATCGTCGAAGTGGCGATAGCCGTCGTTGACCCAGTGGAACTGCACGCCCTGGCGCAGCATCATCCCCATCGAGTCGAACAGCTGCGCCTCGGGCTCGGTCGGGAACAGCACGTGCAGCGACGACACGTCGCTCTGCTCGGCGAGCGCGAGCAGCGTCGCCGCGAGGCGGCGGCGCGCAGTATCGTCGACGGCGAGCAGCCGCGCGCCCTGCACCGGCGTGAACGGCACCGCGCACAGCAGCTTCGGGTAATAGGGCACGCCATTGCGCTGGTACGCGTCGGCCCAGGCCCAGTCGAACACGTATTCGCCGTACGAATGGCTCTTCAGGTAGACGGGCGTGGCGGCCGCAAGCCGGCCCGTGCGCTCGTCGGTCAGCGTGACGAAGCGCGGCGACCAGCCGGTCTCGTCGACCGCGCAGCGCGCGACGTGCAGCGCGTCGAGGAACGCGTGGCGCAGGAACGGCGTCGGGTGCGGGTCGCGGGCGAGCAGCGCGTCCCATTCGTCGGCCGGCACCTCGGCCGGGGACGACAGGATGCCCGTGCGATAATCGATGCGTTCGTGTTTCAACCGTGTGAATCCGTACCGTTGGATGTCGCCGGATGCGCGCCGCCAGCGGCGGCAGGCGCCCGGGACGATTTCGTCAGCCGTTCATGGCGCGCCTCGGGGCTGCGCCGATCCCGTCATGATGACCCGTATCGCACTCGCTCAAATCAACGTCACCGTCGGCGATTTCGCCGGCAATGCCGCGCGGATCGTCGCGGCCGCGCGCGCCGCGCACAACGATGGTGCGCAGTTGATGATCGCACCCGAACTCGCGCTGTCCGGCTATCCGCCGGAAGACCTGCTGCTGCGTCCCGCGTTCTACGCGGCGTCGGCCACGGCGCTCGCCGCGCTCGCCGCCGAGCTGAAGGCGTTCGACGGGCTCGCGGTGCTGGTCGGCCATCCGTTGCGCGCGTGCGATGCGGGCGGGCCAGGCGTCGATGGTAATGCAAACCGCCCGATCGAGCGCGGCGTGCCGCCGTCGGATACCTACAACGCGGCGTCGCTGATCGTCGGCGGCGAGATCGTCGGCACCTACCGCAAGCAGGACCTGCCGAACGCCGAGGTGTTCGACGAGAAGCGCTACTTCGCGACCGACGCCGAGCCGCTCGTGTTCGAGCTGAACGGCGTGAAGTACGGCGTGATGATCTGCGAGGACGCATGGCATGCGTCGGCCGCGCAGATCGCGAAGGCGGCCGGCGCGCAGGTGCTGCTGATCCCGAACGGCTCGCCGTATCACATGAACAAGGAAGCGGTGCGCATGGAGATCCTGCGCGCGCGCATCCGCGAGACGGGGCTGCCGATGGTGTACGTGAACCTCGTCGGCGCGCAGGACGAGCTCGTGTTCGACGGCGGCTCGTTCGTGCTCGATGCCGCGGGTGAGCTGGTCGCGAAGATGCCGCAGTTCGAGGAAGGGCACGCGATCGTCGCATTCGACGGCGCGCGGCCGCAGCCCGGCGCGATCGCGCCGGAACTGCCGCTGGAGGCGCAGGTGTACCGCGCGCTCGTGATGGGCGTGCGCGACTACATCGGCAAGAACGGCTTCCCGGGCGCGATCATCGGCCTGTCGGGCGGCGTCGATTCCGCGCTGGTGCTCGCGATCGCGTGCGACGCGCTCGGGCCGGAGCGGGTGCGCGCGGTGATGATGCCGTCGCGCTTCACGGCCGACATCTCGACGACCGACGCGGCCGAGATGGCGCGGCGCGTCGGCGTGCGCTACGACGAGATCGCGATCGCGCCGATGTTCGACGCGTTCCGCGCGGCGCTCGCGGGCGATTTCGCGGGCCTCGCCGAGGACGCGACCGAGGAGAACATCCAGGCGCGCATCCGCGGCACGCTGCTGATGGCGCTGTCGAACAAATTCGGCTCGATCGTGCTGACGACCGGCAACAAGAGCGAGATGGCGGTCGGCTACTGCACGCTGTACGGCGACATGGCCGGCGGCTTCGCGGTGATCAAGGACATCGCGAAGACGCTCGTCTACCGGCTCTGCCATTACCGCAACGCGGCGGCCGACTATGGCACGCGCGACATCATCCCCGAGCGGATCCTGACGCGCGCGCCGTCCGCCGAGCTGCGCGAGAACCAGACCGACCAGGACAGCCTGCCGCCGTACGACGTGCTCGACGCGATCATGCGGATGTACATGGAGGAGGACCGCCCGCTCGCCGAGATCGTCGCGGCGGGCTATGCCGAGGCCGACGTGGCGCGTGTGACCCGGCTCATCAAGATCAACGAATACAAGCGCCGCCAGGCGCCGATCGGCATCCGCGTCACGCATCGCGCGTTCGGCCGCGACTGGCGCTACCCGATCACGTCACGCTTCACCGAGCGCCTCGATTGAGCCGCGCGCGGCGTAGAATCGGGCCACGTGTTTTCATCCAAACGAGCATTGAGGGACAACCATCATGAAACGCATCACCGCCATCATCAAGCCGTTCAAGCTGGACGAAGTCCGCGAAGCGCTCGCCGAGGTCGGCCTGACGGGCCTGACCGTGACCGAGGTGAAGGGCTTCGGCCGCCAGAAGGGGCATACCGAGCTGTATCGCGGCGCCGAATATGTCGTCGACTTCCTGCCGAAGATGAAGATCGAGGTGGTGGTCGCGGAAGGGCAGGTCGACCAGGTGATCGATGCGGTGATCGGCGCCGCGCGCACCGGCAAGATCGGCGACGGCAAGATCTTCGTGTCGGATGTCGAGCGGGTGATCCGCATTCGCACCGGCGAGGAAAACGAAGCGGCGGTCTGACGCCGTCAGCGTACGCACCAATAAAAAACGGTGCGATACCCTGCCGGGTACCGCACCGATACGCGCCTCTCGCAGCAGCGTGGAAAACTTAATCGAATTGCGTTGTTGAGGTCCGCCCCGATCAGAACAGGTGCTGGATGCCGGCGTAGAAGCCGGTCTGGCTGCCGCCGAGGCGCGGGTTGCCGCTCGCAACGTCGGTGCCTGCATTGTTCGCGTTCAGGCCGAAGTTCGCGGTCTTGCTGTTGCGGGCCGTCGCGACCTGGAAGTCGAGCAGCGTGCGCTTCGACAGGTTGTACGTGCCGCCGAGCGTGTAGATGTTCGCGTTGCCGCCGCCGTGGTTCGTGTTCACGTGATACACGGCCGCGATCAGCGCGGCAGCCGGAGTCGCTTGCCACGTGACGCCGCCCCAGACCTGGTCGGTGGCCGTCACGCCAACGTTGCCGGCCGGCGTGCCCGCGCCGTCGGCGCGCGATGCCTGGTAGGCCGCCTGCAGCTTGAACTGGCCGAGGAACATGTTCGCGCCGAAGAAGTATTCGCGCGAGTAGCGGTAAACGTCGGAGAACCGGCCGTTCGCGTCACGCACTTCGTCGTAGATGCCGCGCAGCTGGAACAGCGAGTTCGTGTAGGTGATCTGTGCGCCCGCGGCCCGGCCATCCTGCTTCGGGTCGGTGTTGCCGTTGAACCTCGTCGAGTTCGACAGCGCGAACTGGCCGTAGAAGTCGAAGCCGTAGAGCTGCGGCGACTGATACGAAATGTTGTTGCTGGTCTTGTTCCAGTTGCGGCCGCGCACCAGCGACGCCGTCGACCAGGCCGATTGACCGAACGGGTCGAAGTCCCACACGCCGTTCGCGATCGCCAGTTCGCGGCCGAACAGCAGCGTGCCGTACTTGTCGTTCGCGACGCCGATCGTCGCCCAGCGATTCCAGAGGCTGCCGCCGCCCGGGCCCGCGCCGCTCATCGTGTCGAAGCTGCCTTCGAGCTTGAAGACCACCTTGTTGCCGCCGCCGATGTCCTCGGAGCCCTTCAGGCCCCACAGGCTCGTGCCCCAGTCGCCGCTTTCCGCGCGCCAGCGGGAGCCGTTCTGCATCCCGTTCATGTACTCGATGCCGGCATCAAGACGGCCGTACAGCGTGACGCTGCTTTGCGCGTGCGCTGCCACTCCTGCAGCCATCAGCGCTGCGGCGACCAAAGCTTTCTTCATCATCTCCTCCATACCCTGTCAAAAAGTCAACCCAGAACTGCACGAGATGCCCGGCGCGGCGAGCGTCGGGCAAAAGCGGGATAACCAGGGAGACCTCGTGCGCAGCCGGTCAGGCGTGACACGCGGGCGTACACAGACGGGATTGCCGTTGAGCGGGCCCGCATAGCCGGGTCGGCATCGCGGGGTCTCCTTGTTGTCGTGAAGCTAAACTACATTTCACGAACTTCGTTTTGCTACTTTGGTTACTAATTTAGCAAAAATACAATTTTGTGGCGATGGAAATCGTTGTTTGACTAACACGTGTCGCCAAATTGCCATGCAACACAATCCGCAACGATGTGCGCGAGCCCGCCGGGTCGACGGCAAAGCCTTGCGCGCCAAGGGAGACACGGTTTGCGGAAAGTTGCGTCAAGGATTGCCACTATTGACGCAACTGGGGCAGGGGCGTAAGCGCCGGATTGGTCAGGAATTCGTCATGATTGGGCGCGTCGCGCCACGTCGCGAAACGCGCCGTCCGGCCGTGCTTCGAGCAGTTGCGTGCGAAGCCAGCGATGCGCGTCGGTGCGCGCGTGCTTCGCGTGCGAGTAGATCTTCACGGTGTAGCGCGGAATCTCGAACGGCGCCGGAAAGATGCGGATCGGCGCGGCGTGCCGCAGCGCCTGCGCGGCGCGGTTCGGCACGGTCATCAGCAGACCGGATTCCGCGATGATGAACGGTGCGGCGAGCACCGTCGGCAGCTGCACCGCGACCTGCCGCGCGAGCCCAAGCCGGTCGAGCACGTAGTCGACCACGCCGCGGGTCTCGTTCCACGGCGTGACGACCACGTGCCGCGCCGCGAGGTACTGCTCCAGCGTGAGGCGTCGGTGGATGGAAGGATGGCTTGCGCTCGCGATCACGACGTAGTCGTCGGAGAACCAGTCGAATTCCTCGATGCCGGGCGTGTCGGCCGCGGTGTCCTCGTGATAGCCGAGCGCGAAGTCGATGCGGCCGGCCGCGAGTTCGTCGGTCGCGATCTTGCGGTCGGAGTGGACGACGCGCAGCCGCAGTTGCGGCGCGACATGCTGGATCCGCGCGATCAGCGCGGGCAGCACCGCGAACGCGGTGTAGTCGGTCGCCGCGAACACGAAGGTGCGCTCGCTGCGCGCGGGGTCGAAGCGGCGCGCGCGAGCGAGCCCCTTCGACATCGCGTCGAGCGCGTCGCCGGCCCAGGCCGCGATGTCGTCGGCGCGCACGGTCGGCTGCATCTCGTTGCCGAGCCGCACGAACAGCGCGTCGCCGATCGCCGTGCGCAGCCGCGCGAGCGCGTGGCTCAGCGCGGACGGGCTCATCGCCAGCTCGTGCGCGGCCGCGGCAACCGAGCGGTGGCGATACAGCGCGTCGAAGACGAGCAGCAGGTTCAGGTCGAGGCGACGCAGATCGGGATGCATCATGTTCAGGTCTGGATGAAGAAACTGCACTTCCTGCAGCAGCACGACGAACGTAGCATGACGTCTATATCGGCGCCAGCGCGATCGCGCCGCGCCGCAGCCTGCATCATCCGGCCGGGGAGGGCCTTTTACCGTGCATATCGACATCCGTTCCGCCAGCGTCGCCGACGCGCCGCAGATCCTGCGTTTCATTACCGAGCTGGCGATCTACGAGAAAGCCGAGGACCAGGTGGTCGCGACCGTCGAATCGATCGAGCGCAGCCTGTTCGGCGACGCGTCGCCGGCGCGCGCGCTGATCTGCGAGGTCGATGGCGAGCCGGCGGGCTTCGCCGTGTATTTCCTGTCGTATTCGACGTGGCTCGGCCGGCAGGGGCTGTATCTCGAGGATCTGTACGTGTCGCCGCGCTTTCGCGGCGCGGGGGCCGGCCTGCGCCTGCTGAGGGCGCTCGCGCGGATCGCGGTCGACACGGGCTGCGGGCGCTTCGAGTGGAGCGTGCTCGACTGGAACGCGCCGGCGATCCGCTTCTACGAGAGCGTCGGCGCGGCGCCGCAAAGCGAATGGGTGCGCTACCGGCTGGCGGGTGACGCCTTGCGCGCGTTCGCTGACGCCGAGCCTGCCGACGCGGCGCCCGCTGCCGGCGCATAGACGCATCCCCAAACGCACACGGGCGCCGTGAGGCGCCCGTTTGCACGACGGCGTGAGCCGTTGCTGTGGCTTACTTGAGGCTGCCCGACAGGAACTGGCGCAGGCGCTCGCTCTTCGGGTTCGCGAACACGTCGGATGGCACGCCTTCTTCCTCGACGCGCCCCTGGTGCAGGAACATCACGTGGTTCGACACGTTGCGCGCGAAGCCCATCTCGTGCGTGACGACGATCATCGTGCGGCCTTCCTCGGCCAGCTTCTGCATCACCTTCAGCACTTCGCCGACGAGCTCCGGATCGAGCGCGGAAGTCGGCTCGTCGAACAGCATCACGTCCGGGTGCATCGCCAGCGCCCGCGCGATCGCGACGCGCTGCTGCTGCCCGCCCGACAGGTGCGACGGATACTGCTTCTCGACGCGCGGTGCCAGGCCGACCTTCTCGAGATATTCGCGCGCGCGCTCCTCGGCTTCGCGCTTGCTCAGCTTCAGCACGTTGACGGGCGCTTCCATCACGTTCTCGAGCACGTTCATGTGCGACCACAGGTTGAAGTGCTGGAACACCATCGCGAGCTTGGTGCGCACGCGCTGCAGCTGCTTCGGCTCGGCGGCGCGCAGCGCGCCGGTCTTGTCGGGCACGGTGCGCACTTCCTCGCCGTCGACGACGATGCGGCCCGCGTTCGGCTGCTCGAGGAAGTTGATGCAGCGGAGCATCGTGCTCTTGCCGGAGCCGGACGAGCCGATCACGCTGATCACGTCGCCCGCGTTCGCCTTCAGCGACACGCCCTTGAGCACTTCGTTGCTGCCGTACCGCTTGTGGAGATCGTCGACGAAAAGCTTCTGAGTCTGGGAATTCATCAATAGTCCTGCGGAAACTTACTTGCCTTGCGGGCGCAGATACGCGAGCCAGCGGCGCTCGGCCTGGCGGAACAGCCACACGAGCGTGAACGAGATCGCGAGGTAGAGCAGTGCGGCGATGCCGAACGCATGGAACGACATGTAGGTCGCGGAGTTGACGTCGCGCGCGATCTTCAGGATGTCCGGCACGGTCGCGGTGAACGCGACCGTCGTCGCGTGCAGCATCAGGATCACCTCGTTGCTGTACAGCGGCAGCGCGCGGCGCAGCGCCGACGGCAGGATCACGCGGCGGTACATCGTGAAGGTCGACATGCCGTATGCACGCGCGGCCTCGATCTCGCCGTAGGTGGTCGCCTTGATCGCGCCGGCGAAGATCTCGGTGGTGTACGCGCAGGTGTTCAGCGTGAACGCGAGCAGCGTGCAGTTCATCCCTTCGCGGAAGAACGCATCGAGCATCGGCGTGCCGCGCACGGCCTGCAGGCTGTAGAGGCCCGTGTAGCACAGCAGCAGCTGCACGTAGAGCGGCGTGCCGCGGAACACGTACGTGTAGAGCCACACCGCGCCCGACAGCCACTTCTTCCTCGACACGCGCGCGACCGCGAGCGGCACCGACAGGCAGAAGCCGATCCCGATCGACACGACGAGCAGCCACAGCGTGATCGCGACGCCGGTGACGCGATAGCCGTCGGTGAAGAGATAGTTGCGCCAGTATTCTTGAATGAGGTCGATCATAGGTCTGCCTTGCGGACGCCGGTCGAATAGCGCTTTTCGAGCCACATCAGCACGAAGTTCGAGATCGTCGTGATGGCCAGGTAGACCGCTCCCGCGATCAGCGTGAAGAAGAAGAACCGCAGCGTGCCCTTGCCGGCATCCTGCGACGCCTTCACGACATCGGCGAGGCCGATGATCGACACGAGCGCGGTGGATTTCACGAGCACCTGCCAGTTGTTGCCGATGCCCGGCAGCGCGAAGCGCATCATCTGCGGGAACATGATGCGCGAGAACACCTGCCAGTTGGTCATCCCGTACGCGCTGCCCGCCTCGAGCTGGCCGCGCGGCACCGACAGGAACGCGCCGCGGAAGGTCTCGGTGAAGTACGCGCCGTAGATGAAGCCGAGCACGAGCACGCCGGCGAGGAACGGGTCGATGTCGATCTGGTCCCAGCCCGCGAGGTCGGTCAGTTGGTTCAGCCAGATCTGGATGCTGTAGAACAGCAGCAGCATCAGCACGAGGTCGGGCACGCCGCGGATCAGCGTCGTGTAGACGGTGCCGATGCCGTTCGTGACGCGGTTGCGGGACAGCTTCGCGCCCGCGCCGAGGAGGCCCAGCAGGAACGACAGCGCGAGCGAGAGCACCGCCAGTTTGACGGTTTGCCAGGTGCCTGCGAGGATCAGCGGGCCGTAACCTTGAAGAAACATATGTGGTCCTTGACGGCGCACCCGGTGCGCCGCGAAAGACGCGCCCCGCATCCTGCGCGGAACGCCCCGTGCGTATCATGACCGTCCGCCCCGGCGGGGGCGCCGGGCTCGCCGGCCGCGGGTAGCGGCGGGCGAGGGTGCGGGCGGCGCGTGGTTTGACTGCCTATTCTGCTCCGGCGCTCAGCGGGCCGAGTAGACGCTGAACGCGAAATACTTGTGCGACAGGCGGTCGTACGTGCCGTCCTTGTGCATGTCGGCCAGCGCCTGGTCGATCTTGAGCTTCAGGTCGGTGTCCTCCTTGCGCAGGCCGATCGCGGTGCCGTCGCCGATCGTCTTCGGATCCTTCACTTCCGGCCCGGCGAACGCGAAGCCCTTGCCGCGCGGCGTGCGCAGGAAGCCGTAGTCGGCCTGCAGCTCGTCCTGCAGCGTCGCGTCGAGGCGGCCGGAGCCGAGATCGGCATAGACCTGGTCCTGGTTCTGGTACGGAATGACCGTCACGCCCTGGGGTTCCCAGTACGCCTTCGCGTAGGTTTCCTGCGTCGAACCCTGCTCGACGCCGACGCGCTTGCCCTTCAGCGACGCGACGGTCGGCAGCAGCGGCGAGCCGGTCTTCGCGATCATGCGCGCGGGCGCGTCGTACACCTTGGCGGAGAAGTCGATCTGCTCGCGGCGCCTGTCCGTCACGGTCAGCGACGACACGATGATGTCGTACTTCTTCGCCTTCAGCGCCGGGATGATCCCGTCGAGATCCTGCGCCACCCACACGCATTTGACATTGATCCGCTTGCAGATTTCCTTGGTGAGATCGACGTCGAAACCGACGATCTCGCCGCTCGGCGCGGTCGACTCGAACGGCGGGTAGCTGGCGTCGACGCCGATCCGCACGGTCTTCCACTCCTTCGCGAAGGCGCTGCCCGCCACGAGGGCGAGGGCGGCGCACAGGGCGGCCTTCTTCATTTCCATCCTTTGATTCTGAGATACCGGGGCGGCGTACCGGGCCTGCCGGGCCTTGCGCCGCGCCGTATTCTAGATAGCCAAAATTCGCGTTCGGCGGCCTGGCGGCGGCAACCGCCGCACGGGCGGGCGCCAAAAGCGCGGTATTTTACCCGAACGCGCTACCCCGGCAGCGCTCGAGCACGCTTGTGCGCGATTCCGTTGGCGGCGGACCACGCCGCGGGCCCGGCACGCGTTCGCTGTTGCGGCGTTCGCCGAAGTCGCAACGAGTCGTGCTGGAATTGGTTCCAGGCGTGCAACGATGCGGTGCGCGCGCACGGATTGTTGCCATTCCGGCAAGCTCCTACATTGGCGGCATTCCGAACACATCGCACGGAGCGCCCCATGTTCCAGATCCGCCGCGCCACCGATCGCGGCCATGCCAATCACGGCTGGCTCGAATCCCGCCGCAGCTTCTCGTTCGCCGACTATCACGACGACGCGCACCGCGAGTTCGGCGCGCTGCGCGTGCTGAACGACGACCGGATCGCGCCGACCCGCGGCTTCGGCATGCATCCGCATCGCGACATGGAGATCGTCACGTACGTGCTCGACGGCGCGCTCGCGCACCGCGACAGCATGGGCAACGGGTCGATCCTCCGGCCCGGGGACGTGCAGCGGATGAGCGCCGGCACGGGGGTCGTGCACAGCGTAACCAACGCGTCGCGCGACCGGCCGCTGCATCTGCTGAAGATCTGGCTGCTGCCGACCGGGCCGGGCGGCCGGCCGGGCTACGAGGAAAAGCACTTCGCGGCGCGCGAGAAGCGCGGCCGGCTGCGCCTGATCGTGTCGCCGGACGGGCAGGACGGTTCGGTGTCGATGCGCGCGGACGCGCGGATCCATGCGGGGCTGATCGATGGGGACGAGCGGGCGGTGCTCGAGGTGCCGGCGGGCCGCCGGGTGTACGTGCACGTCGCGCGCGGCGCGGTGGAGGTCAACGGCGAGCCGCTGGGCGGCGGCGACGGCGTGCGGATCGCCGGGGTGGAAGCGGTCGCGCTCGCGCACGGCCGCGACGCCGAGGTGCTGCTGTTCGATCTCGCCTGAACGGGCGGGACCGCGGACGCGGGCCGGGCGCGCGCGTCCGCCTGGGCCGCCGCGCCGGGGCGCGCGGCGGGCCCGCCGGCTTACTGCGCCGGCGCCGATGCGGCCTTGCCGGCCTGGCGGTGCTGTTCCCAGCGCTCCTTCATCTTCTCGCGGCGCTGCTCCATCCGCGCGTACTGCTGCTTGATCGCGGTGCTGACCGTCGTCTTCTGCTGGTCGTTCAGGCCGTTGTAGAACGCGAGCCAGGCGGCCGACGTCTGCTCGCGCAACTGCGCGTTCTGCTGCTCGGCCTGCTGGCGCGCCGCGTGCATCGCGTTCAGGTCGAGGATCGGCCGGTTCTGCTGCGCCTTGAACTGATCGCGCATCTGCTCGTGGCCTTTGTGCATCGCGTCGCGATTCTGCTTCATCGTGTTGACCGCCGTTTGCCACTGCTGCTCCTGGGCGGCCGTGAGCTTCAGCTGGTCGTGCAGGCGCAGGATCGCGCCGAACGGGCCGCCGCCGTGTTCGTGCATCTGGTGCATGCCCGAGCCGCCGGGCGGCGGCGCGTCGGCCGGCGGGGCCGCATGGGCGGCGCCGAATGCGAGAGCGAGCACGGTGGTGGCGGCAATGGCCACCCGGGACGTCTTCTTATACATTTCAGAAACTCCTGTTCGAAAGGGTCCGGCGACGCGGCGGCGGGCAGTAGCGCGGGGCCGCATCCGGTAAGACCGAGGTTAGCGGCGCGTCCGGCGGCGGGTGTTACGGCGGTGGCCGGCGGGGTTACCGCGCATTACAGTTCGCTTGCGCGGTAATCCGCAGTAACCCTTTCATCCCTTTATATCGTTCTTTGAGGCCGCGCTCGCGCGGTAAACTTCGAGCCATGACTACCCAGATCCTCATCGTCGACGACGACCAAGAACTGCGCGACCTGTTGCGCGACTACCTCGTTCGCCAGGGCATGGAAGTGTCCGTGCTGCACGACGCGGCGACGCTCGAGAAGCGTCTCGAGCGCGAACGCCCCGACCTGATCGTGCTGGACCTGATGATGCCGGGCGTGGACGGCCTCACCGCGCTGCGGCAGCTGCGCGCGGCCGGCGACGACATCCCCGTGATCATGCTGACCGCGCGGGCCGACGACGTCGACCGCATCGTCGGGCTCGAGCTCGGCGCGGACGACTACCTCGGCAAGCCGTTCAACCCGCGCGAGCTGCTCGCGCGCGTGCAGGCGGTGCTGCGGCGCCGCCGCGCGACGCCGTCGGCCGCCGCGCCCGAACAGCGCGAGCCGTACGCGTTCGGCCGCTTCGTGCTCGATTTCCAGGCGCGCACGCTGTCGGTGGACGGCAAGCCGGCGACGCTGTCGAGCAGCGAATTCGCGCTGTTGAAGATCTTCGTGAACCACGCGCTGCGCACGCTCACGCGCGAGCGGCTGCTCGAGCTGCTGCACGGCCCCGAATACGACGGCACCGACCGCGGCATCGACGTCCAGGTGTGGCGCCTGCGCCGCATCCTCGAGTCGGATCCGTCGACGCCGCGCTTCATCCAGACGGTGCGGGGGCGCGGCTACGTGTTCGTGCCCGACGGCGAGGCCCATGCGCAAACCCATTGATTCGCTGTTCGGGCGGCTGGCGCTGCTCGTCGTCGGGGTGCTGCTGCTGTCGCACTTCGCGTGGTATTTCGCGATGCGGCTCGAGCGCAACCAGATGCAGACGCGCTATGCGGTCGAGGAGGCCGCGTTCCTGGTGGACGCGGTGCGCCAGCACGTCGCCCGCACGCCGGACCAGCCGCTGCCGTCGCGCGTGCGGCTCGTCCCGCCCGACAGCCCGGACGTGCCGGCGCCGGACGACAAGCTGCCGCCGCCGCTCAAGCGCTTCCGCGACGACGTGAGCGACCGGATGCCGCCCGGCACGCGGGTCGCGATCGGCACGCCCGGCCATCCGCCCGTGCTGTGGGTCAAGGAGCCGACCGACAACAACTGGATCGTCGTGCCGGTGCAGCCGCTACGGCCGCCGCGCTCGCTGGACCGGATGTTGATCTGGCTCGGGACGATCTTTTCGGCCGGCGTGGTTGCCGCGCTGTTCGCGGCGTGGCAGCTGCAGCAGCCGCTGCGCTCGCTCGCGCGCGCGGTCGCCCGCTTCGGCCGCGGCCAGCCGGTGCCGCCGGTGCGCGAGCGCGGCCCGCGCGAGCTGCGCCAGCTCACGCGCGGCTTCAACCAGATGGTGGAGCAGGTGTCGCGCACCGAGAACGACCGCGCGGTGATGCTGGCCGGCGTCGCGCACGACCTGCGCACGCCGCTCGCGCGAATGCGCCTGCGCGCGGAGATGATGGACGATGCGCGGCTGCGCGACGGCGTCGTGCGCGACGTCGACTCGATGTCGCACATCGTCGACCAGTTCCTCGTGTTCGCGCACGGCGGCAGCGACCGCAGCGAGCCGGTGCCGGTCGACCAGGCCTGCGAGCGGATCGCGCGCACCTATCGCGCGGTCGCGCCGAACGCGCCGACGGTCGAGACCCGTCTCGCGGCGGATTCGGGCTTCCGCCTGCCGACCGCGACGCTCGACCGGATCCTGTCGAACCTGCTCGACAACGCGCATGCATACGGCGCGCCGCCCGTGATCGTGGAAACCGTGCGCACCGCGACCGGCTACGTGCTGGCCGTGAGCGACCACGGCGGCGGCATCGCGCCGCGCGATCTCGCGGCCGCGACGCGCCCGTTCGTGCGCCTCGACCCGGCGCGCGGCGGCAACGGGCACAGCGGCCTCGGCCTGGCGATCGTCGAGCGGCTGGTATTGCGGCTGGGCGGCACGTGCGAGATCGCCAACCGGCCGGAAGGCGGCCTGCGCGTCGAGATGCAGTTCCCGTTCGACATGGTGCCGAAGGACGAGGTGCACGCGCAGGCCGCGTGAGCGGCGCGCGCGGCGCCGGCGAGGCCGGGCGCCGCGCGGCGCGTCATTCGCCGAACAGCGTGCCGAGCGTCTCGGCGGCGTTGCTGTCGATCGTGTTGTAGGTCACGCTGGTGGCCTCGAAGATGTACACGGTCGTGTACCGGCCGAGGCGCTCGAGGATCTCCTCCTGCAGCGATTCCGGCACGATGTTCATGTTCAGGTACCAGGCCGTCGACGACAGCCGCGTCTGGAACGAACCGTATTCCTGCATCAGCTCGTAGAACGCGTCGGCATCCTGATCGCGGCAGACGATCACCAAGTTTCCTGCCATTCCCTTCCTCCCGCTCGTCGATCAATCCCTATAGGGGCCAACCCCGATCATACCCGCTTAGGCCGGTTCGACGCCTGACCGGGCGCACGGTTTCGCCGTCCGGGCGGCGGGCGGGTTCACGGCCGGGCCGGATCGCGGCATAATTCGGGCCGGCACGTCGAGCGCCGGCGCACGGCGCGACGGCGTGTCCGCGCCGATCCGTCCGCCGCCTGCCCGTTCCGGGCCCGATTCGTCCGCTGCCGCAGACGGTTCCATCGTACCGATCCGGAAGGTTGTGCCTGAAATACAGGTTGTAGTAGTGTCGTGCCGTCGCAGGCCGGCTCGACCGGAACCTGTGCACGGGCGGCGCAGCGTGCACGTGCGGCGCCTTGCGTCCGCCTTACTAAGCAAGTCAGAACGAATTACCGCGCCCGCGCGCCTTGCCATGAATCAACATCGTCTGCCGGCCTCAAACATCAATTCGTTCGGCCTTACCGGGGAGCGCGCCTGATGGCCATCATCGGATTCGATCCGAACCGGATCGCCAATGCGTCCGCGTGGCGCGTCCTGCCGAACCGGTGGGATTTCATCGCCTTTCCGCTGATCATCTGTCTGATCGCGATGGCCGTCGTCGGTTTCCACGAAACGATGGCGCCGATCGCGACCCTGCAGACGCAGAAGATCTCGCTCGATCCGTCGAACCTGCCCGAGTATGCGCTGCGCACGACGCTGCGGATGCTCGCCGCGATGGTCGCGTCGCTCGCGTTCACGCTCGTGTACGGCACGCTCGCCGCGAAGAGCCGCCGCGCGGGCATGGTGCTCGTGCCGATCCTCGACATCCTGCAGTCGGTGCCGGTGCTCGGCTACATCTCGTTTACGGTGACGTTCTTCCTCGCGCTGTTCCCGAGCCGCGTGCTCGGCGCCGAGCTGGCCGCGATCTTCGCGATCTTCACGAGCCAGGCGTGGAACATGACGTTCAGCTTCTACCAGTCGCTGCGCACGGTGCCGCGCGATCTCGACGAAGTGTCGCGCGGCTTCCACCTGACGTCGTGGCAGCGCTTCTGGAAGCTCGAGGTGCCGTTTTCGATGCCGGGCCTGATCTGGAACATGATGATGTCGATGTCGGGCGGCTGGTTCTTCGTCGTTGCGTCGGAGGCGATCACGGTCGGCAACCACTCGATCACGCTGCCGGGCATCGGCGCGTATCTCGCGCAGGCGATCGGCGACAAGAACCTGGGCGCGATCGGCTGGGTGATCCTCGCGATGACCGTCGTGATCCTCGCGTACGACCAGCTGCTGTTCCGCCCGCTCGTCGCGTGGGCCGACAAGTTCCGGATGGAAACCACGAGCTCCGGCAACGCGCCCGAGTCGTGGCTGCTCGACCTCGTGCGCCGCACGCGGCTGATCCACCAGCTGCTGGTGCCGGCCGGCTGGTTGTTCGCGAAGGCCGCGCGGGTTCCGTTGCGCCTGCCGGTGTCCGGCGCCGTGCGCTTCACGCTGCCGCGCGTCGAGAAGAAGGCGTCGTTCGCCGCCGATATCGCGTGGGCGATCCTCGTGCTGCTCGGCACGGCCTACGTCGTCTGGCGCGTGGTCAGCTTCGTGGCGACCGGCGTGACGATGGTCGAGGTCGGCCACGTGTTCACGCTGGGGCTCATCACGCTGCTGCGGGTGGTGGTGCTGATCGCGATCGCGTCGGTGATCTGGGTGCCGATCGGCGTGTGGATCGGGCTGCGCCCGGCGCTCGCCGAGAAGATGCAGCCGCTCGCGCAGTTCCTGGCCGCGTTCCCGGCGAACCTGCTGTTCCCGGCGTTCGTGATCGTGATCGCGCACTTCCACCTGAACCCCGACATCTGGCTGTCGCCGCTGATCGTGCTCGGCACCCAGTGGTATATCCTGTTCAACGTGATTGCCGGCGCAACCTCCTATCCGAACGACTATCGCGAGGCGGCGACGAACTTCCGCATCCGCGGCTGGCAGTGGTGGCGCCAGGCGATCCTGCCGGGCATCTTCCCGTATTACGTGACGGGCGCGATTACGGCATCGGGCGGCGCGTGGAACGCGAGCATCGTGTCGGAAGCGGTGCAGTGGGGTAATACCAAGATCGAGGCGCACGGCCTCGGCGCCTATATCGCGCAGACCACCGCCGCCGGCGATTTTCCGAAGATCATCATGGGCATCACCGTGATGTCCCTGTTCGTGACCCTGTTCAACCGCCTGCTGTGGCGCCCGCTGTATGCGTATGCCGAAGCGAAGCTGCGCCTTGACTGAAACTGATTGAGAGCGAAACGCGATGCACAATCCGAATGCTGTAAACGCCCCCGTTCAGACGCAGCCGATGCCGCCGAAACTCGGTGACGAAATCCTGCGCGTCGACGACGTCAGCCGCGGCTTCAACAAGACGCAGGGCGAGCTGCTCGTGCTCGACGGCGCGAACCTGTCGCTGCGCGAAGGCGAGATCGTCGGGCTGCTCGGCCGTTCCGGCTCGGGTAAGTCGACGCTGCTGCGCATCATCGCCGGCCTGATCGAACCGACGGGCGGCGAGGTCACCTATCTCGGCAAGCCGCTGCGCGGCCCGGCCGAAGGCGTCGCGATGGTGTTCCAGACCTTCGCGCTGTTCCCGTGGCTCACCGTGCTGCAGAACGTGGAAGCGGGCCTCGAGGCGCTCGGCGTCGGCGCGCGCGAACGGCGCGAACGCGCGCTCGCGGCGATCGACCTGATCGGTCTCGACGGCTTCGAGAACGCGTATCCGCGCGAGCTGTCGGGCGGCATGCGCCAGCGCGTCGGCTTCGCGCGCGCGCTCGTCGTCGATCCGACGATCCTGCTGATGGACGAACCGTTCTCGGCGCTCGACGTGCTGACCGCCGAAACGCTGCGTACCGACCTGCTCGACCTGTGGACGCAGGGCCGCATGCCGATCAAGTCGGTGCTGATCGTCACGCACAACATCGAGGAAGCGGTGTTCATGTGCGACCGGATCCTCGTGCTGTCGTCGAACCCGGGCCGCGTGATCGCCGAGATCAAGGTGCCGTTCAAGCATCCGCGCAACCGTCTCGACCCGGCGTTCCGCCGGCTCGTCGACGACATCTACGCGAAGATGACGGCCCGCCAGATCGGCGAGGCGACGAAGAAGGGGCTCGAAGTCGGCAGCTGGCTGCCGCAGGTGTCGACCAACCTGATGGCCGGCCTGATCGAGACGCTTGCCGCGCCGCCGTACCACGGCCGTGCGGACATGCCGGAAATCGCGCGCACGCTGCACCTCGAGGTCGACGACCTGTTCCCGATCGCCGAAGTGCTGCAATACCTCGGCTTCGCCGACGTGCGGGAAGGGGACGTGTTCCTGACGCCGCCGGGGCGCGTGTTCGCGGAATTCGGCACGCAGGAGCGCAAGCTGATGTTCGCGGATCACCTGCTGAAGCACGTGCCGCTCGCGGCGCGGATCAAGAAGGTGCTCAACGAGCGCCCGGGCCATCGCGCGCCGCGCGTGCGCTTCGAGCAGGAGCTCGAGGATTCCCTGTCGGACGGCGCCGCCGAGGAGACGCTCGACGCGGTGATCGACTGGGGCCGCTACGGCGAGATCTTCTCGTACAACGACCAGACCGAGATCTTCAGCCTCGAGGACGTCGAGTCCTGAGCGGCTGGCCGGGCCGCCTGGCCCGGCAGCGGCGGGCGCCGCGCTACTGCAGGTTGCCCCAGCGGGCGACGGCCGGCTCGGCCGACGCCCATTTCCAGCGCGGGCCCTGCTGGCACGCGCTCGCGAAATACCAGTCGGCCTGGTTGCCGTCCTTCATCGAGAACGCGAATTCCTTGCACAGCGCGAGCGCCGTCGAATACGCACGCGTGACCCGCACCTCGCCTTCGCCGTTCTCGAGCGGAATCGTGTTCTTCACCTTCCACGCCTTCACTTCACCGACTGCGAGGCCGCCGGCTGCCTGCGCGATCGCGTCCTGCTGGTTCTGATGGAGCTGTTTCATCGTGCGCTTCACGGCCTCGTCGGTGGCCGCCTGCACGGCGATGCCGACCCCGACGCCGACGGCCGGATTCGCGGTGACGAGGCCGGTCGCCGCGCCCGCGAGCGCGCCGCTCGCCGCACCGACCGAGCCGCAGCCGGACAGTGCGGCAGTGGCCGCGCACAGCGCGCCGAGCCACGCGAGGCGGAGTGCGACGCTCATTGCAGCGCGCCCCAGCGCTCGGTCGCCGGCTCGGCCGACGCCCATTTCCACTGCGGGCCGTCGCGGCAGATGGTCGCGACGTAGAACGCCGATTGCGCGGCGGCATCCGGCTTCGCCGGCGTATCGACCGAGAACACGATTTCCTTGCAGTCGAGCGGGCCGATGCTGATCATCCGGCTGACCGTCACGCGGCCGTGCTCGTCGTCCTCGATCGGGAACGAATGGTTCGTGGTCCACGGCGCGACGCCGCCGACGTCGAGCGGCCCGGCCGCCGTCGCGATCTGCGCCTGCGTGTAGCGGTGTGCGACGCGCTGCGTGTACTGGACACCCGCGCGTGCGCCGGCGACCGCGCCGAGGCCGATGCCCGTCGCGACGGCGGCGTTGCTGGTGACCTTGGAGGCGATCGCGGCGCCGGCGATGCCGGCGCCGGCCGTCGCGCCTTCGCTGTACAGCGAATTGCAGCCGGACAACAGTGCTGCCGTGGCGGCCACGGCCAACACGATGCGCGCCGGCATGGCCCGGCGCGGCAGTTCGAAACGGAGGTTCATCCCTGGGTGCGAGTCCTGTCTGGGTGAGCGTCGATGCATGCGTGCGCTCATGCCGTGCCATTGTTTCTCAATTGTCATAGGAAAACTGCAAAGCTTTGACAAATCGCCGGCGGCGGGCTCGCGTGCGCGCGCGGCGCTATTGTCTGGCAGAAGATTGGCGAAGGGTCGAAACGTTACAAATTGAAGGCAATTGTTACCTCGGGGTGCGAGGTTCGCGCCTAGACTGTTTTGTTATGGAATGTTTCGACGACGGCCGCGCGCCGTTTTGCCCATGAGACACCCAGCCATGCGCCGTTCCAGACGGCCTGCGCAGTCCTCGCCCGATGCGGGCGCCGGCCGCTCGCAGCCGCGCTCCGACGCACCCTCCGCGCCGCCCGCCGGCACGCCCGCCACGGCGCCGCACGACGGCGATCACAACCAGGGCGGGACCCGCCCGGAAGGGCTCGACTATCAACGCGACCTCGGCCAGGAACAGGACGCGTGACGTCGTCTTTACCGCATTCCGCCGTACTCCGTCGCATTTCCACGTCTGAACCGCCGCGCGGCAGCGCCCGAGCTGCCGCGCTTGTCCCGGTGCGCGTCGCGCGCGCCGGCCATTCGAATCAACAAGGGGGAGCCGCATGAGCAGATTGATCGTGGTATCGAACCGTGTCGCCATCGGCGAGGACACGCGCCCGAGCGCGGGCGGCCTCGCGGTCGGGGTGATGGATGCGCTGAAGGAAACCGGCGGCGTCTGGTTCGGCTGGAACGGCGAGATCGCCGGCGCGCCGGACACGCCCGAGATCCGGCGCGACGGCAACGTTACCTACGCGACGGTCGGCCTGACCCGGCGCGACTACGATCAGTACTACCGCGGCTTCTCGAACGCGACGCTGTGGCCCGTGTTCCACTATCGCGGCGATCTCGCGCGCTTCGACCGCCAGGAATACGCGGGCTACCTGCGCGTGAACGGCGCGCTTGCGAAGCAGCTCGCCGCGCTGCTGCAGCCCGACGACATCATCTGGGTGCACGACTACCACCTGCTGCCGTTCGCGCACTGCCTGCGCGAGCTCGGCGTGAAGAACCCGATCGGCTTCTTCCTGCACATCCCGTTTCCTTCGCCCGACATGCTGCGCATCGTGCCGCCGCACGACGAGCTCGTGAAATTCATGTGCGCGTACGACATCGCCGGCTTCCAGACCGATGCCGACAAGCAGGCGTTCGTCGACTATATCGAGCGGCGCGGCATCGGCGCGTCGAGCGACGACGGGATGCTGCATGCGCACGGGCGGGTCGTGAAGGTGGCTGCTTATCCGATCGGCGTGTATCCGGACGCGATCGCGCAGGCGGCGGTGCAGTACGGCGCGCGCAAGCCGGTGAAGATGCTGCGCGAGGCGCTCGGCGGTCGCAAGCTGGTGATGAGCGTCGACCGGCTCGATTACTCGAAGGGGCTCGTCGAGCGCTTCCAGTCGTTCGAGCGGATGCTCGCGAACGCGCCCGGCTGGCAGGGCCGTGTGTCGCTCGTGCAGATCGCGCCGCCGACGCGCGCCGACGTGCAGACCTACCAGCAGATCCGCGAGACGCTCGAAGGCGAGGCGGGCCGCATCAACGGCCGTTTCTCGCAGCTCGACTGGACGCCGATCCAGTACCTGAACCGCAAGTACGAGCGCAACCTGCTGATGGCGTTCTTCCGGATGTCGCAGGTCGGCTACGTGACGCCGCTGCGCGACGGGATGAACCTCGTCGCGAAGGAGTACGTCGCGTCGCAGGATCCGGCCGACCCGGGCGTGCTCGTGCTGTCCGAGTTCGCGGGCGCGGCGGCCGAGCTGCCGGGCGCGCTGCCGGTGAACCCGTACGACCTGTCGCAGATGGCCGAGGCGCTCGAGCGCGCGCTGTCGATGCCGCTCGCCGAGCGGCAGGCGCGCCACGACGAGAACCTCGCGCGGCTGCGCGCGAACGACCTGTCGGTGTGGCGCGATACGTTCCTCGCCGATCTGCGCAGCGTCGCGACGGCCGCATCGGTGACGCGGCGGGCAGGCCGGCGGGCCGCGCATGTCTGAGCCCGTGCCGTTGCGCGACCCCGGCGCGGACGACCGGGCCGACGACGCCGCGCGGCGCTTCTTCGTCGTGACCGGCGGGCCCGGCTCGGGCAAGAGCACGCTGATCGACGCGCTCGAGCGCGCCGGTTTCGCGCGTTCGCAGGAAGCGGGGCGCGGGGTGATCCAGGATCAGATGGCGGTCGGCGGCCGCGCGCTGCCGTGGCGCGACCCGGCCGCGTTCGCCGAGCTGATGCTGAGCTGGGAGATGCGCTCGCATTACCTTGCACGGCATGCGCGCGGGCCGGTGTTCTTCGATCGCGGCGTGCCGGACGTGATCGGCTACCTGCGCCTGTCGGGGCTCGCGGTGCCTGCGCACGCGGAGGCTGCCGCGCGGCGCTTCCGCTATCACCGGCGCGTGTTCATCGCGCCGCCCTGGCCGGATATCTATACGCAGGACGCTGAGCGCCGGCAGGACTTCGACGAAGCGGTGCGTACTTACGAAGCGATGGTCGACTGCTATGCGTCGTACGGCTACCGGCTGGTCGAGCTGCCGCGCGCGAGCGTGAAGGCGCGCGTGCGCTTCGTGCTGGACGCGCTCGACGCGGCCTGAAGCGCGGGGGACGCTTGCCGGCTGGCCGCTCAGGCCGACGCGCTCGGCTGCGGCGCCGCGAGGCGCAGCGTGCTGACGACGGCGGCGGCGGCCGCGAATGCGGCGGCGACGTAAAGCGCGATCGTCGGGCCGTGTTCGGGCGCGATCCCGAAGATCAGCGCGACGAGCGCCGCGCCGAGCGTCTGCCCGGTCAGCCGCGCGGTGCTGAGCATGCCGCCCGCGCCGCCGGCGCGTTCGCGCGGCGCCGACGACAGCATCGCGCGATTGTTCGGCGACTGGAACAGCCCGAAGCCCGCGCCGCACAGCGCCATCCGCCACACGATGTCGCCGGTGCCCGGATCCGCGCCGATCATCGCGAGCGACAGCAGGCCCGCCGCGAACAGCGCGAGCCCGATGCCGCCCAGCACGCCGGCCGAGTAGCGGTCGGACAGCACGCCGGCGAGCGGTGCGGCCACGACGATCACGAGCGGCCACGGCGTCATATAGAGGCCGGTCTGCACTTGCGAGAAGCCGAGCGAGTGCTGCAGCCAGAACGGCAGCGCGACGAATGCGAGCATCTGCGACGTGAACGACGCGATCGACGTGCCGATCGACAGCGCGAACACCGGGATGCGCATCAGGTCGACCGGCAGCAGCGGCGCGGGCTGCGACAGCTGGCGCTTCACGAAGAAATAGCCGACGACGAACGCCACCGCCAGCTCCGCCGCGACGAGCGCGCCGCGCTCGCCGTGGCCGAGCCCGTCGACGGACATGATCAGCAGCCCGAACACGCACGCGTTCATCAGCGCGCTCGGGATGTCGTACGGCGCATCGTGCAGCGGGTTGGCGGGCAGCGCGCGCAGGCTGCCGAGCACCGCGGCGATGCCGATCGGCACGTTGATCGCGAACAGCCACGGCCACGGCGCGACCGCCAGCACCGCGGACGCGATCGTCGGCCCGATCGCCGACGACAGCGCGACCACCATCGCGTTGATCGACAGGCCGCGCCCGAGCATCGACGACGGATAGATCATCCGCACGAGCGCCGCGTTGACGCTCATGATGCCCGACGCGCCGAAGCCCTGGATCACGCGCATCACCGCGAGCGTGGGCAGCGACGTGGCGAGCGCGCAGCCGAGCGAGGCGACCGTGAACAGTGCAAGACCGGCGATGTAGATGCGCCGGTAGCCGATGCGCTCGCCGAGCGACGCGAGCGGCAGCAGCGTGATCGTGACGGCGAGCTGGTACGCGTTGACGATCCAGATCGAGGCCGCGTCGGATGCGTGCAGGTCGCGTGCGATGGTCGGCAGCGCGACGTTCGCGATCGCGCCGTCGAGCACGGCGAGCGTGATGCCCAGGGCGACGCAGACGATCGCCCAGTAGCGTTGCGGAAGCGGCAGGCCGGTATCGGGATTCATGGCGGGGACGTGTCGGCCCGCGGTCGGAACTCGGCCATCGGGCCTGCTGGTGGGATTCGACAGGTTGCGCGCGCCGGCGGCGCGCTCGCGTGGGCCGGCGGGCACAGGCCGGGCGAGTGTATCACCGGGCCGGCAAACGCGTCGTCGACACGGCGCGTGAGGTCAACTCTCGAAGTCGAGGCCGCCGAGCCGCACGAGCGGATCGGCTTGCGTGCGCGACGCGAGATCGATGTCGCGCGCGCCTTGCCACGCGGCCAGCTTTCTCGGCAGCGCGGCGAGGTAGTGCTCGAAGCGCTGCATCCCGTGCGGCGTCATCAGCCGCTCGATCTCGTCGGTATCCCAGGTCAGCTCGAGATTCAGCGGATGCATGAAGCCGCTCACGTGTTCGTGCGGCGCGCTATGAATGCGGACCTGCGTCGGGTGACCGTGCCCGGCGTACGGGACGACTTCGGTCCGGACGTGGTCGGCGAAGACGGCGGCGATCGCACGCGCGATGCGCGGCGCGAATTCGGTATCGAAACGGCGGGCGGTTTCCGGCTGCATGCAGGCGTCTCCTTGGTCCGAAAATCCTAGCACGGCGGCCGGGCGCTCGGTTTCGCCGGCCGGCCGTAATTGCGCGTTACCACTTGCTGCATCTATTACGGCGGCTTGCCACCACAATGCATCGCATCCCGTACCACTTCGCGTGGGAGCCCATCATGAAGAAGATCGCAGCAGTGTGTGTACTCGCAGGTTCGCTGGCCGTCGCGGGGCCGGCGTCCGCGCATGGCCGCGACGGCGGTGCCGTGATCGGCGCGCTGATCGGCGGCGCCGTGCTGGGCGCGATCGTGACGTCCGCGCTGAACCCGCCGGTTGCATACCAGGCGCCCGTGTATCAGGCGCCGGCCTACCAGCCGCCGACGTACTACCAGGCGCCGGCGTACCAGCCGCCCGCGTATGCGCCGGGCTACCAGCAGGCGCAGTACCAGGACGATGACGGCTACGCCGCGCAGCCACGTTACTGCTACGACCGCTATCAGCGCGCCTATGTGTGCGGCGCGCCGGCGTCGGGCGGCTACGGTTACGCGCAGCCGGGCGGCTGGTAAGCGCGGTCATGTGCGCGTGAGCGGCTGAGCCGCCGGCGCGGAAGAATGCGGAAGCAGGAAAGCAGAAGGCCCTCGCAACATGCGAGGGCCTTGCGTTTGCGGGCATCGCCGCGGCGTCACGCGCACCCGGGCGAGTCGATCGCGCGGGATACAAACGGTTGCAATTGCGTCAGTGCGAGTGGCCGTTTCCGCGGTCGTTGTCGGCCTGGCCGCTGCGCCAATCGCGGCCGCCGCCGTTGCCGCGGTTACCTTCGTTCGAACGGTTGCCGTTGTTGCCGTGACCCCAGCCGTTGCCATTGCCGCGATCGGTCCAGTGGCGATCGCCGCCGTTGCGGTCGCTGCCCCAGTTGCGGTCGCCCCCGTTGCGGTCGCGTCGCCAGTCGCGATCGCCACGGTTGTAGTCGCGGCGATCCCAGTCGCGGTCGCGGCCGCCGCCGCCCCAGACGTTGACCGTGCCGTACAGGGGGGCGTACGACGGGCCGTACGCGTAGCCGGGGTCCGAGTAGTAGGTCTGCTGCCCGTAGCCGTACCCGGCGTCCGGGCCGACGACGCAGCCCGTCAGCAGCGTGGCGACGGCGGTGGTGGTGGCGAGGGTGATGAGCTTGATCATGGCGTTCTCCGTTGGATCGCATCATATGTGGCGGAACGCCGCGCATCTGGCAGCAATTGTGACGCCAAATTACAGCCACGAAAGGTCGGGTGATGAAAGTGTTAGCATCCGGGGCCATGAGTTTTTCAGGAGCATATCGATGAAATTCGCGATCCGGGCCGCACTGGCCGCCGTGTGTGTGATGACCGCTGCCGCTTGCGCGGCCGGGCCGGTATCGGAGACGGCGGCGTTGGCCGAGTCGATCAAGATGTTCCCGAAGGCCGCGGCCGGCCAGCAGCGCGCGGTGATCGCGCTGCCCGCGCTCGCCGAGGAAGCCGACGCGCGCGTCGAGCTGATGATCGGCAAGACGCTGCAGACCGACTGCAACCAGCAGTGGTTCGGCGGCGAGCTGAGCGCGGAGACCGTGCAGGGCTGGGGCTATACGTACTACCGGCTGTCGGATGTGAAGGGGCCGGCGTCGACGCTGATGGCCTGCCCGGGCCAGGCGCCGCGCGAGCGGTTCGTGCAGGTGCGCGGTGACGATCGGCTGCTGCGCTACAACAGCCGGTTGCCGGTTGTCGTGTACGTGCCGGAGGGGTTCGAGGTGCGGTATCGCGTGTGGCGTGCGTCGGCGGATGTGAAGCAGGCGGTGACGCAGTAACGCGGTGGGGTGGTGTGTCGCGTTGGTGTCGCGGATGGGCGATGCCGGCGCGGGATGCGTGCCGTCGCGCGTAGGGATGCGGTGCAGTGGATGTGTATTGAGGGAAGCGGGCGGCGCAGGTGACAGGCGCGCGGCGATGGCTGGTCCCCCGACAGCATTCATGTCTTGATGGCAGAAAAGGGATTGGAGGTTGTTATGTGGGAAAAGACCCCCAAAACAACCCCCTGATGATCGACGCCACATGGACACATGGTTGGACTGTCGGCTGAGAGGCTCATAATCTAACCATGCGCCGGACCCTCAAATCGGATACTGTCAAGTACTCGGCGTCCGGACTGACGAAGTATCCCCGCCCAATTTTCTTTGGCGATGGATGAATGTATCCGCCCTTTGCCCACCGCAGAATCGTGCGCGTTGACGGGGCAAACTCTCCAAACGTTTGCTCGGCCCAAACGCTAATCGGCACCAATTTCGGTTTGGATTTTGGGGTCGACGCTAGTGTAGACGCTGGCGTCGACGCCCTTTTCTTCGCGATCTCGTCTAACGCCTGGGCAATTCTCTCCTCGTCCTTCTTCATATCTCGAATGACGCGATCGACCAAAGGGAGCTTGCGTGCCTCTTTCTCTTCCTCAAGCCACCTCAGGTACTCGGAAACATTGATTTCGAACTCATGGTCGCCTACGAGACGAAAGTGTCTGTCACGTTGGATCCGGCAGTTTCGTATCTGGCTTCTGATCCGAGATACGTTTCGGTTCATGGTCTTCGCGGCTTCTTCCAGCGGCAGCCATTCCTGATGCTTTGGGGTATCGGACATATCGATGCAGGCTCACGAGTCTCGGTATGAGCAATAATGCTACGCCTACATGATCTTATTCACGAGGTGGTGACCGAGGAGGGACATGGCCAAGTTTGATGACTTGGTGCGACGGCTTCGCGCTCGCGTGGACCGTAGCGCAAGCCGCGAGCAGTCGCTCGACTGGAAGGCCGCAGATGCGATCGACCATCTGCAGGCTGAATGCGCGAGGCTGGCGGCCGAGAGCAAGCGTCTTGCGGCCGAAACGCGATCATCGCAGAGAGAGGCGGCAGCGGAACGACATGCCGCTACGTTGCCCGGGCACCCCCCGGCGGCTGTCGGAGTGTCCGAGTCGCATGCAGCACCGCCGGCGCGCGCACTTGGCTTGCAAGAAGCCGCGGACTTGCTCAACCTCTCTTACTCAACCGTTTTCGCGAATAGGCGAGCCCTGGGCTTTTTCCAGGTTGGCCGCCAATGGCGTATATGGCCGGAAACGCTGCGGGAGGAAATGGAGCGGCGAACGAAGAAACCACCGACTTCCAGAGGCCTTGGTATTGATTCGCGCCTGCCGGCCGACCGAATCCCGCCCCTTCGACCGCATATGTTGTCGCCGTCCGCGCGCCAGGCGGGGAAAGAATTGGATGCCTTACTGAAGACTCTCAAACAGCGAAGAAAGTGACGATTCGTCTATCTAAGCTCGAGGTTGCGTGGAGCCAACTGCGCACGGCGATCTGTCCTTGCAAAGGATCGACGGAGGAAACCATGGGCGATGAGATTCGGTTAGAGAGAACTGCGCTGTACGAGGAGGTCTGGGCAATCCCAATGATCGAGCTGGCAAAACGGTTCGGCGTTTCCCGTCCAACTATCAAATGGGCTTGCGAGCAGCTGCATGTCCCACTGCCACCACAAGCCTACTGGATTCATCGTAAGCGAGGCTGACCTGCGGCGGAATTTTGTAGCCAATCAGGCAGTGAGTCTCGCGTCGATATTATCGGAATCCAGCCAGGCTCGACGGACCGCGGCGGGAGGTTGATAGCGATGTGCGCT
>LOZU01000086.1:0-968 GCA_001527685.1 Burkholderia pyrrocinia
GTGCACCTGTATCGATCGGGCGTCGTGTGGCACGTAGAAGAGCATGAGCGCCCGCTGTTCGAGATCGAGCAGGCGGAGCGGTACGAAGGCGATGTGTACGAGGACAAGATCGCCAAGGCCCTGGAATTCGTGTCGCGCACGACGATGGAAGAGATCCTCGCAGACATCCTGAAGCTGGATACGTCGAAGTGGACGCTGGCGGAGCAACGTCGCATCGGCAAGGCGCTGAAGTCGCTCGGGTGGGTGCGCAAGCGCGAGTCGACCGGGTCGCGCGGTTGGTACTACGTGTGCGAAGAGCAAGAGCCGCAAGTCGAACGTGAGCTGGTCGCAGCGGGTGATGACGACAGTCCGCTGTGATCGCGTGGCGCGCTGTCCCTGCATGGCAGGCGCGCCACTTGCCCCGCCTTGGCGCGCTGTGGACGTCTCATGTCCCAACGTCCCAAGGCGCGGTCTCGGGCGCGGGTGCGAGGGCGCGACATGCGCGACGTGAGCGCCGCATGTCGCGCATGTCGCAAGCGCGCACCCCTGCAAGCCTTTTCCCTTGGGACATTGAGACATTAGGACGAATAGGAGAGAGTCGTGATCGATTTGAAAGAGCGGGTGGGCGTTGCTATGAGCGTTCGTGGTCAATTCACCGACCCGATTGCCGATCCTAAAGTTACTTTGGGCGCGCTCGCCTTTGCGAACGATCTCGGTAGCTCGCTGGCCCGAATCAAGGCAGGCCCGCTGCCGACACCTGCGATGATTCGACGTGCAACGTTGCTGTTGGCGCAGATGATCCGGACGTCGGGCCGATTCAAGCGTGCGCGATTCACCGGTCTCTCGCGCGACGAGCGTCGCGACCAACGTGCGGGGAATGCTGTCGAGCGGTCGAACGTCGACATCGTCGAACGGTTCGCGCTGCGGTTGCTGGACGAGTGGGTGAACGATCAGTGTGTCGAGTGCGAGGGGCGCGGCGTCGTGCGTCG
>LOZU01000087.1:0-982 GCA_001527685.1 Burkholderia pyrrocinia
GCAGCAGCACGTTGGCGCCCTGCTGCACGTCGTTGTCCGGATAGTAGTAGCCGAGATCGGGCGCGAGGCTCGCGTTGTGCACGAGCGGATACCCCTGCCAGCACACGTCGAAATAGAAGTAGTTGAGCGGGTTCGACCATTGGTGCGACACGACCACGTCGGTCAGCTCGGACAGGAACACCGGCGTGTCGAAGCGGCCGACGAAGCTCGCCTTGCCGGCGCGCACGATCTCCAGGTAGTTCATCAGCATCACGAACTCCTGGCTCTCGCGCGCGAGCCGGTCGGCGTTCGTCACGTGCGTGAACCCGATCGCGTCAGGCTCGCGGCGATATGCCTCGTCGATGATCAACAGCGGATACACGCAGAACTTCACCACGTTGTGGTTCGGCTCCATCACCGTCAGGCGCTTCCCGCGCGCGCCGCTCGGCCGGTATTCGCCATGCCCGGGCAGCGTGCTTGCGCGCTCGGTCAGGAACATCGGATCCCACACGAACGGCACGACGCGGCCCGGGCAGCGGCGCAGCGACTGCAGGAACGGCAGCGACGACGGCGCGATCTGCGGAATCGCCCACACCTCGTCGTAGCCGCGATTGATGAAGAGCGAATCCCACAGCCGGCGGCCGAACAGCATCGCTTCCATCGCGTTGATGTACTCGACGCCGCAGCAATAGCTGACGATCTTCGTGCCGCGCGCCTTCAGGTAGGCGGTCTGCTCCTCGCTGATCTGCCCGCCGAGCTCGATCAGCACATCGAGAGAATCCTTCGCGTCGGCGAACGCGCGGGTGTCGTACACCGCGCGGCTCCACGGCAGCGCGTCGGTCAGCGGCACGTCGGTGGTATTCACCAGCGTCACGCGATAGCCGTGCGACGACGCCATCAGCAGCTTCGCGAGAAACAGCGCGTTCTGCTTGATGCCGTTGATCCACAGGCTTTCGTCGGGGGCGCGCAGGCCGATCGTGATGCCGATGCGCAGGCCGTTCAG
>LOZU01000088.1:0-95150 GCA_001527685.1 Burkholderia pyrrocinia
CCGGCGTTCCACGACGCGAAGATCGCGATCGCGCAGCACTATGCGGAACACCTGCTGGTGCAGGCGGAAGGGCTCGCCGCGTCGATCGTCGGCGCGAAGGGCGGCGATGGCGTGCTCGCGCTGACGGAAGACCAGCTCTGATCGCGGGGCGGCTGCGTTGAAAAGCCAAAAGGCGCCCGAGGGCGCCTTTTAGCTTTGCTTGCGCGCGGCCCGCACGGCAGCGGACCGATGCGATTTACGCGTAGGCGGGGCGGGGCTGGCCGGCCACGTCCTTCAGGTAGCGATGCACCGACAGGTCGTCCGCCTGGATCGCCGGCATCTTGCCGGAGATCAGGTCGGCGAGCAGTTGGCCCGAGCCGCACGACATCGTCCAGCCGAGCGTGCCGTGGCCGGTGTTCAGGAACAGGTTCGACACGGGCGTGCGGCCGACGATCGGCGTGCCGTCCGGCGTCATCGGGCGCAGGCCCGTCCAGAACGTTGCCTTCGACGTATCGCCGCCGCCCGGGAACAGGTCGTTCACGCACATTTCGAGCGTTTCGCGGCGCGCGTCGCGCAGGCGCTTGTCGAAGCCGACGATCTCGGCCATCCCGCCAACGCGGATGCGCCGGTCGAAGCGCGTGATCGCGATCTTGTAGGTTTCATCGAGCACCGTCGACACGGGGGCCGCCGCTTCGTCGACGATCGGCGCGGTGATCGAGTAGCCCTTGAGCGGATAGACCGGGATCTTCATCAGGTTCGAGATGAAGCGCGTCGAATACGAACCGAGCGCGACGACGTACGCATCCGCGCGCACCGTTTCGCTGCCGCACTGCACGCCGGCAATCTTGCCGCCCGCGATCGCGAGCGCATCGATCGGCGTGTTGTAGCGGAACTTGACGCCGAGCCCTTCGGCGAGCGCGGCGAGGCGCGTCGTGAACAGCTGGCAGTCGCCCGTCTCGTCGCCGGGCAGGCGCAGGCCGCCCGTCAGCTTGTGCGACACCGCGGCGAGCGCCGGCTCGGCGTTCTTCAACTCGGCGGGCGACAGCAGCTCGAACGGCACGTTCGCTTCGCGCAGCACGGCGATGTCCTTCGCTGCGCCGTCGAGCTGCTGCTGGGTGCGGAACAGCTGCAGCGTGCCGCCCGTGCGGCCTTCGTATTCGATGCCGGTGTCGGCGCGCAGCGCCTGGATGCAATCGCGGCTGTATTCGGCGAGCCGGACCATGCGGCCCTTGTTGACCGCATAGCGTTCGGCCGTGCAGTTGCGCAGCATCTGCCACATCCATTGCAGCTGGAAGCGGGAGCCGTCGAGGCGGATCGCGAGCGGCGCGTGCTTCTCGAACATCCACTTGACGGCCTTCAGCGGCACGCCGGGCGCGGCCCACGGCGCCGCATAGCCGGGCGAGATCTGGCCCGCGTTCGCGAAGCTCGTCTCGAGCGCCGGACCGGCCTCCCGGTCGATCACAGTGACTTCATGACCGGCACGCGCGAGGTAATACGCGCTTGCCACGCCCACCACACCGCTGCCCAGAACGACGACTCGCATAGCTGCTCCACAAGGAAGAATCGGACCGAGGCCGGTCGCACCCGCGACTCCGTGTAACCTCTATCTGACCTAGTTTTTTGCGCTATGGTATTGTCGAATCACCAGGTTTTGTTATCGTATTTTTTCGCTTTTCAGCAGAAACACATGAGAACTCAACGGCAGCCAGTACGCACGCTCGACAAGCTCGACCGGCGCATCCTCAAACTGCTCCAGAACGACGGCCGGATGGCGATGAAGGACCTCGCCGAGCAGGTCGGGCTCACCGTCACGCCGTGCATTGAGCGCGTGCGGCGCATGGAGCGCGACGGGGTGATCACCGGCTATCACGCACGGGTCGATCCGGCCCAGCTCGGCGCGGCGCTGCTCGTGTTCGTCGAGATCACGCTCGGCCACAAGGGCGGCAACATGTTCGAGCAGTTCCGCCGGGAAGTGATGAAGATCGACGAGGTGCTCGAGTGCCACCTCGTGTCCGGCGACTTCGACTACCTGATCAAGGCGCGCATCGGCGAGATGGCCGACTATCGCAAGCTGCTCGGCGACATCCTGCTGCAGCTGCCCGGCGCGGTGCAGTCGAAGAGCTATGTCGTGATGGAGGAAATCAAGGAAACGCTGACGATTTCGGTCGACGAATAGGCGCCTGATTTCACCCTTGGCACGTCGCGCCGAATACTGTATAAATATCCAGTATTCGGCGCGAATGATGGGGTGTGGAGATGGGCGGTCGATCCGACAACGAATTTCCGGTTGCGCTGCCCATGCCCCGCAAGGGGCGCGGGGCGGTCGACAACCTGCAGGGGCGGTACGAAACGGCGCTGCGCGAAGTGGTCGACGACGGCTGGACGCACGAGGCGGATGAGGCCGACCTGCCGGCGCCGCTGCGCACGCAGGTGTTCGAGGAGCGTGCGAAGAGCATCCTGACGCGCAACCAGTCGCCCGACATTCCGTTCAGCGTGTCGCTCAATCCGTATCGCGGCTGCGAGCACGGCTGCATCTACTGTTTCGCGCGGCCGACGCACAGCTATCTCGGCCTGTCGCCGGGGCTCGATTTCGAGAGCCGCATCTATGCGAAGGTCAATGCGGCCGAGCTGCTCGAGCGCGAGATCGCCAGGAAAAACTACGTGCCCGAGCCGATCGCGCTCGGCGTCAATACCGATGCATACCAGCCGGTCGAGCGCGACTTGCGCATCACGCGCAGCGTGATCCAGGTCATGCACGATCGCGGGCTGCCGTTCGCCGCGATCACGAAGTCGTCGCTGATCGAGCGCGACCTTGACCTGCTCGCACCGATGGCCGAGCGCGGGCAGGTGATGGCGGCGGTCACGATCACGACGCTCGACGCGGACCTCGCGCGCACGCTTGAACCGCGCGCGGCGACGCCGGCCCGCCGGCTGCGCACGATTCGCGCGCTGCGCGAAGCGGGGGTGCCGGTCGGCGTGAGCATCGCGCCGGTCATCCCGTTCGTCACCGAGCCGGACATGGAGCGGGTGCTCGAGGCATGCGCGGAAGCGGGCGCGACGCACGCGAGCTACATCATCCTGCGGCTGCCGTGGGAGGTCGCGCCGCTGTTCAGGAACTGGCTGGATGCGCATTTCCCGGATCGGGCGGAGCGCGTGATGAACCGGGTGCGCGACATGCGCGGCGGCAAGGACTACGACTCGGATTTCGGCAAGCGGATGAAGGGCGAGGGGATCTGGGCCGATCTGCTGAAGCAGCGTTTTCGCCAGGCAGTCAAGCGGCTGGGGCTGAACGAGCGCGCGAACGGCATTCTCGATCTGTCGCAGTTTCGGGGTGGCGGGGCGAGCGCCCGGGAGGCGGCGGGAACGGTGGCCGTGCCGAGTGCGAATGCGCGGGTGGCCGGCGCGGCCTTACGCGACGAATCGCAGCTGAGCCTGTTCTGATCGCGTGCGTCGCGCCGTCGGCCCGGCAGGCGCCCGGGGTGTTGTCCTTATTACTGGGAAATCTGCTTGGCCGCTTCGACCTGCGCTTCGAAATACGTCTGGAACGACAGCGCGAGCGCCGTCATCAGCAGGAACGCGCCGATCAGCAGCGAGAAGATCACGACGAAGATCACCGTCCAGCCCGAACGGCTGTGCCGGCCGGTGTCGGCGTTGAATTGCGTGTCCCACTTTTCATCCGGGCGCAGGCCGTAGACGATCGCGGCGAGGAACGCCGCCAGCAGCGAGATCGCGCCGGGAACGGCCAGCCACCAGCCGAGGCCGGCGGTGCGCTGGGTAGCCGCGAGCAGCAGGAAGCCCGGGATGCCGACGATCGTCGCGAGCAGGTGCGCCCAGCCATAGACGTCCCGGAAACCATACAGGTAGAAACGGTGCACGCCGATCGAACCGAACAGGAACGCGAGGGCGGCGGTGAGCGTCTTGGAGCGGAAGCGGCGGAGCGGGGCGGTGCTGCTGGACATGGATGGCGGGCAGAGTGTCATTGGCATGGGCTGCCGGCAAGGCGGCGCGGGCGTGCGGCCCGGCACGCATTCTACGATGCCGCGGGTGAGGCAGTCACCTGCGGTCTGCGTCACGGTGCCACATAGGTCACGCGATAGATCGCGCCGGCATAGTCGTCGCTGACGAGCAGGGAGCCGTCGGGCAGCGGCAGTACGTCGGCCGGCCGGCCCCAGACGGTGTCGTCGTGCCGCAGCCAGCCGGTGACGAAAGGCGTCTGGCGCGCGTGGCTGCCGTCCGCAGAGGCCACGACGCGCATCACGCGGTAGCCGACCTTCGTGCTGCGGTTCCACGAACCATGCTCGGCAATGAAGATGTTGTTGCGATATGCGGCGGGAAACATCGTGCCTGTATAAAAGCGCATGCCGAGCGCTGCGACGTGCGCCCCGAGCTTCAGCACGGGCGCGGCGTAGCGGCGGCAGGCGCCCGGGTTGCCGAATTCGGGGTCGGGCGTGTCGCCGCCGTGACAATACGGAAAGCCGAAGTCGAGGCCGGCGCGCGGCGCGCGGTTGAGCTTGTCGTCCGGCACGTCGTCGCCCATCATGTCGCGGCCGTTGTCGGTAAACCAGAGCTCGCCCGAATCCGGGTGCCACGCGAATCCGACCGTGTTGCGCACGCCGCGCGCGACCACCTCCCGATGGCTGCCGTCCGCATTCATCCGCGCGATGATCGCGTAGCGGTCGCGGTTGGCCAGGCACACGTTGCAGGGCGCGCCGGTCGGCACGTACAACTTGCCGTCGGGTCCGAACGCGATGAATTTCCAGCCGTGGTGGTGTTCGGTCGGCAGCGCATCGGTGACGACGACGGGTTTCGGCGGTGCGGCGAGCTGGTCGTCGATGCGGTCGAGGCGCACAATACGCGACACGGCCGACACGAACAGCGCGTCGTCGCGATAGGCGACGCCGACCGGCATGTCGAGCCCGGACGCGATCACGTAGTGTGCGCTGATCTGCCCCTCATGCATCACGAGGGCATGCACGCGGCCTTCGCGGCTGCCGACATACAGGATGCCGCGTGGCGACCAGGCCATTTCCCGCGCGGCCGGCACCGCGTCGGTCAGCACCGACACGCTGAAACCGGGTGGCACGACGAGTTCGTCGACCGGCAGCCGGCCGGCGGCGAAGGTCGTTGCGGAGGCGAGGCAGGCGACACCGGCAAGCAGCCCCGCAAGGCGGCGCTGAGCGCGGCGCGCCACGGCGCGAAGCGGCGGCATGGCGGCGTCGGACGGTCCTGGACAGGACAATTGTATGCCCGGCCGAAAGGGCGTTTGCCGATTTTTTGCGCGTAAGTGTTTGTTGTGCCACTGGTTTCCAGCTATAATCGCGTGTTTCAGTAGTTTCGAACCCGGTTTTCCCGAAGGATTTCATATGGTTATCATCCGTCTGGCTCGCGGCGGCTCGAAGAAGCGCCCGTTCTACAACATCGTTGCTACCGATTCGCGCAACCGTCGTGACGGCCGCTTCATCGAGCGCGTCGGCTTCTACAACCCGGTTGCGACGAAGGGCGAAGCGCTGCGTATCGCTCAGGATCGTCTGACGTACTGGCAAGGCGTTGGCGCGCAACTGTCGCCGACCGTCCAGCGTCTCGTGAAGGAAGCGCAAAAGGCGCAACCGGCTGCCTAACGTGGCGCGGTGTGCCGGTCGTGCCGGCTATGAGGTGTATTGATGTCGGATCACGATTCCGGTAACGCAAGGCGTGGGCGAGCGTCGTTCGGCGCATTCGTCCGCAAGCCGGTCGAGCGCGGTTCTGCCGCGAGCGCCGGCCAGGCTGTCGAACAGGGCAGCCTCGAAGCAGTGTCATCCCTGCCCGACGATGCCGTCGAGGTCGGGGCGGTGGTCGATGCCTATGGCCTGAAGGGTTGGGTCAAGGTTGCACCTCATGCCGATGCCGGTCGCGGCGGCGACGCGCTACTCAACGCGCGCCGCTGGTGGCTGGAGCGGGGCGCCGAGCGTCATGTCGCACGCATCACGCAGGCGAAGACGCACAGCGATGCGGTCGTCGCGCAACCCTCCGGGGTGGGCGATCGCGATGCCGCGCTGTCATTGCGCGGGTATCGCGTGTTCGTGCGCCGGGAAGATTTTCCGGCGCTGGCGATCGACGAGTTTTACTGGGTCGACCTGATCGGTCTCGATGTCGTCAACGAGCAATCGGTGGCGCTCGGGAAGGTGGTCGGGATGATCGACAACGGCGTGCATTCGATCATGCGCATCGAATATCCGGCGACCGGGAAAGACGGCCAGCCGGCGAGCGCCGAGCGGCTGATCCCGTTCGTCGGGGTGTACGTCAAAACGGTGGACCAGGCGGCGCGTCGCATCGTCGTCGACTGGGAAGCCGATTACTAAATGAATCAGGTCACGGAGAGCGCGGTGCAGTTCGATGTCGTCACGCTCTTTCCCGAAATGTTCCGCGCGCTGACCGACTGGGGTATCACCAGCCGGGCCGTGAAGCAGGGGCGTTTCGGGTTGCGTACCTGGAACCCGCGTGATTTCACGACGGACAACTACCGCACGGTCGACGATCGGCCTTACGGTGGCGGTCCGGGCATGGTGATGCTGGCGAAGCCGCTCGAGGCCGCGATCGGCGCCGCGAAAGCGGCGCAGGCGGAGCAGGGCGTCGCGACTACGCGTGTCGTGATGATGTCGCCGCAGGGCGCACCGTTGTCGCACGACCGCGTCGTGCGGATGGCGCAGGAGCCCGGCGTAATCGTGCTGTGCGGCCGCTACGAGGCGATCGACCAGCGTCTGCTCGATCGTTGCGTCGACGAGGAAATCAGCCTCGGCGATTTCGTGCTGTCCGGTGGCGAACTGCCGGCGATGGCGATGATGGATGCCGTCGTGCGCCTGCTGCCCGGCGTGCTGAACGATGCGCAGTCGGCCGTGCAGGACAGCTTCGTCGGCGGTCTGCTCGATTGTCCGCATTACACGCGACCCGAGGAATACGAGGGCGTGCGCGTGCCGGACGTGCTGCTCGGCGGCCATCACGCCGAGATCGAGCGCTGGCGCCGCCAGGAAGCATTGAGAAACACGTGGCTGAAGCGTCCGGACCTGATCGCCCGGGCGCGTCGCGGCAAGTTGCTGAGCCGTGCCGACGAGGCATGGCTTGCGAACCTCGCACGCGAAGCGAAGGACGCCTCCTGAGGCGAGATTCGCGGGCGGGAATTGGCGGTGCCGTGCATGCGTGCGCGGCGCCTGATGTGAACCCATCCTCTATCGGGGCCATGCCTGGAACCAGGCGGGTGCAAACGCCGACACGATGGTCTTAGGAGTCAGTGATGAATCTGATTGCAAAGCTTGAGCAGGAAGAAATCGAGCGCGCGCTCGCAGGCAAGACGATCCCCGAATTCGCCCCGGGCGACACGGTGATCGTGAACGTGAACGTGGTTGAAGGTACCCGCAAGCGCGTTCAGGCTTACGAAGGCGTCGTGATCGCGAAGCGCAACCGTGGCCTCAACTCGTCGTTCATCGTCCGCAAGATTTCGTCGGGCGAAGGCGTCGAGCGTACGTTCCAGACGTACTCGCCGCTGCTGGCGAGCATCGTCGTGAAGCGCCGCGGCGACGTGCGTCGCGCGAAGCTGTACTACCTGCGCGAGCGTTCGGGCAAGTCGGCTCGAATCAAGGAAAAGCTGGTGTCGAAGGATCGCACCGCAGCAGCTTCCCAAGAGTAAGAGCTGTAAGGAAAAAGCACCCATCCGGGTGCTTTTTTCATTCCGGCGCGACAATACGCTCATCGCGACCCGAATCAAGAGAGCCCCATTGAACCGCCGCCCCATCATCGATCCCGAAGTGCTGCCAGTCGAAGGCACCGGCGCGGGCCTGCCGCCCATCGATCGCGACCGGATGACACCGTCCGGGATGCGCGACCGTTTTGCCCGCCCGCTCGAATGGACCACGGAGCCCGTCGAGGTCCGCCTTCAGGACGGCGTCGATCCGCGCAGCGCCGCCGTGCTCGTGCCACTCGTCGTCCGCGACACCGGCCTGACCGTGCTGCTCACGCAGCGCGCCGATCACCTGAACGACCACGCGGGGCAGATCAGTTTTCCCGGCGGCCGGCGCGAGCCGTTCGACCGCGATGCGACCGCGACAGCGCTGCGCGAGGCGAAAGAGGAGATCGGGCTCGCCGCCGAGCGGGTCGAGATCCTCGGCGCGCTGCCGGATTTCCTGACCGGCACCGGCTTTTGCGTGTCGCCGGTCGTCGGGCTCGTGCATCCGCCGTTCACCGTGCAGGCTGATACGTTCGAAGTGGCCGAGATCTTCGAGGTGCCGCTCGCGTTCCTGATGAATCCGGCGAACCACGAGGTGCGCGTGTTCCGCTGGGACGGCGGCGAGCGTCGTTTTTTTGCGATGCCCTATCCGAGAAGCGACGCGCACGGGCATTACTTCATCTGGGGCGCAACTGCCGGCATGTTGCGCAATCTGTACCGCTTCTTGGCGGCCGGCTGAACCTGCGCGCCGCCCGGCGCGCGCGTGCGGCCGCCGGCCGGTGGCGCCGGCAAGCCATGCGTGGCTTACGCTGTGCTATCGTTATGCAAAAAATGACATAACTCCGAAGACGGCGCCACGCATGACTTTCTTTTCGGTTCTCCTCGCCCTCATCATCGAACAGGTCCGCGCGTTGTCGCCGAGCAATCCGGTGTTCGCGCTGTTCCAGTTTCATGCGGAAACCGTCGCGCATGGCCTCGACGCCGGCAAGCAGAAACACGGCATCCTCGCGTGGCTCGCGGTCGTGTTGCCGTGGGTGCTGGTCGTCGCGCTGGTCTACTTCCTGCTGTACAAGGTGAGCTTCGTGCTGGCGTTCCTGTGGAACGTCGTCGTCGTGTACTTCACGCTCGGCTTCCGCCAGTTCAGCCACTACTTCACCGATATCCATCTCGCGCTCAACAACGACGACGTGCCGCGTGCGCGCGAAATCCTGCAGGAGTGGACCGGCATCGACACGGTCGACATGCCGGTCGGCGAGATCGTCCGCCACACGCTGATTCACGCCGTCGTTGCATCGCATCGCCATGTGTTCGGCGTGTTCTTCTGGTACGTGCTGCCGGTCGGCCCGGCCGGCGCGGTGCTGTATCGCATTTCCGAATACCTCGCGCGCAGCTGGTCGGTGCCGGCCGATGACCGCACCGCGGCGTTCTCGACGTTCGCGCAGCGCGCGTTCTTCGTGATCGACTGGGTGCCGTCGCGGCTGACCGCGCTCGGCTTCGCGATCGTCGGCAACTTCGAGGATGCGATCTACGCGTGGCGCAACCACACCCGCCAGTGGCCCGACCCGAATGACGGCGTGCTGCTGGCCGCGGGCAGCGGGGCGCTCGGCGCCCGGCTCGCCGGGCCGCTCGCGGAGCCGTCGAGCCTCGACGCGCTGGCGGTCGGCGACAGCGGCCCGCTGACGGTCGGGGACGATTGCACGCCGCGCACGCTCCAGTCGGCCGTCGGCCTCGTCTGGCGCGCGGTGATTCTGTGGATGCTCCTGCTGCTGATGCTGACGATCGCCGTCTGGGTGTCCTGATCCGGCGATAGGGGTGTCGTCGCACGCAATGAAAAGGCCGGCTCGATGCCGGCCTTTTTGCTGGCGGCGGCCGCCGGCGTCAGTCGTCGCGCGGGTCGCGCACCGCGCCGCAACGCCAGCACGCTGTGAACTGCGCTTCGAGCTGCTCGCCGCACTGATGGCATCGCCATGACGCGTCGCCCGCCGCCGGGCCGTGCGATGCGGCGTCGAGCAGGCGGCGCGCGAGCGCGTCGTCGCGCTCGTCGTCGAGCCAGACCTCGGGTGCGCATGCGTCGGCGGGCAGGCCGCCGAGCGCGCCTGTCGCGTAGCGGTTGTGCAGTTCGCAGCCGATGCCGGCTGCTTCGAGCACGTTCACCCAGTGCTGCGCGGTCGAGAGATTGGGCGCCTTGAAACGCATCACGGCTCCTGTCGGCGACGGGGCGGGGCTAACCGGGGCGGACCGACACGCCCCGGCCGGCCATCAACGCACGACCTGGCTCGCCTCATGCACCAGTTGCGCATACAACGCATGCCGCGTCGGCGCCACGCGGCCGTCGGATACCGCTTCCAGGATCGCGCAGCCGGGCTCGTGCAGATGATGACAATTATAGAAACGGCAGTGCGCGAGCAGCGGGCGGAACTCCGGGAACGCACGCTCGAGGCGGCCTTCGGTCAGATGATAGAGGCCGAATTCCTGGAAGCCCGGCGAGTCGATCAGCGCACCGTCGCCGCCCGGCAACGGATACAGGCGTGTAAACGTCGTCGTGTGCCGGCCGCTGTTGAGCGCGGCCGAGATTTCCCGGGTCGCGGCTTCCGCGTCAGGCACGAGCAGGTTCACGAGCGTCGACTTCCCCATGCCCGACTGGCCGAGCAGGATCGTCGAATGGCCCGCCAGGTGCGGGGCCAGCTGCGCGCGCGCGTCGTCGGGCCGGCCCTTGACCGACAGTTCAAGCACGTCGTAGCCGAGCGCGCGATACGGCGCGAGCCGTTCGCGGGCGACCGGCAGCGCGGCCTCGACGTCGATCTTGTTCAGCACGATCAGCGGCTTCAGGTCGTTCGCCTCGGCGGCGATCAGCGCGCGGCCGAGCAGGTCTTCGCTGAAATAGGGCTCGGTCGCGAGCACGATCAACAGCTGGTCGAGGTTGGCCGCGAACAGCTTCGACTTGAACTGGTCGGAGCGGTACAGCAGGTTGCGCCGCTCGCCGATCTCGACGATCACGCCCTGGTCGGCGGACGCATGCTCGTACGCGACGCGGTCGCCGACCGCGACGTCGCTCTTCTTGCCGCGCGGGAAGCACTGCAGCATCGGGCCGCCGTCGTCGGGGGCGACGATGTAGTGGCGGCCGTGTGCCGCGATCACGCGGCCTTCGGCACGTTCCGCGCCCGATGCGCGCGGGGCCGGCTTGCGGGAGATCGGCCGGCTCATGCGTGCTGCAGCAACCGGTCGATCCGCTGCGACGCGGGCGGGTGCGAGTAGTAGAAGGCCGTGTAGACGGGGTCGGGCGTGAGCGTCGACGCGTTGTCCTCGTACAGCTTCACGAGTGCGCTGACGAGATCCTGCGCGTCGGTCTGGCTGGCGGCGAACGCGTCCGCCTCGAACTCATGCTTGCGCGACGTCAGGCTGCCGACCGGCGTCGCGAAGAACAGGAACACCGGAATCGCGAGGAAGAACAGCACGAGCGCGGCGCCGGCGTTGCTGGAGTCGAGCGACGGCATGACGCCGAGCCCGGTGTAGAACCACGCGCGCTGCGCGAGCCAGCCGAGCAGCGCGAGCAGCACGAGGCTCAGCACGAACGACACGAGCATGCGTTTCATTACGTGGCGGCGCTTGAAATGGCCGAGCTCGTGTGCGAGCACGGCCTCGATCTCCTCGCCGGACAGGCGGGCGAGCAGCGTATCGAAGAACACGATCCGCTTCGATGCGCCGAAGCCGGTGAAGTATGCATTGCCGTGCGCGGAGCGGCGGCTGCCGTCCATCACGAACAGGCCCTTCGCCGCGAAGCCGCAGCGCTGCATCAGCGATTCGATGCGCGCGCGCAGCGCGTCGTCCTTCAGCGGCTCGAACTTGTTGAAGAGCGGGGCGATGAAGGTCGGGTAGATCAGCAGCACGAGCATCTGGAACGCGACCCAGACGATCCAGGTCCACAGCCACCACAGGCTGCCGGCCTGGTTCATCAGCCAGAGCACGACGAACAGCAGCGGCAGGCCAAGCGCGGCGCCGAGCAGCGCATTCTTCAGCAGGTCGGCGAAGAACAGGCGTTTGGCCATCCGGTTGAAGCCGAAGCGCTGTTCGATGCCGAACTGGCGGTAGTACTCGAACGGGATGTCGATCACGCTCGTGATCGCGAACACCGCGGCGACGAGCGCGACCTGCTGCCCATAGCCGCGGCCGAGCCAGCCGGACAGCAGCGTGTCGAGCGCGCCGACGCCGCCGAGCAGCGTGAGCCCGACGAGCACCGCCGCGCTGACGACGATCTCGACCATCGCCAGCCGGGTGCGCTCGACCGTGTAGTCGGCCGCACGCTGGTGCGCGGAGAGCGGAATGGTCGAGCTGAACTGGGCAGGCACGCGGTTGCGGTGCGCCGCGACGAAGCGGACCTGCCGCGAGGCCAGCCACAGCTTGGTGACGACCATCGCGAGCACGGCAAGCGCGAACAGCAGGGTGAACGAATAGGGTGACATCGAAGGCGCCAAAGGGTTCTATGCGAGAATTATATGTTCTTGCGGACGGGGCCCGCTGGCGCGTCGCCTGCCGCCGCCGCGCAGCACGCCGCCCGCCAATTTCCAGGATGACTCATGACCGATACCCCCGCTTCCGCCAGCCAGCCCGAACTCGTGCGCAACGAGATGAATCTCGTCTGGCTCGACATGGAAATGACGGGCCTCGACCCGGATAACGACCGCATCATCGAAATCGCGGTCGTCGTGACCAATTCGACGCTCGAGATCGCGATCGAAGGCCCGGTGTTCGCGATTCACCAGAGCGATGCGACGCTCGCCAAGATGGACGACTGGAACAAGAACACGCACGGCCGCTCGGGGCTGATCGACCGCGTGCGCGCGTCGACCGTGACCGAAGCGGACGCCGCCGCGCAGCTCCAGGCCTTCCTCGGCCAGTACGTGCCGCCGGGCAAGTCGCCGATGTGCGGCAACTCGATCTGCCAGGACCGCCGCTTCATGGCGCGCTGGATGCCGGAGTTCGAGCGCTTCTTCCACTACCGCAACCTCGACGTCAGCACGCTCAAGGAGTTGTGCCGCCGCTGGCAGCCGGCGATCTACAAGGGGTTCCAGAAGCGCGCGATGCACACTGCGCTGGCCGACATCCACGAGTCGATCGACGAGCTGAAGTACTACCGCCAGCATTTCCTGATTCCGGCCGCGCCGGCCGCCGCGAGCGCCGGCGAATCCGCACCGGCCGCCTGAGCGGGCCGGCCATGCGGCAGGCCGCGCCGCGTCAGCGCGGCGCGCGCTGCGCGCTTTTCGGCCGGAACGCCGCGACCACCGCGGCGTCGGTCTCGATGTACGGGCCGCCGATCAGGTCGATGCAGTAGGGCACCGCGGCGAAGATGCCCGGCACGGTCGGGTTGCCGTCCGCGTCGCGCAGCCCTTCGAGGGTTTCCTTGATCGATTTCGGCTGGCCCGGCAGGTTGATGATCAGCGCCGCGTGGTCGGCCGTTTCGCGGATCACCGCGACCTGCCGCGACAGGATCGCGGTCGGCACGAAATTCAGGCTGATCTGCCGCATCTGCTCGCCGAATCCCGGCATTTCCTTCGTCGCCACCGCGAGCGTCGCCTCGGGCGTCACGTCGCGGCGCGCGGGGCCGGTGCCGCCGGTCGTCAGCACGAGATCGCAGCCGGCCGTGTCAACCAGCTCGACGAGCGTCGCGGAGATCGTCGCGGCGTCGTCCTGGATCAGCCGCGTCTCGGCGCGCCACGGCGACGTCAGCGCGGCGCCGAGCCACGCCTGCAGCGCCGGAATGCCCTTGTCCTCGTAGACGCCGGTGCTCGCGCGGTCGCTGATCGACACGAGGCCGACCAGCAGCTCGTCCGGGTGGTTAGGCTTCGTCGCCATCATCCTCTCCGGCCGGCGCGTCTTCCTCGTCGTCCGCGCCAGGCGTGCCGCTCGCCGTCTTGACCCACTGGAACAGCTCGCGGAAGTAGCGCGGCGGCTTGCCTTGCTGCGCTTCCTTGCGCGCGTTGCGGATCAGCGTGCGGCCTTCCTGCACGTCGGCTTCCGGGTGCTGGCGGACGAATTCGGTCAGCGCGTCGTCGTTGGCGAGCAACCGCTCGCGGGTGCGTTCGATCCAGTGCAGGCGGGCCGTCGCGGCCTTGCTCACGCCGCGCTGCGCGTCGAGCGCGGTGCGCAGCACGGCCGTCTCGTCGTCGGTCAGCGAGCGCATCACGCGGCCGACATACTGGATCTGGCGGCGCTTGCCTTCGTGATCGGTGATGCGGCGCGCCTCGCGCACCGCGTCCATGAGGCTTTCCGGCATCGGCATGCGCTTGAGCGCGTCTTTCGGCAGGTCGACGAGCGCCTGGCCGAGTTCCTGCAGCGCGTGCATGTCGCGCTTCAACTGGGATTTGCTGGGGCGATCGTAGCCATGGCCGGCGTCGTCGTCGGCGTGCTCGATCGGCTGAATACGGGTTTTGCGTGTCATGGGCGGCATTGTATCGCGCCGCGGCCGCCCCAAGCTTCTCCGTTGCGGCGTCCCGGACCCGAAATGAAACGGCCCCCACGCTCACTGCGTTCGCTGCCCCCCGAGGGGGCGATCAGTGCGCTTGGGGCGGCCCGGCGCACACTGATATGATCGCGGGATACGACAATTTTGAACACGCGGGCCGCGAGCCCGTCACCGGATATCACCACGATGGCTGCCAATCTCGACACGCAAGCGCGCTATTTCCCGCATACGCAGGACCAGCTGAAAGAAATCGCCTCGGACATCCTCCGGCACGCGAAGGCGCTCGGCGCGTCGGACGCCGCGACCGAAATCTCCGAAGGCGACGGCCTGTCGGTGTCGGTGCGCCGCGGCGAGGTCGAGACGATCGAGCACAACCGCGACAAGATGGTCGGCGTGACCGTGTTCATCGGCAAGAAGCGCGGCAACGCGAGCACGTCGGATTTCTCGCCGGCCGCGATCAAGGACACCGTCGCCGCCGCATACAACATCGCGCGCTTCACCGCCGAGGACGATGCGGCCGGGCTCGCGGAGGCCGAGCTGCTCGAGACCGACCCGCGCGACCTCGATCTCTACCATCCGTGGGACCTGAGCGCCGACGATGCGGTCGAGCTCGCGCGCCGCGCGGAGGACGCCGCGTTCGCGGTCAGCCCGCAGATCCGCAACTCGGAAGGCGCGAGCGTGTCCGCGCAGCATTCGCAGTTCGTGCTCGCGACGTCGCGCGGCTTCCTCGCCGGCTACCCGTATTCGCGCCACTATGTCGCCTGCGCGCCGATCGCGGGCACCGGCCGCCACATGCAGCGCGACGACTGGTATTCGTCGAAGCGCAGCGCAGCCGATCTCGCGGCGCCAGAAGCGGTCGGCCGTTATGCGGCCGAACGCGCGCTCGCGCGGATGGGCGCGCGCCGCCTCGACACGCGCAAGGTGCCGGTGCTGTTCGAGGCGCCGCTCGCGGCCGGCCTGCTCGGCGCGTTCGTGCAGGCCGTGAGCGGCGGCGCGCTGTACCGCAAGACCTCGTTCCTGGTCGACAGCCTCGGCAAGCCGGTGTTCGCACCGCACGTGCAGATCGTCGAGGATCCGCACGTGCCGCGTGCGATGGGCAGCGCGCCGTTCGACGAGGAAGGCGTGCGCACCCGCTCGCGCAGCGTCGTCAAGGACGGCGTCGTCGAAGGGTATTTCCTGTCGACCTATTCGGCCCGCAAGCTCGGCACGCAGACGACCGGCAATGCCGGCGGCTCGCACAACCTGTCGCTGCGCAGCGCGAACACGCAGCCGGGCGACGATTTTGACGCGATGCTGAAGAAGCTCGGCACGGGCCTGTTGCTGACCGAACTGATGGGGCAGGGCGTGAACTACGTGACCGGCGACTATTCGCGCGGCGCGGCAGGGTTCTGGGTCGAGAACGGCGTGATCCAGTATCCGGTCGAGGAGATCACCGTCGCGAGCACGCTGCAGGAGATGTTCCGCCACGTCGTCGCGATCGGCGCGGATTCGATCGTGCGCGGCACGAAGGAAACCGGCTCGGTGCTGATCGAGCAGATGACGATCGCGGGGCAGTGACGCGCGCGGCGCGCCGATGATGCGGCGCCGCATCGCGCGGCGTTCGCCGGCCTGATCGGCCGCACCCATGAAAAAGCCCGACCGGCGGATGTGCCGGTCGGGCTTTTTCGTTGCGGTGCGTCAGCCGCGCTGGCGCGCGTAGACGACGAATGCGTAGCCGAACGCGTTCGGCGCGGTGGCTTGGTGCGGCTCGCGCGACACTTCGCGCCAGTGCGCGGGATCGGGCGCGGGGAACGACGCGTCGCCGTCGAAGTCGGCGTCGATCTCGGTGACGACCAGCTTGTCGGCGAGCGCGAGGCCTTCCGCATACAGCTGCGCGCCGCCGATCAGGAACGCCTCGGCCGCGCCGTCCTGCGCGGCGAGCGCGAGCGCGTCGGCGAGCGACGTGACGGCGTCGCAACCGTCGAAGCGACGCGACGCGTCGCGCGTGACGACGATGTTGCGGCGCCCCGGCAGCGGCCGGCCGATCGATTCGTGGGTCTTGCGGCCCATCACGATCGGCGCGCCCATCGTCGTGCGCTTGAAGAACGCGAGGTCTTCGGGAAGTTTCCAGGGCAACTGGTTGTCGCGGCCGATGATGCCGTTGCGGGCACGCGCGACGATCAGGGTCAGCGTCGTCATGAACATAGGGAAGCAGAAAACGGGAACGGCGCCGATTCTACCGGAATGCCGGCGCGCGTCCCGCGTGGCCTACTGCCCGTGTTCGTCGTCGTCGCCCGCCGCCGCGCGCTGCTCGGTGCCGGACAGGTCGCGCAGCCCGTGCGCGCCCATCAGCCGGTACAGCGTCACGCGCGAAATCCCGAGTTCCGCGGCCGCCTCCGCGAGCCGGTGCCGGTGGCGCAGCAGTGCCGCTTCGATCGCGCGTTTCTCCGCGCGCTCGCGGGCCTCGGCGAGCGTCGTCGACTGCTGGGCCGTGTACTGCCCGAGATCGAGATCGGACGCCGAGATCAGCCGGCTGTCGGCCATCACGATCGCGCGGCGGATCCGGTTGATCAGCTCGCGCACGTTGCCGGGCCACGGATAGTTGTACAGCGCCTCGATCGCGCACGGCGTGAAGCCGCGGATCCTGCGCGCGCCGTCGCTGCGGAACTTCAGCAGCACGTGATGCGCGAGCAGCTCGATGTCCTTGCCGCGCGCGCGCAGCGGCGGCTCGTCGATGCGCAGCACGCACAGCCGATGGAACAAGTCCGTGCGGAAGTGTCCGTCGCGCATCGCTGCCTCGAGATCGACGTGCGTCGCCGACAGGATCCGCACGTCCACCGCGATCGATTCGTGGCCGCCGAGCCGCTCGATCCGGCCTTCCTGCAGGAAGCGCAGCATGCTTGCCTGGCTCTCGAGCGGCATGTCGCCGATCTCGTCGAGGAACAGCGTGCCGCCGTGCGCGGCCTCGACGCGGCCGATCTTGCGCTGGTTCGCGCCGGTGAACGCGCCGCGCTCGTAGCCGAACAGCTCCGACTGCAGCAGGTGATGCGGGATCGCGCCGCAGTTGATCGCGACGAACGGCGCCTTGCGGCGCGTCGAGCGCTCGTGAATCGCGACGGCCGTCAGCTCCTTGCCGGTGCCCGACTCGCCGGAGATGAACACCGTCGCGTCGGTGTTCGCGACCTTGCGGATCGTGCGGAACAGCTGCTGCATCGCGTCGCAGGTGCCGACCATCTCGTCGTCGCCGGTCGCGGCGACGTCGCTCGCGAGCTCGAGATCGCACAGCGTCACCATCCCGTACGCGTGGCCGACGAGGTAGTCGATCGTCGTGTGCGTCGGCGGGCCTTTCACGTAGTCGAAGCAGCACTGGCGGATCAGCTTGCGAATCTCGGGCTCCGCGAGGCGCGCGGGGTCGGCGAGCGCGATCCAGCCGATCTGCTGATGGCGCAGGACCGGTTCGAGCGCGGCGATGTCGCGCACCGCGAAGCCGTCGAGATCGACGATGCCCGCGTGCGCGAGCTCGGGCTTCACGAGCCGCTGCGCGTCGTGCGCCGACTTGGCGCACAGCACCTCCCAGCGCCGCTCTCGCAGATGCGCGACGAGCGCCGCGTCGGGGCGGCGCGACAGATACACGAGTGGCCGGACTGCAAGCAGGTGGCCGGTCCCGGCCCCGTCGGAGTGCGCGATCGTGAGTCGCGGCGCGAAGCCCGGCGGGGCGGCTGATGAGACGGGGCGGGAGTCGTGCACGATATCCTCGCTGCGGTGTCGCGCTTCAGAACGTATACGGGAAGCGCAGGCCGACGATGAAGTTCGGCGCGTCGGGCGTCAGCCCGATCGCGACCGACGCATTCATCGTCAGGTGCTTGTTGAACACATGGTTGAGGCCGAAACCCAGCGTCGACGCGGTCGTCTGGCTGCCCGGCACGCGCTGCCAGTTGCCGCCCGGCGCCTGCGTGCGGGTCGACGCTGCGATCGCCATCGTGTAGGAAATGCTCGCCGAGTCGCGCTCCGAGAACGCGAGCGCGACGCCGCCGCCGAACTGGACGATGTCGGCGAGCTTCACCTTCGCGGGCTGGGTCTGCCCGACCACCGACGAGATGTCGGAGAACGAGCGCGCGACGTTGTACGTATAGGCGACGCTGCCGAACAGCACGACCGGGTCGTAGGTCTTCAGCGCCGATACGCCGGCCGTGATGCTCCAGAAGCCGGTGCCGGTCGGCAGCTTGCTCGGCGCGACGAGGTTCGTGTTGCTCGGGTCGGACTGCAGCAGCTTGATGCCGAACGGCGACGTGCCGGTGGGCGACTTCACGCGCAGGCTGCCGACGATGTCGGGCACGCTGCCGTGCTCCTTCACGAACTGGTAGTAGATGCCGAAGTTCACGTCGCCGAGCGCGTGCGAATTCACCGAGGTGTCGGACAGCGTGTTCGCCGCGCCGCCGGCGCCGCCATTCGTGAAGGTCGACGTGCGGTACATGTACGGCACGTCGACGTCGACGCTGATGCGGTCGGTGAGCCCGTAGCGCACATCCACGTCGGACATCAGCTGGTGCGACTTCGTCTGGCCGAGATTCAGGTTGCCGAGGAAGATCGCATCGAGCGCGAGGAAGCCGGACAGCTGCAGTTGCCGGCGGTCGTAATAGGTGTCGCTGATCCCCCAGTCGATCGTCAGCTTGCGGTCGAACAGCGGCGCATGCTCGCGCTGCGCGACCGCTTCCTCGGCGGCCGTGCGGGTGGGTTCCGCGGCCTTCTGCGTGGTGCCGATGGTGCCGGGCACGCCGGTATCGGCCGCGCCCGAGCCGGCGGGCGGCGGCGGATTGACCGGCACGCCGGTCGCGGTGCCGGTGCCTTCGCCCGGCGCGGGCGTGACGGGCGTGTACTGAGAGACCAGCGTGCCCGGCGCGGCGCCGGGCGCGCCCGGTTCGCCGCGGCCGCGCCGCGCCATCTCGAGATCGATGACCTGATGTTCGAGCGAGTCGATCTTGCGCTGCTGTTCGTCGACGACTTTCATCAGCATGTTGAGGCGCTCCTCGAGCGATTGGTCGGCGAGCGCCTGGGCGTGCGCGCACTGCATGAACATGAAGCAAAGGACCGCGGCCGGTATGGCGGCAAGCGAGGCGCGCGGCTGATCTGTTGACGACTTGTGTGACATGTCCTTCCCCCCGGATGGGGCGGCTGCGCAGCGAACCAAGGGGTTCGCTCCGCAGCCGCCTGAAACGGCGCACGCAAGCGTGGCCGATGCGATGTCGCGGCTCGCGCGCCGCCTGTCATCTCCTCAAGAGGGCGCCGCTTTGCAGCGCCTGCAGGACGCCCATCTGACGGAGCATCGCGGGTGACATCTGTTGCGTCTGCAACAGGATCTGCAGCTGGTTCGAGACGATCTGGCGATTGCCTGCGATCTGCAGCAGCTGCGCGATCGCGCCGGCCTGCTGGTTCGTGGCCGGGTTGATCGACTGGGTGGCGAGCCCGGCGGGCGTCTGCAGTGCGAGCGAAAGTCCGTTGCTGCCGAACGAGACCCTGGCCTTCACCGTGCCGGACGCATCGGTCGCGGATGCGCTCGAATTCGACGTCGAGCCGGGCAGGGCGACCGGCGCCGGATTCTGCGCATTGAAATCGATGACGGCGGCGTTGCTGCCGGCGTTGTTGTTGCCCGCGACCTGCGTGACCTGCGAGATGCCGTTGACCGATACCGATTGCCCGCCCGTCGCGACGGCGTGCGGGTTCGCGCCGCTCGGCCGGCCGTGGCCGTCGACGACCTTCGCGAGCGTCGTGACCTTTGCGTCGAGCTGGTTCGCGGCATTCGTGGCGGCCGTCAGCGTGCCCTGTGCGATTGCCAGGGCGCCGTTCGGCAGCTGCCATCGGGACACCAGGTTCACGACGAACCCGGAAATCATTGAAGCGCCGGCATATTTGCCGGTCTGGTGGGCGAGGACGTCGTCGTCGACGAGCTGCATGGCCGGTGCAGGCAATCGGTTGTCGAACGGACGTGTTGCATTGAGCGCGCCGGGCGCGTTTTCGGCTGCAACGGCGCTGCTCGCGTAGCCGCACATGGTGGCGCACCAGGCGAGGCAAAGCGGCGAGAGGTAGCGTTTCATGACGGGTCAGAACAAGTCTGCCTTGATCAAGCCGAATTCGACGAAGGGAACCGCGGCGGAGCCCGTGTTGAGCGCCTGATCGCGCAACTTGAGCGCCAGCGATTCGTTGTTCTGCAAAAGCGGCGAGTCCTCCCTGAAGGGTTTGCCCAGCACGGCGAACACGAGGCCGTTCCAGGTCTTGGTGAATTCCTGTTCGAGCAGGATGCGGTTGCCGAGCGCCGGGTCGGCAATGAAGACCCGGCCGTTCTCCGCGTGCTTGACGATCACGAAATGCTCGTAGCCGTCGAGGTCCATCAGCACGAGCACGGGAATCTGCAGGTGGTACAGCGCGTCGATGCCGACCCGGAAGCCACGGCCGCGCAGCCCGAGCGTCTCGACGAACTTCTTCATGTCGAGCATCGAGAAGCCGTTGCGGACCACGACCTCGGGTGTCGAGAACGCCATCATCCGCCGGATCATTTCGGTTTCCGGAATATCGATGTCGTAGCCGTACTTGAGCAGCGTCGCGAGCGCGGCCGAGCCGCAGCTGAAGTCGAACCGCTGGTTGACGACGTCGCGATAGCGCAGGTCGCGGATCGATTGCAGATGCTTCGTGAGCGGCACGCCCACGAGCGTGGACGTATCGATGCTCGACTGCGCGAAGCCCGCCGTGCACCCGATGCCGCTGGCGATGACGACGGCGATGCGCAGCGACGCCAGCCGATATTCCCCGGACATGCTGTTCTCCCGCTGCGCGCGTCGCGCCGCACGATGTGCGGCACGGCGCGCGCTCCCCCGGTTGCAGCGGTCAATGACCGTTGTTGAGCGCAGCGATCGCGAGACCGTTGTGCTGCAGGTTGCCGATGCCGCCGGCAATGTTCACGCCGATGTTGCCGCTCGAGCCGTGTAGCGTATTGGCGCCGAGCATCGCGCTGCCTTCGAAGCGGCCGGAGGCCTGGGCCGCCGCGCTTTGCGTGTTGTCGTCGGTGGCGACCATCGCGACCGTGTTCACCTGGCTCGCGTTGACGGTCGTCACGGCGCCGGCAAGGCTGTTGTTCTGCACGTTGCCGATACCCGACGCGACGTTCACGCCGACGTTGCCCTGCACGGCGGACAGCGAGCCGTCGCCGACCGATGCGTTCAGCTTGAAGTTGTTGACGGTGGCCATGCCCGCCGACGACTGGTTGCTGAAGATCTGCGCGTTGCCGAACACGTTGCCGACATCCACCGACGCGAGCGCGACGTCGTTGCTCTGCACGTTGCTGATGCCTTCCGCGATGTTCACGCCGAGGTTGCCGGTGACGCCCGACGCCGCGTTGGCGCCGGTGCCCGCGTTCAGCACGCCGGGCGTGCGCGTGTCGATGTGCTGCGTGACGCTGCCCGTCGTCTTCACGTCGGTCTTGTCGACGTCGAGGTTGAAGGCCCACGACTTGCTCTTCGAGTGCTTGTCGCTGCCGCTTGCCTGCATCGACTCGCTCGACGAGGACGATGACGACGAATCGTCGTGATGCACGCGCGCCCGGTACCCGGCTTCGCTCGACGACGAATTCGAACTCGTCGCCGTGCTGCCCGTGGCATCGTGCGTCGTGCTGCTCGACGCCGCGTTGTCCCACGCCACGGCGGCGCCGCCGGCCGCATAGAAGCTGCCGTTGAAGTTCACGTTTTCGCTGCTGCTGCCGTTGCGACGGTTGCCGCTGTGGGTGTGCGATTCGTCCAGGCTCGCGGATGCGGCGACCGTGGCGGTCACCACGCCCGCGACGGCCTTGTGGCCGCTGCTCGCGCTCGTGTCATTCGTCGACGACGTCGTGTGCGACATGCTGCTCGACTGCGACCGTTCGCCGTGCGCCGACGCCCAGGCCGTCACGCTGTGCGAATCGTGCGACGACATGTGCGTTTCGCTCGAACTCGACGACGACATCCGTTCGAACGATTCGCTCGACGAGGACGACGAGCTGCCGCGCACCGAGACGTTCTTGTCCTCGTTGTTGAAGGTCGTCGTCACCGCGCCTTTCAGGTAGCTCTGGTAGTTCGGATCGAGCCGGGCGCCGGCGAGATTGACCGACTGGGTGTTGTTGATCACCGCCCCCGCGGTGCTCGTCACGGTGACGCATCCGAACAGCCTGACCCAGCCGCGGATGCCGACGGTCTCGGTCACGCCTGTCGTGTTGAACAGATACGCCTTTGGCGGTGCGGCATACACGGACCCTGCCGCAGTGACGAGAACCGCCGCTGCAATGAGTGTGCGCTTCATGGTTCACTCCGTTTCGGTGATGGCTTAGTTAAAAAGAGTGCCCGCCGGGGGACGGAGCACAAAACTGTTCGCCGTTGCATTACCGGCGCCGGAGGTCTGGTTGACTTGTACGATGCCGCTGATATGCTTGAAAGCGTCGCCGCTAATCGACACTTCGGGCATACCCCGCCCGCCCACCGGGAGTCCCAATCCACCGTGTCTTGGGGCTGTCTCGGATAGTTCGGTATCCGAGACAGCCCTCACTCCCGCGCCCAGCGTGCCGAGCACGGTGCTGTTGCGCTGAAGATTGCCCACCCCTGCGCTCTGGTTCACCATCACCGCGCCCGAGATGTTCGAAAATGCCGAGCCTTCGATGCGCGCGGCCGTGTCGCCCACGCGGGCGGACGTGCTCGCCGATTGCGTGATGCCGACATGGCCCGCGCCGAGCGCGCCCGTTCCCAATGCCAGCTGGTTGCTTTGCGCGTTGTCGAGGCCTGCGGTTTCGTTGATCGTGATTGCGCCGGTCGTGCCGTTCGCCGCGCCCGTCGCGATCGTCGCGGTGCCGCTGACGATCGCCGGGCCGGACGGCACGTTCTGCGCGTATGCGCCGCGCGCGGCGAGCAGCGCGATCAGGGCGATAGCGATCGCGCCGAGAGGCAGCCGCATGCCTGCGCGGCGATGCGCCGCGCGCGAGGTGAGCGCGTTCATTTGGCGGCTCCGAGCGCGCTCGTGAGCGGCGCCAGCGCGCCCGTCACCGAGCCCGCGATCATGCCGCCGATGCCGCCCGTCGCAGGCGCGCCGCCGACGGCGCCGCGCACGATCGACCCGCCGCCCGCGTCCCCTGCGAGCGCACGCGTGACGGCCTGCATGCCGATGTCGCCGAGCATGCCGCCGGGGGCGACGCCGTTCGAGCCGTGCGCATTCGTCAGGTCGAGATCGGACACCATCGTCGCCATCATCGGATTGAAAGTGTTGGACGGGAACGTCGTCGCGCGGGACAGTACGGGATCCTGATCCGTCGGCACGTTGTGATACGCGATACGCGGCGTGACATTGCGCATCACGATGATGTCGCCGGGATTGGCGACCTGTTCCTGTGCTTGTGCCGCGCCGCACGCGATGCCGGCGCATGCCGCGCACAGCGTGGCGAGCACCGGGCGACGCAGCGGAAGGAGCAGAGCGTTCATGTCGGGCCTCTCGGTGGCGCATCGACCGCGGGTCGCGGCGCCGGTTGTTACTTGCGTGTGTAGCTCGCGCTGTTGCCTTGCACCGCGCGTTGCGCGTCGACCGGAATCGGCAGCGGCGTGGGCGGCGTGATCTCGTCCCACAACGTCACCGACGCATTGCCGCCGGCCGCCATCTGCGACGCGGTCGACACCGTCACGTAGCCCGGCGCGCGGCCGCGCTGGCGGCTGAGCGTGTCTTCGTCGAGCGGCGCATAACGCTTCATCCACGTAGCGTCGGCGAGCGAGGGCGCAAACGTTGCAGCCGGCTCGCTTGCCTGCGACGCTTCCTGGGCATGGGCCGCGTTCGGCAGCCACGCGGTCGCCAGCACGGCGGCCATCGAGGCGAGGGAAAGGCGAAGGAGGTGTCGCATGGCATGTCTCCGGTGTGCCGGATATTCAGCGAAATACATGCCATCGACCCCAAACCGTTGTCGCGATTGCGATTCGCAATTCCGCGGAGGGAATCGCCCTGTAAAACGCGAAAAAAATGTTTCAGGCCTGAAACGAGGGGACTTGGGAGTACTGCGGATTCAAGCGAACCGCGGCAAGGACGAAAATCATCGCTACGTGTCGATGTGCAAACGGCCCCGATGCATGCGGATATAGGCAGAGGAATACCGGGCGCGCTCGGCTGCGGGCAAGGCGTTGAACGTTGAAATCGGTTTGTCTTATTCGACGCCTATAACTAAGCTGATCTGACCAAATCAGAACGACACGCTAAGAAAGTCGTGGGGTTGCCTGCGACATTGATGAGCGCCATCGTGCGAGGCATGGCGTCGCCTTGCATTGACATGGCGAATCGAGCCGACCCTGAGCGTGGACCCGATTCGATCCTTTTTGCACGTGACTTGACGTGCGCTGGTAATCGTTAGACGGTTGATGAACGGGGTGAGAGCATGGAAGCCGAGCTGCGGCACGTTATCTACTATTCCCGGGAACCGAGCGATGCGCTGCGCGGGCACTTCGATGCGCGCGGCTGGCGCGTCGATCTCGCGGAGACCGCTCGCGACGTGCGGCGCGTCGTCCAGCAGGGCGTCGCGACGGCCGGGCTGCTCGACTTCTCGTCGGGCTTCAAGCCGGCCGACCTGCGCGAGCTCGAACCTTGCCTGACGATTCCCCACATCGGCTGGATTGCGGCCACGCAGCGCGGCCAGTTGCAGGATGCGACGCTGCGCCACCTGATCCGCGATTATTGCTTTGACTACGTAACGATGCCGTTCGAGACGACGCGCATCGTCGAGACGGTCGGCCATGCGCACGGCATGGTCGCGCTGACCGAGCCGGTGATGCCGCAACCGGGCGCGGGGCGTGGCGAAGGCGAGATGGTCGGCACCTGCGACGCGATGCTCGCGCTCTTCAAGATGATTCGCCGGGTCGCGACGACCGATGCGCCGGTGTTCATCTCCGGCGAGTCGGGCACCGGCAAGGAGCTGACGGCCGTCGCGATTCACGAGCGCTCGTCGCGCGCGCAGGCGCCGTTCGTCGCGATCAATTGCGGCGCGATTCCGTCGACGCTGTTGCAGGCCGAGCTGTTCGGCTACGAGCGCGGCGCGTTCACCGGCGCGAACCAGCGCAAGACCGGCCGCGTCGAAGCCGCGCACGGCGGCACGCTGTTCCTCGACGAGATCGGCGACCTGCCGCTCGAGAGCCAGGCGAGCCTGCTGCGCTTCCTGCAGGAAGGCAAGATCGAGCGGCTCGGCGCGCACGTGTCGATTCCGGTCGACGTCCGGGTGATCTGCGCGACGCATGTCGACATGCAGGCGGCGCTGCGTGACGGTCGCTTCCGCGAGGACCTGTTCCACCGGCTCTGCGTGCTGAGGGTCGAGGAGCCGCCGCTGCGCGCGCGCGGCAAGGACATCGAGGTGCTCGCGCGGCACATGCTCGAGCGCTTCAAGGGCGATTCGCATCGCCGCCTGCGCGGCTTCTCGCCGGACGCGATCGCGGCGCTGTACGGCTATCCGTGGCCCGGCAACGTACGCGAACTGATCAACCGGGTGCGCCGCGGGATCGTGATGTCGGAGGGCAGGACGATCAGTGCGGCGGATCTCGAGCTGAACGACTATGCGGTGCTGGCGCCCGTGTCGCTCGTCGAGGCCCGCGAGGCGGCGGAGCGCCAGGCGATCGAGCATGCGCTGCTGCGTCATCGCGGCCGGTTTGCCGATGCGGCGCGCGAGCTCGGCGTGTCGCGCGTCACGCTGTACCGGCTGATGTGCGCGCACGGCATGCGCGATCGCAGCGACGCCACACTGGGCGGGTTTCCGGCGCCGCTGCCGGACCTTCCTCGGCACGCTTGTTAAAATGGCGGGTGCGGCCGCCCTCGCGGCCGAAGGAACCCGCATGAAACAGTATCTCGACCTCGTACGCAGCATCCTCGACACCGGCACCTGGCAGGAGAATCGCACGGGCATCCGCACCATCAGCATGCCCGGTGCGATGCTGCGCTTCGATCTCCAGGAAGGCTTTCCGGCCGTGACGACGAAGAAGCTCGCGTTCAAGTCCGCGATCGGCGAGCTGGTCGGCTTCCTGCGCGCGTCGCGCAGCGCCGCCGATTTCCGCGCGCTCGGCTGCAAGGTGTGGGACGCCAATGCGAACGACAACGCGCAATGGCTCGCGAACCCGTACCGGCAGGGCGTCGACGATCTCGGCGACGTGTACGGCGTGCAATGGCGCCAGTGGCCCGGCTACAAGGTGCTCGATGCGGGCGCCGACGCGCAGATCGCCGATGCGACCCGGCGCGGCTATCGCGTCGTCACGCGCTTCGACGAGGACGGCGCGCCGAAGGTGCTGCTGTACAAGGCGATCGACCAGCTGCGCCAGTGCCTCGACACGATCATGCAGAACCCGTCCGACCGCCGCATCCTGTTCCACGCGTGGAATCCGGCGGTGCTCGACCAGATCGCGCTGCCGGCCTGCCATCTGCTGTACCAGTTCCTGCCGAACGCCGCGAAGCGCGAGATTTCGCTGTGCCTGTACATCCGCAGCAACGACGTCGGCCTCGGCACGCCGTTCAACCTGACCGAGGGAGCGGCGCTGCTGTCGCTCGTCGGCCGGCTGACCGGCTATACGCCGCGCTGGTTCACCTATTTCATCGGCGACGCGCACATCTACGAGAACCAGCTCGACATGTTGCAGCAGCAGCTCGTGCGCGAGCCGTACGAGAGCCCGCGGCTCGTGATCGCCGACCGGGTGCCGGCATACGCGCAGACGGGCGTCTATGCACCGGAATGGCTGGAACAGGTCGAGCCGTCCGACTTCTCGCTCGTCGGCTACCGGCACCATGAGCCGCTGACGGCGCCGATGGCCGTTTGAGCGCGGCACGTCGCGTTTTCTGTCCCGACGGATGAAGGCCCGGTCGACGCAAGTCGATCGGGCCTTGTTTCATCTGCGCGGGCGCTTACTGATGGTGCCGGTTGTCACGGCCGTTGTCGTGCGATGCCTGCGGCGGCGGGCTGCTCTCGACGTGCGGCGCCGGCATCGACGGACGCGGCTCCATGCGGGGCGGTTGCGGCTGCGGACGCGGTTGTTCCATGTGCTGCGGCTGCATCTGCGGCCGGAGTTCCATCCGGGGCGCAGGCATTTGCGGTCGCGGCTCCATGTGCGGGGCAGGCGGCTGCGGCCGCGGCGCTTCGCGCGCGGGAGCCGGCGGCCGGTAGTCATTCACGCGCGGCGGCGCGACGTCCTGGCGCGGCGCGGGCGGGGCATAGTCGGCGTGCGGGCGGGGCGCCGGGGCCGCATTGTCCGGCCGCGATTGCCCATGCTGCGCCGGCGGCACGAAATCGGGGCGCGGCTGCGGCGCCTGGGCCGTCATGTCCGTCCGGGGATTCGGCAGCGCGCGCGGCGTCGGCGTTCCGCGCGGCGGCTCGGCGGTTGCGGTGTCCGGATGCTGTGCAGGCGTCGCGCTTCGCACCGGCGGCAGCGCGTTCTGTCCCGCCGGATGCGTCGCAGTGGGCGCGCCGGAGGGCGCGAACCCCGCACGCTGGCGATCGAGCGGCGCATGCGGTTGCATCCAGGCCGGCGACGGTGACGGTGACGGCGACGGCGCCGCGGCTGCGCGATTGTCGCCGCGCGCGCCGGGGGCGTTGTCGAACGACGGCGGATGCGGGACGCCGTTCGCGGGCCGGGCGGCGTTCGGGCCTTCGCCATTCATCGGGCGGGGCGCATTGGGCGCGGCGCCATTCGCGAAGTGCGACGCGTTCGGCGCTTCGCCGTTGAGCGGATGCGGAGCATTCTGGGGTGCGCCATTTACGAACCGCGATGCGTTCGGCACTTCGCCGTTTGGCGCATGGGGCGCATTCGACGCCATGCCGTTCATCAACTGCGACGCGTTCGGCGCTTCGCCGCTGCCCGACCGGCCATTCGCGGGCGCGCCCGCGCCCGCGCCCGCGCCCGCGCCCGCGCGGGCCGGACCCGGCTGGCCTTCGCGCGCCGGCTGCACGACCGGGCCGTGCGGATTCACGAGCTGCACGTTGTGCATCGCCCAGCCGCCGGCGTGCGGATTGCCGGGTACCCGCACCGGGTGCGGCGTGTAGTCGGGCGGCACGGCTGTCTTGACGACCGGCGCGCCGGCGCCGGGCACGCGGCCGCCCTGCTGGACCAGGTGCGCGGCCGCCTGGTCGCGATACGCGGGCGGCACGGCCGGGTTGCGCGTCGCGATGACCGGGCGCTGTCCGAGCGCGGCCGGTGGCTGGTAGGCAGCGTTGCGCAGCCCGCCGGTGAAGCTCTGGCGCACCGGCGCGATGCCCGGCGTGCCCGGTGTGACATGCGCATTGCGCCATTGCTGCGGATCGACGTGCTGCGAGAAGTGCGCGACCGGCTGGCCGTGCACGAAGGCGGTCGCCGGCACGGCCGTGATCGCGTGCGGTGCGCGGAAATTGACGTACGTGTTGTTGATGTTGGTGATGTTCGTCACGTTCACGGTCTTGTTCACGTTGACGTTGTTCACATTGACGTTGTTCACCACGATGTGCTGGTTCACGCGGTCGTAGTAGCGCGGGCTCCAGCCGCCCCAGCCCGGATGCCAGCGCTCGCCCGGGCCGAGCGGGAACCACGCGCAGCCCGCCGCGGCGACGCCGCCGACCGCCAGGCCGACGCTCCAGTCGAACCCGCCGCCGCCTCCGCCGACGAACGCGACGAGCGCCGGTGCATAGACGGGCGGCTCGCTGACCACGACCGGGCCCGGCACCCACGCCCAGCTGTCGTCGACATACGCCCAGCGGCCATAGTGATACGGCGCGAAGCCCCACGGTGCGTCGTCGACCCAGGTCCAGCCCCACGGCGCCTGCCAGATCCAGTGCCCGTCGTGATAGGGCGCCCAGTCGGCCGGCGTGTCGTTCGGCACCCACACGGCGCCGTAGCTCGGGTTGTCGCGCCACGTGCCGTTCGCGTCGAGATCCTGATAGCCGGGGATGTCGCGCGACACGTAACGGGCCGACACGGAACGATCCTCGGCCGCGTCGCGGTTCGCCGCCCACTGGTCGAGCGGATCGTAGGCGGGCGCGCCCGCCTGCTGGGCGACCTGCAGGCCGGTGCCGGTGAAGACCACCTGCTGCCCGGCCGACAGCGGGTACTGGCCGCTGTCGCCATAGACGGTCGCGCTGCCGCGCCGCACGGTGACCGTCGTGCTCGCGCCGTTCGGCGCGACGTCGACGCGGTAGTCGCCGGGGCCCGCGATGCCGAGCGCGAGGTTCGGCGTGTCGATTTCGTACGACGTGCCGGGCGGCAGCGAGCGCACGTGCGTCGACACGGTGCCGAGGCCGACCTTCAGCTGCGTCGTCGTGTCGTCGAGGTTCATCACCGACAGGCTCGTCGATTCGCCGAGCCGCACGGCGCTCGAGCCGATGTGCAGCTCGGAGCGCGCGCCCGCGTCGTTCCAGAGCTGGTCGCCGGTCGTGAGCGGCCGGTTCACGGCGGCGTACGACCACGTATCGGTGCCGGCCGGCTCGGTCGTCACCGCGCCGGACAGGTAATTGAGCCGCGCGACGCGGCCCGGCGGGTCGCCGCCCGGCTGCCGGGCCGCCGCGGCATACGGCGGCGCGTCCGCCGACTGCGCGAACGCGGGAGGCAGCGCGGCGAGCGCCGCGAACGCGAGCAACGTGAAGCGGGCGGTGCGCGTGAGCGTGAACTGGAGGGCCATGATGAGCGTTGTCGTTGTCCCGGCGCGTCGATTCGTGCCGTTAAGTTCACAATATCCGCTCGGGCTGTTTCAGTGCTCTGCGTTTTGTAAGGCCTTCTGCTCGTCCTGTAACAAAACTTGTCCGCCGCGCGCGTTTGTCATGCGGCCGTAAGCCAGCCGTCGAATGCCTGCTGCCCGGATACGGTGACGCGCAGCACCCGCGGCCGCGCGGTGCGTTCGACCCAGCCGTGCGTGCAGAAGCTGTCGAGCAGCGCCGCGCCGAGCGCGCCGCCCAGGTGCGCGCGGCGTTCGCTCCAGTCGAGGCAGCCGCACGCGAAGCGGCGCCGGCGCGTGCGCTGCTGCGCGACGTCGATGCCCCAGCGCGCGAGCGCCTGCACGCCGAGCTCGGTCGCGTCGACGCTGTCGCCTTCCGCATTCAGCCAGCCGCGCGCGGTAAGCCCGTCGAACAGGCGCACCGCGAACTCGCCGGCCATGTGGTCGTAGCAGGTGCGCGCATAGCGCAGCTCGGCGGGAACGGTGCGCGCGGTCGGCGGCGCCGGCCGGTGCGGCGCGGCCGCGCGGGCGACGTTCGCGAGCGCCTCGAGCGACGCGGCGATGTCGGCGGACGCGATCCGGTAATAGCGGTGCCGGCCGCGGATGTCGAGCGCGAGCAGCCCGCCTTCGGTCAGGCGCGCGAGATGCGCGCTCGCGGCGGACGGCGACAGCCCGGCGATCAGCGTCAGCTCGCCGGCGGGGCGGGCGCTGCCGTCCATCAGCACCCACAGCATCGCGGCCCGGCCGGGGTCGGCGATCAGCGCGCCGAGGCGGCTCAGGCCCGGAAAGTGATGGTCGTCGGAGTCGGTCATCGTCGTATCTCGGAAAGAGGATGCTCGCAGTGTAGGCGGTGGCGGCATTCGATGTTTCGTCTCGTGCTGAAATGTCGGATGCTGACGGGCGGTTACCTGCGGGCAGTTCTGCGGCTGTCCGACGCCCGCGCGTAGAATGGCCGGGTGCGGCGGCATTGGGGCCGCCGCACGCGACACGATGCGACGATGAAGACGATTTTCTGCATATTGGCGGCCGCGCTGGCCTGCGCGGCCTGTGCGCAGGGCGGCGCGAGCGCCGCGGGCGACGGCGGCAGCCATGTCGAGATGTATGGCGTGATCGACCAGGGCGTGACGGTGCGCCGCTGACCGAAGGGGACGGATCGCCGGGCCCGGGCGCGCCGCGACGCATTGTCGCACCGCAACGTATAATGGCCCGATTGCAGCGCCCCCCGCCTGGAGCCAACAAGATGTCTGCCTCGTCCCCCGCCACCGCGACCCTCGATCGCTCCGAAACCGTGTTCCGCTTCCTCGCCGAGCCGTCGTCCGTGAACTTCGGCGGCAAGGTGCATGGTGGCGCGCTGATGAAATGGATCGACGAGGTCGCGTATGCGTGCGCGGCGGTCTGGTCGAGCCGCTATTGCGTGACGGTCAGCGTCGGCAATATCCGCTTCCAGCGCCCGATCCTGGTCGGCAACCTGGTCGAGCTGAAGGCGCGGGTCGTCGCGACGGGGCGCACCAGCATGCACATCCACGTATCGGTGCACGCCGGCGACCCGAAGGGCGGCGTGCTGCGCCAGACGACCGATTGCCTCGTGGTGTTCGTCGCCGTCGACGAGAACGGCAATCCGCTGCCGGTGCCGGCATTCGTGCCGGAAAGCGACGAGGAGAAGCGCCTCGCGAAGTACGCGATGGACGTGCGCGCCGCGCTCGACAAGATCGTCGAGATGAAGCCGGAAGAGGTCGCGAAGGGCACCGTCTGAAATCCGCCGTCGCGGCATGCGCCGCGACGCGGGCGATTCCACCGAAACACATCTGCGCGCCGCGCGATTGCGGCGGCGCGCGCTTCGCGCGTCAGCGCGACCCGATCATCTGCTCCGGCCGCACCCACGCGTCGAATTCCGCGTCGGTCAGGTAGCCGAGCGCGAGCGCGGCGGCCTTCAGCGTCGTGCCTTCCTTGTGCGCCTTCTTCGCGATCTGCGCGGCCTTGTCGTAGCCGATGTGCGGATTGAGCGCCGTCACGAGCATCAGCGATTCGTTGAGCAGCAGGTCGATGCGCGCGCGGTTCGGCTCGATGCCCACCGCGCAGTGATCGTTGAAACTGCGCGCGCCGTCGGCGAGCAGCCGCACCGATTGCAACACGTTGTGCGCGATCATCGGCCGGAACACGTTCAGCTCGAAGTTGCCGCTCGCGCCGCCGACGTTCACCGCGACGTCGTTGCCGAACACCTGGCAGCACAGCATCGTCACGGCCTCGGACTGCGTCGGGTTCACCTTGCCCGGCATGATCGAGCTGCCCGGCTCGTTTTCCGGAATCGACAGTTCGCCGAGCCCGCAGCGCGGCCCGCTCGCGAGCCAGCGGACGTCGTTGGCGATCTTCATCAGGCTCGCCGCGACGGTCTTCAGCGCGCCGTGCGCGAACACCAGCGCGTCGGCCGCCGCCATCACCTCGAACTTGCTCGGCGCGGTCACGAACGGCAGCGTCGTGAGGCGGCCGACCTCGTCGGCGACCCGCACCGCGAATTCCGGGTGCGCGTTCAGCCCGGTGCCGACCGCGGTGCCGCCGAGCGCCAGCTCGTACAGGTGCGGCAGCGCCGATTCGACGTGCCGGACGCCCTGGTCGAGCTGCGCGACGTAGCCGGAGAACTCCTGGCCGAGCGTGAGCGGCGTCGCGTCCTGCAGGTGCGTGCGGCCGATCTTCACGATGTCGGCGAATGCCTTCGACTTCGCGTCGAGCGTCGCGCGCAGCGTGCGCAGCGCGGGCAGCAGGTGGTTGACGATCGCATACGCGGCCGCGATGTGCATCGCGGTCGGGAACACGTCGTTCGACGACTGGCCGCGGTTCACGTCGTCGTTCGGATGAACCTTGCGCGCTTCGCCGCGTTCGCCGCCCATCAGCTCGCTCGCGCGGTTCGCGATCACCTCGTTGAGGTTCATGTTGGTCTGCGTGCCGGAACCGGTCTGCCAGACCGCGAGCGGGAATTCGCGCGGATGCTGGCCCGCGATGATTTCGTCCGCCGCCGCGATGATCGCATGCGCCTTGTCGTCGGCCAGCACGCCGAGCGACTGGTTCACGGCCGCCGCCGCGCGCTTGACGATCGCGAGCGCGTGGATCAGCTCCGGCGACTGCTTCTCGGTCGAGATCCGGAAATTCTGCAGCGAGCGCTCGGTCTGCGCGCCCCAGAGCCGGGCGGCCGGCACGGCGATCTCGCCGAACGTGTCGCGTTCCATCCGAACTGCTTCGTTCATGATGCACTCCTCTTGGAAAGGGGAAGGGCCGCGCGGTGCGCGGCGTCGGGCGTATCGTGGGGCGTCGCGCCGCTGGCGCGGCGTCTTCAACCGACAAGCATAGCGCCGCGGGCGCTTTTGCGCGCTGTCGCTGGGAGGGTGTGCGATGCCGAGCCCGGGCCGGCGCTCAGGCCGGCCGCTCGGCGAGCGATGCGCTCTTGCGATGGAAGCGCCACGCCATCAGCACGGCGACGCTCGCGAGGCCCGCCGCGAGGCCCCACCACAGGCCGCGTGCGCCGAGGCCCGCATGGAACGCGAGCCAGTAGCCGGTCGGGAAGCCGATGCCCCAGTAGCCGAAGGTGGCCGCGAGCATCGGGATGCGCGTGTCCTTCAGGCCGCGCAGCGCGCCGGAGCCGACCGTCTGCATGCCGTCGACGATCTGGAACACCGCGGCGATGCCGAGCAGCGACGCGGCGAGCGACACGGTGGCCGCGTTCGCGGGATCGTCGAGGCGCAGGTAGAGGCTGACGATCGCATGCGGCGCGACGACCATCACGAGGCCCGACAGCGACATGAACGCGACGCCGAGCCCGAGCGCGACGAAGCCGGCGTGCCGCGCGGCGACGGCCTGGCCCGCACCGGCCCAGTAGCCGACCCGCACATTGGCCGCCTGGCCGATCGCGAGCGGCACCATGAACGACACCGACGCGACGTTCAGCGCGATCTGGTGCGCGGCGAGCGAGGTTGCGCCGAGCACGCCGACCGTGAGGCCGGTCGCGAGGAACAGCGTCGATTCGACCCCGTACGTGATCGCGACGGGCCAGCCGATGCTGATCAGCTCGCCCATCACGGGCAGCTTCGGCCGCGTGGCGGTCACGAAATGCTTGAAGCGCCGCCGGCCGTGCAGCAGCCACACGAGCGCGAGCGCGGTGAGCCAGATGGTGATCGTGGTCGCGACCGCCGAGCCGAGAAAGCCGAGCCGTGGCAGCCCGAACGCGCCGTGGATCAGCCCGTAGTTCAGCACCGCGTTGATGCCGACGCTGCCGATCGAGACCCACAGCAGCCGCCGCGCGGCGCCGATCGCGGGCAGGAACGAGCGCATCAGGCCGACGCCGATCAGGCTGCCGAGCGCCGCGAAGCGCAGCACGCCGGTGTATTCGCCGACGTTGCGCGCGAGCGCGGGCGGCTCGTGGAACATCAGCAGGATCGGCTCGGCGAGCGACAGCGCGACGATCGCCGGAATCGCGAGCAGCACGGACAGCGCGAAGCCCGTCCAGTAGATGTGCGGCACGCGATCGTCGGCTTTCGCGCCGCGCGCATGCGCGACACTGACGCTGACCGACGACAGCACGCCCTGCAGCACGGTGACGATCACGAAGAAGAAGTTCGCGCCGAGGCCGCCCGCGGCGAGCGAGTCGGGGCCGAGCGAGCCGAGCAGCACCGTGTCGGTGACGCTCATCGCCATCTGCGACAGCTGCGCGATCGCGAGCGGCGCGGCGAGACGCGCGGTATCGGCGGCGTGGCTGGAAAGGGAGGGCGGCGCGGCGGGCGCCCGCGAGAGACCGGAGTGCGACATGGAATGAACAGGTTGCGCAGGTGCGGGCCCGCGCTGTGCTTATTTTGAGAAAAGCCTAGCTTACGGGTTTATTCGAACCGTGTCGAACGCGCGGCCGATGGCCCTGTCATCGACAGGGGCGACGGCGGTGGGGCGGGGAAACCGGGGGCGCGCAAGGCCCCGGCGGGGCGTCGCGCTACGCGCCGTGCACCGCGATGCGCGTATCGCCGAGCAGCACGACCTGCCCCGCGCGGATCTTGCAGGTCTTGCGGAGCTCGACCGTGCCGTCGACCTTGACCGCGCCGGACGCGACGATCACTTTCGCGGAGCCGCCGCTGTCGGCGAGGCCGGTGATCTTGAGGAGGTTGTGCAGCTCGACGAACTCGCCGGTCAGCGTGAAATCCAGATTGGGCATGACAAGGGAAGCGCTCGGGGCGCGGGAGGAATCGCCCCGCATCATACGGCACCGCGGGCCCCGGCGCGAGCGCGGCGGGTTTAACACATCCCGGCCGGGAATGTGTCAGTCCGAGATGTTAAAGAGTGTGAGCCATTCGTCAGCAAATGAAACGGTGGGTAACAGTCTGCGAGATCGGCGAACCCGCCGCGTGAACGCCGGGTCTCTAGCCGTACCTGTTGCATGTTGCGGCGGGTATGCGACGGACCGCATCGACGCGATCCGCGCCAACAACTTCTTGAGGAGGATAGCCATGTCCAACATTCGTACGATGCTGATCGGTGCCGCTCTGACGGCGTTCGCCACTTCGGCCGCGTTTGCCCAGACGGGCGCGGGCGCACAAGGCTCGGCAGGCGCCGGCGTGCAGGTGCAGACGCCGGTGGCCGGCGTCGGCGTGGGCGCGCAGGGCGGCGCAGGCGCCAATGCGGGTGCGGCGGTCGGCAATGCGGTCGGCGGCGCAACCGACGCCATGAGCGCGGCGGCCGATCAGGCCAAGGACACCGCGTCGTCGGCCGTCCACTCGACGAAGAAGCACGTCAAGCACGCCGCGAAGTCGGCGAAGGGCCATGTCGACGCCGCGAAGGCGAAGGCGGGCGACGCGCTCGAAGGCGGCGCGTCGGTCGGCGTGCAGGGCGGCGCATCGGCGCAGGGCGCGACGCAGTAAGCGTCGTTCGCCCGCCGCACGGCGCTCGCCCCGGAAGGCGCGTCGTTGCGGCGGCGCTCAGGCGGCCCGGTTCGCTGCGCGCGAACCGGGCCGTTTTTCGTTTACTGCGGCCGGCGCTGTTCCGGCGTCTGGCCCTGCGACGTCCGCGCGGGCGCCGGCGTGAACACGCCGCGCAGCCACGCGGCGAGGCGCGCGAACACGTCGTACGGCTCCTCGACGAAGATTTCCGGCTTCAGCAGCCGCAGGTACTCCATGATCTGCTGCGCTTCCTGCTTCTGGAACGAACCGTGCGCGAGCCCCAGCCGCAACAGGCCGCGCAGCTCGCCGAGCTTGTCGCGCGCGGTGCTGCCGACGCTCATCTCGCACGCGAGCTTGGCTTCGTAGATCCGCTGCCGCAGCGATTCCGCGAGCCGCCACGCGGGCGTCTGCATCTGCTCCTCGAGCACCTGGATGTCCTGCACCGCGCTCTTGATCTGCGCGGCAAGCGGGTCGATGAGGTCCGCGTCGCTCTGCGCCTCGGCGACGATCGCCTTCGACCAGTCGCGGCATGCCTTCGCGAGTTCGTCCGGCGTCCATTCCGAGCGCGCCGCGAAGCCGAAGCCGAATTCGCCGGCCTGTCGCATCAGGATCGCGACCACGTCCGGGAACTCCTTGTCGAGCGTGCGCTTGGCCCACGCGTACTGGCCGCCCTGCAGCATCCGCTGCACGGCGTGCTCGGTCAGCGGCACCATGTTGTCGAGCAGTTTTGCGCGCAGGAAATCCTCGAACGACGGCGTCGCGAATTGCGGGTCGAGTTTCAGCGACACGCGCACGAATGCGTCGTAGTCCTTGCGCAGGGACGCGAGTGTGTCGTCCTTGAGGGAAAGGGTGATCTGGCCCATGAATCGTCTCGATGGCAGCCCGCGCCGGCCGGATGCCGGGATGGCGCGCCGCATGCGCGCGCCGTCGGCACTCCGGTCCGCGCCGGGGCCGATGGCAGGTTTTCAACCGTATATCGGCCGATCGCGCGGAAACTTGAGCGGATGGGTGCGTTCAGCCGGGCAGCCAGCCGTGCGGCAGCACCACGCCCTGCCACAGGAAGAACACCGCGAGCCCGACCGCGATCGTCACGAGCGGCCGGCGCGTGGCCGCGGACACCAGCACGGCGGCCAGCGCGCCGACGAGCTGCGGATTGCGCCAGGTGAGCTCGGCGGCGCCGCCGTGCGGCGACACGGTCATCGGCACGATGATCGCGGTCAGCACGGTGACCGGCACGAAGCCGAGCGCGGTGCGCACGAGCGGCGGGAACGCGAGGCGTTCTCCGAACAGGAACAGCGTCGAGCGGATCGCGTACGTAATGACGGCCATCCCGAGGATCAGCAGCGCGTAGCTCACGATGCGGCCTCCGTGCGCGAACCGGCGCGGGCGCGCTCTTGCAGCAGCGTGAACGCGACGCCCACCGCGACGCCGGCGGCCACCGCGCCGAGCAGGCCGAGCTTGTACGGCCAGCCCTGCCAGCAATAGGCGAGCGCGCCGGCCGTCGCGGCGGCCGCGAAGTAGCGCAGCGTGCCGAGCTGCGGCACCACGATCGCGATGAAGGTCGCCGCCATCGCGAAATCGAGGCCGAGCGACTGCAGCCCCGGGAACGCCGAGCCGAACCCGAGACCGGCGAGCGTCCACAGCTGCCAGTTCAGGTACATCGCGAGGCCCGAGCCGAGGAAGTAGTACGGGCCGATCGCGCCGGGCGGGAAATGCCGGTAGTGCGCATACGCGACCGCGAACACTTCGTCGGTCATCAGCGCGCCGAGCGTCGCGCGCCAGCGCAGCGGCAGGTGGGCGACATACGGCGCGAGCGTCGCGCTGTACAGCAGATGGCGCAGGTTGACGATCAGCGTCGTCGCGAGCACGACGGCGAAGCTCGCGCTGCCGGCGATCAGCCCGAGCGCGATGAACTGCGCGGAGCCGGCGAACACGGTGAGCGACATCAGCGCGCCGTGCCAGCCGGCGAGCGGGCCGCCGCTGACGAGCGTGCCGAAGATCACGCCGAACGGCGCCGCGCCGACCATCATCGGGATCGTGTCGCGGGCGCCGTCGAGCCACTCGTTCAGCGGCCGGCGGGGGGATGACGTGGGTGACGGGTTCAAGATGGCTCCTCCATGCGCGGAGGTTAGCGCGCCGGCGCCCGGCCGGCTTGTATGTTCTTGCGCTGCGGGTGCGTCAGCGCATCTGCCAGCGGCCCGGCGGCACTCCGAACATCCGCTTGAAGTGCCGCGTGAAATGGCTCTGGTCGACGAAGCCGCTATCGGCCGCGACGTCGGCGACGGCGACGCCCGCGCGCAGCGGCGCGAGCGCGCGCTGCAGCCGCAGCTGGTTGCGCCACGCATGCGGCGGCATGCCGGTCGTGCGCGTGAACAGGCGCGCCGCATGGAACGGCGACAGCCCGGCCACCTGTGCGACGTCGTCGAGCGTCAGCGCGCAGGTCAGGTCGGCCGCGAGCCGCTCGCGCATCGCCTCGACGCGCGGCTCGTCGGCCGCGAGCGACGCCGGCCGCGGATGTGCGTCGGCGTAGCGCACGATCAGCGTCGAGAACGCGTCGAGCATCGCCGTCTCGGCGGCGAGCGGGTCGTAGATCCGCGGCGCGCCGGGCGCCGCGTCGTCGCCGGCCTGCGGGCCGTGCGCGTGGGCCGCCGTCGCGCGGGTGCTGCCGGCCTCCATCATCCGGTGCGCGCGCGCCACCCGGGCCGCGAGGTCCGTGTCGCGGATGACGTCGAGCGGAAACCACGGCGCGTCCTGCGGGCGTCCCGCGATCGCGCTTGCGAGCGACCGGATGAATTCGACCGGCACGTAGCAGACCCGGTAGCGCCAGCCGTCGTCGGTGGCGCGCGAGCCGGTGTGCACTTCGCCCGGATTGATCACGGGCACGGTGCCTGTCTCGGCGACATGGCCGGAGCCTCGGCAGGTAAAGCGTTCGGCCCCCGCTTCGATCACCGGGATCGTGTAGGCGTCGTGCCAGTGCGGTGCGAAGGTGTGGTCGCGATAGGCGGCCGTGACGAGATCCGCATCCGGCAGCAGCGGGGTGCGCCAGTAGCGCGCGGAATCTCGGAGGCGGGCGGCGGACATGACGGGGCGCGGGAAGGGCAAATCGATAGTGTAGTCCCGCGCCGGCCCGCTGCGCTTACTTGACGGGGATCGGCGTCGCGGCCGGCACGGGCACCGCGGTGACGCTGTTCTTCGGGCTGCCGCTGACGACCCGGTCGCTGTACGTCAGGTAGACGATCGTGTTGCGCTTCTTGTCGACCACGCGCACCACGTGCAGTGTCTTGAAGATGAACGACATCCGCTCGCTGAACACGTCGGACTGCTGCTTGAGCGGCCCGGTGAAGCTGATCGGGCCGACCTGGCGGCACGCGATCGACGCTTCGCTCGGATCCTCGGCGAGGCCGAGCGAGCCCTTGATCCCGCCGGTGCGGGCGCGCGATACATAGCAGGTCACGCCGGCGACCTGCGGATCGTCGTAGGCTTCGACGACCACGCGGTCGGAGCCCGTCAGGCGGAAGTTGGTATTCACGCTGCCGACTTCCTCCGCATGCGCGAGCGGCGCGGCGGCGAACGAAGCGAGGAGGAGGGCGGACGGTACGGCAAGGCTGAGGCGGCTCTTCATCGGCGGAATCTGAAGCGATTTCGGGACAGAGACTCTAGCATGCGCACGGGGGGCGCCAACGTGCCGTTGCCGGAAAAACAAAAGGCCCGTCGCATGGACGGGCCTTTCATTGTTTGGCTCCCCGACCTGGGCTCGAACCAGGGACCTACGGATTAACAGTCCGGCGCTCTACCGACTGAGCTATCGGGGAATAAATCGGTACATCTGCTTGCGTGTTCGGCAACCAACAAAAAACCCGTCCACTTTCAACGGGCTCTTGTTTTTTTTGGCTCCCCGACCTGGGCTCGAACCAGGGACCTACGGATTAACAGTCCGGCGCTCTACCGACTGAGCTATCGGGGAACAAACAACAACAGCAGAGAAATGAGATTTTATGGAGTGTTGGCTAAGCTGTCAATACTTTTGGCGCGCGCCGTACAAATTTTTTGCACGCGGGCGCCGGGAGATCAGCGCTCGAGCAGATGCAGCTTGTCCTGCACGTCCTTCCACTCGTCCGCGTCGGCCGGCGCCGGCTTCGTCTTGGTGATCGACGGCCAGTCCTTCGCCAGCTCGGCGTTCAGCGCGGTGAACTGCTGCTGGTCGCCCGGAACGTCTTCTTCGGCATAGATCGCGTTGGTCGGGCATTCGGCGACGCACACGGCGCAGTCGATGCACTCGTCCGGATCGATGGCCAGAAAGTTGGGACCTTCACGGAAGCAATCCACCGGGCACACATCCACGCAATCCGTGTATTTGCACTTGATGCAGCCTTCGGTCACAACGTGAGTCATTAAAACGCTCCTGCTTGGCGGTATATATGGGGTGGCGTTGGCGCCAAAAGCGGCATTGTAACTGAAGCGTCAAACCCGCATGCCGTGGTCGGCTTTCCGGCTTATACCGTTTCGTGATTAGTTTATGAGCACTCGCATGGGGACGTATCGCAGGGCACGGCGCGGTGTCGCGATGGTCGGGCCCGCATTCGGGTAACATGGCCGGCAGACCGGGTGGCGCGCGGTGCGCCGGGGCCGGTTCCGATATTGGCGGTGCCGTCATCATGATCATCACTTCGCTGCTCGACACGGATCTCTACAAATTCACGATGATGCAGGTCGTCCTGCATCACTTCCCGGCCGCAAGCGTCGAGTATCGCTTCAAGTGCCGCACGCCCGGCGTCGATCTCGTGCCGTACATCGACGAGATCCGCGACGAGGTGCGCGGCCTGTGCGCGCTGCGCTTCACCGACGAGGAGCTCGACTACCTGCGCCGGATGCGCTTCATCAAGAGCGACTTCGTCGATTTCCTCGCGCTGTTCCACCTGAACGAGAAGTACATCTCGATCACGCCTTCGCCGAAGGGCAACGGCGAGATCGACATCGAGATCAAGGGGCCGTGGCTGCATACGATCCTGTTCGAGATCCCGGTGCTCGCGATCGTCAACGAGGTCTATTTCCGCAATACGCAGCGCGAGCCCGACTACCGGGAAGGGCGCGGGCGGCTGTGCGAGAAGATCAAGCTGCTCGGCGCGAAGCCGGAGTTCGCCGACTGCAAGATCGCCGACTACGGCACGCGCCGGCGCTTCTCGAAGGTCTGGCACGAGGAGGTCGCGCTCACGCTGCGCGACGGCCTCGGTCCGCAGTTCGCCGGCACGAGCAACGTGCTGTACGCGATGAAGCACGACATCACGCCGCTCGGCACGATGGCGCACGAGTACCTGCAGGCGTGCCAGGCGCTCGGCCCGCGGCTGCGCGACTCGCAGACCTACGGCTTCGAGATGTGGGCGAAGGAATACCGCGGCGACCTCGGCATCGCGCTGTCGGACGTCTACGGGATGGACGCGTTCCTGCGCGACTTCGACATGTACTTCTGCAAGCTGTTCGACGGCGCGCGCCACGATTCGGGCGATCCGTTCGAGTGGGGCGAGCGGATGATCTCGCACTACGAAGCGAACCGCTGCGACCCGCGCACCAAGGTGCTGGTGTTCTCCGACGCGCTCGACATCCCGAAGGTCATGCAGCTGTACGAACGGTTCCGCGGCCGCTGCAAGCTCGCGTTCGGCGTCGGTACCAACTTGACCAACGACCTCGGCTACGTGCCGCTGCAGATCGTCATCAAGATGGTTCGCTGCAACGGCCAGCCGGTCGCGAAGCTGTCCGATTCGCCGGGCAAGAGCATGTGCGACGACAAGGCGTATCTCGCGTACCTGCGCCAGGTGTTCGGCATCGCGCAGCCGGCCGAAGACGACGCGTCGCAGTAGGCTAGGGCCTGTTCACGCTAATAACGGGCCAGCCCCACAAATGGCTTTTCAAATCAGGGGAACGCTCCCTTCCGCCCGCATTGCGGCGTCGTTCGTCGTTGCAATAGCTACGGTTATTGCGCCTCCTCTCTCCTTGCACGCGCCCAAAGGAAGTCCCCTTGGGGGACGGGCGGAAAGGCGCGTTCGCAAGTCTGTTATTAGCGTGAACAGGCCCTAGGCCGTTCGGCCGAAGGTGCGTGGCGAGAGAGGCGGCCGGTATAATCCGACGGTATCGCACGCAACGTCACGAGGACCGTTCATGGACACTTCCGCTGCCCGTCGCCAGATCCTCGCGCGCATCCGCGCCGCGCAGGGTCGCGCGGCCGAACCCGATGCGGCGGAGCGCGAAGCGGTCGCCGACTACCTCGCCCGTCATCCGCAGGGGCCGCGTCCGCCGGCGCCGGCCGATCTGGTCGCCGCGTTCGTCGATGAAGCAACCAAGCTGTCGACGACCGTCGACGAAGTCGCGGCGCTCGCCGACGCACCGGCCGCCGCTGCCCGCTATCTCTCCACGCACGGCCTGCCGATGCAGGCCGTCGCCTGGCGCACGCTCGGCGAGCTCGACTGGGCCGGCGCGGGCCTCACCGTCGAATGCCGCAAGCCGGCCGACGGCGATCTCGTCGGCCTGACCGGCTGCTTCTGCGCGACGGCGGAAACCGGCTCGCTGGTCTTGCTGTCCGGTCCCGATACCTATGCGTCGGCCGGCCTGCTGCCGGAGACGCATATCGCGATCGTGCCCGCGTCGCGGATCGTCGCCGGCCACGAAGACGCATTCGCGCTGATCCGCGCGGAGCGCGGCGAATTGCCGCGGGCGGTCAATTTCGTGTCCGGTCCGTCGCGCACGGGCGACATCGAGCAGACCATCGTGCTGGGCGCGCACGGCCCGTACCGCGTTCACGTGATCGTCGTGCGGGGCGCGTGACGCGCCCGCTCAATCCACCGCTATTTCAAAAAAGGAAGTTCTGCATGAAACGACATGCCGCCTGGGCAGGCATGGCGTCGGGCGCTGCGCTCGGCGCCGCCCCCGCGCTCGCATCGGCCGCGACGCTCGACGGCGCCACGCTGTCCGCGCTCTGGGGCGTCCCGTTCGCCGGGATCCTGCTGTCCATCGCACTGTTCCCGCTCGTCGCACCGGTGTTCTGGCATCACCACTTCGGCAAGATCGCGGCGGCGTGGTCGGTCGCGTTCCTCGTGCCGTTCGCCGCCGTGTTCGGCGCCGGCACCGCGTTCGGCACGCTCGTGCACGCGCTGCTCGAGGAATACATCCCGTTCATCGTGCTGCTCACCGCGCTCTACACGGTCGCGGGCGGCATCTGCGTGAACGGCAACCTGCACGGCACGCCGAAGCTGAACACCGCGATCCTCGCGCTCGGCACGCTGCTCGCGAGCGTGATGGGCACGACCGGCGCGGCGATGCTGCTGATCCGGCCGCTCCTGCGCGCGAACGATAATCGCAAGCACGTCGTGCATGTCGTGATCTTCTTCATCTTCCTCGTCGCGAACGCGGGCGGCTCGCTGTCGCCGCTGGGCGATCCGCCGCTGTTCCTCGGCTTCCTGAACGGCGTGAGCTTCTTCTGGACGACGACGCATCTCGCGCTGCCGATGCTGTTCATCTGCGCGGTGCTGCTGACGGTGTTCTTCGTGCTCGACACGTACTTCTACCGCAAGGGCGGCGAGGCGCGGCCGGCCGAACTCGATCCGACGCCCGACAGCGCGGCGCTGTCGATCGACGGCAAGATCAACTTCGTGCTGCTCGCGGCCGTGGTCGGCCTCGTGCTGATGAGCGGGATCTGGAAGCCGGGCATCACGTTCGACGTGTGGGGTACGCACGTCGCGCTGCAGAACCTCGCCCGCGACGTGGCGCTGATCGTCGTCGCGCTCGCGTCGCTTGCGCTGACGCCGCGTTCCGCGCGCGAGGGCAACGCGTTCAACTGGGCGCCGATCGAGGAAGTCGCGAAGCTGTTCGCGGGCATCTTCGTGACGATCGCGCCGGTGATCGTGATCCTGCGCGCGGGCGCGGACGGCGCGTTCGCGCAGATCGTCCATCTCGTCACCGGCCCCGACGGCAAACCGATCGACGCGATGTACTTCTGGGCGACGGGCCTGCTGTCGTCGTTCCTCGACAACGCGCCGACCTACCTCGTGTTCTTCAACCTCGCGGGCGGCGACGCGCAGTCGCTGATGACGACGGGCGCGACGACGCTCGCCGCGATTTCCGCGGGCGCGGTGTTCATGGGCGCGAACAGCTATATCGGCAATGCGCCGAACTTCATGGTGAAGGCGATCGCCGAATCGCGCGGCGTGAAGATGCCGAGCTTCTTCGCGTATCTCGGCTGGGCGCTCGTCGTGCTGGTGCCCGTATTCCTGCTGGCGACGTGGATCTTCTTCCCGGCGTAAGCTGACGGTTTTCAACAAGAAGCGGGCGGCGCGCATCGCGAGCCGCCCGTGGCATGCGGAGATGGCGATGCAGAAGATCCTGGTCGCGCGTCCGATCTTCCCGGACGTGATCGAGCGGCTCGAGCAGTACTTCGAGGTCGATTGGAACAATGGCGATGCGCTGGCGCCCGCCGCGCTCGCGGCGCGCCTCGCCGACAAGGACGGCGCGCTGACGGCGGGCGACCCGGTCGGCGCCGCCACGCTCGCGGCCGCGCCGCGCCTGCGCGTCGTGTCGAACATGGCGGTCGGCTACAACAACTTCGACATGGCGGCGTTCAACGCGGCGAACGTGCTCGGCACCAACACGCCGGACGTGCTGAACGAATCCACCGCCGATTTCGGCTGGGCGCTGATGATGGCGGCCGCGCGGCGCATCGCCGAATCCGAGCACTGGCTGCGCGCCGGGCACTGGCGGAAGTGGGCGTACGACGGCTTCCTCGGCAGCGACATCCACGGCTCGACGCTCGGCGTGATCGGGATGGGCCGCATCGGCCAGGCGCTCGCGCGCCGCGCGAAGGGCTTCGGCATGCAGGTGATCTATCACAACCGGTCGCGGGTCGCGCCGGAAATCGAGGCCGAGCTGAACGCCGAGTACGTGTCGAAGGAAGCGCTGCTCGCGCGCGCGGACCACGTCGTGCTCGTGCTGCCGTACACGCAGGAAAACCATCACACGATCGGCGCGGCCGAGCTGGCGCGGATGAAGCCGACCGCGACGCTGACCAACATCGCGCGCGGCGGGATTGTCGACGATGCAGCGCTGGCCGCCGCGCTGCGCGACAGGAAGATCGCTGCGGCGGGCCTTGACGTGTACGAAGGCGAGCCGAGCGTGCATCCGGCGCTGCTCGAGGTGCCGAACGTCGTGCTGACGCCGCATATCGCGAGCGCGACGGAGAACACCCGCCGCGCGATGGCGAACCTCGCCGCCGACAACCTGATCGCCGCGCTGGGCGAAGGGCCGCGCGCGGGGCGTCCGCCGAATCCGATCAACCCGGACGTGATCGGCAAGGCGCGCGCATGACGATGACGTTGTTGCTCGCGGTGGTCGCGGTGCTGGCCGTCGCGCTGGCGGTGGCGATCGTCGCAATCGTGCGGGGCGGCGGCCGCCACGACGATGTGGCGGTGCTCGGCGACCAGATCGAGGACGCCGCGCACGCACAGGCGCGCGCGGTCGAGCGGCTCGAGCGCGAGTTGCGCAGCGAGATCGTCGAGCATTCGCGCGGCTCGCGCACGGAACTGGCGGGTAACTTCACGCAGCTGCAGCAGATGCTTGCCGCGCAGCTCACCAGTGTCGCGACCGTGCAGAACAACCAGATCGACGGGTTCGCGCAGCAGCTCGCGAAGCTCGTCGCCGGCAATACGCAGCAGTTCGATGCGATGCGCGACGGCCTGCAGCGCCAGGCGCAGCAGGCGCGCGAGGAGCAGACCGCGGCGCTCCGGCTGTTTGGCGACACGCTGAATCGCCAGCTCACGCAGCTGACCGAGGCGAACGACCGGCGTATCGGCGAAGTGCGCGCGACGCTCGAGCAGCGCCTGAAGGACATCGAGACGAACAACGCGGCCAAGCTCGAGGAGATGCGCCGCACCGTCGACGAGAAACTGCATGCGACGCTCGAGCAGCGGCTCGGCGAGTCGTTCAAGCTCGTGTCCGACCGGCTCGAGCAGGTGCATCGCGGGCTCGGCGAGATGCAGACGCTCGCGGCCGGCGTCGGCGACCTGAAGAAGGTGCTGACCAACGTGAAGACGCGCGGCACCTGGGGCGAGGTGCAGCTCGAGGCGCTGCTCGAGCAGATGCTGACGCCCGACCAGTACGCGAAGAACGTCGCGACGGTGCCGAAGAGCAGCGAGCGGGTCGAGTTTGCGATCCGGCTGCCGGGGCGTGAAGCCGGCGCCGGCGATGCGCCGCCGGTGTGGCTGCCGATCGACGCGAAATTCCCGCGCGAGGACTACGAGCGGCTGATCGATGCGCAGGAGCGCGCCGACGCCGCGGCGGTCGAGGACGCGGCGCGCGCGCTCGAGGCCCGCGTGCGGGCGGAGGCGCGCACGATCGCCGAGAAATACGTCGCGCCGCCGCACACGACCGATTTCGCGCTGCTGTTCCTGCCGACCGAAGGGTTGTATGCGGAGATCCTGCGCCGCCCGGGGCTGACCGACGTGCTGCAGCGCGATTACCGCGTGACGGTGGCGGGTCCGACCACGCTCACCGCGTTGCTGAACAGCCTGCAGATGGGCTTCCGCACGCTCGCGATCGAGAAGCGTTCGAGCGAGGTGTGGCAGGTGCTCGGCGCAGTGAAGACGGAGTTCGGCAAGTTCGGCGACGTGCTGGCGCGTACGAAGTCGCAGCTGGAAACGGTCACGCGCTCGATCGAGCTGGCCGAGCAGCGCACGCGCGTGATGAACCGCAAGCTCAAGCAGGTGGAGGCGCTGCCCGGCGATACCGCGGCCGGCTTGCTCGGCGCGAACGGCGTCGACGACGCGGACGAAGCCTGACCGGCATCGGCAGCGGGTTCGGACGGAAACGAAAATGGGCGCTGTGTGAACACGAGCGCCCATTTCTTTTGCCGGCCGTGCCGGAGGCAGCCGGGTTCAGCACCCCGCGAGCGTCGCCAGCGCGTTGTCCGTCACGCGCACGATGCGCCATTCGGGGAGCACGGTCGCGCCCATCTTCTCGTAGAAATCGATCGCCGGCTGGTTCCAGTCGAGCACGGACCACTCGAAGCGCCCGCAGCGGCGCTCCAGTGCGAGCGCGGCGAGCCGCCGGAGCATCGCGGTGCCGAGGCCCGTGCCGCGCTGCGACGGCTGCACGTACAGATCTTCGAGGTACAGGCCGCGGCGGCCCAGGAATGTCGAATAGTTGTGGAAGAACAGCGCATACGCGACGATCGCGCCGTCGCGCTCGGCCACCAGCGCCTCGGCCGCGGGATGCGCGCCGAACAGCGCATCGGCGAGATCGTCGTCGGTCGCGACGAACAACTGCGTGAGCTTCTCGAATTCCGCCAGCTCGCGCATCAGCGCGAGGATCGCGCCGACGTCGCGCGCCTCGGCTGCGCGGATCAGCGGGCTGCCGCTCACGCTTCCTCCGGCGGATCGGACAGCACGATCTCGATGCCGCCGAAGCGCGACGCGACCCAGTTGTACGCGTGGCACGCAATCCACAGCAGCACGAAGCCGACGACCGCGTTCAGCAGCAGCGCGCTCAGGATCGTGCTCAGCTCGACCATGCCGAAGCGGATGTACGCGACGAGAATGCCGAGCAGCACGATCGGTACGCTGAACGTCAGGTAGACGAGGATCAGCGCCTTGGCGGTCTGTCCCGCGGCGATCGACGAAATTTGTTTTTTCATGTGCGGATTGCCCCCGTAGTGAAACTGATAAAGATGGATTTCAGATCAGGCCGTCGAACGGCAGGATGTCGACCGGCCCGCCTGCATCGATCGTCGTGGCGTCGTGGCCGAGCACGATGAAGCAGTTGGCGGCCGCGAGGCCGCTCAGTGATGCGGAGCTCTGCGAGCCGGCCGGCGTGACGTGCCAGCCGCCGTCGGCGGCGCGTGTCGCGATGCCGCGCAGGTATTCGGTGCGGCCCGGCCGCTTCTTCAGCGCGTGCGTGCTGAGCGCGGTGTACATCGCGGGCGGCGGCGTCCGGGCGCCGGCCATCGCGAACAGCGCCGGGCGCACGATCGCGTAGAACGTCACCGCGGCGGCCACCGGGTTGCCGGGCAGGCCGAAGAACAGCGTATCGCGCCCGGCGGCGGATTGCGGCGCCAGCGTGCCGCACGCGAGCGGCCGCCCGGGCCGCAGCGCGAGGCTTGCGAACGTGACGTCACCGAGCCGCGCCATCACGTCGCGCGTGAAATCCGCCTCGCCGACCGACACGCCGCCCGACGTGATCACCGCATCGGCCTGCGCGGCGACCGCATCGCGCAGCGCCGCTTCCAGCGCGGCCGGATCGTCGCGGACGATGCCGAGATCGACCGGTTCGACGTTCATCCGCTCGAGCATCGCGACCAGCATCCCGCGATTGCTGTCGTACAGCGTGCCGCGCTCGAGCGGCGCGCCCGGCGCGCGCAACTCGTCGCCAGTCGAGAACACCGCGACGCGCAGCCGGCGGCGCACGCTGACGTCGGCGCAGCCGAACGACGCGAGCAGGCCGAGGTCCGCGGGCCGCAGGATGCGGCCCGCGGCGAGCGCGCAGGCGCCGCGCGCGAGATCCTCGCCGGCCTTGCGGCAGTTCGCGCCGCGCGACGCGTCGCGCGCGGCGAAGCGGATCGCGTCGTCCTGCACGGTCACGCGCTCCTGCGGAATGACGGTGTCGCAGCCGGCGGGCAGCGGCGCGCCCGTCATGATGCGGATGCAGCCGCGCACGGGCACCGCGCCGTCGAACGGGTGGCCGGCGAGCGCCGTGCCCGCGACCGCGAGCGTCACGTCGCCGTCGGGCGACGCGTGCGCGCATTCGGCGGCGTCGAACGCGTAGCCGTCCATCGCCGAGTTGTCGTACGCCGGAATGTCGAACGGCGCATCCACGTCGGCCGCGAGCACGCGGTCGAGCGCGTCGCGCAGCGGCACCGTGTCGCACGCATCGACCGGCACCGCGAAACGGCACGCGAGCGCCTGCGCGTCGACGAGCGACAGCGGCGCGTCAGGATCGGCAGCGGGTCGGGAGGCGGGCGAGGAATGCGTGGTCATCAGTCGGACTGCGCCGCAAGGCGTATCGGGTTCGTGGCCGGCAAGGCGACGGCGGCGCGTGAGCGCGGGGTCGCAAGCGGCGGGGGCGGCGCGCGGGAACGGGGCCGATGCCGTCAGCGACGGGCGAGCGCGGCGAGTTCCTGCCAAGAGTTGGCATTGTAAAACGCACGCTCGTCATGAAACTCGACTTCGACCGTCTTGTGGCGCGCGTACCACGCACGCACCTTGCGGTCGCCGGCGTCGAGCCGGTCGGCGAGATCGTCAGCCAGCGACGTGCGCAGCAGCGCGAAGGTCGGCTGCGGCGCGCGTTCCTGCAGCGCGTCGACGAGGACGGCCATCGCGATATCCGCCTGCTGCGCGGCGAGCGCAGCGTGCAGCCGCGCGACCAGGTCGTCGGGCAGGAACGGCGAGTCGCAGGGCGCGCACGCGACGAGCGGCGCGCGCGCGGCGCGCATCCCCGCCAGCAGGCCCGCGAGCGGGCCGGGGAAGTCGCCCGTCGCATCCGGCACGACGCGCGCGCCGAACGGCGCGCCCAGTTCCGCATAGCGGTCGGGGTGGCGGTTCGCGCTGATCAGCATTTCGTCGACTTGCGGGGCGAGGCGGCGCAGCACGTGCAGCGCGAGCGGCGTGCCGTCCAGCAGCTGCAGGCCCTTGTCGGCGCCGTCCATGCGCGTCGCGCGTCCGCCGGCGAGCAGCAGGCCGGCGATCGAAGGCATGGGGGAATCGGGCATCGCGCGTCAGCCGCCGATATATGACATTTCGACGCGCTTGCCGGCCCCTTCGGCCGCCGCATCGGCTGTCGCGCTGCCGCGCAGTTGCGAATAGCGGTCGGTGCGCGCTTGCCAGATGCGCGCGATCGCGGTGGCGATCTCGGTGTCGCTCGCGCCGCCGCGCACCAGCGCGCGGAGGTCGTGGCCTGCCGACGCGAACAGGCACAGGTACAGCTTGCCTTCGGTCGACAGGCGCGCGCGCGTGCAATCGCCGCAGAACGCCTGCGTGACGCTGGAGATCACGCCGATCTCGCCGCTGCCGTCCGCGTAGCCCCAGCGCTGCGCGGTTTCGGCCGCGGAGTGCGGGTCGAGCGGGACGAGCGGGAAGTGCTCGGCGATGCGCGCGACGACGTCGGCGGACGGCAGCACTTCGGTCATGTTCCAGCCGTTCGACGTGCCGACATCCATGTATTCGATGAAGCGCAGCACGACGCCGGTGCCGCGAAAGCGCGCGGCCATCGGCAGGATTTCGCTGTCGTTCGTGCCGCGCTTCACGACCATGTTGACCTTGACCGGCTCGAGGCCGGCGGCCTGCGCGGCGAAGATGCCGTCGAGCACGTCGGCGCTCGCGAAATCGGCGTCGTTCATGCGCTTGAACAGCGTGTCGTCGAGTGCGTCGAGGCTGACCGTCACGCGGGTGAGCCCGGCGTCCTTCAGCGCGCGGGCCTTGCGGGCGAGCAGCGAGCCGTTGGTGGTCAGCGTCAGGTCGAGCGGGCGGCCGTCGTGGGTCGTCAGGCGCGCGAGGCGCTCGATCAGGAATTCGAGGTTCTTGCGCAGCAGCGGCTCGCCGCCGGTGATGCGGATCTTCTCGACACCGTGTGCGACGAACAGCCGCGCGATCCGCTCGATTTCCTCGAGCGTCAGCAGCGCGCTGTGCGGCAGGAACGGATAGTCCTTGTCGAACACCGCGCGCGGCATGCAGTACACGCAGCGGAAGTTGCAGCGATCCGTCACCGAGATGCGCAGATCGCGCAGCGGCCGCTCGAACGTGTCGTGCAGCAGGCCGTCCGGAGTGTGCGCCGTGCCGGTGACGTCCGGCATGCCGCTGACGTCGGTGAGGGGGATGATGCGTCGGGACATGTTGAAAGCAGTGCGAGCCAGACCTCTATTCTAGCTGCAAGCGCCTGCGCGGGCCGCGCGCGGAAACCCGCAGCGCGGACGTGAAAAAGCCCGCCGGAGCGGGCTTTCTCGACGGGGCGGACGCGATCAGTGATGCGTCGTTTCCACCTGCTGCATCGGCGTCGTGTCGACCGGCGGCAGCGCCTTGCGTTCGCGCGGCACGCGGGCCGCGCGCTGGACTTGCGAGGCGGCTTCCTGGGCGGCACGGAACTTGTCCGCGTCCGTGTTCACCCAGACGAGGCCGGCTTGCTCCAGCACGGTTTCGAGGCCGCGCGAAGAAGGCGCCGCGGCGGCCGGCTGGGCGCGCTCGACGACCGGTGCGGTCACGACTTCCACCGGCGCCGGTTCGACGCGGGCCGGTTCGGCAGCCGCCACCGGAGCGGCTTCGACCGCGGCGGCCGGCGCTGCTTCCACGACAGGCGCGGCTTGCGGCGCTTCGGCGACCGGAGCGGCTTGCGGCACTTCCAGCGCATCGGTCGGCGAGACCTCGACCGGGGCAGGCCCGGCTTCGGCTACGACGGCCGGCGCGGCGGTGACGGTTTCCACCGGTTGCACGGCGGCGGCAACCGCCGGAGCGGCTTCGACCTGCGCCGGGGCCGGTTGCGTGTCGGCGGCGGCCGGCTGGGCCGGTTCCGCATGCGCCACGGCTTCCACGACGACAGCGCTTGCCGCTGCGACGGCCGCGACGGCTGCCGGTGCGGCAGCGTGCGCCGGTTCCGCCTGCGCAGCCGGTGCCGCGTGCGTGACAGGTTCGGCTGCCGGTGCGGTGTCGGTTTCGCCGTCAACGCCTTCCGCTGCGTGGCCGACGATCGTGCCGTCTTCCTCGCGTTCGCGACGACCGCCGCGGCGGCCGCGGCGGCGGCGGCGGCGTTCCTCGCCGTCGCGCGCGCCGGCATCGGCGTCGGCCATCATGTCAGCGCCGGGCAGGGCGGCGGCTGCCGCCTGGTCGGCTTCCTGTTCAGCATGGCTTTCGCCGCGGGTGACCGTCTCGAGCGTTGCCGCGTGCTGGGTCGGCTTGCGGCGCTCGCCGCGCTCGCGACGTTCGCCGCGTTCCTGGCGCTCGCCGCGGCCGGTTGCCTCGACGGCTTCCGGTTGCTCGACGCGTTCGCGCGGCTCACGCGGTTCGCGTTGTTCACGCGGCTCGCGGGTTTCGCGACCTTCGCGGCCTTCGCGGCCTTCGCGTGCCTCACGGCCCTCGCGTGCTTCGCGCGGCTCGCGCTGGCCACGGCCTTCGCGTCCCTCGCGACCTTCACGCGGTTCGCGCGCTTCCTTGCCTTCGCGTTCCGGGCGCTGCGGCTGGCCGCCACGGCCGGCTGCCGCCTGGTCGCGGCCGCCCTGCGGCGCCTGGGCGCCGCCGGCGCGGCGGTTGCGGTTGCGATCGCCACCGCGCTCGCCACGCTGTTCGGCCTTCTCGGCCTTTTCGCGGGCCGGACGGGCGGCAGCCTGTTCCTTCACAGGCGCCGGCGCCGGTGCGGGCGCAGCCGGCTGCATGCCGAACAAGCCCTTCAGCCAGCCGATGAAGCCGCCGCTCGCCGCGGCGACAGGGGCCGGTGCCGGGGCCGGTTCAGCCGCACGCTGCGGCGCCGGGCTCGGTGCCGGACGCTCGGGCGTGATGCCCTTGACCGCGGCTTCCTGCTTCGGCTTCACTTCGGCGGTACGCTTGCTGTAGCCGGTTTCCGACTCCATCTCGCGGGCGGCTTCCTCGGCCATCTTCCACGATGCGCGCGGGTCGTCGAGGCGCGCGTCGTCGTGGCGCAGGCGCTCGAGCTTGTAGTGCGGCGTATCGAGGTGCTTGTTCGGGATCAGCACGATGCCGACCTTGAAGCGCGACTCGATCTTGTTGATTTCCTGGCGCTTTTCGTTGAGCAGGAAGGCGGTCACCTCGACCGGCACCTGGCAGTGGATCGCCGCGGTGTTTTCCTTCATCGCCTCTTCCTGAATGATCCGCAGGACCTGCAGCGCGGACGATTCGGTGTCGCGGATGTGGCCGGTGCCGTTGCAGCGCGGGCAGGTCACGTGGCTGCCCTCGGACAGCGCCGGGCGCAGCCGCTGGCGCGACAGCTCCATCAGGCCGAAGCGCGAGATCTTGCCCATCTGCACGCGGGCGCGGTCGTGCTTCAACGCATCCTTCAGGCGCTGCTCGACCTCGCGCTGGCTCTTCGCCGATTCCATGTCGATGAAATCGATCACGATCAGGCCGCCGAGGTCGCGCAGGCGCAGCTGGCGGGCGACTTCGTCGGCCGCTTCGAGGTTCGTGCGGGTCGCCGTTTCCTCGATGTCCGCGCCCTTGGTCGCGCGCGCCGAGTTCACGTCGATCGCGACGAGCGCTTCGGTGTGGTCGATCACGATCGCGCCGCCCGACGGCAGCGGCACCGTGCGCGAGTAGGCCGTTTCGATCTGGTGCTCGATCTGGAAGCGGGAGAAGAGCGGCACGTCGTCGTGGTAGCGCTTCACCTTGGCGACGTTGTCCGGCATCACGATGTCCATGAACGCACGGGCCTGATCGTAGATCTCGGTCGTGTCGATCAGGATTTCGCCGATATCCGGCTGGAAATAGTCCCGGATCGCGCGGATCACGAGGCTCGATTCCAGGTAGATCAGCATCGGCTGGCCGGTGTTGCCGCTTTGCGACGCCGCCTCGATCGCGCGCCAGAGCTGCAGCAGGTAGTTCAGGTCCCACTGCAGTTCCTCGGCGCTGCGGCCGATGCCCGCGGTGCGGGCGATCATGCTCATGCCGTCCGGAATCTGCAGCTGCGCCATCGTCTCGCGCAGTTCCTGGCGCTCGTCGCCCTCGATGCGGCGCGACACGCCGCCGCCGCGCGGGTTGTTCGGCATCAGCACGAGGTAGCGGCCGGCGAGCGAGATGAAGGTCGTGAGCGCCGCGCCCTTGTTGCCGCGCTCTTCCTTCTCGACCTGGACGATCAGCTCCTGGCCTTCGCGCAGCGCGTCCTGGATGCGCGCGGAGCGCATGTCGACGCCTTCCTTGAAGTACTGGCGGGCGACTTCCTTGAACGGCAGGAAGCCGTGACGGTCTTCACCGTAGTTGACGAAGCACGCTTCGAGCGACGGCTCGATGCGGGTGACGACACCCTTGTAGATATTGCCTTTGCGCTGTTCGCGCCCGGCTGTCTCGATGTCGATGTCGATGAGCTTCTGCCCATCGACGATGGCGACGCGCAGCTCCTCCTGCTGCGTCGCATTGAACAGCATGCGTTTCATGAACGACTCCAGGCGGCTCTGCTGCCGGCGCCTCGCGGTTGTCAGCGCGAGGGCGGGAACGACGGCAGGCCGCGCCTTGTTGTGTTGTCACAAGCACGCTGGAGCGGGAACGATGGCGGGGAGAATTGCCTGATGCGGCGCTTGGGCCCGAACGACGGGGCCGGCGGCCATAGGGCACCTGCGAACACGGCTTCAAAGCACGGCGTTCACACTCCGCACGCTGAAAAAGCGCGCTAAGCCTCAGACCGGGGGCACTGCCGCGGCGCGCGTCGCAATGCGTCGCGCGCGCCAACGGGCGGCAGATGCTGCGGCTTGGGCCGCAGCGGGGAGTATCGAATCCAGCCCGACTTTCCCGCCTGGGGTGTTCTTCCTTGGTTTGACGTCGCCAGTCCCCGCACGCTTCGCGGGGCCAAATCGGGCGCAACGCCGTCTTTCGCAACCGGCAGCCTGCGTGGGCGCTTCGCGCCGCCCGGCTGCCAATTAAATTCTTTTCAACCAACTTTCCGTTACCGCGACGCCCTGCCGACCGAATCCGCCTGTGGGCGCGATCCTTGCCGGCGGCAGGCGCCGTGCGTGCAACTTGCTGCTTCTCTTTGTTCGGGGCGAGCAGCCAGCCCCCGGCGCAAGTAAAATGACGGTTTGCGCTTGCGCCGTACCCAATCCGTCCAGGCCGGCCGATTAGGCCGCCCGCTACGTCAGGCTGGGCAAAATTATATTCAGTATGAATGAGTTAGGCAAAATATCCCAGAATTCGGTCACAAGTGGCCAGGTCTCGATGGTCGAGATCGACGAAAATACTGCCGGTCAGCGGATCGACAATTTCCTGTTGCGCGTCTGTAAAGGCGTGCCGAAAAGCCATATTTACAGGATCCTGCGCAGCGGCGAAGTGCGCGTCAACAAGGGCCGGGTCGACGCGCAGTACCGGCTCGCGTTAGGCGACGTCGTGCGGGTGCCGCCGGTGCGGATGGCCGCGGCCGACCTCGCGCGCGCCGACACGCCGGTCGTCCCGCCCGCGCAGTTCGACGTGCTGTTCGAGGACGATGCGATGCTCGTCATCGACAAGCCGGCCGGCGTCGCGGTGCACGGCGGCAGCGGCGTCGCGTTCGGCGTGATCGAGCAGTTGCGGCAGGCGCGGCCGCGCGCGAAATTCCTCGAACTGGTGCATCGTCTCGACCGCGAGACGTCCGGCGTCCTGATGCTCGCGAAGAAGCGCGCCGCGCTGGTCGGCCTGCACGAGATGATCCGCGAGAACCGGATGGACAAGCGCTACTTCGCGTGCGTGCACGGCGAGTGGCAGTCCGACTGGGGCCGCCGCCGCGCGGTGAAGGCGCCGCTGTTCAAGTACACGACCCCGGAAGGGGAGCGCCGCGTGAGGGTGCAGGAAGACGGGCTCGCGTCGCACACCGTGTTCAACCTTGTCGAGCGCTGGCCGGACTACGCGCTCGTCGAAGCGGAACTCAAAACGGGTCGGACCCATCAGATTCGCGTGCACCTTGCGCATCTCGGCCTGCCGATCGCCGGCGATGCCAAGTATGGCGATTTCGCACTGAACAAGGCGCTGGCGCGCGCGAACGCGGAGCCGTCGCTGAAGCGGATGTTCCTGCATGCGCACCGGCTGAGGCTTGCGCATCCGCTGACTGGCGAGCCGCTGCAGTTCGACGCACCGCTGCCCGGCGAATGCCGGCGCTTTCTCGACCAACTGAGCGCATTGCGCGATATCGCTTGAACCGCATGGCCCGACAGCAATTTGACCTGATCGTCTTCGACTGGGACGGCACGCTGATGGATTCGACGGCGCACATCGCCTTCAGCATCCAGGCGGCATGCCGCGATCTCGGCCTGCCCACGCCGTCCGACGAGGCGGCCCGTTACGTGATCGGCCTCGGCCTGCGCGACGCGCTGCAGATCACGGCTCCGACCCTCGACCCGTCCGACTATCCGCGCCTCGCCGAGCGCTACCGGTATCACTACCTGATCAAGGACCAGCGCATCGAGCTGTTCGCCGGCGTGCGCGAGCTGCTCGCGGAGCTGCGCGACACGGGCTACCTGCTCGCGGTCGCGACCGGCAAGGGCCGGGTCGGCCTGAACCGCGCGCTCGACCAGGCCAAGCTGACCAGCCTGTTCGACGCGACGCGCTGCGCGGACGAGACATTCTCGAAGCCGCATCCGGCGATGCTCCAGGAACTCACCCGGGAACTGGGGCAGGATCTGGCGCGCACGGTGATGATCGGCGACACGACGCACGACCTGCAGATGGCCGCCAGCGCGGGTGCGGCGGGCATCGGCGTCGCGTACGGCGCGCATTCGGCCGACGCGCTCGCCGCGCTGGCGCCGCGCTTCGTCGCGCCGGACGTGGACGCGCTGGCCGCCTGGCTGCGCGAGCACGCATGAGTACCACGCCCGCCACCGACGCGGTGCGCGTCTGCGCATCGGATGCGCTGGCCGACGGCGGGGCCGGCGTGCGCGTCGACGCGACGCTGCGCGGCGAGCCGGCCGTCGTGTTCTTCGTGCGCTACGACGGCCGCGCGTACGGCTACCTGAACCGCTGCGCGCACGTGCCGATGGAGCTGGACTGGGCCGAGGGGCAGTTCTTCGAATCGTCCGGCCTGTACCTGATGTGCGCGACGCACGGCGCGATCTACGCGCCGGACACCGGCAAGTGCGTCGGCGGCCCGTGCCGCGGCGCCCGCCTGCGGCCGGTCGAGGTCGACGAGCGCGACACGCCCGACGGCCGCGCGGTATTCTGGGTGCCCGACGCCGATCTGCGTCCCTTGACGAATGACTGACGACAACCACGCATGACCGACCAACCGACTCCTCCCGATTCCTCCTCCCGCTCCGACGGCCGCGAACCGAACTGGGAGCGCGCGGCGCTTGAGCGGGTCGCGCTCGCGGCGGTGAAGGAGCAGCGCGCGGCGCGGCGCTGGAAGATCTTCTTCCGCTTCGCGTTCCTCGGCGTGCTGCTGCTGCTCGCCGTTGCGCTGATCGACTTCTCGAGTGACGCGAAGTTGTCGACGGGCGGGCGGCACACGGCGCTGGTGACGATCGACGGCGAGATCTCGGCCGGCGTCAACGCGAACGCGGACGACATCATCACCGCGCTCGACAGCGCGTTCGACGACGACGGCACGGTCGGCGTCGTGCTGCGGATCAACAGCCCGGGCGGCAGCCCGGTGCAGGCCGGCATGGTCTACGACGAGATCAAGCGCCTGCGCGCGAAGTATCCGGCCAAGCCGCTCTACGTGGTCGTGACCGACATGTGCGCGTCGGGCGGCTACTACATCGCGGCAGCGGCCGACAAGATTTACGTCGACAAGGCGAGCATCGTCGGCTCGATCGGCGTGCTGATGGACGGCTTCGGCTTCACCGGCCTGATGAGCAAGCTCGGCGTCGAGCGGCGCCTGCATACGTCGGGGGAGAACAAGGGCTTTTACGATCCGTTCTCGCCGGAAACCGCGAAGATGGACACGCATGCGCAGGCGCTGCTCGACCAGGTGCACGCGCAGTTCATCAAGGCGGTGAAGGATGGCCGCGGCGCGCGCCTGCACGAGACGCTGGACATGTTCTCGGGCCTGTTCTGGACCGGCGAGAAGAGCGTCGAACTCGGGCTGGCCGACGGCTTCGGCACGACCGACACGGTCGCGCGCGACGTGCTGAAAGCGCCCGACCTCGTCGACTACACGGTGAAGGAAAGCCTGACGAACCGCGTCGCGCGCAAGTTCGGCGCGGCCGTCGGCAATGCCGCGATGAAGACGCTGACGACCGGCGCGCAGCTGAGCCTGCGGTAGCGCCGGGGCCGCGCGGCGGATGCGGGGCCCGCCGGAGCGGGCCGCGCCGTCAGTTCGCCAGCAACAGGAAGATCGCAGGGCGCTTGTGCAGATCGGGCACCGGCGCCTTTTTCCATTCCGCGACGGTGCGGCTGGCGATCGTTTCGGTCACGAGCGTCAGGTCGGCCGCGACGCAGATCAGCGTCGACGGCGCGCAGGTCGCGACGAGCGTGTCGAGCATCGCGTGGTTGCGATACGGCGTCTCGATGAAGATCTGCGTCTGGCGCGCCTTGCGCGACAGCTGCTCGAGCTCGCGCAGCCGTTTCGCGCGCGCGCCCGCGTCGACCGGCAGATAGCCGTTGAACGCGAAGCTCTGGCCGTTCAGGCCCGACGCCATCAGCGCGAGCAGGATCGAGCTGGGCCCGACGAGCGGCACGACCTTCACGCCGCGCTCGTGCGCGCGGCGCACCAGCAGCGCGCCCGGGTCGGCGACGGCCGGGCAGCCGGCTTCCGATACGAGCCCGGCGTCCGCGCCGGCCAGTACCGGCGCGAGCAGCCGGTCGATCGCGCCGGCCGGCGTGTTGATGTTCAGCTCGCGAATCTCGATTTCCTGGATCGGCCGCGTCGTGCCGATCTTCTTCAGGAACGCGCGCGTGGTCTTCGCGTTTTCGCCGATGTAGTAGCCGAGCGTGCCGGCGCGCGCCTGCACGGCGGCGGGCAGCACGGCGGCCAGCATCGATGCGTCGCCGTCGCCGAGCGTGTTCGGGACGAGATAGAGCGTGCCGGCCGTCATGCGCGGCCTCCGTGCGTGGCGAACAGCGGGTAGTCGACGGCGCGCAGCATCCGCGTCAGCGCGATCAGCGGCAGGCCGACGAGCGCGGTCGGGTCGTTCGAGTCGATCGCATCGAGCAGCGCGATGCCGAGCCCTTCGGACTTGGCGCTGCCCGCGACGTCGTACGGCGTCTCGGCACGCAGGTAGGCGTCGAGTTCGGCCTCGGGCAGCGTGCGGAAGCGCACGCGCGTCACGACGTCCTCGGTCTGCGATTCGCCGGTGCGGCTGTCGTACAGGCTGAGCGCGCTGTGGAACGCGACGTCGCGCCCCTGCATCGACACGAGCTGCGCGAGCGCGCGCTCGTGCGTGCCGGGCTTGCCGATCTGCAGGCCGTCGAAGGTCGCGACCTGGTCGGAGCCGATCACGAGCACGCCGTCCGGCGCGTCGATCGTCGCGGCGACGGCGCGCGCCTTCGCGTCGGCGAGGCGCAGCGCGGTCGCGGCGGGCGTCTCGCCGGGCAGCGGGGTTTCGTCGAGGTCGGGCGACACGACGTCGAATGGCACGCCGAGCCGCTCGAGCAGCGCGCGGCGGTAGCGGGAACTGGAGGCGAGAAGCAGCCGCGGCGGGCGGCAAAGGGTGTCCGGCATGGTCGGTTGGATCGGTGAGTCGAGGGGCGCCACGCGGCGGTGCGCGGGCGTCAGCTTAAGTGATTGACTGAAAAAGATAAAAAAGGTATGCTATTCGGCTTTTCATCGGCAGATTCCCATTGGGTGCCTGCCGAGTCTTCGGAAGTCCACGGCGCCAAGCCGGATCAGCAGCCCAACCCGTAGGCAGGAGCGCACATGAATCCTTCTTCTGGCAAACCTGCGGTATCGCTCGATCCGCGTGCGATCGACCTGTTCGAGTTCGCTCGCAGCGGGCGGCAGGCGTCGGGTGCGGTGCACCTTTCGCAGCTGCCGCGCATGTTAAACGAAGTGCCGGCGGACGCGCCAGATCGCGACACGGTGTTCACCTGGCAGGCGGAAGGGTTCACCCAGAAGGAGCTGCAGGACGACGGCAGCGACGGGCAGCAGCCGTATCTGCGCGTCGCGCTGCACGGCCACGCGTGGCTGACGTGCCAGCGCTGCATGACCCCGGCCGATCAGGCGTTCGACGTCGACATGACGTACCGGATCGTGGCGACCGAAGAAGAAGCTGAAGAATTTCCGCTCGACGACGATGAAGCCGATGTGATCGTGGGCTCGCGCCAGTTCGATCTCGTCGACTTGATCGAGGAGGAGTTGCTGCTTTCGCTGCCGCTCGTGCCCAAGCACGAGGTTTGCCCGGCGGTTCATGAAAGCCTCGTGTCGGGTGCGAGCGGTCCCTCGGCCGAAGCGGACGACGCGTCCGAAGAAGCGGGGGACGAAGGCAAACGGCCGAATCCGTTCGCGGCGCTCGAAGCGCTGAAGAAGGGCGGGGACGGCAACAAGAAACACTGAGCAGTTGAGGCGCGGGAAGGCGTAAGGGCCGTGGGCCAGGGTAGTTAAGCGCCGGATCGGGCTGTGTTAGAATCCGGAAAATTTTTAGGAGTTAGTCATGGCAGTCCAGCAAAACAAGAAGTCGCCGTCGAAGCGCGGCATGCATCGTTCGCACGATTTCCTGACGGCATCGCCGCTGGCAGTCGAGCCGAGCACCGGTGAAGTGCATCTGCGTCACCACATCAGCCCGAACGGCTACTATCGCGGCAAGAAGGTCGTCAAGACGAAGAACGACTAAGCGTCAACGTCACGCGTCGCGCGCTACGATGGCCGTTCGCGTGACAACTGGTTCGCTTGACACTTTCCTGGCGCAACAAAAAGGCGGCATTCAACTGCCGCTTTTTTGTGCCTGAAATTCGTCGCATTCCATGACTGTAAAGCTCACAATCGATTGCATGGGAGGCGACCACGGCCCGTCCGTGACCGTTCCCGCGGCAGTCAAGTTCGTTCGCGCGCACCCCGATGCACACCTGATGCTTGTCGGCATCGAGAGTGCGATCCGTGCGCAGCTGAAGAAGTGCAAGGCGCTCGACAATCCGGCGCTGACCATCGTGCCCGCGACCGAAGTCGTGGCGATGGACGATCCCGTTGAAGTGGCATTGCGCAAGAAGAAGGATTCTTCGATGCGCGTCGCCCTCAACCAGGTCAAGGAAGGCCAGGCCCAGGCCTGCATCTCCGCCGGCAACACCGGCGCGCTGATGGCCGTTTCCCGTTACGTGCTCAAGACGCTGCCCGGCATCGAGCGGCCCGCGATCGCATTCGCGCTGCCGAACCCGACGGGCTACACGATGATGCTGGACCTCGGCGCGAACGTCGATTGCGAACCGCAGCACCTGCTGCAGTTCGCGGAGATGGGTCACGCGCTCGTCGCCGCGCTCGAGGGCAAGGAGCGGCCGACGATCGGCCTGCTGAACATCGGCGAGGAAGTCATCAAGGGCAACGAGACGATCAAGCGCGCGGGCGAACTGCTGCGCGCGAGCACGCTCAATTTCCGCGGCAACGTCGAAGGCAACGACATCTACAAGGGTACGGTCGACGTGATCGTCTGCGACGGTTTCGTCGGCAACGTCGCGCTGAAGACGTCCGAAGGCCTTGCGCAGATGCTGTCCGACATCATCCGCGAGGAATTCGGCCGTTCGCTGATGTCGAAGCTGATGGCGCTGCTCGCGCTGCCGGTGCTGATGCGCTTCAAGCGGCGTGTCGACCACCGCCAGTACAACGGCGCGGCGCTGCTGGGGCTGAAGAGCCTCGTGATCAAGAGCCACGGTTCGGCGGACGCCTACGCGTTTGAGTGGGCGATCAAACGCGGGTATGATGCCGTCAAAAACGGCGTGCTGGAGCGCCTCGCGCGCGCGATGGCGGACAATTCGGCGTCGCTCGGCGACGGCGAGCACGACGCGGGCGGCGCGGGCCAGGCGGGTCCCGCCGCAGGCCAGCACGCCGAGCCTTCCGCTGCGCTATCCTCTAAAGCATAAATGGCCCAATCGACTCTCTATTCCCGCGTGCTCGGCACGGGCAGCTACCTGCCGCCCGACCGCGTCACGAACCAGCAGCTGGCCGATCGTCTCGCGAAGGACGGCATCGAGACGAGCGACGAGTGGATCGTTGCGCGCACGGGCATCCATGCGCGCCATTTCGCCGCACCCGACATGACGACGAGCGATCTCGCGCTCGAAGCATCGCGGCGTGCGATCGAGGCGGCAGACATCGATCCGCAGTCGATCGACCTGATCATCGTCGCGACTTCGACCCCCGATTTCGTGTTCCCGAGCACCGCGTGCCTGCTGCAGAACAAGCTCGGCATCAAGAACGGCGGCGCGGCATTCGACGTGCAGGCCGTGTGCTCCGGTTTCGCATATGCGGTGGCGACGGCCGACAGCTTCATTCGCAGCGGCCAGCACCGCACGGCGCTCGTCGTCGGCGCGGAGACGTTCTCGCGCATCCTCGACTTCACCGACCGCACGACCTGCGTGCTGTTCGGCGACGGCGCGGGCGCGGTGATCCTGTCCGCGTCGGAAGAGCCGGGCGTGCTCGGCAGCGCGCTGCACGCGGACGGCAGCTACTCGCACATCCTCTGCACGCCGGGCAACGTCAATCGCGGCGTGATCGAGGGCAGCGCGTTCCTTCACATGGATGGCCAGGCCGTGTTCAAGCTCGCGGTCAACGTGCTCGAGAAGGTTGCGATCGAGGCGCTCGCGAAGGCGAACCTCGCGCCCGAGCAGGTCGACTGGCTGATTCCGCACCAGGCCAACATCCGCATCATGACGAGCACCTGCCGCAAGCTCGGCCTGCCGCAGGAGCGCATGGTCGTGACGGTCGGCGAGCACGGCAACACGTCGGCCGCGTCGATCCCGCTCGCGTTCGACGCCGCGGTGCGCGACGGCCGCATCAAGCGCGGCCAGCACGTGCTGATCGAAGGCGTCGGCGGCGGCTTCACCTGGGGCGCGTCGGTCTTCCGTTTTTGATCCACCGCGTGCGACTGCTGCGCGCGCTCCCAACCGGCGCGCCGTTCGCGCGCGCCGTCCGAATCGATTCAATTGGGGACGATATGAAATTTGCATTCGTTTTTCCGGGGCAGGGCTCGCAGTCGGTCGGCATGCTCAATGCATTCGCCGATCTGGCTGTCGTGCGCGAAACGCTCCAGGAAGCGTCCGATGCGCTCGGTCAGGATCTCGGCAAGCTGATCGCCGAAGGCCCGGCCGAAGAACTGAATCTCACCACCAACACCCAGCCGGTGATGCTGACGGCCGCGTACGCGTGCTACCGCGCATGGCAGCAGGCGGGTGGCCCGGCACCGTCGATCGTTGCCGGCCACAGCCTCGGCGAATACACGGCGCTCGTCGCCGCCGGCGCGATCGCGTTCAAGGACGCGGTGCCGCTCGTGCGCTTCCGCGCACAGGCGATGCAGACCGCGGTGCCGGTCGGCCAGGGCGGCATGGCCGCGATCCTCGGCCTCGACGACGATACGGTGCGCGCGGTGTGCGCGGAAGCCGCGGAAGCGGGCGTCGTCGAAGCGGTGAACTTCAATGCGCCGGCGCAGGTCGTGATCGCCGGCAACAAGGCGGCGGTCGAGAAGGCCTGCGAGATCGCGAAGGCGAGGGGCGCGAAGCGCGCGCTGCCGCTGCCGGTGTCGGCGCCGTTCCATTCGTCGCTGCTGAAGCCGGCGTCGGACCAGCTGCGCGACTATCTCGCGAACGTCGACGTGAAGGCGCCGCTGATTCCGGTCGTCAACAACATTGACGTCGCGGTGGCGAGCGATCCGGCCGCGATCAAGGATGCGCTGGTGCGCCAGGCCGCCGGCCCGGTGCGCTGGGTCGAGTGCGTGCAGCACATCGCCGGCACGGGCGTCACGCACGTGATCGAGTGCGGTCCGGGCAAGGTGCTCGCGGGCCTCACGAAGCGCATCGACGGCAGCCTGACGGGCGCGTCGGTGTTCGATCCGGCGTCGCTCGACGAAGCGCTCAAGCTGGTGGCCGCCTGACGCGGCGCCTTTCCCGAAGAAACGGACATTCGATTCATGGAAAAGACTCTCGATAAACAGGTCGCGATCGTGACCGGCGCATCGCGCGGCATCGGCCGGGCGATCGCGCTCGAGCTGGCGCGCCAGGGCGCGACGGTGATCGGCACGGCGACGAGCGAATCGGGCGCGGCCGGCATCAGCGCGGCCTTCGCGGAAGCGGGCGTCACGGGCCGCGGCGCGGTGCTGAACGTCAACGACGCGCAAGCGGCCGAGGCGCTGATCGACGCGACCGTGAAGGAATTCGGCGTGCTGAACGTGCTCGTCAACAACGCGGGCATCACGCAGGACCAGCTCGCGATGCGCATGAAGGACGACGACTGGGACGCGGTGATCGACACCAACCTGAAGTCGGTGTTCCGCCTGTCGCGCGCGGTGCTGCGCCCGATGATGAAGGCGCGCGGCGGCCGCATCATCAACATCACGTCGGTGGTCGGCTCGGCCGGCAACCCGGGTCAGGCAAACTACGCGGCGGCGAAGGCCGGCGTCGCAGGCATGACCCGCGCGCTCGCGCGCGAGATCGGCAGCCGCGGCATCACGGTCAACTGCGTGGCGCCGGGCTTCATCGACACCGACATGACGAAGACGCTGCCGGAAGAACAGCAGGTCGCGCTCAAGACCCAGATTCCGCTCGGCCGCCTCGGCAGCCCGGAGGACATCGCCCATGCCGTCGCGTTCCTCGCATCGCCGCAGGCCGGTTATATCACCGGCACGACGCTGCATGTGAACGGCGGCATGTACATGTCGTAACGGTTTTCGTTTACCATCCGCGCCGTATCCGGTTTCTGGCGGATCGGCGCTTGATTGACCATCAAGCCAACGCGCGTTTTGGGCGGCAGCAAACCTGATAAAATGCGCGCACTTGTAAATTTGAACTTTCCCTCGGAGGGGTAATGGACAACATCGAACAACGTGTCAAGAAGATCGTCGCTGAACAACTGGGCGTCGCAGAAGCCGAGATCAAGAACGAAGCTTCGTTCGTGAACGACCTGGGCGCCGACTCGCTCGACACGGTCGAGCTGGTGATGGCCCTGGAAGACGAGTTCGGCATGGAAATCCCGGACGAAGAAGCCGAGAAGATCACGACGGTTCAGCAAGCGATCGACTACGCTCGCGCAAACGTCAAGGCCTAAGCGCCTTCGCGCTTTTCGCCTACGTCGCATTTGACGCGCCATCCTGCCGGCATCCTTGCCGGACGGACTAACAGCCACAGGGCTCGCAGGGCTGGTTCCTGTGGCCGCTGTGGCTTTTGTTTTTGTCATCCAATGGAAAAGAGGTTACCGTGAGCCGCCGTCGTGTTGTCGTTACAGGCCTGGGGCTGATTTCGCCTGTTGGCAATAGTGTTGCCGACGGCTGGGCCAATCTCGTCGCCGGCAAGTCCGGCATCGCCACCGTCACCAAATTCGATCCGTCGAACCTGGCCGTGCATTTCGCCGGCGAGGTGAAGGGTTTCAGCGCCGAGGAGTACATCCCGGCGAAGGAAGCCCGCAGCATGGATACCTTCATCCATTACGGCATCGCCGCCGGCGTGCAGGCGCTCAAGGACAGTGGTCTGGAAGTGACCGACGCCAATGCGGAGCGCATCGGCGTGCTGGTCGGCTCCGGCATCGGCGGCCTGCCGATGATCGAAGATACCCACCAGACCTACGTCGATCGCGGCCCGCGCCGGATTTCGCCGTTCTTCGTGCCGGGTTCGATCATCAACATGATCTCGGGCCACCTGAGCATCATGTTCGGCCTGAAGGGCCCGAACCTCGCGGCCGTGACGGCCTGCACGACCGGCCTGCACAGCATCGGCCTCGCCGCGCGCCTGATCCAGGCCGGCGACGCCGACGTGATGGTCGCGGGCGGCGCCGAATCGACGGTGTCGCCGCTCGGCATCGGCGGCTTCGCGGCCGCGCGCGCGCTGTCGACCCGCAACGACGATCCGGCGACCGCATCCCGTCCGTGGGACAAGGATCGCGACGGCTTCGTGCTGGGCGAGGGCGCAGGCGTGATGGTGCTGGAAGAGTACGAGTCGGCGAAGGCGCGTGGCGCGAAGATCTACGCGGAAGTCGCGGGCTTCGGCATGACGGGCGACGCGTACCACATGACCGCGCCGAACATGGACGGTCCGCGCCGCTGCATGGTCGCGGCGCTGCGCGACGCCGGCATGAACCCGGACGAGGTCCAGTACCTGAACGCGCACGGCACGTCGACGCCGCTGGGCGACAAGAACGAGTCCGATGCCGTCAAGGCGGCGTTCGGCGACCACGCGTACAAGCTCGTCGTGAACTCGACGAAGTCGATGACGGGCCACCTGCTGGGTGGCGCGGGCGGCCTCGAGTCGGTGTTCTCGGTGCTGGCGCTGCACAACAACGTGTCGCCGCCGACCATCAACATCTTCAACCAGGACCCCGAGTGCGATCTCGATTACTGCGCCAACACCGCGCGTGACATGAAGATCGACGTGGCCGTGAAGAACAACTTCGGCTTCGGCGGTACCAACGGCACGCTGGTGTTCAAGCGCGTCTGACGCGGGGTCGCTTGACGAATCCTGTCGGAATCGCGGCCGGGCGCCAGCGGCGTTTCGCGCTGCGGGCCTCGGCCGCGTTGTATGTGATGCTCGCCGTTTTCGTCGCGGCGGCTGCCGGCGCGGTGCATCTGTTCCTTGCGCCGCGCACCGGTGCTGCGGCCGCGGCGGGCGGTGCGGTTGCAACGGCGCTGCTGCTGGCGGCCTGCGCGGCCCGCGCGTGCGCGCGGCGGCTGCCGGCCGAACTGCAGGTCGATGTGCTCGGCGAGGTTGCGGCGTTTGGCCGCACCGGGCGATTGCTCGCCCGCGGCCGGGTGACGGGCCACGCGCACTGGGCCAGCCTGCTGCTGGTGCTGTCGGTCGGGCCGGACGGCCGGCGCGCGCGGCCGTTGCTGATTCCCGCCGACGCGCTCGACGCGGCGTCGTTCCGCGCGCTGTCCGTGCTTGCGCGAACCGCGGGCGCGGCCGGTCCGGCATGATGGCGGGACGGTTACCGACCGTAACCAGCGCCCGGCGCCGGAACGCTACAATATTGCTCCGCGTTGCATCCCTAGTTAACGGATTTGTCAGGTGAGTGAAAAAGAAATCGATCAGGTTCTGGTCGAGCGCGTACAGAAAGGCGACAAGGCGGCGTTCGAACTCCTGGTCTCCAAATACCACCGCAAGATCATTCGGTTGATCTCGCGCCTCGTGCGGGATCCCGCCGAGGTCGAGGATGTGGCCCAGGACGCGTTCATCAAGGCGTACCGCGCGCTGCCGCAGTTCCGCGGCGAGTCGGCTTTCTACACGTGGTTGTACCGGATTGCCGTGAATACGGCGAAGAACTACCTTGCGACGCAGGGCCGCCGGGCGCCGACCTCGACCGAGGCCGACGCAGAGGAGGCGGAAACTTTCTCCGACGCAGACCAACTAAGGGATATCAACACGCCTGAGTCGATGTTGATGAGCAAGCAGATTGCCGAGACGGTCAATGCTGCAATGGCCGTTCTGCCCGAGGAGCTGCGCCAGGCGATCACGCTGCGCGAGATCGAAGGCCTGAGCTACGAGGAAATCGCGGAAATGATGGGCTGCCCGATCGGGACGGTCCGCTCGCGGATTTTCCGGGCGCGCGAGGCAATCGCGGCAAAATTGCGTCCGCTGCTCGATACGCCCGACGGCAAGCGCTGGTAAGCGCGTCGGGCGAACGGCGCGGGTCGGGGTCTAGTTACGGATAGAGTCGTGAAGTCACGACGGGGTGTGCAAGATGGGGAGCATCATGGGGTCGGTCAATACGCAGTCGTACGCGTGCTCGCGCGGCGAGCGCCTTTCCGCTCTGGTCGACGGTGAAACGTTCGACGGCCAGGATCATGCGCAGTTTCTGGCTGAGTTCGACCACGCGGATCGCGCGGCGTGGTCCCATTACCACTTGATCGGCGACGCATTGCGCTCGGACGAGCTGGCGCTGTCGCCCGCGCTGAGCGCGACGTTTGCCGCGCGCCTGTCGGCCAGCCTCGAAGCCGAGCCGCACCTGCTCGCGCCGGCCGCAGCTCCAGCCACCCGCAAGCTGCTGTCGCTGCGCCGGCGCGTCGTGCCGGCCTTCGCGGTGGCCGCGGCGGCTGCAACGCTGACGTGGATCGTCGTTCCGCAGATGCAGAACGCCGGCACGCCGGGCGCCGTCCAGGTCGCATCGGTGTCCGCGCCCGACCTGCAGCGCGTGGCGGTTGCACAGGCGCCGTCGCAGCCGGGGCTGCAGGACGCCAACATCATCCGCGACGCGCGCCTCGACCAATACCTTGAAGCGCACCAGCAATTCGCGCAGCAGCCCGTCGTCACGGGCTCGATGCCGCTGATCCGCGCTGCCGTGACCACGACGCCAGGCCAATAAACCCGATGCGGACATTGCGGTTGAATCACGCCATCTCCGGATGGAAGCGGCTGCCGGCCCTCCTGCTTTGCGCAGCCGCGCTGTTGTCCGTTCAATCCCTTCAAGCCAGCGCCCAGCAACCGGACGATCCCGTCGCGACCCGCAAGGCCGCCGCGGACTGGCTCGACCGCATCCAGCAGGCGGCGCAGCAGCAGAGTTACGAAGGCACGTTCGTCTACCAGCGCGGCGGGTTCGTGCAGTCGTCGCGCATCGCGCATGTCGCGACGCGCGACGGCGAATTCGAGCGGATCGAGAGCCTGGACGGCAAGCCGCGCAAGCTGCTGCGGCATAACGACGAGCTGTACACGTTCGTGCCCGAGCGCAAGCTGTGCGTCGTCGAGCGCCGGCAGGCCCGCGACTCGTTCCCGGCGCTGCTCGCCGCGAGCGGCGAGCACGTGATGTCGGTCTACGACGCGAAGCTGCTCGGCAACGACCGCGTGGCCGGGCTCGACGCGCAGGTCGTCCAGCTCGCGCCGAAGGACGGCTACCGCTTTACCTACAAGCTGTGGGCCGACGCCCGCACCGGCTTGCTGCTGCGCTCGCAGACGCTCGACGGGAACGACCACGTGCTCGAGCAGATCGCGTTTTCACAGTTGAGGATGGGCGGGGCAGGCGCCGCCGACAAGTCCGCGATCGCGGCCGGCATGCGCAACCTGACCGGCTGGACCGTGGTGCGTCCGCCCGTCGCACCGGTCGACATGGAGGCACAGGGCTGGCAGCTGGCGCCGAGCGTCGCCGGTTTCCAGAAGATCCGCGAGGTGCGGCGGCCGATGGCCGCGCGCGACGCGGGCGAACCGCCGATCCCGGTCGACCAGGCCGTCTTCACCGACGGTGTCGCGACGGTGTCGGTGTTCGTCGAGCCCGCCGAGAAGAATACGCGCAAGGAAGGTGCGGGCAGCACGGGCGCGACGCATGTGCTCGTCAAGCGCCGCGGCGACTACTGGATCACCGTGCTTGGCGAAGTGCCGCCGGCCACGTTGCAGCAGTTCGCGTCTGCCATAGAATACAAGGCTTCCAAGTAACGCTTCCGTCTCCGACATGATGAAACTCACGCTGCGCAAATGGCTTGCCGTTGCGGCGGTGGCGGCTTGCCTGCCGCTCGTCCCGCACACTGCGGCGGCGGCTCCCGGTGCGAGCCTCCCCGATTTCGCGGATCTCGTCGAACGGGTCGGTCCGGCCGTCGTGAACATCCGCACGACCGCCAACGTGCCGTCGGGCCCGCGCGGCGGCGTATTCCCGCCGGGCTTCGATAACGGCGACATGTCGGAATTCTTCCGGCGCTTCTTCGGCATTCCGCTGCCGCAGGCGCCCGGCAACCCGAAAAACGCGCCGGCGCCGGACAATCCGCCCGACACCGAGCAGAATCGCGGCGTCGGCTCCGGCTTCATCCTGTCGGCCGACGGCTACGTGATGACCAACGCGCACGTCGTCGACGACGCCGACACGATCTACGTGACGCTCACCGACAAGCGCGAGTTCAAGGCCAAGCTGATCGGCGTCGACGACCGCACGGACGTCGCGGTCGTGAAGATCCAGGCGTCGAGCCTGCCGGTGGTCGCGATCGGCGATTCGAACAAGGTGCGCGTCGGCGAGTGGGTCGTCGCGATCGGCTCGCCGTTCGGCCTCGACAACACCGTCACGGCCGGCATCGTCAGCGCGAAGGGGCGCAACACCGGCGACTACCTGCCGTTCATCCAGACCGATGTGGCCGTGAACCCCGGCAACTCGGGCGGCCCGCTGATCAACATGCAGGGCGAGGTGATCGGCATCAACTCGCAGATCTACAGCCGCACCGGCGGCTTCATGGGCATTTCGTTCGCGATTCCGATCGACGAGGCGATGCGCGTGGCCGACCAGCTGAAGGCGTCGGGCAAGGTGACGCGCGGCCGGATCGCGGTGGCGATCGGCGAAGTGACGAAGGAAGTGGCGGATTCGATCGGCCTGCCGAAGGCGGAAGGCGCGCTCGTCAGCGCCGTCGAGCCGGGCGGGCCGGCCGAGAAGGCAGGGGTCCAGCCGGGCGACATCATCCTGAAGTTCAACGGCCGCCAGGTCGAGACGGCGTCGGACCTGCCGCGCATGGTCGGCGACTTGAAGCCGGGCTCGAAGGCGACGCTCACCGTGTGGCGCAAGGGCCAGTCGCGCGATCTGCCGATCACGATCGCCGAGACGCCGACCGACACCACGGCGAAGGCCGATCCGGGCAAGAAATCGCCGCAGAAACCGCGCCAGAGCAACGCGCTCGGGTTGACGGTCAGCGACATTCCGGCCGATCAGCTGAAGACGCTGAAGCTGAAGAACGGGGTGCAGATCGACGGCGTCGATGGCCCGGCGGCCCGTGCCGGCCTGCAGCGCGGCGATATCGTGCTGCGCGTCGGCGACACCGACATCACGAGCGCGAAGCAGTTCGCCGACGTCACCGGGCAGCTCGATCCGCAGAAGTCGGTCGCGGTGCTGGTGCGGCGCGGCGACAACACGCAGTTCTTCCCGCTGCGCCCGCGCCAGAAGTAACGGACCGCCGATGTTCACGCTCTACGGCCGCGGCTGGTGCCACCTGTGCGACGACATGCGCGACGCACTGGCGCCGGTGGCGGCCGAATTCGGCGTGGCGGTCGACTACGTCGACATCGACGCGGACCCGGCGCTCGTCGCCCGCTACGACGAGGATGTGCCGGTGCTGCTGCTGGACGGCACGGAAGTGTGCCGCCACCGGTTCGACGAAGGGCGGGTGCGGAACGCGCTCGGCGCCCGGCGCTGAGGGCCGGCGGCGGCCGGCCGCCAAAATGCCGCCCGGCAGGGGGGCTTTTCGGCTAAAATGGGCTGTTTTTTCACCGACTTACAAGGCGTGCTCCGCAGTCGTCGAGCGCGCCTTTTTCGCTTGATCGGCACTGAATGGATCATATTCGCAATTTCTCGATCATCGCTCACATCGACCATGGCAAGTCGACGCTCGCGGATCGCATCATCCAGGTCTGCGGCGGGCTCGCCGACCGTGAAATGGAAGCGCAGGTGCTCGACTCGATGGATATCGAGCGCGAGCGCGGCATCACGATCAAGGCGCAGACTGCCGCGCTGTCGTATCGCGCGCGCGACGGCAAGGTGTACAACCTGAACCTGATCGACACCCCGGGGCACGTCGACTTCTCGTACGAGGTCAGCCGCTCGCTGTCCGCGTGCGAGGGCGCGCTGCTCGTGGTCGACGCGAGCCAGGGCGTCGAGGCGCAGACGGTCGCCAACTGCTACACGGCGATCGAGCTGGGCGTCGAGGTCGTGCCCGTGCTGAACAAGATCGACCTGCCGGCCGCGAACCCCGAGAACGCGATCGAGGAGATCGAGGACGTGATCGGCATCGACGCGATGGACGCGACCCGCTGCAGCGCGAAGACGGGCCTCGGCGTCGAGGACGTGCTCGAAGCGCTGATCGCGAAGGTGCCGCCGCCGAAGGGCGATCCGGCCGCGCCGCTGCAGGCGCTGATCATCGACTCGTGGTTCGACAACTACGTCGGCGTCGTGATGCTCGTGCGCATCGTCAACGGCACGCTGCGTCCGAAGGAAAAGATCAAGCTGATGGCGACCGGCGCGCAGTATCCGGTCGAGCACATCGGCGTGTTCACGCCGAAGTCGCGCAATCTCGAATCGCTGTCGGCGGGGCAGGTGGGCTTCATCATCGCCGGCATCAAGGAACTGAACGCCGCGAAGGTGGGCGACACGGTCACGCATGTAGCCAAGTCGGCCGCCGAGCCGCTGCCGGGCTTCAAGGAAGTGAAGCCGCAGGTGTTCGCCGGGCTGTACCCGGTCGAGGCGAACCAGTACGACGCGCTGCGCGAATCGCTGGAAAAGCTCAAGCTCAACGACGCGTCGCTGCAGTACGAGCCGGAAGTGTCGCAGGCGCTCGGCTTCGGCTTCCGCTGCGGCTTCCTCGGCCTGCTGCACATGGAGATCGTGCAGGAGCGGCTCGAGCGCGAGTTCGACATGGACCTCATCACGACCGCGCCCACCGTGGTCTACGAGGTCGTGCAGAGCGACGGCACGACGATCATGGTCGAGAACCCGGCGAAGATGCCGGAGCCCGCACGGATCGGCGAGATCCGCGAGCCGATCGTCACCGTGAACCTGTACATGCCGCAGGACTATGTCGGCTCGGTGATCACGCTGTGCGAGCAGAAGCGCGGCGTGCAGATCAACATGCAGTATCACGGCCGCCAGGTGCAGCTCACGTACGAAATCCCGATGGCGGAGATCGTGCTCGACTTCTTCGATCGCCTGAAGTCGGTGTCGCGCGGCTATGCATCGATGGACTACGAGTTCAAGGAATACCGCTCGGCGGATGTCGTGAAGGTCGACATGCTGATCAACGGCGACAAGGTCGACGCGCTGTCGATCATCGTGCACCGTTCGCAGTCGCAATACCGCGGCCGCGAAGTCGCCGCTAAGATGCGCGAGATCATCCCGCGCCAGATGTACGACGTGGCGATCCAGGCCGCGATCGGCGCGCACATCATCGCGCGCGAGAACATCAAGGCGCTGCGCAAGAACGTGCTCGCGAAGTGCTACGGCGGCGACATCACGCGCAAGAAGAAGCTGCTCGAAAAGCAGAAGGAAGGCAAGAAGCGGATGAAGCAGGTGGGTTCGGTCGAGATCCCGCAGGAGGCGTTCCTCGCGATCTTGCGCGTCGAAGACAAATAACAGGACTGATCCTTTCATGAATTTTGCGCTGATTCTTTTTGTGCTCGTCGCGTTGACGGGCGTCGCGTGGTTGGCCGACAAGATGGTGTTCCTGCCGCAGCGCCGGCGGGCGGCGGATGCGGCGGTCGAGGCATTCGACCAGCAGCAGTCGCGCGTCGACAAGCGCTTCGCCGACGAGAACGCGGTCCAGACGCGTTCGAAGCTGCGCGACGACAAGCTGCGCCAGCCGTGGTGGCTCGAGTACACCGCGAGCTTCTTTCCGGTGATCCTCGCCGTGTTCGTCGTGCGTTCGTTCATCGTCGAGCCGTTCAAGATCCCGTCGGGCTCGATGGTGCCGACGCTGCTCGTCGGCGACTTCATCCTCGTGAACAAGTTCGACTACGGCCTGCGCATGCCGATCACGAACACGAAGATCACGCAGGGCCGCGCGCTCGAGCGCGGCGACGTCGTCGTGTTCCGCTATCCGAAGGACGAGTCGGTCGACTACATCAAGCGCGTGATCGGCCTGCCGGGTGACACGGTCGCCTATCAGGACAAGCAGCTGACGATCAACGGCAAGCCGGTGCCCGAAACGGCGCTGCCCGACTACTTCGACGACGAGCGGCAGAACTACGCGAAGCAGTTCGAGGAGTCGCTCGACGGCCGCAAGAACGCGATCCTCAACAATCCGGCGGTGCCGCCGTTCGTGATGGGCGCGTACGACTACCCGTACCGCGACAACTGCACGTACAACAGCCGCGGCGTGATCTGCAAGGTGCCGGCGGGCCACTACTTCATGATGGGCGACAACCGCGACAACAGCGCGGACAGCCGCTACTGGGGTTTCGTGCCGGACAAGAACATCGTCGGCCGCGCGTTCTTCGTCTGGATGAACTTCGGCGACCTGAAGCGCATCGGTTCCTTCAACTGATACCGCCCGACTCACACGCACGACGCGACGCACGGGCCGTGCCGTGTCGTGCCGAACGACTTCAAGAACCGCGGTAACACCGCTTCGTCACGCCTTTTCGGGTCCGGCCGCGCCGTTTCGGCGCGACCGGCGCCCGCGTTATACTCCTGCACATGCCCCTATCTCAGTTGGAAAGCCGGCTGCGCTACGAATTTCGCAATGCGGAATTACTGCGCCAGGCTTTGACCCATCGCAGTCACAGCGCCACGCACAACGAACGGCTCGAGTTTCTCGGCGATTCCGTTCTGAATTGCGCGGTGGCCGCCCTTTTGTTCCAGCGTTTCAGCAAGCTGGACGAAGGCGACCTGTCGCGCGTCCGGGCGAACCTCGTCAAGCAGCAGTCGCTGTATGAAATTGCTCAGGCCCTTAATATTTCCGATGGGCTGCGGCTCGGCGAAGGCGAACTGCGCAGCGGCGGGTTCCGTCGGCCGTCGATCCTCGCGGACGCGTTCGAAGCCATCATCGGGGCCGTGTTCCTCGATGGCGGCTTCGAAGCCGCCCAGGGGGTGATCAAGCGGCTCTACGTGCCGATTCTCGACCACATCGACCCGCGCACGCTCGGCAAGGACGCGAAGACGCTGTTGCAGGAGTATCTGCAGGGGCACAAGATCGCGCTGCCGACCTACACGGTCGTCGCGACGCATGGTGCGGCGCACAATCAGCAGTTCGAGGTCGAATGCACGGTGCCGAAGCTGGACGTGAAAGTGTCCGGTTCCGGCGCGAGCCGCCGGGCGGCCGAGCAGGCCGCCGCGAAGAAGGCGCTCGACGAGGTGTTGGCTGCCGCGCCGATGCTGGCCGCGAAGCCGAAGCGTTCGAAGAACGCACGCGCGGCCAAGCATGTCGAGCCGGAAATCGTGCCCGGCGTGAAAGGTGTCCAGGAAGCGCTCGACCTGCGCTCGCCCGAGCGGAAGGAGCGTGCCGCGGCGCGCGCCGAAGCGAAGGCCGCGGCGGCTCCGGCGGCCGCGGGCGGTGCGGCGGAGCCGGCCGAACAACGCGCGGCGCAGGCGCCGGTCGCCACGATTCGTGCCGCTCATGTCGAACATGGCGCGGAGCGCGCCGCGAAGGCTGCTGCTGCGGACAAACCGGCCGAGAAGCCAGTTGAGAAGCCGGCCGAGAAATCGTCCGACAAACCTGTCGAGCGCGCGGATGCCGCGCCGAAAGCCGTCGACAAGCCATCCGACCCCGCGCCGCGCGCCGTCGACCATGCGGCCGGGCAAGGCGAGCATGCACCTCGCGCCGTCGACAAGCCGTCGGCCGGCAACGATGCCGCACCGCGCACGCTCGCCGAGCGTACGCCGCCGCGCGGGCGCGACGTGACGTCCGGCCCGGACGCGCCCCCCGGCGAACCGAGCCTCGCCGCCGCGCCGGCGCGCGTGGTCGATGCCGGCCACTGAATTGCCCATCGATCGTGCCGCGCGCCGCGCGGCCGGTTCCGAACCTGCCTCCCAATTGATATGAACGCACCCGCTCCCACTGGTTTCCGCTGCGGCATGATCGCGATCGTGGGCCGTCCGAACGTCGGCAAGTCGACGCTGATGAACGCGCTCGTCGGCCAGAAGATCAGCATCACGTCGCGCAAGGCGCAGACGACCCGCCACCGTATCACCGGCATCAACACGACCGAAGACGCGCAGTTCATCTTCGTCGATACGCCCGGCTTCCAGACCCGCCACAGCACCGCGCTGAACCGCTCGCTGAACCGCGCGGTCACGTCGACGCTGACGTCGGTCGACACGATCCTGTTCGTGATCGAGGCGGGCCGCTTCGGCCCGGACGACCAGAAGGTGCTCGACCTGATTCCGCCCGGCGTGCCGACGCTGCTGATCGCGAACAAGATCGACCACGTTTCCGACAAGGCGACGCTGTTCCCGTTCATGCAGAAGATGAGCGCGCTGCACGAGTTCGCCGAACTCGTGCCGCTGTCGGCCCGGCAGCCGGAAGACATCAAGCGCCTGCTGGAAACGATCAAGCCGTACCTGCCGGAAGGCGCGCCGATCTACGGCGAGGACGAACTGACCGATCGCAGCTCGCGCTTCCTCGCGGCCGAGATCCTGCGCGAGAAAGTGTTCCGCTGGACCGGCGACGAGCTGCCGTACACGAGCACCGTCGTGATCGACAAGTTCGAGGAGGAAGGGCGCCTGAAGCGCATCTTCGCGACGATCCTCGTCGAGCGCGATTCGCACAAGGCGATGGTGATCGGCAAGAAGGGCGAGAAGCTCAAGCAGATCAGCACCGAGGCGCGGATGGACATGGAGAAGCTGTTCGACGGCCCCGTGTATCTCGAGACCTTCGTCAAGGTGAGGAGCGGCTGGGCCGACAACGACGCGGGGCTTCGTGCCTATGGGTACGAATGACGCGCTGACGTCGACCGAAGACGCGGTGGCACCGGGCGCGGACGACGCGCCGCCGCCTGCCGCGCCCCCCGCACCGCCGCGCAAGACGCGGCGGGCGACGTCTCGCACGTCCGATTTCCGCGTCGCCGAGCAGCCGGCGTTCGTGCTGCACAGCTATCCCCATCGCGAAACGAGCCTGATCATCGACGTGCTGACGCGCGACCACGGCCGGCTCGCGCTCGTCGCGAAAGGCGCGAAACGCCCGCACTCCGCGCTGCGCGGCGTGCTGCAGACGTTCCAGCCGCTGCTGCTGTCGTGGTCCGGCAAGTCCGAGGTGCGTACCCTGACGGGCGCCGAATGGGTCGGCGGGATGCTGCCGCTCGGCGGCGACGCGCTGCTGTGCGGCTTCTATGCGAACGAACTGCTCGTGAAGTTCTGCGCGCGCGAAGATCCGCAGCCGCCGCTGTTCAATCACTACGTGGTGACCCTCACGCGCCTCGCGCACGGCGAGCCGGCGGTGCAGGTGCTGCGCTCGTTCGAGCGCGTGCTGCTGCGCGAGACCGGCTATGCGATGGCGCTGCACCGCACGGTCGCGCGCCGCGCGGTCGAGCCCGACCGCCTGTACGTGTTCGATCCGGAGCGCGGCGTGCGCAACGCGGACGACGACGTGCCGTCGCACTGGCCGGTGATCGCCGGCCAGACGTTGCTCGACATGGAGCAGGACGATTACCATCGAGCCCAGACCGTCGCGCAAAGCAAGACGCTGATGCGCTTCCTGCTCAACACCTACCTTGGCGGCACGCCGCTCGCTACGCGCCAGATCCTGATCGACCTGCAAAACCTATGAGCTTCTTCCTGACCTCGCCGACCGCCATCGACCTCGGCGTCAACATCGACCACGTCGCGACGCTGCGCAACGCGCGCGGCACGACCTATCCGGACCCGATCCGCGCGGCGCTGGCCGCGGAAGAAGCGGGCGCCGACGCGATCACGCTGCACCTGCGCGAGGACCGCCGGCACATCGTCGACGCGGACGTGCGCAAGCTGCGCCCGCTGTTGAAGACGCGGATGAACCTCGAATGCGCGGTGACGGCCGAGATGCTCGACATCGCCTGCGAAGTGCAGCCGCACGACGCGTGCCTCGTGCCGGAAAAGCGCGAGGAGCTGACGACCGAAGGCGGGCTCGACGTTGCGGGCCGCTTCGAGGCCGTGCGTGCGGCGTGCAAGCAGCTCGCCGACGCGGGCGTGCGCGTGTCGCTGTTCATCGACCCGGACGACACGCAGATCCGTGCCGCGCAGGAAGCGGGCGCGCCGGTGATCGAGCTGCATACGGGCCGTTACGCGGATGCGCATGACGCGGCCGAGCAGCAGCGCGAATACGAGCGCATCGTCGCGAGCGTGCAGGTCGGCCGGCAGCTCGGCCTGAAGGTCAACGCAGGGCATGGCCTGCATTACACGAACGTGCAGCAGATCGCCGCGATCGACGGCATCGTCGAGCTGAACATCGGCCACGCGATCGTCGCGCATTCGATTTTCGCGGGCTGGGACAACGCGGTGCGCGAGATGAAGGCGATCATGGTCGCCGCGCGCGTCGCGGCACTGCACGGCACGCGCTGAGCCGAGCGCATGACGATCTACGGCATCGGCACCGACGTCGTCCAGGTGAGCCGGATCGCGGCGGTGCTCGAGCGCACCGGCGGCCGGTTCGCCGAGAAGGTGCTCGGGCCCGACGAACTGCGGGTCTTCCACGCGCGCCGCGCGCGTTCCGAGGCGCGCGGCATCGCGTTCCTCGCGACGCGCTTCTCCGCGAAGGAAGCGTTCTCGAAGGCGATCGGGCTCGGCATGCACTGGCCGATGACGTGGCGCGCGCTGCAAACCCTCAATCAACCGAGCGGCGAACCGTATGTCGTCGCGTCCGGCGAACTGGCCGACTGGCTCGCGGCGCGCGGCATCACCGCCCGCGTGACGGTCAGCGACGAGCGCGACTACGCGGTGTCGTTCGTGATCGCCGAGACCGACCAACCGGTTGCCCGAACTTCTCCCTGACGGATTCCCGATTCGATGAAAACGACTCCCGGCCCGGTCATGCTCGACGTCGTCGGCACGGCCCTGACGCGCGACGATGCGCGCCGTCTTGCGCATCCGAACACCGGTGGCGTGATCCTGTTCGCGCGGCATTTCCAGAACCGCGCGCAACTGTCCGCGCTGACCGACGCAATTCGCGCGGTTCGCGAAGACGTGCTGATCGCCGTCGACCACGAGGGCGGCCGCGTGCAGCGCTTCCGCACCGACGGTTTCACGGTGCTGCCCGCGATGCGCCGCCTCGGCGAACTGTGGGACCGCGACGTGCTGCTCGCGAGCAAGGTCGCGACGGCGGTCGGCTATATCCTCGCGGCCGAACTGCGCGCGTGCGGGATCGACATGAGCTTCACGCCGGTGCTCGATCTCGACTACGGCCACTCGAAGGTGATCGGTGATCGCGCGTTCCATCGCGACCCGCGCGTCGTCACGATGCTCGCGAAGAGCGTCAATCACGGGCTCGCGCTCGCCGGCATGGCGAACTGCGGCAAGCATTTTCCGGGGCATGGCTTCGCGGAAGCCGACTCGCACGTCGCGCTGCCGACCGACGACCGGCCGCTCGACACGATTCTCGCGAACGACGTCGCGCCCTATGACTGGCTCGGCCTGTCGCTGTCGGCGGTGATTCCCGCGCACGTGATCTACTCGCAGGTCGACGCGCGCCCGGCCGGCTTCTCGCGGGTCTGGCTGCAGGACATCCTGCGCGGCCGGCTCGGCTTCACGGGCGCGATCTTCAGCGACGACCTGTCGATGGAGGCCGCGCGCGAAGGCGGCACGCTCACGCAGGCGGCCGACGCGGCACTCGCGGCCGGCTGCGACATGGTGCTCGTCTGCAACCAGCCGGACGAGGCCGAAGTCGTGCTGAACGGGTTGAAGGCGCAGCCGTCGCCGGAGTCGGTGCGCCGCATCAAGCGGATGCGCGCGCGCGGCAAGCCGGCAAAGTGGGACAAGCTGATCGCGCAGCCCGATTACCAGCAAGCGCAGGCGCTGTTGCGCAGCGCACTGGCGTAAGCGGGGCGGCGCGCGGGCGCGTGCGAACCGAAAATGAAAAGGCCGCGCACGATGCGCGGCCTTTTCGACCCGGCTATTTTCCCTTCAGCCGGCGCTTAATTCACCTTCATCCGCTGCAGCTTGTTGTACAGCGTCTTCGGGCTGATGCCGAGCAGCGTCGCCGCGCGATGGCGCGTGCCGCCGACCGCATCGAGCGTCGCGCGGATCAGCAGATCCTCGACATCCGACAGCGGCGTGCCGACCTTGATCTGCACGCTGCTGCCGTTCAGCGCGGCGCCGGCGGAGAAGCTGGCTTCGCCCGCGCGCAGCGAATCGATGAAGTCGCCGGATGCGTCATATGCGAAGCGCACGCGCTCCTGCAATTCACGCACGTTGCCCGGCCATTCGTAGGACAGGCATTCGCGCACGAAACCCGGCGCGGCGCGCTTGTCGGTCGTGCCGCGGCCGGTTGCGAGCGCGTCGCGGTTCAATTCGTCGATCAGCGCATCGGCGATCGCGAGCGCGTCGCCATCGCGCTCGCGCAGCGGCGGCATCGTGATCGACGATGCATCGAGACGCAGCCACAAGTCTTCGCGCAGCGTGCCGTTCGCCACTGCTTCGCGCGCCGGACGGCGCGTGGTGGCGATCAGCCGGAAGTCGCTCGCCACCGGGCTCGTGCCGCCGATGCGCATGAAGTTCTGCGAATCGATGGCCTGCAGCAGCGCTTCCTGCAGCACGATCGGCAGCGCGGTGATTTCGTCGAGGAACAGCGTGCCGCCGCTCGCCTGCTCGAACAGGCCGGACTCGCGCCGCTCGGCGCCGTCGAACGCGCCGCGCTCGTGGCCGAACAGCACGCTGTCGAGCGATGCGCCCTGGCGGCCGGCCTGCGCGAGCGTGCGGCAGTCGAATGCGACGAACGGCCCCTTGCGGCGGCGGCTCAGCTCATGCAGCGTGCGCGCGGCCAGCTTCTTGCCGGTGCCGGCCTCGCCCGAGAACAGCACGGCCGTTTCGGTGCGCGCATTGTGCTCGATCATGTCGTAGACGTGCTGCATCGCGTCGCTGTGGCCGACCAGCGCGCCGAAGCGGCCGAGATGCCTCAGCGATGCGCGCAGCGACTGCACTTCGTCGATCAGTTCGTACGGCCGAGGAATGCGCGCGAGCAGGCTGCGCAGGCGCGGGATGTTGATCGGCTTGAGCAGGTAATCCCAGATCCCGTGGCGCAGGCCTTCGATCGCGCTTTCGACCGTCGCGTTGCCGGTCAGCACGATGACGGGCAGCGAGCCGTTCGGCTGCTGCTGCGGGAGGTGTTGAAGCAGGTCGAACCCGCTGCCGTCCGGCAGGTTCAGGTCGACGAGGACCACATCCGGAATCGAGCGGCCGAGCGCGGTGCGCGCTTCGGCGAGCGACGTGGCCGTGTCGACCGAGAAGCCGTCCGCGGCGAGCAGCGCGGTGAGGCCGGACAGGCTGTTGGGATCGTCTTCGACAATCAGGGCGTGTGGCATGGTGGACGCGTGTCGTGTCAAATGAGGCGGACCATCGGCCGAGAATCCGCAGCCGCATTTTGAGATTAAAAACTGATTTTATGCCCCGGCGAACGCATGACGCGGATTATTTCTCCGTCGCTATAAAACAGTTACCGATGATACAAATTGAATATCTTTATCGGTGGATTTTGTGCTTCATCTCGCTGCGTAGTGGGGTGCGCTGTTGCGGCCGATAAAACAAAAAGCGCCCCGAAGGGCGCTTTGTTCGACGCGGAAATCGCCTCGCGATTACGCGCGGCTGCGGTACTCGTGCGTACGCGTGTCGATTTCGATCTTGTCGCCGGTGTTGCAGAACAGCGGAACCTGCAGTTCGAAACCGGTCGCAAGCTTCGCGTTCTTCAGCACCTTGCCCGACGACGTGTCGCCCTTGACGGCCGGCTCGGTGTAGGTGATCTCGCGGACCAGGACCGTCGGCAGTTCGACCGAAATCGCCTTCTCGTTGTAGAACACGACTTCGCACGTCATGCCGTCTTCGAGGTAGTTCAGCGCGTCGCCCATCATTTCGGCTTCGACTTCAAACTGGTTGTAGTCGGCGTCCATGAACACGTACATCGGGTCGGCGAAGTACGAGTACGTCACTTCCTTGCGGTCGAGCACGACGACGTCGAACTTGTCGTCGGCCTTGTAGACCGACTCCTGGCCTGCGTTGGTCAGCAGGTTCTTCATCTTCATCTTGACGACGGCGGCGTTACGGCCCGACTTGTTGTATTCCGTCTTCGAGATGACCCAAGCGTCGCTGCCGATTTGCACGACGTTGCCTACGCGGAGTTCCTGTGCGGTTTTCATGAAAAACTGTCCTGATCAAATCAAATTAAAGGTGCCTGAGCGTTGCGCAACGGCGGACGGCGCAAGCAGATGCGTTCCGGTGGGCACCCAAAGCAAGCGCTTGCGTGGTCAGCCGTCGGATAACCGCTTATTTTAACTGAGATTTTGCGTATTCCGCCAGCTTTCCGGTGAGGTCGCCGACCGCGGCCAGCGCGTCGGCCCAGCGGATCGCGTTCGCCTGCAGCGCCGCGCGGTGCTGCCAGAAATCGGCCCAGTCCGGTGCGCCGGCGCCGTTCCACGCATGCCAGAACCGCGCGAGCGCCCGGCCGGGCACGTCGGCGAGGCCATCGGACAGGTGCGCGAGCGCCGCGTCGAGCTTCGGCAGGTGCGCGTCGTCGGCCTGCGGGTAGATGTGCCAGACGAACGGCCGGCGCGCCCACTGCGCGCGGACGAACGAATCCTCGCCGCGCACGAAGTTCAGGTCGCTGACCCACAGCAGCGGGTCGTAGTCGGCCTGCGGGACGAACGCGAGCCCGTATGCGGTGACGTTGCCGGCGCTCGCCCGCGCGCCGGCGCCGAACGACTCGACCCCGAAAAAGCGTGCGACGCGCGGCGACACGCGCCCCTCGGGCACGAGCGCGACGACCGGCGACGCGCCGTCGCGCCACTGTTCGAGCAGCGCATCGACGGCGGGGTTGTCGTACGCGAACAGGCTGACGACCGTCGTGCCGGGCGCGGGCGGCGCGTCGCCGGTCGCGCGCCGCCACCAGGCCGCGCGCGCCTGCGCGTCGGCGTCGAAGGCCGCGCGGCGCGCGTCGAGGTCGTGCTCCTTCAGCACGCCGCCGGTGCCGGCCGACAGGCCGGGGAAGAAGAACGTCTTGACGAGCGGGTAGCGCGGGTGTGGCGACGGCCGCAGGTGGAAATCGGCGACCCAGTCCTCGGCGCTCAGGTATTCGAGGTTGATCCACACGGGCCGGCGCGCGCGGCGCGCCATCGCCGCGAGATACGCGCCCGGCAGCTCGCACGCGAATGCCTCGATCACGATGTCGGCGATCTCGATCGCATCGCCGACCTGCGCATGCCAGTGTTCGATCACGACCCCGTCGGCGGCCTGCCGCACCGCGTCGGGATCCACGCCGGGCAGCAGGCGCGCGAACGTGCGCAGGTCGTCGACGAACAGCCGCACCTGCCAGCCGTGTTCGTGCGCGAGCTGGCGCGCGAGGCGCCAGCACACGCCGATGTCGCCGAAGTTGTCGACGACCGTGCAGAAGATGTCGCAGGCGAGCGGTTCGTCCGGCGCGCGGGGCGTCGGGTCGTGGGGGCGGGAAGCGGTACGTGGCATCGAAGCGGGCGGTTGGAATGCTCTAAACTGGCGATTCTAATGGACCCGTTCGCGCGCCTCGCGGCGCACGGATCACGCATGACATCCCCAGACGCCCCCGAAGCCCCGTTCGAACCGAAGAAGATCCTCGCGCAGCTGCCGCACCTGCCCGGCGTCTACCGCTATTACGACGCGGCGGGCGCCGTGCTCTACGTCGGCAAGGCGCGCGACCTGAAGAAGCGCGTGTCGAGCTATTTCACGAAGACGCAGCTGTCGCCGCGCATCGCGATGATGGTCACGCGCATCGCGCGCATCGAGACGACCGTCACGCGCTCGGAGGCCGAGGCGCTGCTGCTCGAGAACAACCTGATCAAGGCGCTCGCGCCGCGCTACAACATCCTGTTCCGCGACGACAAGTCGTATCCGTACCTGAAGCTCACCGCGCATCGCTTTCCGCGGATGGCGTATTACCGCGGCGCGGTCGACAAGCGGAACCAGTATTTCGGGCCGTTTCCGAGCGCGTGGGCCGTGCGCGAGAGCATCCAGATCCTGCAGCGGGTGTTCCAGCTGCGCACCTGCGAGGATTCGGTGTTCAACAACCGCACGCGGCCGTGCCTGCTGCACCAGATCGGGCGCTGCACCGCGCCGTGCGTCGGCGCGATCGCCGAAGAGGACTACGCGCGCGACGTGTCGAACGCCGCGCGCTTCCTGCTCGGCCGGCAGTCCGAGGTGCTGAAGGAGCTCGAACAGAAGATGCACGGCTTCGCGGCCGAGCTGAAGTTCGAGCAGGCGGCGGCCGTGCGCAACCAAATGAGCTCGCTTGCGACCGTGCTGCATCAGCAGGCGATCGAGGTCGGCGGCGACAGCGACGTCGACATCCTCGCGGTGGTCGCGCAGGGCGGGCGGGTCTGCGTGAATCTCGCGATGGTGCGCGGCGGCCGGCATCTCGGCGACAAGGCGTACTTCCCGACGCACGTCGAGAGCGCGCTGACGCTCGCGGAAGGCGGGCTCGACGACGAAGCCGGGCCGGCCGGCGACGCGCTGCCCGACCAGCCCGCCGAAGCGGCGGACGGTGGGCGCGGCGCGTCGGCCTCGGTCGAGGCCGAGGTGCTCGACGCGTTCATCGCGCAGCACTATCTCGGCAATCGCGTGCCGCCGGTGCTCGTCGTGAGCCATGCGCCCGCGAGCCGCGACCTGCTCGAGCTGCTGTCCGAGCAGGCCGGCCACAAGGTGTCGCTGGTGCGGCAGCCGCAGGGCCAGCGGCGCGCGTGGCTGTCGATGGCGGAACAGAATGCGCAGCTCGCGCTCGCGCGGCTACTGTCCGAGCAGGGCTCGCAGCAGGCACGCACGCGCGCGCTTGCCGACACGCTCAGTTTCGACAGCGACGATCTCGCGCAGCTGCGGATCGAATGCTTCGACATCAGCCATACGATGGGCGAGGCGACGCAGGCGTCGTGCGTCGTCTATCACCATCACAAGATGCAGTCCGGCGAATACCGCCGCTACAACATCACCGGCATCACGCCGGGCGACGACTACGCGGCGATGCGGCAGGTGCTGACGCGCCGCTACGAGAAGATGGTCGAGCAGGCGGCGCAGGCCGCGGCCGCCGACGACGCGGCGGGCATCGACGGCGAGTCGACGCGCCAGGCCGAGGCCGCCGGCCTATTGCCGAACATCGTGCTGATCGACGGCGGCAAGGGCCAGGTCGAGATCGCGCGGCAGGTGTTCACCGAGCTCGGGCTCGACACGTCGATGCTGGTCGGCGTCGCGAAGGGCGAGGGGCGCAAGGTCGGGCTCGAGACGCTCGTGTTCGCCGACGGCCGGACGCCGCTCGAGCTCGGCAAGGAAAGCGCTGCGCTGATGCTCGTCGCGCAGATCCGCGACGAGGCGCACCGCTTCGCGATCACCGGGATGCGCGCGAAGCGCGCGAAGGCGCGCCAGACGTCGCGGCTCGAGGAGCTCGAAGGCGTCGGCGCGAAACGCCGGCAGCGGCTGCTCGCGCGCTTCGGCGGGCTGCGCGGCGTCGTTGCGGCGAGCGTCGAGGAGCTCGCGAGCGTCGAGGGCATCTCGCACGCGCTCGCCGAGCAGATCTACAGGCAGCTGCACTGACGCGCGCCGCGCGGCCGCCCGCTTGGCTTGTGGCAGGGCGGTCGACGCGGCACAATTGCGAATCCTTTACTGTCCGTCCCGGATGCCATGCCGTTCAATTTCCCGATTTTCCTGACGTGGGTGCGGATCGTGCTGATTCCGCTCGTCGTCGGCGTGTTCTATCTGCCGGACACGATGATGGGCGGCGCGCACCGCAATCTCGCGGCGGCGCTGATCTTCATCCTCGCCGCGCTCACCGACTGGTTCGACGGTTACCTGGCCCGCAAATGGAATCAGACGTCGTCGTTCGGCGCGTTCCTCGACCCGGTCGCGGACAAGCTGATGGTGACGGCTGCGCTGCTGATCCTCGTGCAGATTTCGCGGGTCGACGCGGCGATCGCGCTGGTGATCGTCGGCCGCGAGATCGCGATCTCGGCGCTGCGCGAATGGATGGCACAGATCGGCGCGTCGAAGAGCGTCGCGGTGAACCAGCTCGGCAAGTTCAAGACCGCCTGCCAGATGGTGGCGATTCCGATGCTGCTGTACTACGGGCCGCTGCCGCTCGGCATCGCGACGATCGACACGCGCGTGTGGGGCGAGTGGCTGATGTATCTCGCGGCGGTGCTGACCATCTGGTCGATGCTCTACTACATGAAGCTCGCATGGCCGCAGATTCGCGAGCGCAGCCGCGTGTGACGCGGTTTGCGATGCCGGAGCGGAAAAGTTTTTGGAAAGAGGGCACGAAAAGCGCTTGACACTCTAGTGTGCCTTCGACATAATCTCGCTTCTCCGCTGCACGACAAAGTGAGTGCAGTGAGGCAGAAGCAGCAGTATGCGGGAGTAGCTCAGTTGGTAGAGCGCAACCTTGCCAAGGTTGAGGTCGCGAGTTCGAGACTCGTCTCCCGCTCCAGGTTTCTGGCGGCGCGTCGTACGGCAGGCGCTGCACATGCAGGTCAACGCGGGAGTAGCTCAGTTGGTAGAGCGCAACCTTGCCAAGGTTGAGGTCGCGAGTTCGAGACTCGTCTCCCGCTCCAGATTTCTGGCAGCGCGTTGTACGGCAAGGCGTTGCACATGCAGGACAATGCGGGAGTAGCTCAGTTGGTAGAGCGCAACCTTGCCAAGGTTGAGGTCGCGAGTTCGAGACTCGTCTCCCGCTCCAGGCACTGGGGAAGCAAAGCTTCCCTTTTTGTTTGATGGACCGATGGTCGTCAATCAAATCTGTCGTTTGCCGTCACGGCGAATGGACAGTCCGCTTACGGCGCGATAGCAAAGCGGTTATGCAGCGGCCTGCAAAGCCGTTTAGGCCGGTTCGACTCCGGCTCGCGCCTCCAAGTAGTACAGAGAAAAGCCCTGAGAAATCAGGGCTTTTCTCTTTTCTGCGCCACTTTCATCCTTGTAAGAAAGTCGCCCAGAGTGGTACAAAGTCGCCACTAACCACTCAAGAAACACGCGTAACCACGCCTAAGTCGGCTCTTTGGCCGTATAGGCGAGTTCCGATCAGCGCATGGCGACCAAGCGACTACGACCCTCCGGAACGTGGGAATACATCATCCGACGTTCGAAGCTTCTCCCAAAGCCACTTTCCCTGACGTTCCAAACAGAGGAGGAGGGCGACGCGTACGTCGCTCGACTCGAGCAGCTGCTCGACGCCGGCATTGTTCCCGCAGATGTTGTCGAGCAGCGCGAAATGATCTCGACGACGCTGGACGCCATTCGCGAGTACCTGCGTCGAGTGTCCGTGCCTGATTCCGATGCCCAGGTGTTAAACACGCTGCTCGGCCGGCTTCCATCGAAAGCGCTTACGACCGTGGACTATGAATGGGCCGAGCGGTGGGTGACGGGCATGAAGCGCGAGCATCATCTATCGCCGTCGACGATTCGCCACAATGTCGGGGCGCTCGCTCGCTGTTTCGATTGGGTGGTCAAGTCCGGCACGCCAATGCTCGCGGTCAACCCGCTGCGATTGCTGCCGAAGCGCTACGCGACCTATACAGACGATGATCGGGTCGCGGTCGAGGCGCAGGATGTCGCGGCGAAAGAAGATGTGCATCGCGATCGACGACCGAGTGCGGCCGAGGAGGCTGAGATTCGGCGCATCATGGCGGGTGGAAAGCCCGAGGGTCGTGAGCGGGCCTTCGATCTACCGTATCGGCCGGCGCTGGCGTTCCTGTTCGAGCTGGCGATCGAGTCGGGGATGCGGATGCGCGAAATGTATACGCTGGATATCGTGCAGTTCGACGTCGGCCGCCGGACGGCCATGCTCGAGCGGACAAAGAACGGCAGCAAGCGTGCGGTGCCGCTTACGACGATTGCGATTGGTGCGTTCGAGCGCTATGTCGCGGCCGTGACCGGTCAAGACCCCGAAATGTGCGGGTTCTCATTTGACGGTGGCAGGCTCTTCCCATGGATCGACGAGATCGAGGCCGGGATGCGAGCGAAGGATATGCCGCTCCTGAAGCGGAAGGTTCTTGAGCGCGTCACGGTGCGGCTGTCGGGCCAGTTCGGCAGGATATTCGATGCGGCCGGTTGCCCGGATCTGGTGTTCCATGACCTGCGGCATGAAGCGACGTCGCGGCTGTACGAGCGGACGACCTTGAGCGACATCCAGATCGCGAAGATCACGGGCCATAGCGACCCGAAGGTGTTGATGCGCTATGCGAACCTGCGAGGGAGCGACCTGGCCGAGCGGCTCTGGTAGGTACGCTGCCCGCCAGTCGACGGGCAGCGTAGGGGTCACGCGGCTTGTGCAGCCGGTGCGTTGGCGGGGAGGTCCGGAAGACGGGGCAGCGCTCGAGCCGTGCGGCCCGCCCGACGCGTCGGCGACGTTTGCAGTTGGCGCTGGATCGCGGCCTGCGCGCGGCGGTCCGTGTCCGCGTGATTGGGTGTTGTGCGTCCCTCGAGGCGCTCGAGCGTCTGCTGTTGCGCCTGCTCACGTAGGAACGCGACGACGTCGTCCTCTAGAAACACCCATGCTCGACCGATGCGAGCGCCGACGATGTCGCCTTGCTGGGCAAGTTTCATTGCCGTGGTTCGGTCGACTTTCAGGAAGTCGGCGCACTCTTGTAGATCAAACGTCCTCACGCCTTGCCTCCCTGCGCTTCGGCCTTGCGGTCGAGCCATTGCTTCAGCTCAAGCGCAAATTCCTCATGTGTCGGGTGGTCGGCGATGGTCATCCAGCATTCATAGCCAGAGTTGTGGCCTCCGCTGACGGCGTGCGCGGATACTTGACCCCGGTCGACCCGTAACGACAAGTTGTAGAGCGCCGATGCGGCTGCAGCCGGCGTGTCGGCCTGCAGCTCGAGGCGAAACTGCACCGCTCGTTTCGGAGGGGCGTTCATTGGGGTTCTCCTCCTCGAGCGGTGACTCGGTCGAGGCGTTCGATCTCGGCGAGGATCAGCGCTCCTGCCTTCTCCAGATTGCGGCGATAGCCGACCAAGCCGCCGGGCTTCCACCATTTCGTATCCCACCATTCGGGCCAGTTTGGTGGTAGCCGGTCGGTGTGGTGCTTGCCATACATGGCATAGCAGGCGGCGACCTTGGCCAACTCACCGACTTCGTACGAGTCGTCACCTTCGGGTGTCCAGCCCTCTTGCTCAACTTGTCGCCGGCGCTCTGCCAGCACGTCGCGGGCTGCGGCAGTCAGCTCGGAGGGCGACTGTGGGGAGCACGTAGAGGCGGTGAGAAGCGATTCCAGCGAGGCAACGTGTGCTTCGCCTGCACGATGGCCGGCGCATGCGCCGAGTGCGAATTCAATCGCGGCCCGTTGGTTGTCCGTCAGCGCATTAGCGCGGGGCACTTCGTTGGTCATGATTGGTCTCCAGTGGTGGCGTGGGGCATTGCGCGCGCGAGCTGCATCAATCCAGTCTCAAGCGTGATGCCGGCCGTTGCTGCCCAAGTGCGTGCGTCCTGCGCGGCTTTGTGACGGGAAAACGAGCCGACCTCGTCTGCCATCAGGTCGAGCAGCTCGACGTCGGCCGCGTGTGAAATGTCGGTGATCAGCGAGCGGATCTCGAGGCGGAGCGCGTCGAGTCGCGCGAGCCTGCCTCGGCGGGTCTCCGCCGAAGCTTTGTTCGTCTGGATAGGTTTGCGCCGCGCGAGCGGCGCTTCGTCCTTCCGGATCGTTGTTGCGGGCGTCAGCCCGCCGCAGTCCGACCGCATCGAAGTGCCGTTGACGCTCGCCAGTGCAATAGCCGGGCGCTTCTTCGCGTGTTCCCGCTTTCGCGGCAGCGGACGTGGGGTAGAAAGGGCCGGGCGCGAGGTCATTTGACGCTCCCTGCGCGGGAATGCCGGGTGCGTTCGGCGTCGATCGGGAACGGCCAAGCGGCTTCAGGTGGCAACGGGGTGTGTTCCGCCGCCTTGTCGTCGCCGATTTCGAGACCGTCGTTCTGGTGGCTCATGTCATCGGTCCAGTCCGGATCAGGCATCGCGAGCAGCTGGTCGCGCCACTTTTGCCAGACGCGATACTCTTTCGTGTCCCGATACTCACTTTCGAACAGACGGCTGATTGCGGCGGTCGCAGTTCCGATTGCTTGCCCACGCGTTGGCAGTGCATGCGAGAGCGTGTCGATTGAAGGCAGGCTGGAGTAGCGGCCCGTGCCTGCGCGCACGATGATGCTGAAGATCCACTTTCCCGCCTTCGGTTGGGCAAGGCGAATTTCGGCGACGGGCTGTCCGCCTCGCTTGAGGGCGGGGGCATTGATCGACTCGCAGTCAGGGAACACACCGTGTTCGTTCGGTGTGTCTAACGGATACGTGCGCGGCCCGGTCGGCTTCGCGTCGAGCAGGTCGGTAAGCGGCATCAGTGCCGTGTGAACGGCGTCGATCGTCGCGGGTGCCAGCTTGCCGAAACCATTGTCGTGCAACACCGCCTGCAGGGCCTGCAAAAGTTGCTTTGCGCGCGGCTCGCTGATCTTGGTGGACGCGGTCGGGAGCGGTGACGCTTTCGATGGCGCCTGTGCCTCAGCGGGTGCGTCCGCGTCCGTCGACGGCGCGTGTGCCGCGTCGAGGTGTTTCTTCGTCACGCGGGCCTTGCCGGACGCAGCGGCCTTCGCCGCGCCTTTCTGCAGCCGGTCGAGTGCCTTGTCTGCCCCGTGTTCGCGGATCTGCTCAATCGCGAGCGTGCCGGCGACCGCGCCGTCGCGAACCATCTGATGCAGTTCGACCGGTGCGCGTTCGAGCAGGCCGACGTCGCGAATCGTTTGGTCCGTGACGTTCAGACGCTTGCAGATCGCCGCGAGGGTCATGCCGTGAATGTCGCGCAGCTCGGCGACGGCCGCAGCCAGCTCAAGCGGCGACGACCGCTTACTGTCGTTGCTGAGATAGCCGTCGATCACCATGTCGGCGCGGTTGACGGTTTTGGCGTCGCGGACGACGACCGGGATCTTGCCTAAATTCTTCCCGGTTTTGATTACGTGTCCAGCCGCGAGATAGCGGTGTTGCCCCTTGTACACGTAGAGAAGATCCTTGCCGTCGACCTTCCGGGCGTAGCAATGGAGCGGGGAGCCCTTGTCGTATCCGTTCTCCCGCATCAGTGCCGCAAGATGTGCCACCCATTCGGTGTCGACCGGCCGGATGTTGTCCGCCGGGTCATAGTGAAGTTGCTCGTAGGGGACCATCCACAGATCCGCCGACGTCGCGCCGGCTGCGGCTGCTGCGGCCTTGATGTTTCCGGTCGGGATCGGTGCGGTCAGGTCGAGAGGTTGCGTGCGGTCGTCCATCATGCGGTCCTTCGGCGTTGAACGAGCTGCTCGAGGCGAGCGACTTCGAGGTCGATGCTCTGTCGGAACAAGCGCAGATAGCGCATTGCCTGCGCGGCGGAATCCTGGAGCGAGTCAGCCGTGACCTCGAGCGGGTACAGGTGCGGGAACGAGACGGCGACGTGGCTCCCTTGGTTGCGTGTGACGATCGGATGGAACGCGGGCCGCGTGTGCATCGAGCCGGCGGCGACGGCCGCGGACGCTGCCCGTCGGGGTTTGAACGTGTCGTCGGCGTCACCGGAGTACGTGCCGTCCGCTTGCTTGCACGGAATCGGAAGCGGCGGGGCGGCATCGGAACCGGGCAGCCAGTAGACGAAGCGCAGATCATGAGGGCGCGGCTGGCGACGAAGCAGTCCTCCGCGCGCGAGCTTGTCAATGTGCTGTGCTGCGACGCTCGCCATGTCAGGGAAGTGGGCCTTGCATACCTCCTCGGACGTCATCGCACGGGGCAGGCGGCGGAACACGTCGACTATGCGAATGGTGAGGTCTGCGCGCTGGCCGACCGTCATGTCCACGAACGGACTGAACGACTGTGCGTTGTGTGCCGGTGCTGGCGTCATGCTGCCTCCCGGATCGTGAATGCGCGCGGCTTACGCGGCTTCTTCGCCTTGGCAATCGCATCGCATGCAGCGACGCCGGCTGCGCGTTTCGTATCGCGCAGGCGGTTGATGGCTGTTGCGCAGTCGGCCTCGCTCGGGATCGAGATCTGCGTGCTGGCGATCTCGGCCCCGTCGAGGATCATGTAAAGCGTGTGCAGGCTGTCGGACAGGGGGCGTCGTGCAACAACGTACTTGCCGATCAGAATCGGCGTTGTCGGGCGCTTTGCGTTCCGGTCGTAACGAACGACAGTTCGCAGGGACAGAGTGTCGCGACGCTCGACGTCGAAAAGAGGCTCGGCTTTGACTTTGATTCGCGGCATGGCAGGTCTCCATGACGCCGGGGCCACTTGCCCCGGCTGGGTCGGGGCGGTTTAGGCGGTGACGCGGTAGGCGGTCGGCGGCTCGTCGACCGGACCGTCTTGGAACACGTTGACGGCAATGAACAGCAGGGCCGCGATGAAGGTCCAGCGGAAGATTGCCGACTTCTCAAAGTTGCTTTGGCGGGCGGACTCGGACGGCGTAACACGGGGAGTTTGTTCGTCGCGGAGCCAGTCCTGACGGGCTTCCGCGTGCAGATCGGTCGATTCCATGGTGGTTCTCCGGTTGGGCGTCGTGTGACGCGACAGCCGAAGTATCCATTAAAGGAAAATTAACTGTCAATCCATTAATGGATAAGTGCGCGCAAAAAATCCCCGCCGGGTTGGTGGCGGGGAAGGTGTTAGCGCCTTGGTGGTCTGGTCAGCAACAGCGCGGAAGCCTGTGCGGCGAGCACCAGCACGACGTCGAGCCACGCGGTGGCATTAAGGTAGGACGCAAGGGAGAAGCCGGTGGCGGCAAGGATAAGTAGGCTAACGCCGCCGCGCTGTCGATTCGCGGGTGTTTGGTAATGCGGCTTGCTTGCCTCGATGCGCCTGGCGAGCTGGTGTACTCCGGCCAATACTTCGTCGGCGGTATCGGGATCCACGCCCTTGGCGGAGATCGAGACGGTGCCGTCCTCCCTGAGGAAGACGGACGCAGCGGCAACCGCTGGGTGCTCGTTGTGACGGTCAATTAAGCCATTCAAGAAGGCGCGAATGGCGTTGTGGCGCGCGCGTCTGCGTATTGTGGGTAATGCGTAGACGTTGTTAGGTGCGCGTTTGGGGCCCTCGGCTGCGTTTGTTCTGATTTTGCTGGTCATCATCGCTCAACAGTTCATTTGATAATGGTCGTTGAGCGGCGGTCTTGGCCCGTCGCCGGGAGTTGGCCGTAGGTGGAATGGATTCTTCGATAGAGGTCGAGCCGTCGTCGTCGCGAGTCGAAACGTCGGCTTGGCTCAAGACGAATTCGATATATCGCTCAATCGCCTTCTTGTCTGCGTCGGCGAGGCGGGCGAAGCGCACGCGATCATAGTGAATAACGGCCGCGTCGTTCTCTTCGTCGGTCAGGAGTTCCGTGGGTGAAACGCCGATAGCTTGTGCCAGCGACTCCACGACGCGCATCTGAGTGTCGACTTTCGCGGACAGCACTCGATTCACGGAGCTTTGAGAGATACCGGCTCGCTTCGCAACCTTTTCTTGGCGGTCTACGTGCTCGTAGCGATCCATGTACCAGCGTAGCTTGCGGGCCAAGATGATACGGAGGTCTGACTTGGTTGGCGGCGTTTTCATGCCGTTATCTTGCCGAATATGGATACCCATTGGCGGATTGTTTCGTGTGTGATGGCATTGTCATGTAATCCATAAATGGATAAACTTGCTCCGTCCATTTCTCGGAGAAGTCCATGCGGATTGAAAGCGAGCCAATCTTGACGGTCGTTCTTCGCCAGCTTGACGCGGCAAAGGGCGACTGGCCCGAAATCGCACGGCAAAGCGGTGTCCCGTATCAGACGCTAACGAAGATTGCTGGTCGTCTAGTCGCCGATCCGCGTATCTCAACCGTGCAGGCGCTTCTCAACTGTCTCCAGAGACGCGCGACTACCGAATGTGCTCGCGATGCCACTTCGGCAAACGGCGAGTGAGCGCGTCTACCTGTCCTTCGCATCGTATGCCGCCGTCGACCAGTGCGACAGCATGAAATTGCCTTGTTCCCAATCTCCCGATATGACCTGCCGATACGACAGCACTGAATGGCTGGATGTGCTCTACACATCCATTCGAAACACGCCCGGAGGAGTCGCCGACGCAGCGAACCATCTGACCGTCCGGCGCGGAAAGAACATCACGGCTGAGTCGCTGCGATTGCGCTTGCGTGGCGTCGGCGACAGTCGCTTGTCGATGGAGATGTTCGAGCTACTGGTCGAGTGGATGCAAGAGAAGGTCGAGGCGAAGGCACACGCGCTCGATGCGCTGCATGCGCTGAATGCGCGTTTCGGCCTGGTCGCTGAACACGTCGACGAGCAAGTGACCGAGGACGCGCTCGAGCCGGGTGCGATGCGTCTTGTCTCGACGGCGCTACACCTGCAGGCCCATGTCGGGCGCGTCGCCGATGACGTGACGCGTGCGCTCGAGGATCAACGTATCGACGACCGCAAGGCCGAGGAGATCATCGCGACGGGGCGCAAGGGACAGCGCCTGTTTCAGCGGCTGATTCATGCCGCTCGGAACCTCGCGAAGCGTCGGCGGCGCTGATATGGAGCGATTCAAGCCCGGCATGGGATGTTGTCGAGTAGCGCGTGAGCAGGTCGAGTTGTGCTGCGGGTATGGGAACCAACTGGCGTGTGCTACGTCGGCGCTCGCGTATCGATTCGACACTGTGCCGGATCACGTCGGCCGTCTCCTCTCTGACCTCCTGTCGACATTTCCTGACCGCCTTGCCGCGTTCCTCGCGGAAGCAGAGCGGGTCGGCCGCATCGATGTCTTCATCGAGATTGCTGCGCGTTCGTGTGCGGCACTACCAACCAAGGCTGAACGCCATGCGTTCCGCAATCAGATCGTCGGCAGGTTTTGCGCAGCCGACCTCGCCGTATTCGACGAGCGCATGACCGCCGAGTGGCGTCGTTTGCGTGGCAAGTAACCGGAGACCGAAGTGAACGTGAACGGAACCAGCAGTGCGTTGCGGCGTGGCGCGTCGCATTACCCCCGTGTGCCGACTAGCCGGCAGTGTTTTGCCGCCGGGCGGGGCGTTTGGCGCAACGTTTCCCACAAGCTTGCGCGGGATATCCGGTGCGCTTTGCTTGCGGGCGGGGTTGGGCGCTAACGGGACGTCGCGCCGATTGGAGGTGCGGCTCAAGGAAATGTGATCTGGCCGCAGGACGCGGCCAAAGCTACTTTTATTAAGGGGATTTCATATGGCGACACTTGACCAGATCATTCAGCAATTGCGTGCGGCGGGGCATCCTGATCTGCCTGCCGGCCATCCGGTCGCGGATGGCAAACATCATCGGTACGGGCCGCGCAAGAAATACTGGTATCAGCTTCGAGAGGTTGTCAGCAAGGGGGCGGTGATCGGCTATGGCGGTACGTTCGGCCATTTCTCCGGCGACGATCCGGGCACCGAGCGTTTCGAATGGAGCGGCGCACCGTTGAGCGAGGAAGCGCTCGCCGAAACCCGTCGTCGGCAGGAGGCGGCCGATCGTGAGCATGCCGAGCGCGAAGTCCGGCAGGCGAAGCTCGCCGCGAACCGAGCGCGCGACCAGTGGAGCCGCGCGGCGGAACATGGCGAGTCCGCATACCTGGACCGCAAGCACATCACGGCCGAGGGCGTCCGCTTTGACGCGGACGGCACGATGTTCGTACCGATGTTCCAGTATGGCGACGACGAGCCGCGTCTGGTTGGTCTGCAGAAGATCACGCCGGACGGCGCGAAGCGCTTCAATAAGGGCATGGAGAAGAAGGGCGCATCGTACGTTCTCGGCGAGGTCGGTCCGGACGACCAGGTCGTGCTGGTCGCAGAAGGCTACGCGACTGCACGCGCAATCCGCATGGCGATCGATGATGCGTTCGCGGTCGATATCTGCTTCGATGCGGGCGGCATCCTCCCTGCCGTGCGCTACCTGCGTGCGACGTATCCGGATGTGCACGTGCTGGTCTGCGCCGACGACGACTGGAAGATCGAGCAGCGCGTGCGCGACTGGCTCGCCGACGAGTTCGCCTTCCGTGGTGAGCTGGTGTTTGGTGCCGACCCGGTGCGGATCGAGGCGAAAAACACGTGGTACATGGTTGCCGTGTCCCGCCGTCGTGACGACAACGGCGTGCCGTACGTCGAGGTGAGCTACGGTAACGACGTGATGCCGCTGCGCCG
>LOZU01000089.1:0-26331 GCA_001527685.1 Burkholderia pyrrocinia
GCAGCCGGGCCGGCTTCCAGCGCCAGCCGAGCACGGCGAGCGCCGGCACGGTGCCGATCAGCACCGCCTTGTCGTAGCCGTTCATGAACGCGTCGTAGCGCGACAGTGCGAAGCCCGCGCCGGCCAGCACCGCGAGCGCGAACAGCCAGTCGACGGCGTCGAGACGCAGCAGGAACGGGCGCGCATCGTCCGGCAACAGGCCCGGATCGACGCGCGGCACGGCCCGTCGCCGCTGCAGCGGCGCGCGGGCCCGCACAGCGCCGCCTCGAGAGGATTGCGAGATCTTCATCGTCGTCACCGTGATGGAACCGCGTACTGCGGGAATAAAAAACCAGTGCCCCGCCCCGGGGGAGACGAAGCACCGAAAGGTTTACTGATCGGCGGGCGGGCTCGCCGACGCCTCGGCCTCCGGCGGAAACGCCTCGACGTACGCGGCCACCGCGCGCATGTCCTGCTCCGACATATTCGCGCACACCTCCTTCATGACCGTGCCGCGCGGCCGGGTGTCCGTTTCGCGGAAGATCCTGAGCTGCTTGATCACGTAGTCCGCATGCTGGCCGGCGAGGCGGGGGAACCGGCTGACGCCCTCGCCATGCTGGCCATGGCACCCGATGCACGCCGAGACGCCCTTATCCGGCAGGCCCGCCTCGAAGATCGCCTTGCCCGCGCCGATCAGCGCGAAATCGCCGGCGTCGCCCAGCGTGGCGCGCTGGCTCGAGAAATACGTGGCGAGCTCGTCGATCTGCGCATCGGTCAGGTGCGTGAAGCCCCACATGTACCGCTTCGCATTCGGATCGGCCCGGGCGTGCAGCTTGAAGTCCGTCAGCTGATCGACGAGGTATTCCTTGCGCTGCCCGGCGAGCTTCGGGAACATCGGCGACACCGACACGCCGGTCGCCCCGTGGCAGTTCGAGCACACCTGCAGCGCGATGGTCTTGCCCGCCACGGCCGGGTTGTCGACTTCCCGCGAGCGCTCCAGGTCGTGGCAAGCCGACCCGGCCAGCAGCATCGCAAGCGACACGATATGGGCCATCTTGTTCATGTCAGGAACCTCCTTGCCGCAATTTCTGCCGCCCTCTGAATCGGTTCCGTTCGGCGACGGTGCGCATGTGCATCGACACGCGATGCGAGATGCGCGCCGCTCTCCCGTTGCGCGTGCTCCAGTCGGCCGCGCGCACGGGAAACGCCGGACGGGAGGTCAGAACGAAGCGACCCATAGGTACAGGAACAGCGTGTCGTTGTCCCTCGCGTTGCGCCCCATGCCGTCGTAGTTGGTCGTCGCGCCGAGGAACTTGGTGAAGTGGGTGTACTGCAGGCCGACGCGCACGTACTGAACCGGTATCCAGAAGATCTCCGGCGTCCAGCCCTGCGTGTTCGGATGGAAGTTCGCGCTGGCCGCGTACAGCGTGCTGTCCGGCGTGCCGGTCGTGTTGAAGAACGACAGGCTGACGCCGTATTTGTTCTGGTATATGTACGACGCCTTGAGCCGCAGCGAGTTGAGATTCGCCGAGCTGTTGTCGCTCAGCACGAAGTTGTTCGGGTCGTGAATGTTCTCGCGCACGTAGCGTGCCTGCGCGGTGATCGTGTGCGGCTCCAGCAGGTATTGGTATTGCGTATCGAATCCATAGTCGCGATAGCGCGTGACGCCCGTGCCGAAGATCGGGAAGTTGTTCGGGTCGTTCGGATAGAGGTTGACGCTGAATCCGAACGCGCCAACCATCAGGCTGTGCGGGCCCCAGTCGTGCGTCAGCGCGATGCGCGCATACGGGTTGTAGCCGCGCAGGTAGACCTGCGGGTGGTCCGGGTTCCCCTCTTTGTTCCCATGGCTCAGGAACGACCAGATGCCGTCGGCCGTGCTGTACGCGGTCAGCTCGGCGTAAACCGTCTTGTTCCAGTACAGGTACGCGCCCGTGCCGACAACCTGCATCGACAGGCTTCCTTCGATCACCGGCAGGGCCGGCACGCCGGCCACCGGGCTGATCGTCGACGAGATGTACGGGTAGCCCCATGCGGGCGCGGTGTTGAACACGTCCTGCACGGTCGGGTTGTTGTGCAGCGTCAAGCCGACGATCAGGTCGTTCGCGGGGGACATGATCCGGTCGACGAAGCGGAAGTCGGTGTTGTCCGATGCCCAGTGGCCCTTCCAGCGGCCGCTGCCGTCCTGGTGATCGTAATTCGAATAGGTGAACTGCGCGAAGCCGCCGAGATGGTCGGTGATCTTCCCGGCGAGGAACACGCTCGCGAAATCGAAGATCGGCTGGCCGTTCTTCGGATTGATCGGATTGCCGCTGGCGTCGCTGTTGGCGCGCGTCGTGCTCAGGTCGCCGACGGCCATCGCGGCGAACGGAATCGTGCGCTCGCCGAGCGTGTAGCCGTTCAGCTTGAACAGGCGCCCATACGGCGTGAGTTCCGGAAATTGCCCGCCCGCATGGCAGGCGACGCAGCTTTGCCCGGTCTGGCGCGCGAAGATCGGCAGCGCGCGCGCGGCGGAAAACTGCAGCAACGCGATCGTTGCCAGCACAACCATCAATCCGCGACGGACAAGATGATGACGCGCCCCACGGTCGACCAAGAAGTGTGTCATCGCCATTCCCTCCACCGCCCTGTGTCGCCACGCTCCGGCGCGACATGCAAACGTCGCGCGATGTCTTCATTGTCGGATGCGCCAGGCTCGAGTGGCATGGGGCAACCTCCTCTTCTCGCGTGCTGATCTCTACCCGCTCGGCGCACGGCGGCCGCTCAGGGGACGATCCAGCCGCCGTCGGCGGAAAGCTTCATGCGATCCGGCCCGGCGAACCGGACGATGTAGCCGCCCTTCGACGCGAAGCGTTGCCCGGTCGCGAGCGTCAGGCGCGGGTAATAGCCCGTGAGGATGCGGCGTTCGAGCATGTCCTGGATGCGCTCGACGAGGTACTCCTGCACGAACGCGTCGACCAGGTGGCTGAGCGTCTCGGCGAGCAGGCCGCACGCGAGATACGTGTCCGCCTGCACTTGCGGCGCGACCATCGGAATCTGCCGGATCGTGAACCAGCCGAACGCATAATCGACGCGCACGCGCCGCCCTTCCGGCAAGTCGAACGGGTACGCGATGCGCGTCACGCCGCGCCAGCGCGCCGGCAACGGCGTGTTGTCGAGCCCGCCGAGCAGGCCCGACATGAAGACCGTGTCCGATGCGGGCGGCACCGGGTCGAGCGCCGCGAGATCGGGCGGCCGCAGCCACAGCACGAGCACGTCGCCGCGCGGCATCCGGCGCAGCGCGCGCGCGACGCTGTCGCCGGGCGCAAGCGCATGGTTCGACACCGCGAAGCCGTGCCCTTTCAGCGCGGCCGCCAGCGCCTGCGCGCCCCGCTCGCCGTTGTCGCCCGCGCGATAGACCTGCCGGATCGTCTGCACCGCGTGCTGCGCCGGCCGCGCCCCGGCCTCGTCGAGAATGCGCTTCGCGATCAGGTCCGACTCGAGCAGCACGCCCCGCGAGAAGTACACCGAATAGAAATCGTGCTCCGATTCGACCGGCACCTCGACATTCGGAAAGAGACAAGGCACGGCCTCCTCCTCGCAGAAATCATGGACCGGCGCCCAGTTCCTGCCGCCGATCCCCGATACCACGGCCAGCACCGGCTGCCGCGCGAGATCCTGTCTCAGCTGCTCGTGCCACGTGTCCGGCGGCCCCTTGAGCGCCCACACATGGAGTTCCCAGCGGCGATTGACCATGAACATCATCTTGCGGGTCGAGCGCAGCGGCGGCGTCGCGCCAAAGGGAAACGCGTTCTTGTCCGCGAAGTAGTGCTGCAGCACGTCGAGCATGCCCGCCCGCTTCACCGGGTCCGCGTCCGGCGTGACGATCGTCGCGAAATGCAGCACCGTGTCCGCCACGCCTGACGGCTTGCGCCGGTCGAGGCGCTTCAGGTAGCCGCTCAGCGCGGCCAGGTCGGCATCGCCGAGCGCGTACCGCGGCATCAGGCTGCCGAGCGGCTTGCCTTCGGAATCGACCCCGTCGCGCACGGCTCTCGCGAGCAGTGCCTCCGTGTAGGGTTCGCGATCGGTGCGCATGCCGGGCACGTAGGGGATGTCGAGATCCTCGGCGGTTTGCTCGCGGGGATGGACCAGGTAGCGCCACGTGATCGGCGGGATCGTGTTGTTGCCTTCCTTCGAGCCCAGGCCGCTGCGCCGATGGCAGTTGATGCAGGCGGCGGCCGCGCCGTGCAGGCGCACGCCGTCCGGGTGCACCGCTTCGAGCGGCTCGCCCGAGCCCAGGAGGCCGCGCTGGAAGATCGCCTGCCCCGCGTCCGCCGGCGCGACGCGCTCCGTGGCCGCGCCGGCGGACGCGTCGCCCACCGGTACGATCAGCGCGGCCAGCAACACGCCCCGCGCGAGCATGCGCGACGCGAGCGGGCCAGCGTTGGCGAGGGCGCGCAACCGCCCCCGGATACCGTTCATGGCCGTGGCGTCGGCTGGCTCGCGCGCGACTTCGGCGGCGTCACGTCGGCATCGATCGACACCGGACGGCGCCGCTCCGTCACGGCCGGCCTCGCGAAGATCGCATCGTCGAGCGGCGGGTTCAGCGACACCTTGTCGATGACCAGCGTGTCCTTGTTCGGCGACGACGCGCTGCCGGTGACGATCCTGAGCGGGATCCGCAATCCGTCGATGGTCCGGTAGTCGCTGTACTTCACGTCGACCGTCACCGCGCCGCGCGGCCCGCGCACCTCACGGTCGACCTTCACGTCGAGGAACGTCTGCGCGTCGATCCACACGTGGCGCACCGCGCCGGAGGGCAGCTTCACGGCCAGCCGATACACATTGCGCCCGTCGATCCGGTCGACGCCGTCGAGCGCCACGCCGACGCCCTTCGCGTCATGGTCGATCAGCGGCCCGTCGATCACCTGCTCGTCGCGCGCGGACACCAGCTCGTCCATCGTATAGGGCCGCACGCTCGCGTTGCCGCCCGCGTTCGCGCCGAGCTTCCAGCCTTCATGGCCATCGAATGCGCGCACGCCCTTCTGGCCGAACACGGTGATCTCGAAGCGCGTCTTGTTCGGACGTTTCATCGCGAGGATGAACGGCATGTCCCGCATGGGCGCGTTCGCGCTGTCCACATGGCCGGACCAGACCATCGTCCGGATCTTGCGCCATGCGTCGAGCCCGCCCCTCGCGGCGACGTTCTTCTCGATGATCTGGTCCGCGCTCAGGTCGCGCCCCGGCAATTGCTCGCACGCGCACAGGGCCGCCGTCACGCAGCCGGCGAACACCCACGCCTCGATTCGTCTCATGGCCTCCTCCCCCCTCCGTTCGGATGCCTGACTAGTAGCTAGCGGCTCGCCGCCTTCGCGATGGCGAGTGGCGGCTTGCCGAACATCGCATCGTCGGCCGGCTCGTTCGTCGCGACGTGCTCGACCGTGATCTTGCGCGTCTGCTTGACGCCGCTCACGACGGTCTCGAGCGTATGCGGGACGACGACGCCCCCTTCCTTCTTGTAGTCGCGATAGAAGATGGCGACGCTGTGCGTCCGGCCATCGAGCACGCGCGGCTCGCCGTCGATCTTCCGTTCGAGGAAGGTCGACGCGTCGACCCACAGGCGCCGCTCCACGCCGTCCTTCGTCGTCAGCTTCAGCACGTAGGCGCGATGCCCTTCCACCTGCTCCGTGCCGAGCGCCTGGATCGTCGTGCCCTTGTTCGCATAGTCGATCAGCGGGCCGTCGAGCTCGGCCGACGCCGCGGCCGACTTGAGCTGCGCCGGCGTATACGGGTCGACCTCGTTGCGCCCGAGGAAGGGCCGCACGGTCCAGCCTTTTTCGCCGTCGAACACCTGCAGCGCCGTCTGCTGCTCGAAGACGATCTCGAGCCGGCTCTTGTGCGGCCGCTTCAGCGTCAGCGTGAACGGCAGCCTCGCGTTCTTCTTGCCGCCCGCGTCGAGCTGCCCCGTCATCTTCAGCGTCGACACCGCGCGCCACGCCTGCAGCCCGCCGCGGGCCGCGACGTTGCGCTCGACGATCTGCGCGGCGCTCAGATGCGAGGCCGCCCCGGCCTGCGCATTCCCCGCTGCCGATGCCGCGAATGCGGCATGGCTGCAAGCCAACAAGCCGGCGGCGCACGCCGCCGAAATCGACTTGAAAAGAAACCGGTTCATGACTTTTCTCCTCGCATGCGGGCCGCCTGTCGCCAACGTGCGGCCGGATGCGCTTGTGCGTGATTACTCGACCACCAGCCCGTCGATATGAAGCGAATCGATCAGCACGCTGACACGGTCGCCGCGCTTGATCGGCTCACCCTTGTTGGAAAACACCATCCAGTACTCCTGGCCGGCCTCCAGCCGGCCCGTCTGCCGCAACGCGCCGATCTGGTCCATCACCGGAATCACGAGCAGCGCGTGGCTCGCCTCCCCGTACAAATAGACGGTCGTCTTCACGTCGGCGAGCGGCCGCGCCTTCTGCGGATCGGCGACCCGATAGCTGAAGCGGATCAGGTTGCCCGACGCGGTGCTGCGCACGTGCAGGTCGTCGATGCCTTTCGCCAGCTGGTAATAGGCCTTCGCCTGGCGCGGCAGGCTCACGGGCTGGTACGGCGAGTGCGCGCGTGCGGCGGGCGCGCCCTGCCCGGCCGCGGCCGGCTGGGGCCGGACCGCGGCGAGGCAGGCGCCGAGCGCGAGCAGCAACGCCGCCGCCGTGCGGAAGGTCGAACGGTTCATGGCAGCGTTCCCGTGGCCGGCGTGAGCGGCAGCACCGGCGCGAGGACCTGCTGGATGAGGCCCGCCAGGCCGAGCCCCGGGCCGGTCGGCTGGCCCCCCAGCGCGAGCGGGTCGATCTGGCTGCTGCCGAGCAGGCCGCCCAGGCCGGGTTGCACGAACTCGACCGCGCCGATGTCGTACCTGCCCTGTTGCGGCCTCGGCGTGCCGAAGATGTCGTGATTCGGCGCACCGGTGCCCGTGCCCGTATTGATCGCCGGCGACGTGCTCTTGAGCGAGTAGTTGCCCATCATCACGTTGTAGCCGGTCTTGCCCGACGTGAGCGCCTCGTTGAACAGCGACAGCGGGCCGTACGACATGTTGATCCACTGGTTGCCTTCATCGGGCGTCGCCGTCGGCATCAGGCCGAACAGCGGGTTCGGCAACACCGCGTCGGCAATCCCGGGCGGCACGGCAAAGCCGTTTCCGCCCGCCTCCGGCGGCACGCGCGAGCCGTTGCAGTACTGGCCGACCGTCTGCGGGTTTTGCGCGCGGTTGCTCGCGGCGTAACCCGTCGTGCTGGTCAGGATCGAGAACTGCGGGTTCATCGTCAGTCCAGATTGATGGTTGGCAGGCCCGGTGTCGCCGTATGCGCCGATGTCCCAATAGACCGGCGGAGTCGTGCCGCCCGTCACGCAGAAGCCCGTCGACGTCCCCTTCTGGTTCAGGGTCGGGTTCAGCGTCACGGCGTTCTGCACACCAGGAATGTTCGGGTTCGGCTGCGCGCTCACCGAGATATAGAACGCGCGGTTTTGCCAGAACACGTTGTTGGTCAGCACCGGGTTCGAGAACTTCGTGCAGTTCGGCTCGTTCGCAGGACACGTCACCTTCCCCGTGAAATTCGCGGGCGGGATGAACGCGGTCTGCAGGAGCTGCGAATTGGGCGCAACCTCCAGCCCGGCCGGCTGCGGCGTCGACGTCTCGATATAGCTCGTGCACGTCGTGTCCGCGCTGCCCGGGGTGGTCGTGCATCCGGGCGGCAGCACGTTCGATTGCGACGCTGCCGGCGTATTGAACAGCACGCCCGCCGACGCCGTCGCATCGTTCGCGATCACCGTGTTGTTGATGAAGTTCACGCGCACCGCATCCTGCAGCGACACACCGCCCCCCGACCAGCCGGCCACGTTGTCCGCGATGATGTTGTTGATCACGCTGACCTGATGCCAGTTGTTCGGGTTCGCGAGGCTGCGCTGCACGTCCGTGCCGTTGATGCTCTGCAGCCGCAGGCCGCCGCCCTTGCCGCTTTCGGCGGTGTTGCCCATGATCAGGTTGCCGTCGATCACGAGGCCCGGGCCGACGCCGTCGGACAGCTGCGGCGCGCAATCGACGTCGACGGTCGAGTTCTCGCAGAAGGTGCCGTCCGGGGGCACGCCCTGCGCGATGATGCCGCCGCCGTACGTCGGGAGCGTCGGGTTGTTGCTCTGGTTGAACAACACCACGTTGTGCGACAGGTCGCCGTTGTAGCTGAACCCGAAGTGCGCGACGCCGCCGCCGTCACCGCTGCTGATGTTGCCGCAGACCCAGTTGTAGTTGAAGTGGTAGTAGTCGGAACCCGAGCAGAACGTCACGCCGCCCGCCGCCGACGGCGTGGTCGAGTTGATTTCGTCGCCGTACGCGGCGTTCGACGTGACCGCGTTGTGATGCACGTTGACATGCGTGTTGTACATGAATGCCAGCTGCGTCACGCCGTCCGACGCGATCGTGCCGTCCGGCACCTCGACCTGGCCGATCGTGATGCCGCCCGTGAGCGTGCCCGCGTTGCTCGTCACCCGGTTGTTCGACACCTCCGTGTAATGGTTCCAGCCGTGCAGGAAGATCCCGCCGCCGCCTTGCGAGCTGTTGGTGAACGTGATCCCGTCGACGCGCGACGGATTGCACAGGAAGTTGCTGTAGTTCGGGTTGTTCGGATCCGTCGTGCAATCCTTCGTCGTGAGCGGCGTGCAGATGCCGTTCGCGGTGCAGTTCGTGCTCGGCTGCACGCCCTTGGCCAGCACCGTGATGCCCGCGCCCTCGTACGCGCCCATCAGCGACGGCTCCATCAGCAGTTCGCCGAGGTTGCCGTTGAGGTTGGCGTCCCAGCCGACGGTCGGCTCGAACGGTATCGCGTCCGCATGGCCCTGCATCTGCGTCGAGCACTGATAGGTGCCGGACGCATCGTACGGGTTGTTGGTCGTCGAGATCGGCTTCGTCGGGTCGTAGGCCGTGATCGGCCCGCCATCCAGCGACACGCCGAACAGGCAGTCGACCAGCCGGCGCCACGGATCCAGCTTGCCCGACGGATGCGTGTTCGCGTTGACCGTCACCGACGGCGCGCCGACGCCTTGCAGCCGCACCGGCTTCCACATCACCAGCATCTCGTTGTACGTGCCCGGCCCGACCATGATCAGGTCGCCCGCGCTCGCGTTGTTGATCGCGGTCTGGATCGCGTTGCTCGCGCCGTTCTCGCCGTTGACGAAGGTCGGCGCCTTGCCGCCGATCGTGACCGTCACCGCGTCGATCGACCGCTTGCCGTTGCCGGCCGTGATCACGAGCTCGCCGCACTGCGTCGCGGGCGCGCCCATCTGCTGGATCGTGCAGGTCGACGCCGGCTTCAGCAGCGGCGGGATCGCGAGGCTCAGGTCCGGCACGTTGACGACGATCTGCTTGTCGCTCCACGACACGACAGGCGCATTGACGCCCGCGATCGTGACCGATCCCGTTCCCTTCGTACCGCCAAAGCCGTAGTGGCGCGTAATGAACTTCTGGTTGAACGGCGCCGTGGACTGGCTCGGTCCCGTGTACGCGTTGTTCGGCACTTGCTGATCGCCGAGCGCGTTGATCGTCAGGCGATGACCGGGCGCGCTGACCCACGGGCCCGCGCCGCCGTTGCTCGCATCGCCGGTCACGCTCGAGATCGCGGGCGTCGCATCCGGATACGCGCAGTCGGGCTGGTTGTACCCGTCGGCGAATGCCTGCACCGGCACCACCGGCGTATCCATGTACTGGGTCTGTCCGGGCATGAACGGAATCTCGTAGCAGAACTGGCTATAGGCCGGGTTGTACAGCGGATCGGTCATCGTCTTGCCGGGGTTGTTCGGGTCGGGAATCGGGCCCGGGTCGTTCATGCACGCGACCATCATCGTCGGCGCATAACCGGTCGGGTTCGGAGGATTCACTTCCCAGGTCGAGAACGTCAGCCCGTTGTAGATGCCCCACTGGTCGGAATACGTGCGCGAGATTTCGTTACCCGAGAAATCCTTGAACGAAACCGGCACGTTCGGCACCGCGAACTTCTCGCCGAATTGCGGCGAATACGGGTCGAACTCCGACGAGAAATCGTCGAGCATGAAGCCCGTGTAGTGCGCGGAGACATGCGTCGAGCTGAAGATCCAGAACTTCGCGAGCACCGACTCCTCGTCCGTGAGCTGCACTTCCTTGCGGTCGCACAGATGGCGCGACGCGCCCGCGAACGGCGAGACCTCCTTCGATCCCGGGAACAGGCTGATGTAGTCCGGCACGATGCGCAGCGCGCCGACGCACGGCCAGAACCGCTCGACGCTGCCGGTATCGCCTTCGGCATGCGGCGTCGAACCGAGGTTCGTGGTCGGGTTCTGCGCGTTGTTCCGGTTGTAGGTCGAGTTCACCGCGGCCTGGTCGGGCAGGATGTAGATGTTGCCGATCCCGCCGAACTGCTGCGTCACCGGCGCGATGTAGTTGTCGCCGATCAGGATGTTCTTGTCCTCCTCCTTCACCAGTTCGTAGCCCGGCGGCACGATGATCTCGACCACGTACTTGCCCGGGGGCAGCATCGGCGTGCCGTCGACGGGGTTCTTCCCGACGCAGATCGTGCAGTTCGACGCGACCGGCTTGCCGTTCGAATCCGTCGCCGTCACGCTCGGGAACTTGTACATCCCGTCATACGGCGCCGGCTGGATCTGGTTGAACACGTGCATGCCGTCGTAGCACTTGAACTGCGCGTTCGCGGGCAACGTACGATGCAACGGATCGAGCCACATCGGGCTGTTCTGCAGCGTGAAGAAGAACGGGTCGCTCGTATTCTGTCCCGGGCAGTTCATGTTCGGCGTCTTGCCGTCGGCGCGGAAGCCCTGCGCCCAGTCGTCCCAGCTCGCCGTCCTGGTCGTGTCCACCAGCGACAGGTTCGTCGTGCCGTCCGGGGCCGTGCCCTCCTGGTACAGGTTCACCGTGACGTTCGGCACATCGGGCGTCCACTTCGTGTGGATGAGCAGCGTCGGATCGTCGAACGGCCGCGTCGACGCATAGATGACCTCGCCGCGAATCCCGCCGTTCTCGCCCTTCGCAAACGGCGTCTTGCCGTACTCGATGAACGAGTTCTGGCCCGAGAAGCCCTGCCACGCCTCCGACGTCACCCACGGCGGATCGACCCGGCCGGTCGAGCCGTTGCCGGCCGACGCGCAGTCGGCGTCCGCGCAGTACTTCGCGCCCGGCACCTGCAGATTCGACGGCAGGGGCACGGTCTCGACCGTGTTCGCGAAGTTCCTGGCAATGGTCGAGTTCCCGCTGCCCGGCACGCCGGTGCCGTCGACCGGGCCGCCCGCGTCATACACCACGTGCGTGCCGGTCGGCTTGAAGCGCGTCAGGTCGTCGTCGACCACATACCAGTTGAACAGCGGGAACACCTCGTTGAACGGCGCATAGCCGTTGGCGTCGGTCGAATTGAAGTTCGAGAAGCTGCCGTCGCGGAACCGCATGTTGACCGAAGCCAGCGCGATGCCGGGATCGTCCGGGTGTGAAATGCCGTCACCGTGCAGGTCGATGAAGGTCCGCGTATAGAGGTTCGTCTGCCACTGCAGCACCGAGATGTCGCCGACGTCGACCGTCGTGGCGCCGGTGGGGCTCGGCAACTGGACCGCCTTGGCAAGCCCGTCGACGATCTGGTCGTTCCATTGGTCGAAGATCGTGATGCGCGTCGTGCCGCTGGGCAGGCCGCTGATCGTGAACTTGCCCTGGCTGTCGCACTTCGTGAAGCCGTAATCCTCGCCGTCGGGATCGCCGACGCTCACGTAGCACTGCGTGAAGGCCAGCGAATCGTGCGATCCGCTGCTGTACAGGTTTTCGTTCGGCGGGCGGCTGTAATGCAGGTTCGACACATGGCACGTGATGGTGTTCGGGCACGGGCCCGTGTCGCAAATCCCTGACTTCGACGCATTGGTGCGCCGCGCGTTGATGATGTTCGGATTCGCGAAGCCGATCGACACGTGATAGCCCGCCGGCCCGAATTCCTGGAAGTACGCGGGCCCGCCGACCTTGATGAACGCGTCGTGCGCCTTCTGTCCATCGAGCGTGTTGGTCTGCAGCCATTCCTCCCCGCGGCCGATCCGGTCGGCGGCGGGCGTCGCGATCACGCCATACCGGCCCGGCATCAGGTTCGCAATGATGGCCTGGCCGACCAGCGGCGACAGCGTCTTGCCGTCCGACTCGTATTTCGGGCAGGTCGGAATCATGCCGACCAGCCCGTCGGTCGCCGTCGTGATCGGACAGGCATTGAGCCCGGTGAGCGGATCGATGGTGCCCTGCAGTGAATTCGACAGCGGCATGTTGAACATGTCGTAGGTCATCTGCCCGGTCGGATCGCCCGTGCCGCCGGCATCGTCCCAGAGCTTGATCTCGAACCCGCCGAGGCCCGGCTCGCGCGACGTGCCGAAGCCATCGGACCCGCCGCTGACGTCCACTTCGCCGTTGAGCGGCGCATCGTCCTCGAACACGAACACCGAGAGCTTCGCGGTCTGATAAGGCGTTTGCGTCAGCAGCACGTTGAGCTGCCCCGCTTGCCCGGCCGCGGTCTGTCCTGCCTTCGCGGCCGCGATCTGCGCGGGCGAGATCGGCGCGCCGCCCATGCTGTGCCCGCACTTGCCGGTGCCCGGCGCGAAATCCGCGCCGCTCGGGCCCGACGGGCAGTCGAGCGCGATGCTGAACTGCCGGTTCAGGCCGGCGGGCGGTGCGCCGCCGCCGTTCGAGAACGTGTTGCCCGCATCGCCGGGCATGATCGAGATGTAGTAGTGCTTGGTCGGATCGAGCGCGGCGTACTTCGGATCGACCGCCACCTGTTGCGACACGTTCGCGCCCGTGCGGCACACGCCGTTGCCGACGTCGCACACGGTCGGCAGGTGCGTGTTGGACGCCGGGTCGTACACGGTCTGCCCGGATTCGCACGCCACCACGCCGACGCAGCCCGCGGCCACCACCGGCATGTAGCTCGTATGGAAGTTCGTGCCGAGCGTCGGAACCGGCAGCGGCGGGCAGTTCGCCGGCCGCGACGTCGCCGAATTCACCTGGCAGGCCGGATCGATCTGCATCGTGCGGTCTTCCTCGATGATCCAGCGATAGTCGGTGAGCTTGACCATCTTGTTCGGCGCGGTGGCGTCCGGCGCCATGCTCGGCCCGTCCATCACGTTGACGACGAGCCCGCTGCCCGGATTGAAGGTCACGGTCACGGTGCCCGCGTTCGCGCTCGTCTGGTTCTGCGTATTGGTGACCTTGTACTGGAACGTCACCGTCTGCGCTGTCGGGTTGCTGCCGACCATCGGCGGATTCGCCGGCGCCGCGGTGAACGAGCCGTCCGGATTCAGTGTCACGGTGCCGTTCTGCGCGGCCCCCACGATCTGCGCGGTGAGCGGCAGGCCGGCGGGATCGCTGGCGCTGGCGATGACGCCGGGCGCGCCGATCTGCACGCGCGACGCAATGTTGCTCGTGAAGCTGGCGTTACCCGCCGTCGGCGTCGACAGGCACTTGTTGCTCGCCGTGCACGGGGTCAGCGTCACCGTCGCGGTCACCGGGGGCGTACCGTTCGTCGACTGATAGACGAAGCTGTCGTTGGTCGCGCTGCTCGACAGATAGGTGAACGTGCCGTCCGTGTTCAGCACGAGCGTGCCGTTGGCAGGCGCCGTCTGGACCTTCACGCCGTATACGCCCGAGTCGGCGGCGATCACGCCCTTGGCCGGGTCCGACACGGTCAGCGTCGTGCCCGGTACGAAGTAGTAGTTCGCGCCCGCGGCGCTCGGCGTCTCGCCGATGCCCGCGGTCGCCGACGGCAGCGCATTGTTGACCGCGATGTAGCCTTGCATCCCGCCGTCGCGCATGTTGTTGGTCGACAGGCTCAGCTGCCGGTCGTACACGGGCAATGCGCCCGCGGCCGGCGCGTTCACCATCACGTCGTATGTCTTGCCGGCGGCCATGAACACCGAGTTCTGGATGCGCGGGTTGCCGGGCAGCACGTTGCCGTCCTCGGCGACGAGCGAGAACCCGGGCACGGCCGGATTGCCCGTCTGCGCGCCGACCACGGCCGGAACGTGCATGCGCAGGCCGGCGTTCACGAGGCGCACGAGGACCTGTCCGGTCGAGGCCGGCACGGTCGCGCCCGGCGCGAATGCCGACGCGTTCGGGTTCGTGCGATCGAACCCGACGCCGTTGATCAGGTAATAGCGCGGATCGTAGTTCACCGCCGGCGGATAGCAGGTGCCGAACGATACGGACTTCGAATCGCCGCATCCGCCGGGCTGCCCCGACCATGCCGCGGTTTCGCTGAAGCCCTTGGTCGCGACCGCCGCGGCAACCGCCGCGTTCTGCACGGGATCGATCTCGCTCATCAGGAGCGGCACGTCGGCGTCATAGCAGCTCGCCGTGTTCGGATAGGCCTGGTTCGTCGACGCGCAGGTCGAGCTGGGCACGCTCGGGCTCTTCACGACCAGCACGCCGTAGAGGCCCATCGGCCCCTGGATCGACGGGTGCGTGCCGGATTCGAGCAGATAGGTGCCGGGCTTGAGGTTCGCCCAGGTCAGCGTCGTATACGATTTCGGATCGGTCGACGGCGCCACCTCGGTCCCGAACGACTGGATGCGAGGCCCTTGCGCGGGCGGCGTGAATGCGGCGGGCGGCGACGTGTACGGCGTCGCGGGCGCCGTGGACGACGAGACGATCGGCCAGGTGGTCGCGGTCTGCGTCGGATGCGGCGGACTCGGCATGGCGGTCGGTGCGTTGCCCAGCCCGCCGCCCAGTTGCCCGACGATGACGAGCGAGGTCGGCACGGGCGCCGGCAGATTGTTCGTCAGGTTGATCTGCAGCTGCCCGGCCGGCACGGTGATCACCACCGGCGACCAGTTCGCGCCGGCGGCCGGGTTCGTGGCCGCGCAGGTGGCATTCGCGGCCGGCACCGTCGCGACGGCGGCCGGCGTGCAGGTATAACCCCACATCGGCACGGACTGCCCGTCCGGCATCAGCGTGGTGGCGGCTTTCGCCGTCAGGTTGACGACCGATTGCGCGAAACAGGCTTCGCCTGCCGTCAGCAACATCGATGCCGCGACCCCTGCCTTGAACAGATCAAGGAGCGTCGCCGTGAGCTTGGTGGATCTCATCGCCTTTCTCCCCACCTCTAATTGGATTCGTCGATCGGAAATACCGGGGGATCGACGAGCATCATCATCATCATTCCGCCTGGGAAGATGTTGTTGGTCGTGATCTCGCGCTCGTTATGCGAGTGCCACATGAATGCGAAGCCCGCTTCCGTCGCCGCCGGGTTCAGCTGTACGCCGCTGGGCGGCGTCGTTCCCGTCGGGGTCGTTGCGCGCGTCGTGGCGTCCGGCCCGAGATACGGACTGCCGCCATACCAGGCCCCGTTGGTCAGGATGTTCGAGTCCGGCAGCGTGACCGGCCCGCCGCTGGCGACCTTGCCGAACGGCGCCTTCTCGAGCGCCTTGCCGTGGTCCTGGCACCACTCGTAGTAGTTCGGCGCGTTGCGCGGGGCCGGCGGATTCGAGGCCGTCGTGTAGTAGCCGTTCGCGTCCGGAATGCAGACGCTGCCGTCGCCCGCGTAATGCCCGTAGACGTCCCAGTTCAGGCCCTTGCCGGTCCAGTAGAAGATCCCGTCCATCGTCAGGCCCGGCGTCGTGGTCGTCGTGAACAGCAGCGGGCCGGCCGGCTGCGGCGGCTTCGTCGGGTTGCTCGGGTCGACCTGGCTCAGCAGCAGGTTGCCGTCGCGCGCGAGCACGCGCACGTGATTGCCGTGCTCGTGGAACGGATGCTGCCAGCGGCCCGTGCCGATGATCCGCAGCAGCACCAGTTCGCCCGGATGCATGTGCGGGTTGCCGTTGTAGGGCTGGTGCGGATACTGCGGCGCGTAGTTCGGGTCCATGTCGTCCGGCATCGAACGGCCGTTGACCATGAAATACGCCGGGTGATAGGGCTCGGTCTCGACGGTCATGCAGCCGCTCGGCTTCGTGCACGTCGTGTTCGCGCCGACCTGCTGCTCCGCCTGCTGATGGATCTTCGGATCCATTTCGGAGAACTGAAACAGATACTCGCGGTCGTAGCATGCCGCGCTGTTGTCGAACGCCGCCGGCGCGTTGCGGAAGTCATGCTGGCCGAACGCCCTGCCCGTATCCGGGAGCGCCATGCAGCCCGCCGTGTTGGCCGACGTGTTCGGCAGCACGATGATCGCGCCGTAGAGCCCCATCTCGACCTGCAGGTCGCCCTGCGTGCCGCTGTAGTACGTGTGCGTGCCCGGCGTCGACGCGACGAACGTGTAGGTGACCGTCGCGCCGTGCGCCGCCTCCTGCGCCAGCAGTCCGGGGGTGCCGTTGCCGGCCGACGGCGTGCAGGTCTTGCCGTCCGTGCTCAATGTCCCCGCGCACACGACGAACCCGGGAAACAGGATCGACGTGTTGCCGGCTGCCGCGGGCAGGTTGTTGGTGAGCGTCACGGTGATGATGTCGCCCTGCCTGACGATCAGCGTCGGGCCGGGAATCTGCATCGTCGGACAGGTCGCACCGGTGATCGTCGACGGCGAAAAGACCAGCGGCGTCGCGCTGTTCGCCGCGCAGCCGTAGCCCCACGAGTAGACGCTCGTGCCGTCGGGCTGGGTGATGCGGGCCTCCCCGGCGCTCAGGTTGAACACCTTGCCGGTAATGCCCGGCGCGGCAGCCAGCGCGTGCATCGACAGCAACGCGGCGAGCGTCGCGACGCCGACGCGTGCGAGCCGTCCAAGGTGCGCGAGCGTTGCGGTCCACGCGCGGTGAGTGATGTGTCCCACGGTCGTTCTCCTCAGTACAGGAGTTCCCGGTCGGGCCCGCCCGAAGCGGCAGGCGGGCCTAGGCCCTCAAAGAGTGCAATGCTTCGTGACCGGATCCACCGCACTGCAGATGTGAACCTCGGTCATCAGGCCACCGAAGTTTTCCTGATCGTTCGACAGGTGATCGAGGTTCGGCGTGTACAGGTAGAAAATCTGGCCCGAGCGGTATTTCGTCGTGTCGCTGGCGTCGAGGATCAGGTCCAGCGACTCCCCGCCGCCGAGCGTGATCGAGTTCGTGTCGTACGCCATGTTGTTGCCGGCCATGTCGCGCAGCATGCGGGCGTTGATCGCGATCACGTGCATCGGGATGCCGAGCGACGCCAGCGTCTGGTATTCGGTGACGTCGAGATCCGAGATCCGCAGCAGCGCCCTGCCGCCGGCCGGGATGTTGATCAGCGTCGGCAGCGGTTGCGAAGGATGCATCGCCGCATCCGACGAAGGCGTCGACATCGCCCCCTGGGTCACCGTGTCCGGATAGCTGCGGCCGTTCAACAGGAAGAACTTGTCCCGCATGTCGGTGAACGGCTCCGGATTGAACGTCATGCCGACGAAGTGGAAGTTCGGATCGAAGCCGTGGATCTGGATCGGATACTCGACGTCGTACGCGGTCGAGCCGTCGCCGTCGTTGTACGCGTACAGCGACAGCGTCTCCGGCGTGGTCGCAGGGATGTTCGGGTTCGCGGCGCGCACGAGTCCGTTGTTCTTCGTCGGCAGCGGCGTCGAGCACAGGATGTCGTTTCCGCAGCGGGTGCGCAGGTCGGACTGCTGCGTGACGAGCGCGTTGTACAGCGACACGCCTTTGGGCACCCGGTCCTGGCGCGGCCGCACGAAGATCTGGCCGACCATGCCCATCTGCAGGTGCTCCGGCGGCGTGATGTGGCAGTGCCAGAAATAGGTGCCCGCATCCGGCGCGAGGTAGTAGTACGTGAAGCTCGCGCCGATGTTGATCGCGACCGATGCATCCGGCACGCCGTCATAGAACGACGACGCGTTCGGATAGCCGTGGAAGTGCACGGTGTGCCGCTCGAACAGGTCGGGACGCATGATCATGCCGACGTTCGTGAGCGTGAGGAAGAATTCGTCGTCTTCGTCGATCGCCATCAGCGGCGCCGGCTCGTTGCCGTTCATCACGCCGATATCCATGATCGGGCGCGGATCGACGTGCCCCGTCAGCGCGCCGCCCGCATCCGGATCGGGGGCGAGCCCCACCGCGCCGTTGTAGGTCGGATCCGTCCTGGGATCGCCGACGGTATTGAACACCGACGCGAGCTCCGTGCCGGGCAGGCCGGACTGGATGTCGGCGAGCCCCGACAGCGGGCCGAACGCGAACAGATAGGTCTGCACGCCATTGGCCATCGTCGCGTAGCCGTCGCCGCCCGAGATCTGCTGGCACTTGATCGCGCCGTTCACGGCGCCGGTCGCCGTGGAGGTCTGTCCCGTATAGCTCGGCTGGGTGTACGCGGGCTCGCCGGCGCCGAGCGCCAGCGCGGTCGGATGCGACGGCGTGGTGAACGGGCATTGGACACGGAACGACTGCGCGAACGACGGAACGGCGGACAGCAGCAGCAACAGTGCCGCCACACTGCTGCAGTACATGCGGGTGCTGAACATATGACCTCCATCCTTGGGGTCAACCAGCGATACGCGCTGGACGTCATGCTCGGTTGCGAACGCGGGCCGGCGACGTCTTCGCAATGACCCGTAGCTGGATTGTGCAGGGACGCACGCAAGCCCGGGATGGGGCACCCACCTACTTTTCGGGTAGGGGGGACCCAGCGTGTCGATGGGTTGTGTCGTCCGGAACGAAGGCTGGCGCGCGTTCCGGCGGCCGCCGGCGGTCAGCCGCGCGCCGCGGGCGCGTCGATGGCGCGCCGGCCCGGCACGGCTTCTTTCATTTTGATTTCATCGGAGTGCAGGTCGCGCCGGCAGGCACGCACCCGGCGCGGCGTGCGCGGATGCGGTTGGCGCCAGAGCGGCGCCCTTTCGTCGCGCAGCCGCTCAGCCGTGCGGCCGCGCCGCGGCCGCCGCCGGCAACACCACGTTCATCAGGTGATCGGCGCGCGACAGCAGGTCGGTCACGCGCTCGTCGAGCCCGCGCAGCAGCGCCGGCTGCATGCGGATCTGCTGCACCGCCTGCCCGACGATGTTGCGGCGGTCGAACAGCGTGCGCTCGAGCCCGGTGTCGTCGGGCGTGCGCACGACGTCCGCGACCGCGCTCAGCGCCGCGAGCACGACGACGAGGCGCTCTTCCGCATGCCGGGCCTTCACGGCCAGTGCCTCGGTCCGGCGCGGGAAGAAGCCGAGCGACTGCTTGAGCGCGCCAAGCGCCGCACGGTAATCGACGTGGCCGGACGACGGCCGGAACCAGCGTTCGAGCATGCCGGCCCGGCGCGTGGCCTGCGCGAGCAGGTCCGCCATCAGGTCGGCCGCGCCGAGTTCGTTGAATTCGCGCGTCGTCGCCGCGACGGCCTCGACGAGATTGCCGGCGCTTTCGAGCGCGCCGTCGCCGATCGTCGCCACGCTCGCGAGCTTGAGCGGCACCAGTTGCCGGATGTGCCGCTCGATGCGCGGCGCGTAGTCGGGATAGAGGTTCGGAAAAGCACGCTGCGCGGCGTCGAAGCACTGCTCGAGCAGCGGGTGGTTCGCTTCGCCGAACAGCGCCTTGCCGGCCGCGACGGCCGGCAGCACGCGCGTGTCCCGCGTGGGGGCCGGGCCGAGATCGAGCGCCTTCGGCTCCGGCCGGTCGGCCGGTCGCGACGCACCGGCCGGCGGCGCGTCGAACGCGAGACGGCCCGGCGTGCGCGCGGGCGCGCCGTCGTCGAAGTCGAGCGCCTTCGGCTCGTCAGGCGGGCGGGTCATCGCCGGACCCTGCGCGGCGCAGCCGGCCGCCGCCGGTCAGACCACGCCGCCATAGGCCCGGACGAAATCGCCGAGGCCGCGGTTGTAGCCCGCGCCGACCGCCTTGAACATGAAGTGTCCGTCGCGCCGGTAGAAGCTGCCGACCTGCACCGACGTCTCCATCGAGAAATCCTCTTCGAGCGCGTACTTCGCGATCACGGCGCCCGTCACCTCGTCGGCGATCTGGATGTAGCTGTTGCGCACCTGCCCGAAGTTCTGGCGGCGCGCCTCGGCCTGGTCGATCGTGACCACCACCGAGATTTCCTCGATGTCCGTCGCGAGCTTCGTCGCGTCGATGAAGATCACCTCGTCGTCGCCATCGCCGCTGCCGGTGCGGTTGTCGCCGCTATGGACGACGCCCAGGCACTTCGACGACGGCATCCCGCGCTTCGGGAAATCGTGGCCGGGCTGGATGAAGGTATCGCTGCGGTCCATCGTGCGCACTTCGCTGTTGTAGAACACGAAGTGCTGATCCGAGATCAGCTTCGGATTGTTCTGCGCGTCGTACTTGCACAGGAACACCGACACGTCCAGGTCGAAATCCACGCCGGTATCCGTCGCGTTCGCATCCCAGCCGAGGCCGATGCGGAATTTCTGCGTGCCGGGCGCCTCCTTCGACAGGTTGACGCGGCCGCCCTTCGACAAATTGATCATCTGAACTTCTCCTGCTGGAACCCGCCGGTCGCCGGCGGCAAAGCCGGGCTGCGCCCGGCAGCCCGTCGTCGTGACATCCGCGCGGCGGCGTTACTTGCCGGCCGCCTCGGCCCGCTCTTCCCTGCGCTGCACGACGATCGACGACCACACCGCCGCGCCGATCATCGCCGCGCCGATCAGGCCCGTGATGACCTCCGGCACCTCGAGCTTGACGCCGAGGAACATGATGGCCGCGAGCGCGCCGATCGCCCAGAACGCGCCGTGCTCGAGATAGCGGTATTGCGCGAGCGTGCCCTTCTTCAGCAGCACGAGCGTCATCTCCCGGATGTAGGCCGCGCCGACGCCCAGGCCGAGCGCGATCAGGAAGATGTTGTTCGACAGCGCGAATGCGCCGATCACGCCGTCGAAGCTGAACGACGAATCGAGCACTTCGAGATACATGAAGCCCGCGACGCCTTCGCGCACCACGCGCGTGCCGGTGTCCTCGCCGCCGATCAGGTCGCCGATGCCGTGCGCGATCACGAAGCTGATCACGCCGAACGCGCCCGCGAGCAGGAAGCTCACCTGCTCGGCCGACGGCACGTACAGCGACGCGATGATGACGATCGCGAGCGTGAGCGCGACCTCGAGCGCCGTGATCCGGCCGAGATGGCTCATCGGGCCTTCGAGGAAGCCGATCCAGTGCTCGTCCTTGCCGGTGTCCAGCATGAACTTGAAGAACACCATCAGCAGGAACGCGCCGCCGAACGCGGACACCTGGTGATGCGCGGAGGTGAGGATCGCCGCGTATTTTTCCGGTGCGTCGATCGCGAGCGTGAGCGCCTCCCACATGCCGATGTGGCCGATCACCGCGACGATCAGCAGCGGGAACACGAGCCGCATGCCGAACACCGCGACCGGCAGGCCGAACACCATGAAGCGGTTGCGCCACTTCTCCGACCAGTTCTTGAGCACCGACGCGTTGACCACCGCGTTGTCGAGCGACAGCGAAATCTCGAGCACGCACAGGACGGCGACGATCAGCATGTCCTTGACGCCGCCGAGCAGGTACGCCGCAATGAGCGCGAGCGCCGTCAACGACAGCGGAATCTTGAAGTCTTTCAGCATGATGGGATGGGACTCGGTTTGAAAAAAAGAGGCTGTGCGGGCCCGCGCTTACTTCGCGCGCACCCAGTCGCAGAATTCCTGCGTGATCAGTTGTTCGTAGATCTGCTCGTCGGTCACGTCGAGCGATTCGAGGTGCAGGAAGCCGACGTTCGGCATCGCGTCGGCCGTTTCCGCGAGGAAGCCGAATTCGCTCGGATCGCCGACGCCGACGAGCGACCAGTACAGCGGGTAGTGCTGCGACTCCGCCAGCAGCTGGCGCACCCGCTTGCGATCGTTCTTCGGGTTCTGGCCGTCGGTGACGAACAGCACCCACGCCGGCAGGTGGCCGTTGGCCGGGACCGGCGCCGGAGCCGCAGCAGGCGTGTCGTTTGCGCCGCCGAACAACCGGCTCAGGAAGCCGCGTTTCGCTGCGGGCTTCGACTCGGGCGCCGGCGCGCGGAAGAAGAAGTCGACGATGTCGTTCATCACCGGCGCGTACTGCGTGCCGCCCCACTTCGTGATGTTGCCGTTCAGCACGTAGTCGGTGATGTACGCGCCGTAGTTGTCCGGCGTCGCGGTCGGCAGGCGGTCGTAGTCCTCGGTGAAGGTCCACGTGTCCACTTCGCCGTTGTCGTCGAACTTCAGCGCGATGCCGAGGATCCGGTCGTGGGTTTCCTGGATCACGCCCGACTGGTAGAGCGGCTTCGCGGAGCCGGAGATGTCGAGCGCCGCGCCGACGCGCACGACGGGCGGCTTCAGCATCTGGCGTTTTTCGAGGACGATCGCGACCTTCGCCGCGCGTTTCTCAAGCGTAATCATGCGGAGTACCTCAGTGGTGCGTCGGGGCGAAACGGGTGATCAGGTCCTGTTCGAGCTGGCGCAGGCGCGGCGCGTCCTGCTCGCGCTGGCGCTTGCCTTCGGCGATGATCTGCGTGACGTCGTCGAACGCGCCGAACAGCTGCTGCTGCGCGTATTCGAACGTGTCGGTCGAGATCACCGGGCGCTGGCCGAGCTTCGCGACTTCCTGCGCGTTCGCGCGGTTGAGGTCCGCCTGCGCGCGGATCGCCTCGTCGGCCGCGTCGTACGTCGCATTCGCGAGCGCCGCAGCGCGCTTCGTGCCGAGCTGTTCGAGGTAGAGCGCGAACGCGTTGGTCCACGCGGGGATCAGCACCGTCTTGATCGTCATGAACTTCGACGTCAGCGTGCGCTTCTGGTCCTGCTCCATCCGGATCTGCGGCGCGAGCTGCTTCGACATCAGCATCGCGCGGTCGAGATCGTCGAGCTTGCTGTCGAGCGCGTCGGCCGTGCGCTTCACGTCGAGCAGCCGCTGCGCGGCGAACGCGTCGCCGGCCTGCTGTTGCCCGGCCGCGAGACTCGCGCGCAGCGCGGCGAGCGCGGCTTCGCCGCGCGCCTTCGCCTGCGCGAGCTCCTGGTGCAGCGCGTAGTTGTCGTTGTACATCCGCTCGAGCGCGTCGATGCCGGCCTTCTGCCGCTGCGCGTGCTGCTCGAGCTCGGTAACGAGCGTGTCCATCCGCTTGCTGACCGATTCGTATTGCGACAGCAGCTTTTCCTTCGTCGAGCGGAACAGCCGCGTGACCTGCGTGAGCAGCCCGCCCTTGTCGGCGCCGCGCGGGTCGAGCCCCTTCGCGGTCGCGATCAGTTCGTTGAGCTTGTCGCCGAACTGGTCCGCGTCGGACGCGCGCACGGTCGCGAGAATCTGCTGGGAGAACGCGGCGATCCGGGTGCCCTGCGCCGCGCCGAGCTGGTCGATCTCGTCGACGGTGATCAGGCGCGCGGTGTCGGCCGCCGGCGGCATGGCGACTGCGGCGACTGCCGGCGACGCGACGACGGGAGACGAAGACGGGGTGGAAGGACGATCGCTGACCGCGTCGGATTTCTTGTCATCGAACAGCGGCTTCATGTGGCTACCACGTTTCCTTTTCTGCTTCTGCTGCGGGTTGTCGGGCCCCAATGACAGGCATCCGCGATTTCCGGCCGTGCTCTCTCACGGCGGCGGCAGACGGACAATAAATGGGGGGAATGCCCTGCGTCAAGAGAATGCTTTCATTTTGCATTCGTTGACGAAGTGATGCGTCGGGAACTATGAAAGGAGTGGAATTTTCTTCCTATGGGGGGCAGACCTGGTGGGCTTGTGACAAGGGCATGACGGTTTGTTGCGGCTTGCATGATTGAAATGATAGTGAAAGCAGCGTGGGCGATGCGCTTCGATCCCACATTACGGATCGCTGACCGCGTGACGAGGCGTTGCGGGGTATCCGGGGGCCTATTCCGAGTACCCCTGCGACGCCGGCCGAGCATCGTGGCGACGCCCCCACCACGGCAGATAGGCGTTGTTCTCGCCGCGCGCGCGGAACCAGTCCTTGTCGGGGTCGATCGGGGTGGGCTTCGATGGCGGGACGATCACGACGGCAGTCGGATGATCCACGTCGGTCGTGCCGGCCACCAATACGCTCCCGCCCAGATGGTTCGCACGGCCGATCGCCAGCGCGACGTTCGTCAGCGCCGTGCCTGCGCCCATGTCACCTAACAGCGCCGGGGTGTTGAAGCCTTCCCTCTCGGTGCCGTCGTCCGACGGCAATGCATCGACCGCCTGAGACAGAACTTCCACGCGCGCGGGCGCCACGTCGCTTTGCCTGCCTGCGTCGTAGATCACATAGCTCAATGACGAAACGGCTACGCCGGCATTGCGTGCGGCGGCTTCGACGGCCGCCGTCCAGGCCTGCTTGCGTCGGCTTGCGTCCGGCTTCTCGGTGAAGGCGTCGGCGGCGCTTCGCGCCGTCTTGCCGATCCACGCCAGCGGTTCCCGGTCGGTCTTCAGGTTGGGGCCCGCCAGGAACAGCAGCGCCAGATTCTCGTTGGTCTGCTCGTCGTTCGGCGGGAAGCTCGGCGCGTCCCAGCTCATTACCCAGACGCTCTTGTCCGGGTGCGCTTGCAGGTAATCGAGCGCGGCGTCGAGCGAGGTGAAGCCGGCGTTCTCGCGGCCCGAAGTCACGTGCACGTCGGGTGGCGTGTTGTGGCTCCACAGGTCGGTCGCGGAGGGGTTGCCGATCTCGAACGCATTCACCATTTCGTCGCGCAAATATGCCTTTGCCTTGGCCGGATCGAGGCGATCTGACGGAATCGCCAATTCAACATGCACGCCAGCCAATTCTCGCCACTTTTTTCGATCGTCGGATTTCACTGTATAGAAATAGGCCGAATTCATGACATAACGTGTACGGAATAAGTACAGCAGTTTGTCGATATATTTCTCGTAGAACCCCTGAAACGATTCTCGACCATAGCTCCCATCCGCCACGATCGAGATCGCCTGGAGCTTCGAGTATTTTTTTGGATTGGTCCGCACCATGTCGTCATTCTTGTTCGGCGTGACCAATCCAAGCGTCCACAACAACTGCCATTCGGTCGGATAATCGCGACGCTGTAGCGGATTGAGCCATTCAAGGCCGACTACTTGGGCAACAAAGGGCTTGGAAGATGTACCCGGGACTGGTTGCGCGGGCGCAGTGCTCCCTCCCGCGCGTGCCGCCGAACCCGACCAGATTGCCGTCAAGATGATTGCTGCAATCCCTATGCGCTTGGGGAAAATGAAGCGATGCAAGGATGCTCCAGATTGAACAGTTCGCCAGCGGGCACCGCGCCATTCGCACGATCCCGCCGCAAGGTGACCTAAGATCGGGCAGACACGCATGTCGCCGACTCGGATGATTCCGCGCATGGCGTCAGCCATTATTCCGAGTAGCCCTGCATGGCCGCACGTGCATCGTGGCGACGCCCCCACCACGGCAGATAGGCGTTGTTCTCGCCGCGCGCGCGGAACCAGTCCTTGTCGGGGTCGATCGGGGTGAGCTTCGATGGCGGCGTCACCACGACCGCCACCGGATGCTGCGCATCCATCGTGCCGGCAATCAACGCATTGCCGCCGAAGTGGTTGATGCGGCCGATGGCCAGCGCGACATCCGTCAACGCGCTGCCCGTGCCCATGTCGCCGAGCAAGGCTGCCGTGTTGAACGTCTGTTTCCCGTGGTCGTATTCCGGCAGCACTTCCGTGAGCGTCTGCGACAACGCGGCCAATCGTGCCGACGCTGCGTCGCCGCCCTTGCCCGCGTCGTGAACGACGTACTGGATATCGGATACAGCGATATTGGCGTTGTGCGACGCCTCTTCGATTGCAGCCTTCCACGCCTGCACGGCAAGTGACGTGCCAGTCTTGGACTCGAACTCCCGTGTGTCGGAGGTGGCTGACTCGCCGATCCACGCAAGCGGCTCGCGTTCCGTATTGAAGTTCGGACCCGCAAGGAACAACACCACTAGGTTCTCGTTGATTTGAGCATCCTTCGGCGGGAAGCTCGGCGCGTCCCAATTCATGACCCACACGCTCTTGTCCGGGTTCGCCTGCAGGTAGTCCAGTGCCTTGTTCAGCGACGTGAACCCGGCGTTCGCACCGCCTTGCGTGACTTGCACGTCGGGGGGCGTATCGCGCGTCCAAAGCGTCTTCGGGGAAGGCGGGCCGATCTCGAAGAAATTCACCATGCGATCACGTAAGCGCGCCTGGGCGGCCCCCCGATCAAGGCGTGGCGGAATCGCAAGTTCGATACGAACGCCGGCAAGCTCTCGCCATTCCTTTGAATCTGCCGGATTCACCGTATAGAAATAATTCGGACTTGTTGCGTATCGGGTGCGGAGCAGCAGCAGGGATTTATCGACGTACTTGTAATAGAACCCTTTAAATGATTCCGCCCCTTTGTTTCCGTACGCAACACTTGCCACCGATTGCAATTTCTCAAACGACTTAGGGAAACACTGATTTATCCGGCTCGGTGGTCATCGCTGACGCAGCCGAGGACGTTGTAGAAGATAGTTCACGGAA
>LOZU01000090.1:0-662 GCA_001527685.1 Burkholderia pyrrocinia
GCGAGCCCTTCCGCCTGCACCAGCAGGTGTTCCGCATAGTGCTGCGCGATCGCGATCTTCGCGTCGTGGAACGCCGGGTCGCTCGCGCGGTTCGCGTGCGCCGCCACCAGCGCGCGCGCCATCTGCCACCCGCACAGCACCACGCCCGCCAGCTTCAGGTACGGCACGCTGCCCGCGAACACCGCGTTCGGGTCGCGCTTCGTGTTCGCCACCACGTAGTCGACCACCGCCGACAGCGCCCGCGCACCCTTCTCCAGCTGCGCCTTCATCGACGCCGCCGCCGCGCCGTCGAGCTTGCCCAGCGCGTCGGCCGTCTGACCGATCTCGCCGATCAGCGCCTTCGCCACCGCGCCGCCGTCGCGCACCGTCTTGCGGCCGACCAGGTCGTTCGCCTGGATCGCCGTCGTGCCTTCGTAGATCGCCAGGATCCGCGCGTCGCGGTAGTACTGCGCCGCACCCGTCTCCTCGATGAAGCCCATCCCGCCGTGCACCTGCACGCCCAGGCTCGCCACGTCGTTCACCATCTCCGTGCTCCAGCCCTTCACGACCGGCACCAGATATTCGTAGATTGCCTGATGACGCGCACGCGTCGCCTCGTCCGAATGGCGGTGGGCGATGTCGCTGTGCGCCGCCGCCACATACGACAGCGCCCGCGCGCCTTC
>LOZU01000091.1:0-26368 GCA_001527685.1 Burkholderia pyrrocinia
TCTTCATCGAGTTCTCCTTGCCTCTAGGATAAAAGAGAACTCACTTGCCAAATGGCTACAAGAAACGCCTCAGGTCAACGGCACGTGGTGCTCCTTTCAATCGACGTTGCCGAACTGCACCTCCGGTTCGCCGAGTTGCGCAATCTGCTTGTGGACATGGGCGACCAGTACCGCAGTAATCTTGTCGGCCTCGAGGCCGAGCTCGGAGGCGATCAGCGGCCCAACCTTGGCCGGCCAGTTGAGCCACGCATCGCGCTGAGCCCGGAACTCCTCGAAGAGGACCGCGCTAGCGGTGTCGAGCTCCACCAGGGCGCCGGACTTCTTCTCGAAATCGAGGCGATGCAATAGGGCGAGATAGACCTCCTTGATGCGCCTGGCCTCATCGAAACTCGTGCCGTCGATGTCGATCTCGCCGGCGAGGCGTTCAGCGGCCTGATCAAGCGATTCGCCGGGCTGCATCTCGATGTCGACCACCGCATCTTGGCCCGCGGGGACCTGAACGGGCGAGCCGCCACGCCGAACCCGCCCGAGCCGAGCCAGGGACGCATCGACATCGACGCGCGCGCCCTGCATCACGAGCTTGCCCTCACGCTTCCAGTTGAGCACGGCCTGTCGTGACACGCCGCACAGGTCTGCAAATTCCGACTGCTTCATGAATGCCATGTTGATTTCCTCTGGCAAGGCGCGGCCGGCACGGCCGCGAAATTGGGCGCTTGGGCGCGTTTAGCCGCCAATCTGTCAAGTTGCTTGACAGCAGGTTGACAAAAATTTGCTTCTCAACGAATGCAGAAAAATCTTTTCGTTTCAAGTGTTTAGGTCTTATTTGTCAAGCAATAGAGTTTCCCTATCGACGATTCTGTCAAGCAAATTCGGACATTCGTAGCTGGTCGAAATCCGCGAGTCCACGGTCCCGCCCGTTCAGAGATCCCGCAGAAGGACCCAGGCCGGTTTGGCGGCCATCCCACCGTCCGAAGGGCCTATTCCGTGGCGATGGCGGGGCGTTTTTAAGGTGAGCATGGATCGACGGCCGCGAAAATTCACGATGACCATTTGGGATCGTGATTCCTTGTCATTGCTGGGGTTGCGGGCCGCTGTTCGCCACTGGCGCGCCACTCGATTCACGGTGTAATCCGAAGCCGATCTTCTCAGCGATACGACGCTGACCTTGCGCGACGGTATCCATGTTGACCTCCAGATAGGCCGCGGTAGTCGTTAGGTTCTTGTGACGCAGCGCACGCTGGATCGACTGGACGGGCACGCCGGATTCGCTGAGCAGCGTGGCGAAAGTGCCGCGCAGTCGGTGGGCCGTGATGTGTGGTGCGCCGACAGTCCTGTTCGCTGCCAGCATCGCCGAGCGGGTAAAGCCGGCCGGATAGGGGCGGCCGTTCGACTTCTGCAGGATCAAGCCGGCCGGCTTCCAGTCGGCCATCAGGTAGTCGATCAACCAGGCAGGGACGGGAATGGGATCGGCTTCGCGGCCCTTCGTGCGGCCAGGTGTGTATGCCTGGCGGCCGACGTCGAGCCATTCCCATCGAGCCGTGATGGTTTCGGACTCTCGCAGGCCCATGCCGAGCATCAGTCGCACCGCGGTTCGAACGCCGTTTCGCTCACCTTCCGCGGCGTCGACGGCTGCTAACCAATCCTGAGCCAGCTTCACGGGCAGGATCGCGCGCGGTTTCTTTTGGACCTTGAGCGCTCGGACACGGAACGGGACCGCCGGCAGGATGCCGCGACGCACGGCCCAGTTGCAGAGCAGCCGTAACACCTTGAGCCATTGGTTGACCGAGACGGGGGCATGCGATTCTAGGTATTTCACGCGCGCGAGCTCCACTCGGTCGGTCGAGATCTCGTCGATCAGCATGTCACCGAGCTCGTACAGGTGCAGTCGGCCGAACGCCTCGACGACCTTCACATGCGCACGGCTCGCGGTCGGCTGGTGAATCGCGATCCATTGTTCGACGAGCTCGCGCAACGTCGGGATCTCCTTGCTCTCGCGCGTCCATAGCTTGGCTTTGCGGAGCGCCTGCTCGGCGATCTGCTCGGCACGCTGCCGATCAATTTCGCGGGTCGAACGCTGAATACGCGCGCCGTCGATCTGGAATCGGTAGTGCCAGACTTTGCCGACACGGAAGAGGCGGACGTTCATTGAGTGGCTATCGTTTTCCAATGCACGCCGACGGAACGTCTGAAAACGAGTGAAAGTCTTCGATCCGCTCAAGCGGAGTTTCAATTTCCGTCTCTGCTTGTACGGCATGGCTCTCGAGCCTCGGGATGCTGGAGTCGGTCGGAAGCTCCGCGACCGAACTTTGGTTGCCTTCAACTTCCATCCGATTTCTCCTGGGCGCTCAATTGTGCTGGTTGAGGATTACAGCCATACCTCTGCTGCGTCATTGGCCGCCGCCAACGTTGGCCGATATGACGTCACCGTTCGCCGGTTGCAGAAGGATTGGTTCAGGAAGGAACGCCTCAGGCGGCATCAGCGTTAGTTCAGCATGCGTGCCTTCGAGGCCGCGATGGAATGTCACTTCGACGATCAGGTATTGCCGTGGAACGATGCCACTTTCATCGCCCGACACCTTCATCGACGGAATCAACACGCTGATGAGCCTGTTCGGCTCCCATAGATTCCCGGAGATGTCGCGCCAGTTGTCGACCGTGACGTGCAGTACGTTTGACAGACCGTACCTACGGGCAACCTCCCACAATGCGCGTTGCGTGCTTACATCCCAGCCGAGCTGGCCCGCTTCGGCGATGATGATTCTCCGGCGATGGCGGGTCACATTCGGGTCTGTCGCAGTGAAGACCGGCGCATTGACTGCATTCAGGTCCTCGAGGTTGTTCACGGCCATCATGACCGCCTGGATCTCTGAGAATCGATTGGCAACCGAGTTCTCGACGCTGGCCGACTCGAGGTTGATGCCCTCCTGAATGCCGCTATCCATCGAAAGAGAGCTTGCTCGCGACAAATACAACGTACCGTCTGCCAGCTCGTACACCAGCAATCCGCTGAAGCGACACACGCGTTCAATGATCTGGTAAGCCGTCTCGCCGAGCATGATGTTCATCTGTGGGATGCGCGGAAGCTGGTCGACCGCAGGGGCCAACTGAACGGGAATTCCGTACACGTCCGCGAGCGTTTTGGCGATGTCGAATGCCGAGCAATTTGCGATCTGGCTGTTGGGCCACTGAGCAGAGCAGTCGACTATGTCGGCACACTTGCCACGTCCAATCACACGGATGCCGTGGGTGTTTGCATTGATGCTCGGGTTGACCACGTCGATGTATCCCGTCAGCACAATCGAGTCACCCATCCGTATTTCGCAATAGTCGCCAGGGCTGATGAGAACATCTTCTGCTCCAGGGAAGCGCTCCGTCATCTCAAGTTCGAACGATCGCGGTATTCGGTCGATTCCAGCAGTCACGCGGACGCTCGACCAGCCCGACACACTGACGCCGGCATCAAGGTCGTAGTGGACGACGTTGCTTGTCGGCGACATTGGGCGGCCGACGAAGCTGCGCACGGTCACCATCACGTCGTCGAGATGATTTTGACGTTCCGGGTACGGGTCTCCGATGTCGTAACTCATAAGTTCAGTGCCGATATGTGAATGATGTTGTGAAGGTGCTGCCGCCCGCCGCGTTAAAAACCAACATGACAAGTGTTGGAGAGGTCGCGCTTCCAAAAGCGTCGGCAGTTGCCGGTGTTTTCACCCACCGCCGGCTGGGGCCCAAAGTTCAAACTCTTACTGCTCGGCTGATCGCTCCGCGTCGGCGATCGCGACCGACATATTCACTTCATGAGCTTCCTTCCACGGCCGAACGCCGCCTGAATGCCCTTTGATTACGTACGGCTCAGCGAGAGCCTCCTCCATCGTTTTCATGCGAACGGGTGGTTCTTCGGGTTCTTCACGGGGCGGGGTGCGGCCGGTGATGACGGATCCTTTGATCTCGTATGGCTTGGCAGGCGGTTTCGGCGGCTGGAACTTCGGGTGCACGCGGCATTTCCGCTCCACATCGACGATTGGCTTGAGGATTGCCGCGATGGCCTGCACGTCGACGTCGTCGGCGGGAAGTTGAAGGCAGTCGGCCCCCTGGATATACGAGCCGCCATACGCAATCGGGACAATCTGGGCGTTGATAGGGTCAACGATCTTTGTCGCGTCGAGGTATTCCCGCATAAAACCATCTGGGAGATTCGCGCAGATGGCTCGCGCTTGACTTACGACTTTAGCCAATTGACCTACTGCGGAAAGCACTTGCTCCGAAAAGACCGGAATGAGATCTCGTCCCATGGCGGCCGCAGCTTTCTTGACATCGGCGCGAGCAGACTCGATCGCAATGTCCGCGGCTGCAGCTTCTGCATGAAGAACAGGCTGGATGCGCTCGCAGCGATCGAATTCTGACTGCGCCGCCGACACTGCGTCGCGCGCCTTGTCGACCAGTTTCTTGAGGCGCGCCGCTTCCTGTTTTTTATCCGGGTCGAGAACTGCCCTCGTTTCTGCGAGCAAGTGCTCCTTTTCGAGGTCAGTGAGTTCTGTGGTCGATCGCTCGATTTCTGCGACGAAGCGATCCTTCTCTTCATGCAAGCGGCGCACCGCGAAGACTACGTTTTGTTGAGCATCGAGTGCTGCCTGAGCTTTTTCGAGAGCGGCCGTGATTTCAGGCGTAAGCCCGATCGAGCTTGCCAGTGATTGAATCTTTGCCATGGATTTTGTCCTTTGATGGGGTGACACGAGAATGAGGTGGCGCCGACAACGCAGCGATCACGAACAATCGATTCGTCGCAACGTGGTCAAAGCCTCGACACAGATGCGTTGCATTGCAGCGAGGTCGCTCACGGAACACGACGAGAGATGGTGAAAGGACCGGCAATCCGTCTGCAGCTCGAATGTCATCTTTCTGCGCGATGAGGTCTTGCGTCCGTTCCCGGGCATCGGGGAGCGTTTATTCCCGGGTAATCGATTCGCCGAAGAGCGTCGACCGAGAAGACTTACGAAAGAGAGTTTCGGCATGGTGAGACTCCGGGATAAAGCCGCACTCACACGCCGTGCGGCAGATTCGAGAGGAAGGAAGCGATTTCGGATTCGAGATGCACAGTCTTTCGAGGCGAAGTCTTCCGATTGATCGCTTTTGGTGATTGGCTACGCCTCGAGCGCTCGACGCAGCGCGCCGACGTTGAACCGAACCGAGCGGCCGAATTTCTTGGGCTGGGGCAGATCGCCGCTCTTCACCCTGCGATCGATGGACGATCGCGAAATGCCGAGGAGCGATCCGACGACCGCTGGCCCAACGTATGCTTCGTCGGTGAGGTCGGAAAATCGGGGAATGGCTGGCGTTACGTGGGCCGGCGTGAGGGCTTTTGACACGTCAGTTCTCCTGCGAGAATCTGACGCGGGCTGCTTATGTGGGAGGCGTCAGGAGGTCTCGCGAACGTTGGGAGGCAACCTGACGATCATCATATGAAGGGGGGACGGCTAGCGCGAATACGTTATCGCGTTGACGTATCGGAGCGCCTCGACAATTCAACAAATCCGTCTTCGAGGAGCCAATTCGATACGGTTGCTCGTCCGCGACTCGTCATCGGCCGACCGGTTGAACTCAGATAGCGAGCCATCACCGATTCAAGAATTTCGTTTAGAACGCCGGTTTTTGTACGCGCTGTCGACGCATTTGCTAGGTCCAGCGCGTATTTTCTGACAGGCAGAATCTTTTTGTCTCTTGCGTCCACTGCAACCCGGCCGCTTTCCGATTTTGTAGTCTTGATCCCGGCTACGCGCGCAGCGGCGAAGCGATCCGGCAACTCTGCGAGATACTCCAGAGAGGGCAGCACATGGCCTTGAGTTAGGGGCGCAGACAGTTCACGAACGTGGTCGGCTATCTCTGGTGTAGGGACGGCACGATCCGCAATGGATTCCTCGCATTTGATGATCGTCGCGTAGCAAGTGACGAACAGTGTCGCCGCCAGGTCCTTGAGTTGATCGGGAGAGAGGTTTCGAGCGTCGAGCATCGACCGATACGACAACCTTAGGCTGTCGATGGGGTTCGGTTTCATTTGCGCCTCTACACGCGCTCTATCAGATGAGATGCTGCGCCGGCGAGAGGATAGAGGGACTCTCGGTTTCGCCCCGTCGGGCTAGGCGCAGCATGATCGACAATGAAAAATTGGAATCGCGTTTACAAGCGCTTCGACTTACCGAGAGTCATCCAGGGGATCGCCTGCGCGCGAGTCTTGAGGCGCTGATTCACCGCCGAGCACTTGCCGCTTGTGGCGAACGTGGTATGCCGTCAGAAGACCATGGGCGACCATATCGAGCGCCGGTTTTACGGTGCCATTCTTGTCAGTCCAGACCTTCGGCGTCAGAGCGCCGGAGAGCGATACGCTGTCCGCGTCTCCGAGAGCGAGCAGCGCGGTCTGTACGTCGTCGTTGAACGCGATCACATTCACGAACAGCGTTTCACCGTCGCCGGCAGTCGCGCGTACCTTGCATGTCACGAACCGCTTTCCATTCTGTCCTGTCCCGATCTGGGCTTCGCCATAGAGGCGCCCGCTTACCAAACCATCGATCATCATTTACCCCCTGGTCGTGTGTCGCGTTGAGCGGTGCTCTGCCGCATCCGCATATGATCCCATGCCGTCAAGCTGACGAAGTCCTCCTTCGTCGCCGATTCGCGGCTGGGTGTGCCGATGGCAATCATCGATCGAACTTCCATGCTCGCCGGCTTGCCGTCTGCCTAGCTTCCGCCTCAACTTGAGCAGCCCGAAGCCGCTCGCGGAAGTGCGCAAGATCCGGGCGTAACGTTGACGGTGGCTGGCGCTCGATCGTTCCGATGACGATGTCATAGTCATCGTCGGGCCAGCGTTCAAGCCGCGCGAGCTCGTCGACGACCTCGAATAGCTCCCGCTGCATTAATCTGAGCTGCTCCGGCTCGAGGTGTGGCATCCACGGCAGATACAGGCCTCCATCCGGGGCGCACAGCGCACCTATGCAGTCGGCCGGGATTTGCTGACAACTGTCCGTACCAGCGAGCAAGTACGCCATGATTTCCGGCTTGCGCGCAGCGATCTCGGGCTTGATTGCTGCGATTGCATCGGGCGGCCCCTTCATTTTCACAACGTCTCCCGCGACGCTCAGACGTATGCCCAGCGATCTCGCTTTGCTCAGTATCGCAACAATGCTCATACGTCATCCTCCAGTTCGCAGGGTGCTTGCGCGCCACCGTCAACTCCGCAATTGGGAATCGGCTGCGGACTTGATTGCGGAGTTGATTCCCTTGATGGGTAAGGGTTTGCGGCCAAGTCCGCAACTCCGCAATGGTTTTCAGAGAGTACGGAGCTGCTCGAATCTCGCTGACTTGAATCGCCATTCCCGACAACTCCCAAAATCGGCTGCGGAGTTGCGGACTTGGCTTGTAAGCCTTGCTGGGCAAGGGAATCAAGTCCGCAATCGTCTTTGCGGACTTGAGTTCCTTGCGGACTTGAGACGGATTGCATTTGCGGAGTTGAATTTCCGTACTTCGCTTCGTAATTGTCCCAAATCCAGCCCCAATCCTTGCCGTGCTTTACGGCGCGGATCTTGTTGCCAGCCTTCACCTCCGCAGCCTTTGCTGCTTCGACCATTCGCCAACTGACGCCTTCGGCTTGGGCGGCCGCCTTCATCTCCTTGGTGCTCATGAAAGGCGTCAGCCACTCATAAAGCATGCAGCGAGCGCGCTCGAACTTCGATTCGCGTTCTCCCTGCTCCTCCGCATCCTGGTCGTCTGCCTCCAACTCGCGGAGTATCTCGCGGGCTGATCCGTCGAGCGGTTCACCCCAGGAAATTCGGCTCGACGCGAGGCCGTCCTGTGCATCGAGCATCTCGATTGCGTATTCGAAGCCGCCGGAGTCACCGGCAATGTTGCATTTCGACTTGGCGAAGATCCGGCGGTCGGACGTGTCGTCCTTGCCGGCCACGAGAATCATCCGGGCAGCGGCGCCGAACGCCTGCGATCCGAGAATGCGCTCGGTCGGCGACGAGCCCTTCGAGCCCTTCGAGAAGTGAGTGATACCGAGGATCGCGCACCCATGGGCGGCCCCGAGGTCGATCAAGGGCTGGAGTGATTTCCGGACGTCGCCGGATTTGTGTGAGTCGCCGTTCACAACACTGATGATCGGGTCGACGACAAGCATGCTCGCGCCGCCAATTTGCTCGATCCGCTGTGCAAGGATGGGAACGTCTCGACTTGGATCAAACGGCTGCACCTCGCCGGCCTCATCGGTAATCGACTCGACAAAGAACACTCGCTTGAGATCCGCGCCGGCCGCCATGAGGCGAGGGACGAGCGTATCGGCAAGCCCATCTTCGCCGGTCCAAATTAGGATGTTCCCCGGCGCCTTGCAGCGCGTACCGTCCGGCCACTCTGCACCGTTTGAAATGGCAGACGACAGCGAGATGGCGATCGTCGTTTTCCCGCATCCAGGCTGCCCAGCGAGGATTGAGAGCTTGCCGGCGGGCAGCCAGCCAGGCCAGAGCCAGTGAATGGGTTCTGGGGCGATGTCGGCCGCGCAGGACAAGTTGACAGCCGGTGCCTGGCGCTTCTTAGGGACGGTGGCGCCGCCCGGCGTAGCCGCCGCGTCGACGCAGCGCCGCACCGCCTCGAGCCCATTGAGGCAGTGCAGGTCGTTGAAATCAGATGCTTGGTCAGGGCGCTCTTGGCCGAAGTCGGGGGCAGCCAGCGAAGCACCGACCGCGCGCGCGGCTTCGGTCGCCTTGTTCATGCCCGGATTACCGGGCGTTTTCGTATCGTCGTCCGCGCAGACTACGATGCGCAGCTTCGGGTGTTTTTCGCGCCAGGCTCGCGCGACGTTCAACAGGTTGCCGGCGTTCATGGCCGCGGCAACCTGGTAGCCCGTTGCTTCGTGAAGCGAGCAGGCCGTCGCGTAGCCTTCGCAGATCAGCAGCGGTGTCTTGCCCTTCGGCTTGACTCCGGCACTCACTGCGCCGAAGCACCCGCTGATTCGACCGCCAGACTGGAAGGTCTTGTGACCATCTGGCTGGATGTATTGTGCGGAATGGTGCTCGCCGTCAATGTCCTGCAGCTTGACGACGAGCTGGTCGCGCAGTTGCTTCGCGCCGTAGGGCTTGATTCGCTTCGCGCGGACGTAGGCGTGGTCCGCATGAACTGTCCCGGCTTTCTCCCAGAGATTGCGTGCCTTGGTGGCCGCTTCCGCCTGGGTGTGCTGGTGGATCTCGGCCGCGGCAGCCACTTCGCGCTCGCGCTCAACTCGCCGGCGTTCGCGCTCGTCGGCCGACAGCGGGGGCATGGGCTCGCTTTCACGGTAGCCATGCTCGATCGCCCGCTTGAACAGACTGGCGATCGTGATGCCGCCCGAGCGAAACGATTTCCAGACCGATTTCGCATCAGCCTCGTTGTAGCTCGATGCCGAACGTGACCAATCGTCCCAGAAATCGAATCCGTCTTCGCCGAGCTCGGCCTTGATCGCCATGCCCATCTGTACCCACGTATCGCGGTCATCCGCTGGCACGTGACTAAGTGCCGCGCGGATGCGTTCTTCTTCTGCATACACGCTCATCAAACCTCCTCGAGCGTTGAGGACTGCTCAGGGATCCGCGTGCGACGAGATTTGCTCGCGGCGAGCTTCTCAGTCAGCCGAGTGCGCAGCACACTATCTGACACGCTACCGATGTAGGCGAGGTGGCCAATTGCTTCGAGCTCGTTGGCGATGCGATACAACAATTCCGCTTGATCAGCGTCTTGAAGCGTGCCGCATTTCGGCTTGTCGTCGACGCCGCGGTCCTGTTCTATCAGTCCGCCTACACCCGAGACGTGAGCGCTGAGCTGCCAGGCTGCGTTGGCTGCTTCTTCCGCGCTGCCAGACAAATATTCCAAGTCTTCATCAGACGCCGCCTTTGCATCGAATCGGTCCCAAAAGAAAGCGAGGAGGCCGGCTGCGTCAGGTTGTCGATTAATCATGGTGGACCTCCGATGTTGCGATTTTTTGCATGGTGGCTGCGTAGCCGCTTGCGACCTCTTGCCCGAGATTGGCCAACTGATATGCGTAGCAATCGGTCTCGAGCTCACTACGGATCGCGTGGAACATCGCCTCAAGTTGCTCCAGCTGATGGAGTGCAGTAGATGCGAACGGGGTGCCTTGGTTAGCTTGAGCCACGTTAGCCATGGGACACCTCCCCATGAACGATTGCTGAAGCAATGCGGCGTGCGAATGCGACATTGAAGGCCGTCCGGCGGTCCTCATCGGACGGTGCCGGCGCCAGGCCGTCCAACAGGCTCGCGAAGCGGTGGTCACGGAAATCAGCCATGCTCCGCGCGGACTGCCCCAGCCAAAGCTCAGCTGCATGCGATCCGGCGCGAACGAAGAGCGGATATTGCTGGACGGCCGCATGGGTCCGCTCAATGCGCGCCGTCGAGTCGCGCAGCGATGCGCGGACAATTTCGAAAATTGACGAGTTCATGCGCGCACCTCCGTTGCATCACAATCGGTGCGGGCGGCGGCCTCGATGCGGCGCTTGAACGAGCGTTCGAATGCTGCGAGGCAGTCAGCGTAGGAGGGGATGCGACCGAGGCCGGCAACGAGGTTGCCGAATGTTGACCGGCTCCACTGGTTCGGACGTGTGGTGGGGCGAACCTTCAGCCAGTGTTCCGCGGCGCGGATGCCGGCGAGTTCGAACAGATCCGGCGTGACGGTGGCTGCGGGCTTCGACTGCCGACCGTTGCGCCAGGCACTCGGCACGAGGTCGAGCGGATCGGCAGATTGGGTGAGGGTATTCGGGATGGCGGCTACGAACGCGCCGCCGGTGGTTACTCGCTGTCCAGCTCGATCGTCGCGCCGACCTCGCGCATCCGATTCAAGATTCGGTCGAGCGTCTTCGCATCCAGCTCGAGCCGAGCCATCGCGAAGAACAAAAGGTGCGGACTGATTTCGCGCGGAATCTCTCCGCCCGTGTACTTTCGCCATTGCCGCCCACCCTGCACGCCGAACAGATCCGCCATCTGCGCGCTGCTGAGCTGCAGGGTTTGCTTCAACTGCTCCAGATCGCTGGGAGTCGGTGGGGTATATCGCATGGGAGATAGGGCGGCCGAAGGCCTCCCAGAACGGGTGCGTCATTTGTCGGATCCTCTCGGCTGTGGTGGGCCGCGCGAGAGCGCAGCCGCTGATGCACAAGATAGGCCCAAAAGCCCTATCCGTCAAGATTGATTTCTTGCGAATCCCCATCAGCGCATCCCCGCCGGATCCGCAGCTTGTGCAGCCAAGCGGAGCGCTTGCATGACTTCGCCGACTTGGTCGGGACGCAGCGAGACGCCGGCGCGACCCGGCTTCCATTCGCCATGTTCGGTGGCGAACCAGATCCGGAGGTCGACGAGCACGCGGCCGCGGTATTCGCCCACTGTTACGCGCAAGCGCTCGGAATCTGAGCGGCGCAAGTCGAGGAATTCGGTGGAGTGGGTCATTACGCACCTCCGAGCAGACGACCGGCCATAGAGGCGTATTCCTCCGCAGCCTGCTTCGCAGCGCGGTAGGCACCGCGGTGATCGTCGCCTGCGCCCATCGAACGCTGCAACGATGCGCGGATCACCTCCTGCGTGGCTGTCAGGATTGCCCGCTGGGTCGGATTCAACGAACGTCGCTCACCGGCGCGCAAGCCGCAAACCTTGTTCGCCAGCTTGTTGACGTTGCAGTGGAATACTTCGTCGCCGGCCATGCTCCCGGCCTCGTGCGCGCGCCGGGCCATCTCTGCCACCTCGTCGTGCAGCGCGTGATAGCTCGGCAGATACACACCATCATGGAGGGCCTGGCGGCTGCGAGCGTCACGGAATGCGATGACCAGACGCAGTTTCAGCGCGCGTACGCGGTCGGTGTTGCGGCTATAGGCCAGGAGCAAGTAGCACTGGTCTTCATTTAGCAACGCGAAGCGCTCCGGGCGCCCGCCGGCCGATCCCGCGAGGGGTTTAGCGGTTTCAAACCGCAGAACCCCCAATGCCTCGAAATCGCTGCCGTAGCCCTCGAGCAATTCGCGGACATGCTTGTGAGAGTTGCCGAGGTGCTCTGCCAGCACGCGGCTATCGACACGCGATTCACCGCGTGACCGGTGGAGGGTGAGTGCGGTAAGCTTGCGCTGTTCGATGGCGCTCGATTCGGCTTTGCTGGGTCGGGCGTTTTCTTTTTGCATTGCTCAGCCCTCCGTCCGGTAGTTCGCGGGATCGGCGAGCCAGCGATGGATTTCGCGGTTCGGCCACGCGACGCATCGCTGCGAGCCCAATTGGACACGGCGCGGGAAGCGGCCGGCGATTTCGCGCAACCGGATTGCCTCTCGGGAGAGCGGCACCAGGTGCTGGAGGTTTTGCCAACGCGAATAGCCGTCGAGAGGCAAGGTTTGCGGCGGCGCTGGCGGCGGTGATGCCGCGGCGGTGGAATGGGACTTTGCAACCATGTCGTAACCTCGTAGAGGGTTGTGGAACATGGCTGCAGTAAATTATGTTGCGCCTCGCATGAGTGCCAACTGGCAAAACGCGTAGTTGGCTGGCAAATCGCTAGGAGCCGTTGAGGAGCGTTAGGCCGGCTTTGATGCTGGCGCGGAGAGACGAGGACCCGGTGCCCTGCCGCTTCACGTCATCCGGTAGCGAATCGAGAATTTCCCCGACGGCTTCGGCGATTTTCGCTGGATTCGGATACCCGCTACCTTTTGCATAGCGGTTCGATGCGACTGCAAGTGCTAAGGCGAGGGAGCCAATTTGTTTCTGTAGGGATGACCGCTCCCCATCGCCAAGGCCGGCTAAATTCGATTCGGCCTCACCTTCGCTGTCTGGCTGCATTAGCCTTCGGAGGTCAGAACTCCCAATTCGAAATGTGTCGGGCGGCGGGAGGTCGAGGTCAACGATGAAATCGCGAGCGTTGCTCGAGCCGGCCGGGCGAGACGGCATTCTCTGAAACACTTGCAGGAGCGACTCACCATCAGCGTCTAGGAGCAGGATCCCATCTGCGTACACGATGCGGCCGGATTGGTTTCCGTCGAAGATTTCCTGGCGGTCCTTCCGCGCGTTGAAGGCAATACGGTGAAAGCCGTCAAGCAAGCGGACATGATCGGACAGCGGCGACCAGAATTCCCGCTGAGCTGGAGACAGCCTGCGTCCTTGCGCGAGCATCGTTTGATTCGGACGTATGCCGAAGCAGTGACTTCCCCTGGCAATGGGCATTGCATATCGTCCGGTTGCGTCCCACCACACTGCGATCTCTCCCGCATACACGCGGTCGAGGACATCGATCTCGGTGATGTCTTCGCCGAACGATTCTCGCAAGACTGATGCTGCCTGCGCGACGGTGAACCAGCGCTTAAATGAACCCAACTCCCGCATTGCTAGCCCTGTAGCAAAGCCCTGTTGAGGAACCGCGCCAACCGGGTAGGGCACCCGGCTTTCGCCCCGTCGAGCTAGGCGCGGTTTGATCGATTATCCTGCAATAGATGGCAAACCTTGGTAACGATTGTAGGGCGTGGCACTGTGTTTTTGCATAGGCATTCGCTATGCACCAAGGGACGGAAATGGAAGGATTGCAGCGCCCGCACGTAATTCGTCGAGGCGATCCGCCCAATGCTGCATCATCTTTCGGCGTTCAGGCAGATACTCGGCGTGGACATAGGCGGCAGTGACCTGATTGCGTTCTGCGTGAGCCATCTGACGCTCAACGACGTCGCGGCTGTATCCCAGTTCACGTAGCGCTGTCGCGGCAAGGCCGCGGAAGCCATGCCCGGTCATGCGCGACTTGTAGCCCATCCGATATAGGGCATACAGCATCGTGTTATTCGAAATGTGGCTTCGACCTTGCACGCTGTAGAAAATGAAGCGTTGCTGGCCGTTGATCTCGCGGAGCTGGGCGAGCACATCGAGCGCCTGTTGAGAGAGGGGCACAATGTGCGGATCGCGCATTTTCATGCGCTCCGCTGGCACCCGCCACTCCGCGGCGTCGACATTGATTTCTGGCCACTCGGCTTGAATCATCTCTTTTGTCCGTACGAACGTTAGCGCCATGAACCGCAATGCGAGGCGCGTCACCAGATCCCCAGAATACTCGTCGATGTCGCGCATGAGCCGCGGGATCTCGGTCGCTTTCACTCGCGCCATATGCTGCACGCCGGTGCTCTTCTTCAATACCGTTTCGGCGTCGATGTCGGCCGCCGGATTTCGAGTGCAACGGCCGGTCATGATGCCGTACTGAAACACGGCACGCGATCGCTGTAGTACCCGCTTGGCCGTTTCGCGAACGCCGCGAGATTCGACGGTGCGAATGATCGCCAGCAGTTCGGGAGCATCGATGCTCGCGATAGGGCGGGCGCCAAGTCGAGGAAATACGTCGACTTCAAGGCAGTTGATGACCTTGCCTGCGTACACTTCGGACCATCCGCCACGCTGCGTCTCAAACCACTCGCGCGCGACGATCTCGAACGAGCTGGCTGCCGCCAACTGCGCAGTACGCTTGTCGGCTTTCTTGGCTTCGCTTGGATCGACCCCTGCGGCAAGCTTCTCTCGCGCGCTATCGCGTCGACCGCGCGCCTCGGCGAGCGATACGTCCGGATATGTGCCGAGCGCCAGGCTCTTCTCTTTGCCGTCGACGCGGTATTTGAGAATCCATCGCTTTCCGCCAGCCGGCGTGATCAATAGCAGCAGTCCGCCACCGTCGTAGAGCTTCTGTTGCTTCTCAGCTGGCTTGGCTGTGCGGACCTTGAGGTCGGTAAGCGCCATGTGCTGGTGCCTCGGGGGTTGTCTGAAGGGGGTGTTTTGCGAAGCCCCCAAAACAACCCCAAGCCGGGGGTTGTTTCCACTGGTGGTCGCTGGTGGAAGTTTGCAACAAAAAACCCCGCACGGCCAAGCGTGACGGGGTTTTTATTGCGAAGCTGGTGAAACTTGGGAGGCTTTCTGGTCCCCCCGACAGGAATCGAACCTGTATCTAGCGCTTAGGAGGCGCTTGTTCTATCCATTGAACTACGGGGAGCGGATAGCTTGAGCGGGATGGAATGAACCCTTGCAAATCAGGCTCTTAGCCTTGTCCCGTGTGCCTTTCCGGGATTTTCGTCTTTCCGCGCATGACGCGAAATGACGGGTTGTGAAGCATAGTTTAACGCCCCGCCTGCTACAATTCTGCTACAAATCGACCCTGTAGCAGCGTATGTGGATGACGCATTGCTACAGTCCACAAACGGGGTGTTTCATGGCTTCGATCCTCAAGATCGGCGACCGCTGGCGTGCTCAAGTCCGCCGGCGGGGACAGAGTATAGCAAAGACGTTTCGAACCAAGGGCGCAGCTGAAGCATGGGCGCGTGAGATCGAGGGTGGTATCGACAAAGGTCAGGCCGCCGTCGACGAGCAGACGATCACTGTCGGCGAGCTGGTGCGCTTGTACCGAAACGCTCGGAATGATTCCGGTCGGGCGGTCGCCGAGAAGTCGAATGAAGACTACATGCTCAAGCGGCTGGAAAGTCACTTTGATGATGAGGTGGCGGCGAAGCTATCGACCAAGCGGCTGGTCAAGTTCGCGCAGGAACGCAAGAAAGAGGGGGCGGGGCAGTACACGATCGACATGGACATTTCCAAGCTTGGGACGGTCTATAAGCACATGGCCTCGCTGCTCGATCTAAGGTTGCCGCACGCGCCGAGCATCGCGCGGCCGACCCTCGATCACCTGCAGCTCATCGGGCCGGGGAAGCACCGCGACCGGCGGCCCACGCGTGAAGAGATCGTGAAGATCTTCGAATGGTTCGCTGAACATCCAGAGCGTGAACAGGCAGTGCCGGACGTCATCCGCATCGCGATGAAAAGCGCATTCCGGCGCGGCGAGCTGTTTCGGTTGACGTGGTCGGATCTCGACGTTGAGCGCCGGCTCGCGCTCGTCCGCGATCGCAAACATCCGCGACAGAAGAAAGGTAACGACGAGTGGGTACCCCTGATCGGCGATTCGCTCGAAGTGCTGCTGCGTCAGGCGCGATATCCGGTGCCGCCTGCGTATGAGGCGAAGCGCAAGGCGGACCCGACGATCGAGCCGCATCCGAACGAGTACATCTTCCGGTTCGACAAGAGCACGGCGAGCAAGTACTTCAAGCTGGCCTGCGTCGACAAAGGCATCGTCGACCTTCGGCTGCACGATCTGCGGCACGAAGCGACGAGTGCGCTATTCGAGGACGGGTGGGATATTCCGGAGGTAGCGGCCGTGACCGGCCACAAGGATTGGCGCAACCTGAAGCGCTACACGAATCTGCGGCCGGATCAGGTTGCGAAAAAGGGACAGTTGAAGGTGGTGAACGGGGACTAGACCCCCTATCGCGGGCGCTTTTTGATCCAGCGCCCGGACCGTACCGCGCTCGCGCCTGGAAACGGCACGCGGTGCGCTTTCCTTACCGCGCCTTGGCGCGGTGTTGCCCCGCTGCGATCGAAGAAAATGCCTTTCGCGCGGAGTCGGAGATCTGTCGTTTGCTTTGCTTTAGCGCTGCGACCTCTGATTTCCTCAGCGGTACGGAAGCCGACGAGGTATTGGGCTTCGTCGGCCGTGAGCGCAGCTGGCTCGATGCGGAACGTTTCGCGGATAACATGGCCGAATTGCTCCTCTAGACGGCGCACGGCTTTTCGTGCAGGAAACAGTTTACCAGACCGGCTGGCGTTCACCAGCACGACGGCGGCTATCACGTTTCCGCCGTTCCGGCGAATGTAGTCGGATAGATCGCAGAGCGTGCCCCCGAGCGTCGTGACGTCGTCGACAAGAACGTAGTTTCCGCCGCGTTGAACTGGACCCTGAAACGAGGCGCGTGCAATGAGGCGTTCCATTGCGTCAGCGCCAGTGTGATACACCTTGGTGGTTTGCACGATGCGCTCGTCAACAGTGCCAATCACTATGCTGAGCGCCACGGCGAGCACCTGGGGGATGGCATTGTCTCCACGCGCCTCTCTTGCGTGCGGAGCGACGAAAATCACCTCCGGCCACCGTTGTGCATTCCCAATTTCGCGTACCTTCCAATACAGCGGCTCGCCGAGATCGCCAATCAATTCGATGGCGGCTCGGGTGTCGCCGGCCTTCGCGGCGACATAGCTCGCATGGGCCTTCAGCGTGGCGTCGTCGCGCCAGAGAAAGATGGGTTCGTCGACATTCGGCGGAAAGCCGTGGGTCCGGGTGGGTATTCCGCCGGGTGCGAACTTGCCGAGTAGCACGGTGGGCTTTGGCAATTTCGTGTTGGTTTCCAATTGTGTGCCGCCCCGGTTGATGCGATCGGCGGAGTATATCGTGACCGCAGCAGGCCGACGGCGGCTCGGAACGAGTCGGGAAGGTTCAGCGGCATCAAAGTAGCTTTGGCTATGCCGCTTGTCGCCGCGCCTGCGCCGACATTTCGTCGAGGTAGTCGGCAACGGCATCATACGGGGCGAATCGGCCGCCGCCTTCCTTGTACGTCGGGATCGGGAACGTCTCGGCGCTGATCTGATTGCGGATTGTTCCCTCCGACATCAGGAGCAGCTGTGCGAGCTGCGCCAGTGTCATGCGCGGGCCGTACTTCTCAAGGATGTAAGCGCGAGTGAGCAGGCTCATTCTGCTTCCTCCCCCGCTTGACCGGCATCGAGTTTGCTTCGCATCGATTCGAGTTCGTCTTCGGCAACATCCGCCCACTGCTCGCCGTGATCGAGAACGAGCTTCACGAGCCAGTGCAGAACGTGTGCTTGCTCGTCCTCGGATCGCGCATCGATCTTGGTGCCGCTGTCACGCATCAGATGTGCATACGGCGCGCAGCGGAAGTTTGGGAAGCCGAGCACGTGGCGCAACGTATCCGTCAGGTCGTCGGGATATTCGCGCACCGTGGCCGGCAACGCCGGTTGCTCGACTGTGACGAGTGCGTACCGAGCGATCAGATCGGCCGACAGGTCTGGATGTGTCGCGGCACACGCATCGGCGTACGCTCGAAGTGCGGCACGCGCGTGCTGGTCATGCATCATGTCGAGCACGAAATACTCGCAGTCGTGATGCTTACCGCCGGGCTGATCGCTGCCGTCGACGCGGCGCACGTCGAATTTGCGAAACAGGCCCTGCTTGGTGTTCGTCTTGCTCGGGTCGCGGTCCGTCAGCGCATCAGCGCGGCTCGTATTGCTGGTCATGATTGGTCTCCGGCGATAGTAGGGGGCAGTGCGCGCGTGAGCTGCATCAAGCCGGTTTCGAGTGTGATGCCGGCGGTTGCTGCCCAGGTGCGCGCGTCCTGCGCGGCTTTGTGGCGAGCGAACGAGCCGATCTCGTCGGCCATCAGGTCCAGTAGCTCGACGTCGGCCGCGTGCGAGATCTCGATGATCAGCTCGCGGATCTCGATGCGAAGGGCGTCGAGTCGCGCGAGCCTGCCTTGGCGGGTATCCGCCAAGGCCTCGTTCGTCTGGATAGGGTTGCGCCGCGCGAGCGGCGCTTTGTCCTTCTGGATCGCTTTTGCGGGCGTCAGCCCGCTGTTGTCCGAATGCATCGAAGTGCCGTTGACGCTCGCCAGTGCGATAGCCGGGCGCTTCTTCGCATGTTCCCGCTTTCGCGGCAGCGGACGTGGGGTAGAAGGGGCCGGGCGCGGGGTCATTTGGTTGCCTCCTGCGCCATTTCGGGCGTCCAGTCCGGGTCGGGCATCGAATAGAGGCTGTCGAGCCACGCGCTCACGCTCGCTGTCTCCTTGGCTTTCGGCATGGTGGGGCTGGTCTCGATGCAGCGAGCGAGGCGACGTGCGGCTGCACGAATAGCCTGCACGCGCGTCGGATAAGTCACCTCTCCTTCTTGGTGCCAGCATGGCGATGCGCCGCCGGCCGTCCCGATCGTGTAGTCCATTCCATAGACCCACTTGCCTTCTGCAATCAACGCGACGCGAATCTCCGCCGGGCTTCGGCCAGTCTTTTTCAGCTTTGGTGCGTAGATCACGTCCGTGGGCGAGTAGACGCCATGCTCGTTTGCCGTCGCGATCGAATACGTTGTGCGTGCGGGCGGTGCATCTAGCAAGTCCGTGAGCGGCATCAGCGCGGTGTGGACGGCGTTGATCGTGCCCGGAGAAAGCTTGCCGAATACAGGGTCATGCAGCACTGCCTGCAGGGCCTGCAAAAGTTGCTTTGCACGCGGCTCGCTGATCTTGGTGGGCGCGGTCGGACTCGGGGATGTTTGCGATGGCGCCTGTGCCTCGACGGGGGCGTCCGTGTCCGTCGACGGCGCGGGTGCTGCGTCGAGGTGCTTCTTCGTCACGCGGGCCTTGCCGGACGCAGCTGCCTTTGCCGCGCCTTTCTGCAGCCGGTCGAGTGCCTTGTCTGCCCCGTGTTCGCGGATCTGCTCAATCGCGAGCGTGCCGGCGACCGCGCCGTCGCGAACCATCTGATGCAGTTCGACCGGTGCGCGTTCGAGCAGACCAACGTCGCGGATCGTTTGGTCCGTGACATTCAGGCGCTTGCAGATGGCCGCGAGGGTCATGCCGTGGATGTCGCGCAGCTCGGCGACGACGCCGGCCAGCTCAAGCGGCGACGACCGCTTGCTGTCGTTGCTGAGATAGCCGTCGATCACCATTTCGGCGCGGTTGACCGTTTTGGCGTCGCGGACGACGACGGGGATCTTGCCGATGTCCTTGCCGGCTTCGATTGCCTTGCCGGCCGCAAGGTAGCGGTGTTGCCCCTTGTACACGTAGAGAAGATCCTTGCCGTCGACCTTCCGGGCGTAGCAATGGAGCGGGGAGCCCTTGTCGTATCCGTTCTCCCGCATCAGTGCCGCAAGATGTGCCACCCATTCGGTGTCGACCGGACGGATGTTGTCCGCCGGGTCATAGTGAAGTTGCTCGTAGGGGACCATCCACAGATCCGCCGACGTCGCGCCGGCTGCGGCTGCTGCGGCCTTGATGTTTCCGGTCGGAATCGGTGCGGTCAGGTCGAGCTGTTGGGTGCGGTCGTCGATCATGCGGTCCTCCGGCGTTGAACGAGCAGCTCAAGGCGAGCGACTTCGAGGTCGATGCTCTGGCGGAACAGGCGCAGATAGCGCAACGCCTGCGCGGCGGAATCCTGGAGCGAGTCGGCTGTGACCTCGAGCGGGTACAGGTGCGGGAACGAGGCCGCGACGTGGCTTCCCAAGTTGCGCGTGACGATCGGGTGGAACGCGGGCCGCGTGTGCATCGAACCGGCAGCGACGGCTGCCGCCGCTGCGCGTCGAGGGTTGAACGTGTCATCAGCGTCACTGGAGTACGTGCCGTCCGCTTGCTTGCACGGGATCGGCAGCGGCGGGGCGGCATCGGATCCGGGTAGCCAGTAGACGAAGCGCAGATCGTGAGGGCGCGGCTGGCGACGAAGCAATCCTCCGCGCGCGAGCTTGTCGATGTGCTGTGCCGCGACGCTTGGCATGTCGGGGAAGTGGGCCTTGCATACCTCCTCGGACGTCGTCGCACGGGTCAGGTGGCGGAACACGTCGAGGATGCGAATGGTAAGGTCCGCGCGCTGGCTGGCCGTCAGGTCGACGAAGGGATTGAGCGGCTGTGCGCTATGTGCCGGTGCCGGCGTCATGCTGCCTCCCAGATCGTGAATGCGCGCGACTTGCGCGGCTTCTTCGCCTTGGCGATTGCATCGGATGCTGCAATACCTGCAGCGCGTTTCGTGCCGCGCAGACGCTTGATGGCGTTGGCGCAGTCGCCTTCGTCCGGGACCGAGATCTGCTTGCCAGCGATCTCAGTGCCGTCGAGGATCAAATACTCCGTATGTACGCTGTCGGCCAAGGGGCGGCGACCGACGACGTACTTGCCGACGAGAATCGGCGTTGTGGGGCGTTTCGCCTTCGGGTCGTAGCGAACGATGGTTCGCAGCGCCAGAGTGTCGCGACGCGGTGCGTCGACGGTGGGCAGTGCTTTGATGCGTGGCATGGCTGATCTCCAGTCGCCGGGGCCGCGCGCCCCGGCAGGATCGGGGCGTTTAGACGGTGACGTGATACGCGGTCTTCGGGGTATCGACCGGGCCGTCTTGAAATACATTGACGACGGCGAACAGCAGGCAGGCGACGATCGTCCAGCGGAAGACCTTGGACTTCTCAAAGTTGCTTTGCCGTGCGGGTTCGGACGGCTTAACGCGCGGAACTTGCTCGTCGCGGAGCCAGTTTTGGCGGGTTGCCGCCTGGGAATCACGGAGAGTGGTGACGCGTTGAAGCCTCGCGTCAGGAAGTGACGCGCATCGTTCGGTGGTCGGAAGTTTCATTTATTCCTCACGTGTAGTGACTGCGTGAGAAATGATAGATTTTCTATCCTTTGGTGAGCAAGAAAAACTAACGTTTAAAGATAGAAATTCTATCTATTGAGTGGCGCGTGTCGATAGGGTGCGGAGGGAAGGCAAAAAAAAATCCCGCCGAGGCGGGATGTTCGTTTTGCGTGCAGTTAGCGCCTGCGATATCGGCGGTGTTCGACCATGACCCCAATGATCCGAATGGGTTCGTGTTCGCTGTTGATCGTCGGGAAGTCAGGGTTCAGGGGCACCAGCTCGAAGACTTCGACTCCTTCGGCATTTACGCCCCGGAGTCGATATTTCTTGAAGGTGGCTTCTTCCTTGCCATTCTTTGCAACGACACAATCACCCGGGCGCGGGGCAATAGTCGGTTCCACAATGATTCGATCGCCCGGCAGATATTCCGGAGCCATCGACAGCCCATCAATCTCGAGTGCGAATGCGTGGTCCGACAGATCAAGGTCTGTTAGGAGATATTCGAATGCGCCACCGGGCGGGAACGGCAGGATCGCCTCGGTCATCAGGCCTGCTTGAACGTTGCTAATCAGCGGAATACGGCGAGTTCCAATTTCGGAGGGGGCGACGTTTCCAACTGGCATCGACGCCACCCCGGGTATCGGGATGGCGTGTTTGGTAATGCGCGCGATCTCCAGGATTTGCGCGAAGCTCGGCTCATGGCGATTGTTCTCCCACGCTGACACGTTGCCGCGCGTTTTTCCCAATCGCTCCGCCAGTTCGTCCTGCTTGATGCCGGCTGCTTCGCGGCTTGCCTTGATCCAGTCACCGATGTTCATGGACTCAATGGTAAGAAAATCTTGCGCCCGATAGGCTACATTTTCTATCCTTCGAGTGTTAGAATTTCTATCGTTATGTCGAGGGTTGGAACTCATGGACGGCATCTTGGAGCACCCATTGGATCGAGCCGCGAGAGCGGCGGGACTGACTATGCAGTCGTTGGCGGACCGTCTGGGTGTTACTCGGGCTGCGGTCCAGCAGTGGAAGCAAGCCGGCAGAAGAGTCCCGGCGGAGCACTGCCCCCCAATCGAGCAGCTATGCCACGGGGCTGTTTGCTGCGAAGAACTCAATAGTCGAGTTGACTGGGCCTTCGTCCGGCGATCGCGTCCGATTGCAACTGAAGCCATAGCCGATGACGGTCGCTGACAGCGCCTGTTATCGCAAATGCACTGCGGCATTGCCGCATCACTTCGCATCCTAGTTGCAACGCGGAAGTCGCGACAGGATGAAACATGCCGATCTCAAAAGCTATGACCTGCCGATACGACAGCACTGAATGGCTGGACGTGCTCTATACGTCCGTTCGCGACACGCCCGGTGGCGTTGCCGACGCGGCAAACCACCTGACTACCCGACGCGGTAAGAACGTCACGACTGAGTCTCTGCGCCTACGTCTGCGCAGCGTCGGCGATAGCCGTCTGTCGATGGAGATGTTCGAACTGCTGATCGAGTGGATGCAGGGGAAATCAAACTCCCACGCGCTCGATGCTCTCCATGCACTGAATGCACGCTTCGGATTGGTCGCTGAGCAGGTCGACGAGCACGGGGCAGACGATGGTGTCGAGCCGGGGACGATGCGTCTCGTTTCTACCGCGCTGCACCTCCAAGCGCACGTCGGCCGCGTTGCCGATGACGTAACGCGTGCGCTCGAAGATCAACGTATCGACGACCGCAAGGCCGAGGAGATCATCGCGACGGGTCGCAAGGGGCAGCGCCTGTTTCAGCGGCTGATTCATGCCGCTCGGAACCTCGCTAAGCGTCGGCGGCGCTGATATGGAGCGATTCAAGCCCGGCATGGGGTGTTGTCGCGTTGCGCGTGAGCAGGTCGAGCTGTGCTGCGGGTATGGGGACCAGCTGGCGTGCGCTACGTCGGCGCTCGCGTATCGATTCGACACTGCGCCGGATCACGTCGGCCGTCTCCTCTCTGACCTCCTGTCGACATTTCCTGACCGCCTTGCCGTGTTCCTCGCGGAGGCGGAGCGGGTTAGCAGAGTCGATGTCTTCATCAGGATCGCCGCTCATTCGTGTGCGGCGCTGCCTACCAAGCTGGAACGTCATGCGTTCCGCAATCAGATCGTCGGCAGGCTTTGCGCGGCCGACCTTGCCGTGTTCGACGAGCGCATGACCGCTGAGTGGCGTCGTTTGCGTGGCAAGTAACCGGAGACCGAAGTGAACGTGATCGGAACCAGCAGTGCGTTGCGGCGTGGCGCGTCGCATTACCCCCGTGTGCCGACCAGCCGGCAATGCTATGCCGCCGGGCGGGGTGTCTGGCGCAGCTTCTCCCACAAGCTTGCGCGGGATATCCGGTGCGCTTTGCTAGCGGGCGGGGTTGGGCGTTGAAGGGCGTCGCGTCCGTTACAGGTGCAGCTCAAGGAATTGTGATCTGGCCGCAGGACGCGGCCAAAGCTACTTTTATCGAGGGGAGATTATCGTATGGCGACACTTGATCAGATCATTCAGCAATTGCGTGCGGCGGGTCATCCTGATCTGCCCGCCGGCCATCCGGTCGCGGATGGCAAACATCATCGGTACGGGCCGCGCAAGAAATACTGGTATCAACTTCGAGAGGTTGTCAGCAAGGGCGCGGTGATCGGCTACGGCGGTACGTTCGGCCATTTCTCAGGCGACGATCCGGGCACCGAGCGCTTCGAATGGAGCGGTGCGCCGTTGAGCGAGGAAGTGCTCGCCGAGACGCGTCGCCGACAGGGAGCAGCCGAACGTGAACAGGCCGAGCGTGACGCCCGTCAGGCGAAGCTCGCTGCGAACCGCGCGCGCGATCAGTGGAGCCGTGCGACATATCATGGCGAGTCTGCCTATCTCGACCGCAAACACATCACGGCCGAAGGCGTGCGTTTCGACGCAGACGGTACGATCTTCGTGCCGATGTTCCAGTATGGCGACGACGAGCCGCGTCTGGTTGGGCTGCAAAAGATCACGCCGGACGGCGCGAAGCGCTTCAACAAGGGAATGGAGAAGAGGGGCGCATCGTACGTGCTCGGCGAGGTCGGTCCGGACGACCAGGTCGTGCTGGTCGCCGAAGGCTATGCGACTGCACGCGCGATCCGCATGGCGATCGACGACGCGTTCGCGGTCGACATCTGCTTCGACGCGGGCGGCATCCTCCCGGCCGTGCGCTACCTGCGCGCAACGTACCCGGACGTGCACGTGATGGTCTGCGCCGACGACGACTGGAAGGTCGAGCAGCGCATGCGCGACTGGCTCGCCGATGAATTCGCTTTCCGTGGCGAACTGGTCTTCGGTGCGGAGCCGGTCCGGATCGAGGCGAAGAACACGTGGTACATGATCGCCGCGTCACGTCGTCGCGACGACAACGGCGTGCCGTACGTTGAGGTGAGCTACGGTAACGACGTGATGCCGCTCCGCCGCAAGCGGTTCGAGAACACCGGCCTGAAGCGCGCGTACGAGGCGGCAGCCGAGGTCGACGACGTGAGTGTCGTCTATCCGGTGTTCGCCAATCGTGGTGAGCGCAAGCTGACCGATTTCAACGATCTGCACGTCGAAGAAGGCTTCGAGGCCGTCGAGGTGCAGATACAAGCGGCAATCCTGCGCGTCATCGCGCCAGCGAACGAAGATATCCGGTCGGCGGCGAACACCGTGTCGACCGCGGACGTTTCGCAATCGAAACTTGCCGCGACGTCCGCTGCCGCGAAGCAGCCGGAATGGGACGGCCGCGAGGCGGAGAACGGCGCACACACATGGGAGCAGGATCTCGCGCGGTCGGACAAGGGCACGCTGCTGCCGACGCTCGGCAACGTGCACCTCATCCTGTCGAATCACAAGGCATGGCAGGGCGTCATCGAGCAGGACGATTTCGGTGGCCGCGTGATGAAGCGCCGTGCGCCGCCGTTCCCCCAGGGCGTCACGGGCGAATGGACCGACATGGACGATCAGCGCTGCGTGCTCTGGTTGTCGCAACGGTACGGCCTTTCGGTGCGTACCGATATCGTGATGAACGCGGTCCTGCTTGTCGCAGACGCTACCCACTTCCACGACGTGCGCGAATACCTCGAAGGGCTGAAATGGGACGGCGTGCCGCGCGTGCGCACAATGCCGTCGACGTACCTGCGCGTGATCGACAGCGAATACGTGCAGCTCGCGTTCATGAAATGGATGATCGCGGCCGTCGCGCGCGTGATGGAGCCGGGCTGCAAGGTCGACAACGTGCTGATCCTCGAAGGCAAGCAGGGGGCGCGTAAATCGACGGCGCTGAAGGTGCTGGCCGGCGCTCCGTGGTTCACCGATACGCCGATCCAGATCGGTAACAAGGATACGTACGCGGTGCTGGCCGGCAAGTGGGTGATCGAGCTGGCCGAACTGGACTCGTTGAACAAGGCTGACTCGTCGGCGGTGAAGAGCTTCTTCGCGACGGCCGTCGACCGGTTCCGCAACTTCTATGGCAAGCGTGCGACCGACGTACCGCGTCAGTGTGTTTTCGCCGGTTCGGTCAACTTCGACACGTACCTGAAAGACGAGTCGGGCAACCGGCGCTATTGGCCGCTGCGTGTCGGCGGTCTGGTCGACATCGACGGCATCGTGGCCGTTCGTGACCAGCTTTGGGCGGAAGCCGTGCACCTGTATCGCTCGGGCGTCGTGTGGCACGTGACGGAGCAGGAGCGGCCGCTGTTCGAGATCGAGCAGGCGGAGCGCTACGAAGGCGACGTGTACGAGGACAAGATCGCCAAGGCCCTGGAAATCGTGACGCGCACGACGATGGAAGAGATCCTCGCGGACATCCTGAAGCTCGACACGTCGAAATGGACACTGGCGGAACAGCGTCGGATCGGCAAGGCGTTGAAGTCGCTCGGTTGGGTGCGCAAGCGGGAGTCGACCGGTTCGCGCGGCTGGTACTACGTGCGCGAGGAGCAGGAGCCGGAAGCCGAGCGTGAATTAGTTGCGGCGGGCGATGACGACAGCCCGCTGTGATCCTTTGGCGCGCTGTGCCGACATTTCCGGCGCGCTGCTGTACCAGCCTTGGCGCGCCGTGGACGTCCCATGTCCCAACGTCCCAAGGCGCGGTCTCGGGCGCGGGTGCAGGGGCGCGACATGCGCGACGTGAGCGGCGCATGTCGCGCATGTCGCAGGCGCGCAC
>LOZU01000092.1:0-1754 GCA_001527685.1 Burkholderia pyrrocinia
ACGGTGCTGTTGGTCGTGCTCAGGCCGGTCGACAGCGAGCCGATGCCGGTCGACGTCGACGTGGACAGCGATGCGACCGAACTATCCGTCGAGCTGAGGCCAGTCGACAGCGAACTGATACCGGTCGAGAGCGACGAGATCGCGCTAGATGAAGACGATGCCGTCGTCGACAGCGAATTGATTGCGGTATTGGTCGCGTAAAGCTGCGAGCCGTTGATTGCGTCCGTGCTCGTCGCCGTCACCTGGCCTGCTGCGACGTTCGTGACCTGGCGTTCCGCGCCCGGCGCGCCCACGCTCACGACGCTCGTCGGGTTGGTGCCCGCGTAGTTGTACGTCACGCCACCAACCGTGCCCGACGCCGTCGGGTTCGCCGCCGCTGTCACCGTGCCGGAGCCCAGTGCCACGTCGTTCGCGTTCGTCGCCGTCGCGCCCTTGCCGATCGCGACCGAACCGCTCGCGCCCGAGTTCGCGCCGTCGCCCATTGCCACGCTGCTTGCACCCGCCGCTGTCGCGTTCGTGCCCGCGGCCAGTGCGTTGATGCCGGTTGCGCCGTCGTTGTTGTAGTTGCCTTGTTGCGTGCCGTTGTCGTTCACGCTGTAGTAGTGCGTCTTTGCCGCGTTGATCGCCGTCGATGTCGAGGTTGAGAGCGATGCGATCGAGCTGGTGGCCGTGCTGAGACCGGTCGACGTGGACGTCGACAGTGAGGCCACCGTGCTGTCGGTCGTGCTCAGGCCCGTCGACAGCGAGCCGATGCCGGTCGACGTCGACGTGGACAACGACGCGATCGAGCTGGTGGCCGTGCTCAACCCCGTCGACGTGGACGTCGACAGCGAAGCCGCCGTGCTGTTGGTCGTGCTCAGGCCCGTCGACAGTGAGCCGATGCCGGTCCACGTCGACGTGGACAACGACGCGATCGAGCTGGTGGCCGTGCTCAACCCCGTCGACGTGGACGTCGACAGCGAGGCCACCGTGCTGTTGGTCGTGCTCAGGCCGGTCGAAGTCGACGTCGACAGACTGTTGATTGCCGTGTTCGTCGCGAACAGCTGCGAGCCGTTGATTGCATCCGTACTCGTCGCCGTCACCTGGCCTGCCGCAACGTTGGTCACCTGACGCTCGGCGCCGGCTGCGCCGACGCTCACGACGCTGCTCGGCGTCGCGCCGGCGAACGCGTAGCTCGTGCCGCCGATGGTGGCGCTCGCGGTCGGGTTGGCCGCCGCAGTGACAGAGCCGCTGCCGAGCGCGACGTCGCCGGCATTGTTCGCAACGGCGTTCGGGCCGATGGCGACCGAATCGGTGCCGAGCGCCTTGCTGTCCGGTGCAGTCGAGTTCGCGTGGAAGTACTTGATGCCCTGGCTGTTGATGCTGTCGATCGCGGCGCCGACATTGTTGACGTTGCTCGTCGTGCCGTTCGCGTTGTATGTGGTGTACGACGGCGCGGAAATCGTGCCGGTCGCCGGATTGTAGGTCGCACCACCGCCGAGCGCCGCGGCGGTGGTGTTGCCGAGGTTGTTGGTGGTGGAGACAGTCGTGCTCAGGCCAGTCGACAGCGACCCGATACCGGTCGAAGCCGACGTGGACAGCGATGCGATCGCGCTATTGGCCGACGAGAGGCCCGTCGACGCAGAGGTCGACAGCGAAGTGACCGTGCTGTTGGTGGTCGACAGCCCCGTGGACAGCGAGTTGACGCCGCTTTGCGCCGTGCTGATCCCTGTCGAAGCGGACGTCGACAGCGATGCCACCGTGCTGTTGGTCGA
>LOZU01000093.1:0-1460 GCA_001527685.1 Burkholderia pyrrocinia
GACGCAAGATCGCAGCTTCACGCGTTGCCGCCGGAACTGCGACCGGTCGATTTGATGAATGAGGTGGAAGACTTCGTTGATACAGGCGCGATCATCCAGAATCTCGATCTCGTCGTCACGGTGGATACGTCGGTTGCGCACTTGACGGGGGCGCTCAACATGCCGGTGTGGATTCTGTCGCGATATGACGGCTGCTGGCGATGGCTGCAGGACCGCGACGATTCGCCCTGGTATCCGGGGGTTGCGCGCCTGTTTCGCCAGGAACGTGCCGGCGATTGGGACGCGGTTGTTACTCGGGTCGCCGCGGAATTAAGGGCAAGGTTCGCCGGCGTGGTCAGAAGCGAAGTAATAGATGCATCCGCATAAATTTGATTTGGACTACATCCTGATTAGGAGAATCGGTATTTTTTCCTCCGTTTCGGCCTGGAACGGGATCGACGTCGTTGCGACGACCAAGCACCCAACGAAGCGCGCATGTGCGGCGGCCGTCGAGGTGGCGAATGCCTATCTGCAGGCGGCCGACAAGCGGCAGCCAACCGAGATCACCATCAAAGGCGCGATATGGATCTGCCGAGAACGTCACGGTGACACCAACCCCTATGGGGAATGCGTCATGCGGAAGCAACCCAGTGAAAAGGTCAACCTGATTTCATGAGTCAGATCAGCGAACCGAAGCAACTGCATGGACTGGTGAGGGAAACAGCCATGATGCAGTCCAGCCGTACGGAAGCGTCGACCCAGGTAGACCTGGGCAACGAATGGAGGCGCACCGGCCATTTCGCTGAGGCTCTGGCCTGCTACCAGCAGGCGATTGCGCTGTCGCCGGATTTCGTCGAGGCATATTGCCGTTTGGGTGACCTTCTTTATCACGCGGAACATCTTGCGGAGGCCGAAACATGCTTTCGTCAGGCGGTGGCGCTGGATCCAGTGCATGTCGGGGCACAAGTCAATTTATCCGTCATCCTGATGAGAACCAACCGTCTGACGGAAGCGGAAGTCGCAGCGAGGCGCGTGCTGGAGATTGCCCCCGGCAACGCGGTTGGCGAATACAACCTGGCACTGGTGCTGCTGAAACTCGGGGATTACGCGCATGCATGGCCGCTACATGAGGCACGTTACACCGATTCGCCGGACTGGGACAATATCGTGGGGCATCAGAAATCGGAACTCCGCGTGCCGGTCGCGCGGTGGCAAGGGGAATCGCTCAAGGGCAAGTCACTGCTCGTGTATTGCGAGCAGGGCCTCGGCGATGCGCTCCAGTTTGCCCGTTACTTCACGCTGCTGAAGGCTCTAGGTGTCGCTCACCTGACCATAGCCTGCGAACCACCTTTGAAAAGGCTGTTTAGAGGAATCAAGTGCGTCGACGAGGTCATTGTTTCAGGGAGTCCGGTCGAGCTTTTTCCGTACGACTACTGGTGCATGAGCATGAGCCTGCCGCTTCGCTTCGGCACCACGCTGGA
>LOZU01000094.1:0-862 GCA_001527685.1 Burkholderia pyrrocinia
TTGTTCGAAATGCTGACGGCCGCGAGCTCGGCAATCGTGTAACGCTGCCCGAGCTCGTTTTCGAGCGTCACCGCGTCAAGCGTGGCCGCGTTGCGCCGGTTCTGCGCGATGCGCCGACGCACGGCGTCGTCGCTCGCGTAAGGATCCGCGCCGTAGTGCACGAAGTGCATTCGGATGTTGGAGGCCTCCGCGCCTCGCGCATGCGCCGTGCGCAGGCGGCGGCGCCACCACAATTCGCACTTCACGCGCGCCACCTTGCCGGCGTCGTCGTCCGCCTCTGGCAGCTTCACGTCGTACAGGCCGCACGTCACGCGCGCGACCGCCAGCGCGTCGACGCTCGACAATGACAGCGTGCGCAGTTGGAAGTCGGCCGCGATGCGCCGCGCCTTATCCACGATTTCCGCGTCGGATGCGTCCGGCCGTACCGCGCGCGTTTCCGGCGCATGCTCGGCGGCGAACGCGTCGAGCGCCTCGCCTGCCGCGCCCATATCGAACATGTGCGCCGCGCCGCGCGCGTGCGCCGACCTACGGCCGGCCGCAAGCGCTTCGCGAACGGCCCGCGCGTGCCACTTCCACGGCGCGCGGGCTTTCAGTGCGTGCGCGGCCGGCAATGCCTCGACGGCTTGGCGAGCGTGTGCAGCGTAGACCCACATCAGCGTGCGTATCCGATGCGGCGGGCGCGCAGCACACGGTAGATGCGTTCGAGCGCGGCATCACCGATTGCCGTCGCACGAATGTGCGCAACACGCGGGACACGACGCGCGACGAACGACGCGTGTGAGGAACCCGCGTAGCCGATATCACCATCCTCGATGCAATACCCGATTTCAGCGAAGGCGGCAGAGGCGGTCAATCAAACCTC
>LOZU01000095.1:0-1020 GCA_001527685.1 Burkholderia pyrrocinia
ATTGGTCGAGCTCAAGCCGGTCGACAGCGAGCTGATGCCCGTCGAGGTCGAGGTCGACAGCGATGCGACGGTGCTGTCGGTCGTGCTCAGGCCCGTCGACAACGAGCTGATGCCGGTCGAGGTCGACGTGGACAGCGACGCAATCGAGCTGTTCGCCGACGAAATGCCGGTGGACGTGGACGTCGACAGCGAAGCGACCGAGCTATTGGTCGCGCTCAGGCCGGTCGATAACGAGCCGATGCCCGTCGACGTCGACGTGGACAGCGATGCAATCGAGCTGTTCGCCGACGAAATGCCGGTGGACGTGGACGTCGACAGCGACACGACGCTGCTATTGGTCGCGCTCAGGCCGGTCGACAGCGAGCCGATGCCGGTCGACGTCGACGTCGACAGCGACGCAATCGCGCTGTTCGCCGACGAAATGCCGGTGGACGTGGACGTCGACAGCGAAGCGACCGAGCTATTGGTCGTGCTCAGGCCCGTCGACAGCGAGCTGATGCCCGTAGACGTCGACGTCGACAGCGATGCGACGCTGCTGTTGGTCGCGCTCAGGCCGGTCGACAACGAGCTGATGCCCGTAGACGTCGACGTCGACAGCGAAACGATCGAGCTGTTCGCCGACGAAATGCCGGTGGACGTGGAGGTCGACAGCGAAGCAACCGAGCTGTCAGTCGAGCTCAGACCCGTCGACAACGAGCTGATGCCGGTCGACGTCGATGTCGACAGCGAAACGATCGAGCTGTTCGCCGACGAAATGCCGGTGGACGTGGAGGTCGACAGCGAAGCAACCGAGCTGTCAGTCGAGCTCAGACCCGTCGACAACGAGCTGATGCCGGTCGACGTCGATGTCGACAGCGAAACGATCGAGCTGTTCGCCGACGAAATGCCAGTGGACGTGGACGTAGACAGCGAAGCGACCGAGCTGTTGGTCGAGCTCAGGCCCGTCGACAACGAGCTGATGCCGGTCGACGTCGATGTCGACAGCGAAACGATCGAGCTGTTCGCCGACGAAATGCCGGT
>LOZU01000096.1:0-21887 GCA_001527685.1 Burkholderia pyrrocinia
GTCTGCGACGCATGCAATTACAGGACGCCGGCCGGGCTCGAGATTTTGCATTCGCTGTCGGCGTCGGCGCGGCCGCGCGACGGCGTACAGCTTGAGGTGATGCCGTCGCCGGCGCTTCGCGGGCCGGTCAACGCGCGCACGACGATGCGGCCGGGGGACTGGGCATGAGATTCACGATTGCTTGCCCGCATTGCGGCGCGCGCGGCATCGCGCGTTCGATGGAAAAGCAGTCGGACACGGAGTGGCTGATCGACTATCAGTGCGACGACGTGACGTGCGGCCACACCTACCGGACGCGCCTCGAAATGGAACCGCCGGAGCTGCCGATACCGACGCGCCCGCGGCGCGAGACGCAGGAATTCGAGTTCAACGTATGACAGACAGGAGAAACGATGCAGACCACGAAACCACGTGCACGATGGCTACGAGGGGGCGACTGTCCAATGTGGGAGCTGTCCCACAACGACACATCGATCAAGGTGTGGTCGGATCGTCCGCACGATTGCGCGGCGTATCTGCTGCACAAGTGGGTTCTGCTCGCGCAAACCGAGAATCGAAGCGGGGCGAGGGCATGACATACGGCCTCGCGTTGAAGAAGACAGCGGGGTTCGTCCTCGTGGCGCCATTCGACCGCCGGATCTGGCGTGCGATCGGCGGCCACGCCGGCGAGCTGCTCGTCGGCCTGGTCGCACTCGCTGGCCGGCTCGGCGCGCTCGCGTTCTATCCGCTCGCCGTGCCGATCCTCGCGGCGGTCGTGATCGTGGCCGACCGGGCGAACGAACGCGAGCGTCAGCGGCGAGAGCGGTTGGCAGACGACCAATTCTGATGCGGTATCAAAACGATGGCGATTCGGTATCGAAACGATATCGAATCGATATGGCTTCAATGTAGTTCAATGCTCGGGGGAGCAATATGATTATCGCAGTCGTGAACACCAAGGGCGGCGTCGGCAAGTCGACGATCGCTTTGCAGCTCGCCATCGGCCTGTCGCTCACCGGATTCCGCCCGTGGCTCGTCGACGGTGATCGGCAGGAATCCAGCATCAGCGCGATCACCTTGCGCGCGGAAAGCGGCCGGCCGCCGCTGGCGGCCTCGGCATACGCGAATGGCGCGACGCTGCGTGCGCAGGTGAGCGCCCAGGCTGGCGGGTTCGATCACGTCATCATCGACGCCGGCGGCCGCGATTCGAGCGCGCTGCGTGCCGCTCTGACCGTCGCCGACGTTGCCTTGATCCCATTCGTGCCGCGCTCGTTCGAAGTGTGGGCGGTGAAAGATATCGCCGAGCTGATCGACGAAGCGCGCGCCGTGCACGACCTGAAGGCGCTCGCCTTCATGAACCTCGCTGACGTGAGCGGCCCGGACAACCGGGACGCCGCCGCGGCGCTGCGCGAGTTCTCCACGTTCGACCTGCTCGATTGCCGGCTGACGCGCCGCAAGGCATTCGCGAACGCGGCGGCCGCCGGCTTGCACGTCGACGAGATGCAACGCCGCGACACGGTCGCATGCGCCGAGGCCGAGCGCCTGCTCGATGCCGTCTTGGCGGCTTAACGCTATCGAAGCAATGGCGAACCGATATCAAAACGATATCGGTTCAATATCGAAAGGGGGATCAGCATGGCAATCACGAAACGACCGGACGCGCGCAAAGCGGCCGCGATCGATCAGTTCATCGGCGGCGCACCGGACGCCGCCGCATCGGAATCATCGAGCCAGGTCGGGCCGAAGCGCGCGCCCGGCCGGCGGAAGAAAGAGACGATCAGCCTCGGCATCGATCCGGCGCTGCTCGCGCGCGTCGACGCGGCCGCCGACCGCCTCGGGATCAGCCGCGCAGCGGCTATCGCCATGGCTGTCGCGCGATTCGTGGACGCGGCCGGCGGATGACGCTGCTGCGCGACTTCGAACGAATCTACCTGGCCGAACCCGAGCGGCGGCCATTGCCGCTCGACACGCTGGCCGACGAGTATCACCGGCGCTGCGAGGCATACGATCGAACTGTATGCACCGGGCCGATTCGAGGGGGGGAGATCGTGCCGGCGACAGCGCGAGAGTTGATGATCATCAATCGTCACGCGTGCAAGTTGCGCGACGAGTTGCGAGATCGCGCGGCATGCATGGGCTACTTACCGGCAGAGTTCGGTAAGGCAATCCAGTTTGGCCGATGAAAATCCAGTATAGTCGGATGTTGAACGGTGGACGCCGATTCAGGACGTCTTGTTCGGGCGGTGGGTGATCCGGATCGCGTTTAGCGGGCACCCACCAAACCTTCGTTTTTTGGACGATCGCGGCGACAGTTCTCCGCAAATAGCGATCAAGGGCCTTGACATCGTGCGAGTCGATGCAACTGGGCAGAGGACACGACCATGTTTGAAGACGAAAAGACGAACTACTCAATTGTCGACGAAGAAGGCTGTCGCAGCACCCTCACCTTGGACAAGTGGGCCGCCGACATCCTTCAAGCCGAGATGCAGGACGTGCATGAATGGCTTCAACAGAAATTTGATCTCGTCACTGCCAAATTGCCGAGTGAAACCCGGCGTAAGCGTGGTGATATCGTGCGCGCGCTTGCCTATCGAGAAGCGGAGAGAAGCCCACGCATGGCCGATATCCTGAAAAACCTCTGAAAAGTTTCAAATGGTCGAGGCCGCCGACGTGGTGACACGCGGTGGCCTTGTCGTTTGTGCGGTCCGATGTCAAGCGTGCGCGGCACGCTCCAACACTTCGCGCGCGGCGCGGCCGAGCACTTCTTCCGACCATTGGTTCACGCTTTCGCCGGACACGGCCGCCGCGATGCCGACGCGCGCATGCACGTCCGGATCGATGCGGAGCATGAGTTTCCCCGACGCCGGTTTCTGCGGCTTGCGGCCGGACTGCTCGCAGTCGGTGAGGTAGTGGTCGACGGCCGCGTGAAAATCGGCAATCAGCTCGTCGACGGTCGAGCCGTGGAAGCTGATCTTGTCGTCAACGCCGAGCACGTGCCCGACGAAGATGTTGTCGCGCCCGTCGAAGTCGATACGGGCGAAGTATCCCTTGTAGGTCATTGCGTTGGTCATGGCTTGATTCTCATTTCGATAAACCAGTCGCGCAGGTCTTCCACCTGATACCGCTTCGCCTCTTTGCCCGGATGCGGGCGGTGATGGTAGCGGCGCTTGCCGTTCAGCTCGAAGGCGATGCGCGACCCGGCGCCTTCGTGGATTGCGCCGCCCAAGGCGACGACGAGCGATTCGATTTCCGAGAACACGATCCCGCCCAAGGTCGGTTTCGTGTAGATCGCGGCGAGGGTGCGGGCGTGTTTCGTTTTCATGGTGAAACGATATCAGAAAGTGCAAGCAATGTGCAATCAGAAAGTGATATCAAAACGGGGCGAGGGCGGGGCCACGCGGTGTGGTGCGACAGGAGCCGCTAGGAGCGGCCGCTCGTCGCGGGGTGCCCCCGGGGCATCGGCAGGGCGGCGGCAGGGCCGTGGCGGGGCTGGCAAGCGGGCGGGAAGGGGGGGGGCGGCCGGGGTCGGATGGTGGTTTGCACACAGCCAGCCGCGCCCCTGAAACGCGGTCCCCCTCCCCGCCTGCCCGCTTCTTGTCCCCCTACATTTGATGCACAGGGAAACCGCTCGGTCAGGCCCGCCGGCTGGCGGGCTTGGCCGGACTCGACCGTTGCAAAAATGACGCAATTTGACGCGCAGAATTGGAGTATTGATGCACGCTTTGCGACAGTGCTTGCGGCCGCAGCGCCGAACGGTCGGATTTCGTGCCCAACGGCCGCATGCGGCGTCGAAATCGGCTGGTTTTTATGCGGGCAGCTGCTGCTCTTGTCCAGCAATGCGACGAGCATGGCAGACTTGCTTCGTCTCGTGATGTTGCAGAACAAAGAACTCCGGTTCGATCTGGGTTAGCCGTACGTTCTGCACGGCGGGCAAGCACAACAGCGGTGAGGCGCTATGTGGAAAAAATTCATAGAACCGGCGACGAACGTCCGCTTCGATGTTTCGCAGTTCAGCATGAAGCGCCCAATACCATCCATAGACTTCAATGGGTATCCCTGTTGCCGTAACGCCACTTTTGGGCAGGATCGCGCGTCCGTTCACGTGAATGGCGAAATTCGCGTTATTTGAGCGCAATGCTTTAATCTTGTCTGACTGAAATACTTCGGCCGTTATCCCATTGGGGGCAAAGTGTAGTTCGGGCCAGTTTCGATCCACGATTTCGAGCAATCTCGGATTGTAAAAAAGGTCTGGTTCGTCATGGGAAACGATATCTATCAGGTAAGCCGTATCGTCCTTGATGCGCAGTCGCAATAGTTCGGATTCCCCATGCTTCCGCGCGACGAAGCCTCGCTTGTCAACCGTATTGATGCTGTTCAGGTGCAAGTGATGAATGCCCCAAGTCAGGAGAAGCTTGTCCATATACGCGGCACGAACAGCCCGCGTTGAAAGGTAAGGGTGAACGCTTTCACCTTTATTCAATCGCGACACTATCTCGTCAAATGCAATTCTGTGCTTCGTATACTTCGGATTCTGTCGGATAGTGTCGGAAAGACGCACCTTGTAGGGCACCGGCGGAATCGTGCGCTCGGCGCGCGTGTAAAGGACGGCGAATCGGTCCAAGGCCGTATCGCGCGGCTTAGGCTCATAGCCGAGGGTGGATAGCAGCTGAACTGCTATCGAGTCGGCATCAGCAACCAAATCCATCGCTACAATAGACCGCATATTCGGCTACTCCATGAAGTTCGAGAACGCTCGGCATACAAAGCGTGCCGTGCCAGCGCGCCATGTCGCTGTCAATTCGGACGGGATATTGTAGGCGAGACCGGAGAAGCGAAGAATCGGCGCACCATTAGATTCGTGGATCAGCCACTATTCATGTAAGAACCAAAATTCAGGCCGATTTCGACTGCGTTTCCACCGCAGGCAGCACATACGGATCGAAGCGGATGATTTCATCGCCGGCCCATTCGTTGAAGGCGAGAAATTGCGCCTGGAGCGGCTCGATTTCGTTGCGCGCGAACACGCGCGCGGCAGTGTCGGCCGCCCCGAAACCGCCGGTGTTGCTCGGGACGATGCCGAGCAACTGCGGCGGCACGCGGTGCGCGGCGAGCAGGTCGTCGCGCGTCACGTTCTTGATGTTGAAAAACTCGTCCTTCGCCGCGACCTCGGAAACCGGGATCAACTGGATACCATCCTTCTTGCCGCTCGGCGAGTAGACGAACAGATTTCGGAAATTGCCCGGGCCTTTCGAGTTCTTCAGCGCTTCGCGGATCGTATCGACGTCGGCCTGATTCTGCGCCGCGTCGGTCATGTACAGGATGAAGCCGGCGTGACTGCCGTTTTCGTAGTAGCGTCGACGGAACAGCGTCGACGACTCGTTCAACCAGGCCGCATGTAGCGCGCCGAGATATTCGGGCAGGCCGTACACCTCCTGATTGATATCGGCCTCCATCAGGTGAAACACCGAACCTTCCGGAAATTCGTACTTCGTCTGAAATCCGTTGGTCTGCACGTAGTTGACCATGTCCATTCGGCGGCGCACATACTTCGCGGGCGCCGGTTCGAATCGGAGCGTTTGGCCGAGCCGGTTCGGCTTGCGTTCAACGATGCCGTTGCCGAAGGTCATGAAGTCCAGCGCCCAGCGCCGAAACGCTTCGCGCGAGAACAGGCGGTGCGGGATGAACGTCGACGCGAGCACGTTGCGCTTGAAGTAGATCGCCGACGCGTGGTGCGTTCCGGCGCGGAACGACTTCGCCAGGCCGGCGAAGCTGACCGGCGGCTCGAACCATTCGCCATTCGACCAGACTTCCGAATAATCGAGGATTTCGGCGCGCGACAGTGCCGGCATCGGGTCTCCGAAGGTGAACGCTTCGCCCGCGGCCGCGCCGGCGGCCGGCGTCGTGGCGGCGATCTGCGCGCCGCGCGGGCGTTGGGTCTTTTTCATCAGGATAGCTCCACGAAACTGCGGTTGTTGGTGGTCGAGCCTTCAAGCGGCTCATTGCCGAGCGCGTGCAGGCACGCCCATGCAAGGTCGGCGTGGCCGATTTCTTCGCTGCGGCCGGCGTGATACGTCACCTGTCGACCGCTGGCGGTCATGGTCCGGCGGATCGCCATGAACGCCTGCGCGAGGTCGGTCCAGCCCGCATCGAATTCCAGGCGGCCATTGCCGATGACGGACAGCCCTTTGAGCACGAGGCGGCCTTTCACCTCGGGCGTGTAGTTCAGCGGGACGGCGGCCGGAAAGAACTTCGACACGAGCTGATAGACGCCCTGGCCGATACCCGTCGTGTCGATCGCCATGTACGTGACGGTGTAGCGCTCGGTGAGTTGGCGGATACTTTCGGCTTGCGCTTCAAAGTCCATCCCGCGCCACTGCATTTTTTCGAGCACGCGGAATTTGCCGCCAGGCACGGCCGGCGGCGCCACAATCACGAGGCCGGCGGAATCGCCGCTCAACGCCGGGTCATATCCCAGCCAGACAGGGCGATGGCCGAACGGTCGCTGGATCAGGAATTCAACGTCGTCCCATTCCTCCCACGAGTCGATCATGCATCGCTGAATATCAGCGAATTTGAAGATCGATGCGCTGTCGTCAATGAACTGGCAGAGAAAGAGCTGCGCGAAATCGTCGGCGCTGTTTTCGAGGCGCAGCTCGTCCAGGTCGAACAGGTCGCAACCCATCGCGGCCGCGTCCTCGATCGTGACGATCTGCCGCCACTGCCTGTCTTCGCATAAGCGGCCGCCGGACAGCGCCGCATGCGAGATATCGAGGTGAATGTGATCCACCTTCGCGCGCCCACGGTTGTAGGCTTCACCTGACCAAAACGGGTAGGCCTGATGCGAGATGCTTGACGGCGTAGAGAAGTAGGTCTTGCGCCATTGCTTTTGGCTGGCCATCGCCTGCGCGACCTTGTTCAGCTCGCGGAATCCGTGGACCCAGAAATACTCGTCGAAATAGAGGTTCCCGTGATAGCTCTGCGCCGTCTTCGAGTTCGTGCTGAGAAAGTACAGCTCGGCGTCATAGCCTGGCAACGCGATCACCTCGCCTGTCAGCTCGACGTCGATCACCTTGCGCACGAAGTCGCAGATGTAGGAACGGAATACGTGCGCCTGGGCCCGACTGGCGGATAGAAAAATCTGGTTGCGATGGCTTTGCAACGCGTCGTCGAGCGCTTCATGCGAAAAGTAGTACGTCGCGCCGATCTGGCGTGACTTCAGTACGTTCCGCGTTCGGTTGTTGCCGTTGTGATACCAGTTCTTCTGGTATCCGAACATGCCATCGAGAAACGCTTCGTGCAGCTTCTTCGCCTGCTCGGGCGTGATGAGATTCTTTTGCGCGCGCTTCTTCGGACCGGCGTTGCGCGCGTTGATGTTCGGATTGAGGTCGGACGCCTTGCCGGTCTCTGCATATTTCCGGCAGCGGTGCAGGCGCTCAATTTCACGGCCGAGCAGGTCGATTTCCTTGAAGTCACGCGGTTCCTTGTCCTCCTTTTCGACCAAAGCCATATACCGGGCCTCGACCGATGACTCGCATCGATCGACGACCGACGCCTTTTCCCATTGGTCGCGTTGCTTCCACGATTCGACGGTCGAGCGCGGAACGTTCAGAAATTGCGCGATCCATGTGATGCCGCGCCCCTTCCAGTAGTAGGCACGGGCAACGCGTCTCGGCTCGTCATCAACGGTGGGATTTTCGGCTGTCTCGATCATGCCGGAAGCGTACCGGCGACGCGCGCGCGCGCGGAGCGTATGCCCTTGTGCCGAGCCGAGCAACGAATGCGCATCGTTGTTCGTCGGAGCGCAACCCGGCAACATTCCGTTACACCAGTCGCACGTCACAACCGGCGACAAGGCGATGACACCAAAACACCGAACGGAACCTGAGAGGGCATTAATGAAGCGACCGATGAAGCGATTTTCGATGTTGGCGACTGCTGCGACGATCGGCGCTGCCGTGGTCGCATGCTTCTCGCCGGCGGCCGCACATGCAGCGGAACTGGTCACGCATGGTCGCACGCTGATGGATCACGCCGATGTGCTGGGCGCGATTGGCGCGCACGGTTCGGCGGTCGCAGGTGCGAGCCTCGCCGCGATCGGGATCGGCAGCACCACGGGTTCCGGCAACCATGCAGCCACGTCGAAGTGGTTTCGCGTCGCCGTCGAAGGTTCGACGACGGACGGTCGCACGATCGAGCGCGATTGGATCACGCAGATGGCGGCCACGTATGACCGCACGGTGTACAGCGCACGCGTGAACTGCGAGCACATTCGCGGATACGCCCCGATGTCGGCGACGAATCCGTTCGGCGCGTATGGCGACGTCATCGCGTTGAAGTCCGAAGAGGTAAAGGACGGCGGCCTGAAAGGGAAGATGGGTCTCTATGCCCAGATTCAACCGACGCAGACCCTGATCGACATGACGAAGGCCGATCAGAAAATCTACACGTCGATCGAGGTCGCGCCGTCGTTTGCCGACACGAAACAGGCGTACCTGATCGGCCTCGCTGTGACCGACAGCCCCGCGAGCCTCGGCACCGAGATCCTGCAATTCGCCGCGGGCCAGGGCGACAAGAACCCGTTCGCCAACAAGAAGCAACATCGCGACAACCTGTTCACGGCCGCTGAAGAAACCGTGATTGAGTTCGAGACGCCGGCGCCGTCCGTCTTCTCACGCGTCGCCGAGCTGCTTGGCCTCGTCAAGAACAAGGGCGAAACCGACGACAAGCGGTTCACGGATCTGACGCAGGCCGTCGAAGCGCTCGCGACGCACGGCCAGCAGCAAGTCACGACCGTGGCGAAACTGACTGGCGAGGTCGAATCGCTGAAGGTCGCGCTGTCGTCCGAGAAGGATGCGCATGCAACGACTGCGACCGCGCTCGCGGAACTGACCGAGCAGCTTTCGACGCAACCGGGCGGTGCGTATCGGCCGCCGGCGACCGGCGGCACCGGCGCCACGAAGACGGATTGCTGATCGGCCCCGGCCACGCGAAACCACATCGGTCCATCCATTCAATGATTCGGAGATTCACCCATGCGTAACGACACCCGCGTCGAGTTCAACGCGTACACCGCGCACATCGCGCAGCTGAACGGCGTTCAGGATGCGACGACGAAATTCAGCGTCGATCCGTCGGTTCAGCAAACGCAGGAACAGAAGATTCAAGCGTCGAGCGCTTTCCTGCAGGCGATCAACATGATCGGCGTCGACGAACAGTCCGGCGCGAAAATCGGCCTCGGCGTGGGTCAGCCGATTGCCAGCACGACCGACACTACGACGAAGGATCGCACGCCGGTCGACCCGACGAACCTCGACAACAACGGATATCTGTGCACGCAGACGAATTTCGACACGGCGATTCCGTATGCGCGCCTCGACGCGTGGGCGAAGTTCCCGGACTTCCAGACGCGCATCCGTGATGCGATCGTGAAGCGTCAGGCGCTCGACCGGATCTGCATCGGCTTCAACGGCGCGTCGCGCGCTGCGACGTCGGACCGTGCCGCGCATCCGCTGTTGCAGGACGTGAATATCGGCTGGCTCCAGAAGATCCGCGCGAACGCGCCCGACCGGGTCATGCATGAAGGTGTCGCGGGCTCCGGCAAGGTGAAGGTCGGCACGGGTGCAGGCACCGACTACAAGAACATCGACGCGCTGGTGTACGACGCACTCGAAATGCTCGACGACTGGTATCGCGAAGATCCGGCTGTCGTCGTCGTGCTCGGCAGTGGCCTGCTGCATGACAAGTTTTTCCCGTTCATTAACGGCGCGAACGTCGCGACCGAAGCGGCCGCCGTCGACCTGGTCGTCAGCGCGAAGCGTGTCGGCGGTAAGCAGGCGGTCAGCGCGCCGTATTTCCCGGCCAACTCGGTGCTGATCACCCGTCTGGACAACCTGTCGCTGTACTTCCAGAACGGCGCGCGTCGACGCACGATCGTCGACAACGCGAAGCGCGACCGTATCGAAAACTACGAGTCGAGCAACGACTCGTATGTCGTCGAGGACTACGGCTGCGCGACCGTGGTCGAGAACATCGAGATCCAGCCGGCGGCCTGATCATGACCAGCCCAGCCCGTCGTCACCAAATGCGTGTTCGCGCTGCGCAAGCGGCTGCGAGTGCCACGCCCGGCCAGTCGCTGGCCGGACACCGACATTACGACCTGATGCTCGCGAAGCTCGGCACCGACCGCCGCCGGCTGAAGGAAATCCAGTCCGTCGCGCGAAAGATCGAGGTCAAGCGCGAGGTGCTGCCGGATTACGCGGCGTACATCGATGGCGTGCTGGAGGCCGGGAAGGGCGCGCAGGACGACGTGCTGACCACGGTCATGATCTGGCGCATTGACGTGGGCGACTACGAAGGCGCGCTCGATATCGCCCTGTACGCGCTGCATTTCGGCATGACGCTGCCCGAGCAGTACGAGCGTTCGTTACCTGCCGCCGTCGCTGAAGAATTCGCCGAAGCCGGTTTGCGGGCGTTCGCCGCCGGCGAGGCGTTTGCCCCGGCGATGTTGCGGCAGGTCGAAGCGCGGACGCGCAAGTACGACATGCACGACCAGATTCGCGCGAAGTTGCACAAGGCGCTCGGCTACGCGTTGGAGCAATCCGACAAGGCCGGCGCTCTCGAAATGCTGCGCCGCGCGGTCGAGCTGAACGACCGCATCGGCGTGAAAAAAGACATCACTCGACTCGAAGCCGAGTTGAGAAGTGCGGCGGCTGGCGCTGGCCGCACGAACTGAGCCCCCCCGGCACGGCGGCATCGGGTGACGGTTCGCAACGGCTGACGCTACGCGATCCCGACCCCGATCCACCGCCGTCTTATTCTGAGTCACGACTATGTCGAGCAGCTTTATTGCGACGGCGGATGCGACTGCGCCGACGCCCGAATCGGACACGATCGAGAACAACGGGTTCTATCCCGACGTGTCGATCGCGGCGTTGCGTGCGGCGACGCGGCTCGACGGAACCGTGACGCACGAGCGTTTGCGCGAGGCGGCGATTGACGCAATCCGCAGCGTGAACGCCGAACTGAAGGCATGGCGCGCGCAGAAGGCCACCGGTTACGCGACGCTCGCCGACGTGCCGGCCGAGCAGATTGGCGGCGTCAGCGAATTCGTGTCGCTCTACTGCCGCGCGGTCTACAACTTCACGCATGCCGATGTGACCGAGCAGTATCGCGACCTCGATACGACGAAAGCAGGCGGGCAGGAGGCTGAGCGGCTCGAAGAAACGATTTGCAGCACGCGCCGCAATGCGCGTTGGGCGTTGAACGATCTGCGCGGAATCAGCCGCAGCACGATCGCCCTGATCTGATGGCTGCCCGATGCGCGTCTATGCACGACAGGGCGACACCGTCGACGCACTCTGCTGGCTGCACTACGGCCGCACGGACGGCACGGTCGAAGCGGTACTCGAAGCGAACGCCGGCCTCGCCGATCGCGGCGTCGTGATCCCGATCGGCACCGTCGTCTACCTGCCCGATATCGGTACGGTCGAGAACACGACGCCGCTGGTCCAACTGTTTGATTGACTCCCGGAGCTGGCGATATGGCAGAACCGAACACCACAACCGCCGCGGCGCTGTCGGCCGCGATCGGTCTTGCGGGCCTCGCGCCTGGCATCGACGGAAACGCGCTGATCGGCGCGTTCACCGGTGCGGCGCTCGTGGTCGTCACGTCGAAAGAGATCGGCGTGCTGACGCGCGTCGCGTACATGCTGATTTCGCTCGTGATGGGCTACCTTGCGGCGCCGGAAATCGTCAACGCGACGCCGATCCGCTCGACCGGCGTCGCTGGATTCTTCGCGGCCGCGCTGGTGATTACGGTCACGCTGCAACTCATCGAGCGCCTGAAATCGGTCGACCTGCTGGCGTTCCTCAAGAAAGGGGAGTGACCGACATGCACATCTCGTTCGCACTGGTAGCGCTGGCCGCTCACGTCGCCGCGCTCGCGCGCGTGCTCGTCTATCGGCGCAACGGCGCGCGTCATCGCCACGACGTCTCATGGATTGCGTGGGCGCTCGTTGCCGTCTCGGGCGGATCGGCTATCGAACTCGCCTTGCACGCGAAGCATGTCGGGTTCTTCGAAGCGGCGACAGCGGTCTTGCTGGCGCTGTTTGTGTTTGCCGCGCGCGGCAACGTCGCGCGCCTCTTGCGGAGTGAACAACCATGAAAACGCATCGCCTCGGCGACCACGGCGACGATATCGGCCTGCTGCAACGCCGGCTGATCCGCGCCGGCTACGCGCTCGACGTGACGCACGTCTACGATGAAGCGACCGAATCGGCGGTCAAGGCCGTGCAGACGAACACCGGCCTCGTCGTCGACGGCATCGCCGGGCCGAAGACGCTCGCCGCGATCGCGACCGGCCGGCGCGACCCGAACCACCTCGCCGACGCCGACATTGTGAAGGCGGCCGATACGCTCGACGTGCCGGTTGCTTGCGTGCGCGCGGTCAACGAAGTGGAATCGACCGGCTCGGGATTCCTGTCGGGCGGTCGGCCGAAGATCCTGTTCGAGCGGCACGTCTTCTGGAAACGCCTCGAAGCGCGCGGCATCGACCCGGCGTCGATCGCGGCCAAATACCCGAATATCTGCGCGCAGGCTCGCGGCGGCTACCAGGGCGGCGCCGCGGAATATACGCGGCTCGCGACGGCCGAGCTGATCGACGCCGGCGCGGCTTACGAGTCGGCGAGCTGGGGCGCGTTTCAGGTGATGGGCTATCACGCGGAACGCCTCGGCTATTCGGGCATCGACGATTTCGTCGCGCGGATGGAAAACGGCGAGGGCGACCAGCTCGACGCGTTCGTGCGCTTCGTGGCTGCCGATTCGAACCTGCTGGCGGCACTGAAGGGTCGCAAGTGGGCCGTGTTTGCGAAGGGCTACAACGGTCCCGACTACGCGGCCAACCTGTACGACGTGAAGCTCGCACGGGCGTATGACAGGTACGCCGGTGCGGACAAGGCCGCCGCATGAACCCGATTGCCCGGAAACTCGTCGCCGGCGCGCTCGCGCTCGCCCTGATCGTGGCCGCGTTCTTCTACGTGCGCGGGCTGCGCGCCGAACTGGCCGATGCGAAAAACCGACTGGCGTGTTCTGGCCAGGCCGTCGCATCCCGCGACACGACCATCAACGGACTGCGCCAGGACGCGAGCAACAAGGCGACGCAACAGCAGCAGCTCGACGCTGCAACGGGCAACGTCGCGGCGAAGCTCACGGCCGCTCGTCAGGAAATCAGGAAGGTGATCAATGAAAACGCGACCGCTCGCACTTGGGCCGATACTCCTTTGCCTGCTGACGTTGCCCGCCTGTCAGCAAGCCCCGCTCTTACCGGCGCCGACGATTTCGGTGCAGCAGTGCCAGCCGATCACGCGCTGCACGCTGCCGGCGATGGCGCCGCGCACTAACGGCGAGCTGGACGAAGCGCTCAATACCGCAAAGGGCGCCTGGGGCATGTGCGCGGCAAAGGTCGACATGATCGTCACCTGCCAGGCCAAGGCCCAGGCGAAGATCGACGCCGAAGTCACGCGGGCGGCGCATGATTAAGCCGGCCGGTCTTCGCGCCGCGATCGCCGCGGCGATTCCTTCGCTCAGGGGCGATCCCGACAAGCTCACGGTGTTCATCGATCAAGGTTCGATCGTGGCGACGGGCGCGCGCAGTCTGTCGTTCGAATACCGGTATGTGTGCAACGTCCTGTTGCTGGACTTCGGCGGCGATCCCGACGCCCTATTTGTCGCGCTGCTGGATTGGGTCCGCCACAATCAGCCCGACCTCGTGCTCAACCCCGACGAGAACGCGAACGGCATCACCTACGAAATCGACGTTCTCAACAACAAGACGGCCGACGTGTCGATCAAGGTGCAGCTTACGGAAAGCGTTGTCGTGAAGGTCGACGACCACGGCAAGCGCACCGTCGAGCACGTCGACGATTCGAAGTTGCAGGACTCAGCGGGGCCGTGGGTCGCTGAACCATGGACGATCTGAGCGTCGTCGAATCGCGGCTGTCCGTGTTGCTGAGTCGGCTACAGCCGGCCGGCCGCCGCGCCGCGATTCGCGATATCGCGCGCGCGTTGCGCCGCAGCCATCAGGCGCGGATCGCGGCGCAGAAGAACCCGGACGGCACCGACTACCAAGCGCGCAAGCCGCGGTTGAAGCCGGGCGGCAAGCCTCGGGACAAGCGCGGCCGGATCAAACGCGCGGCCATGTTCGCGAAGCTGCGCACGGCGCGTTACCTGAAGATCGAAGCGGACGCGAACGGTCTCGCGATCGGCTTCGATGGGCGCGTCGGCGGCATCGCACGCGTCCACCAGTTCGGCGAGCGAGGGCGCGTCGCGCCCGGCGGCGCTGAATACCAGTATCCGGCCCGCGTACTGCTCGGGATGACGCCCCGAGATTGCGACCTGATGCTCGATCTGCTGCTGAAGCACGTCGCACGATAACCCCCGGCCACGGGGGTTTTTTGTACCCATACCGCCCACATGGGGCGGGCATCGCGTCGCGCGCGTGCGGTCGGCATGATGGGCGGCATGGACGCTAACGAAATTCAACGACAGGCCCGCAACGCGGTCCGCAAAGGCTCGATTCTCGCGGTCGACCATGCGGCCGCGCTCTGTCGCGTCGCGGTCGGCGATCCGGATGACGACGCCGACAGTCTCCAGACCAACTGGATTCCGTGGATCGCGTGCGCGGCGGGCACGACGCGTGACTGGATGCCGCCGACCCCCGGCGAGCAGGTCGTGTTGCTTTGCCCGATGGGCGATCCGGCGCAGGGCGTCGCACTGCGCGGCCTCTTTTCCGACGCCGCGCCGGCGCCGGCGTCGAGCCCCGACACGCACACACGCGTCTATCCCGATGGCGCTGTCGTCGCATACGACCATGCCGCGCACGCGCTCACGGCTGAACTGCCCGCCGGCGCGACCGTGCGCGTCGTCGCGCCGGGCTCTGTCACAGTGCAGACGAAAGCCGCGACCGTGCAGGCCGACACCATCACGCTCGACGCGCAGCAAACGACCTGCACCGGCGCGATGACGGTCAAGGGGCCATTTGCGTTCGAATCCGGCATGACGGGCAGGGGTGGCGCCGGCGGCGCCACGATGCAGATTGACGGCGCAGCGACCTTCACCCGCGAAGTGACCTCGCAAGGCATCAGCCTGCCGCATCACAAGCATCGCGAGCAGGGTGACGGACAACTGGTGAGCGAACCGCAATGAAGGGCATGAACGCCGCGACCGGCCGCGCGATTGCCGACCTCGATCACCTGTACCAGTCGATCGGGAAGATCATCTCGACGCCGCTCGCCTCATGCGTGAAGCGTCGGCCGTTCGGGTCGGATCTGTTCGAGCAAGTCGACGCGCCGAACAATGGCGCGGAGCGCACGCGGCTCTATGCCGCGATCGCGACCGCGCTGATGCGGTGGGAGCCGCGCCTCGTGCTCACGCGCGTGCAGCTCACGGTCGACGCCGCCACGGTCGGCGAGGTGTTTTCCGGAAAGCAGTACGTCGATATCGAGGGCTACACGACCGAATCCGGCGCGGCAGTGCGCGCTCGCGTTCCGCTCGACCAGGGGATCACGGCATGACCACGTCCGCGCTTATCGACCTCACGAGCTTGCCGCTTCCTGACGCGCTCGAAGTGCTCGATTTCGAAACGATCTACGCGACCCGCAAGGCCGCGCTCATTTCGCTTTGGCCCGCAGACGAGCAGGCCGAGATTGCCGCGACGGTCGAACTCGAATCGGAACCGCTCGCGCGTCTCTTGCAGGAAAACAGCTACCGCGAGCTGGTATGGCGTCAGCGCGTGAACGACGCCGTTCGCGCCGTGATGCTTGCCTTTGCACAAGGCAACGACCTAGAGCAGCGCGCGGCGCTGTTCGGGCTCAAACGGCTGGTCGTGACGCCAGCTGATCCGGCCCACAACATCGCGGAGGTCGAAGAGGGCGACGACAGCCTGCGCGAGCGCATCCAATTGGCGCCGCAGGGCTTCAGCGTTGCCGGCCCGGCGGCCGCGTATGTGACGAAGGCGCGCGCCGTCGACGGCCGCATCATCGATGCGCAAAGCTCGCGGCCACAGCCCGGCGACGTGCTCGTGACGCTGCTTTCGAGCGAGGGCGATGGCACGGCGTCGCAGCAGCTGTGCGACGCCGTCGCGGCCGCGCTGAGTGCCGAAGATCAGCGGCCACTGAATGACACGGTTTTCGTCAAGTCGGCGGAAATCGTCCGGTATCGAATCCGCGCGAAGGGCTACACGCGCTCGGCCGTGGGCGCCGATGTGCTGATCGAGCAAGCGAGGAAGAACGCGCGCGCTTATGCGGACAAGGTGCACCGCATTGGAATCGGCGTCGCCGAGTCGGCGATCAAGGGCGTGTGCCAGGCGGCTGGCCTGTCGAGAACCGAGCTGATCGAGCCGGCGGGCGATCTTGCGATAGGCGCGACGCAAGCGCCGTACTGCCTCGACATCGTCATCGAGTACGGCGGCATCTATGCCTAACCTGCTGCCCCCGAATGCGACGACGCTCGAGACGCGCACCGCGGCGGCGCTCGCGGCCATCGATGCGACGCCGATCCCGATTCGCGATTACTGGAATCCGGACAAATGCCCGGCTGCGTTGCTGCCGTATCTGGCCGCGGAAGTGTCGGTCGACGGATGGGAACTCGCCGAATCGGACGACGCGCGGCGGGCGCTCATCCGCGGCGCGATTCAGCTCCACCAGAAGCGAGGGACGCCGTGGGCGGTGCGTGAAGTGATCCGGCGGCTTGGCTTCGGCGAAGTGACGCTTATCGAGGGCCGGCGCGTGCGTCGGCGTGATGGATCGGTCACCTACAACGGCGACTACGTGCACGGCCGGGCAACGGCGTGGGCCGAATACATCGTGAAGTTGTCGCGGCCGATCACGCGCGATCAGGCGGACAACCTGAAAGCGGTTCTTGATCGCTACGCGCCGCAGCGCTCGATGCTGGTGTCGCTGGATTACCGCGAGGCACCGATTCGTTACAACGGCTTCGCGCGTCGCGATGGCCAGTACAACAGAGGGAGCATCAAAGCATGAGTGATCTGGTTGAAAGCTCGACCTGGACGCCCGGCATTCGCCAGTTCGAAACCTCCGACCCGGTCGAAGGCGGGCCGGACGGCATCGATAACGTGCCGCTGCGGCAGCTCGCAAACCGAACGCGCTATCTGAAGGATGCGCAGGAAACACACGCGGCCGCGACCAATCCGCATTCGCAGTACGCGACGCACGCCGAGATGAAGGCGGCAATCGATGCGTTTGTTGCTGATGCGCCCGGCGCGCTCGACACGCTGAAACAGCTTGCTGCCGCGCTCGGCAACGATCCGAATTTCGCAACGACGATGGCGGACGCGCTGTCGAAGAAGGCGCCCCTTGAATCGCCGACTTTCACCGGAACGCCGAAGGGGCCTACGCCACCGCAGTTCGACAGCAGCACGAAGGTTGCGACAACGGCGTTTGTTCAGCGTGCGCTTGGCAGCTTCCAGACGTCGGTCAACCTCCCGGCCGGCGCCACGAATGGAGCTGCCGCCGATATCGGCAAGTACTTCACGCAACAGGCAGCCGCCGCCGCGACGTATGTACTTCCCTCGACCGAAGGATTGTCGCCGGGCGCGGCGATTGCATTCAAGGTCACCTCCAATTTTCCGTTGACGATTTCGTGTAACGGAGGAGACATGATCAGCGCGAATGGCCAGACGGTATCCAGCCTGACACTTGGCGCCGGCGATGACGTGATCCTTGTTTGCCCGCAGAAAGGGTACTGGTTCGCGTCCGGATCTGCTGTCGTCGGGCAGTCAAGCAAATTCGCGGCGTTGCTCGTTACAAACGGCTATCAGAAGCTGCCGAGCGGGCTGATTATCCAATGGGGAAGGCTGGCAACCGCGATAGGTGCGAATGCATCTGCAAACCAAGTGCTGCCGATCACTTTGCCGAATTCCGTTCTTGTCGCGACGGGAACGCCGGCCCAGACAGCGGTATGGTCGGGCGCATCCCCAAGTATCGGTATCGGCGCATCCAACAGTGTGCTGACCGTGTGGAACAACTCCACCAACTCGGTATCGCCATATATCTGGTGGATCGTAATCGGATACTAAAGGACACAGACTTATGGGCCAAAAACAAGCTGCATACGACGCGAAAGGCAACATCGTTGCCTTCTACGATACGGTCGACAGCCCTGCACCTGCAAGCGCGAATGTCGTCGATATCACCGACGACGAATGGCGCGGGTTGATCGACGGCCAGGCTCGCGGGAAACGCGCCGTGCTCGACGCGAGCAAGCGCGTCGTGCTGATCGATCCGCCCGCGCCGTCGCGCGAGGACGTGGCTGTGTCCATGCGCGGAATGCGCGATTCGGCGATGGATGCTACCGACTGGTTGGTTTCTCGACACCAAGACGAAAAGATGATCGGCAGTGGCACGACGCTGACCTCCGGGCAGTTTTCGGCGCTCATCAAATATCGGCAGGCGTTGCGCGATATCAGCGGCGCGGACGGCTGGCCGTACATCGAACTACCGCCTGCACCAGATCTCGTGACCGCGATCACCTCCTGATCGTCTCTTTTCCCGTCCATCACATTGGAGCCAAAAACATGGCGCAGGACAGCTACCACCACGGCGTTACCCTCGTCGAGATCAATCAGGGAACGCGGCCGATCCGCTCGATTTCGACGGCGATCCTCGGCCTCGTCTGCACGGCCGCGGATGCGGACGCGACCGCGTTCCCGCTCGATACACCCGTCCTCATCACGAACGTGATTGCCGCGCTCGGCAAGGCCGGCAAACAGGGCACGCTTCACAAGGCGCTGACGGCGATCGGCGCTCAGACCAAGCCGATTACCGTCGTCGTGCGCGTCGCCGAAGGCGCCGACGCCGCCGCGACGACGACCAACGTCATCGGCACGGTGACGGCGGAAGGGAAGTACACCGGCATGAAAGCGCTGTTGACCGCACAGGCGAAGCTCGGTGTGAAACCGCGCATCCTCGGCGCGCCGGGACTCGACACGCAGCCTGTCGCGAATGCGCTCATCACCACGGCGCAGTCGCTGAAGGGATTCGCCTACGCGTTCGCCGCCGGCGCGAAAACGAAGGAGGAGGCAACGACCTACCGGAAACAGTTTGCAGCGCGCGAGCTGATGATTGTCTGGCCGAACTTTCTCGCATGGGACGACACGGCGAACGCAACCACCGAAGTGCCGGCCGTGGCGTGTGCAATGGGCCTGCGCGCGAAGATCGACAACGATATCGGCTGGCACAAGACGCTGTCGAACGTCGCCGTCAACGGCGTGACCGGCATCAGTGCGGACGTGTCGTGGGATCTGCAAGACCCGGCGACCGATGCCGGCTACCTGAACGAACAGGATGTAACGACGCTGATCAATCAAAAGGGCTTTCGCTTTTGGGGCTCGCGCACATGCTCGGACGATCCGCTGTTCGCGTTCGAGAACTACACGCGCACGGCCCAGGTCGTCGGCGATTCGATCGCGCTCGCGCAGATGGTGAACATCGATGGCCCGCTGAATCCGTCGTTGCCGCGCGACATTATCGAAAGCATCAACGGCAAGTTTCGCCAGTGGGTGTCGCTGGGCTACCTGATCGGCGGGACGTCGTGGTTCGACCCGGAACCGAACACCACGGACGTGCTGAAGGCCGGGCAAGCGTACATCGATTACGACTACACGCCGGTTCCGCCGCTGGAAAACCTGACGCTGCGCCAGCGCATCACCGACCGCTATCTCGCGGATTTCGCGTCGAAGGTCAACGCCTGATCGCCGGCGATACGCCACACATAGGAGCAATCGAACATGGCAATGCCGAGAAAACTCAAGGGCTTCAACCTGTTTCAGAACGGCGAGAACTTCGTCGGGCAGGTCCAGGAAATCACGCTGCCGAAGCTGACACGCAAGATGGAGGACTACCAGGGCGGCGGCATGAGCGGCCCGATCAAGGTCGACTTCGGAAACGAAGGCATTCAAATGGAATGGACCGCCGGCGGCTTCATGAAAAGCGTTCTGCAGCAGTACGGCGCCATGCAGCACGACGGCGTGCTGTTGCGCTTCGCCGGCGGCTACCAGACCGAAGATTCGACGAGCGTCGATGCGGTCGAAATCGTCATCAAAGGGCGGCACAGCGAGATCGACCCGGGCTCGGCCAAGGCGAAGGAAGACACCGCGTTCAAGGTGACGACGGTCGCCAGCTACTACAAGCTTTCCGTCAACGGCGAGGACATTATCGAAATCGACTTCGTCAACATGATCGAGAGGATCAACGGAACCGATCTTCTCGAAGCACTGCGCAAGGCGATCGGCCTGTAACCCTTTGCCTCGGCCGGTATGTCCGGCGAGGCCGCCATTCACCCACCATTCGACAGGAACCGTATGAACACGAAGCAAACCGCCACGAACGAAACCGATCTGCCCGACGCGCCGGCGCACGACGATCCGAATACGCTCACGCTCGACACGCCGCTCGTGCGCGGCAACCAGACGATCGATGCGATCACGCTGCGCAAGCCGAAAGCTGGCGAGCTGCGCGGCGTGTCGCTGTCCGACCTCGTGAGCCTCGACGTCACCGCGCTGTCGAAGGTACTGCCGCGCATCAGCTCGCCGACGCTGACCGAAGCCGACGTCGCCAACATCGACCCCGCAGACCTCGTCCAATTGGGGGGTATCTTCGCGGGTTTTTTGATGCCGAAGGCCGTGAAATCGAAGCTGGCCTTCCCGACCGAGTAGAAGATCCGATGGCGGACATTGCGACGGTGTTCGGCTGGACACCGGCGACGTTGGACGCCTTCAGCCTGGCCGAGCTGATGGACTGGCGCGAGCGGGCACGCGTGCGCGCCGGCGCTGAATGAACGAAATGACCGACGATGAACAACACCCTGAAATTGCGCGTCATGTTCGACATGATCGACAACATGACGAAGCCACTAAAAGCGCTGCTGGCGGGCAACAAGGGGCTGGCCGCGTCGGTAAAGGAGGCGCGGCGCGAACTGGCCGAGATGGGTAAGACGCAGAAGAGCATCGCGGAGTTTCGCCAGATGCGCAGCGGCCTCGCGGCGACCGCGTCGAAGCTCGATGCGGCACGCGGGCGCGTCGCGGCGCTCGCCGGGTCGTTGCGTGCTTTCGGGCCGCCGTCGCGCGAGATGATCGCCGCATTCGAGAAGGCCAAACAGAAGGCGTCGCGCCTGTCGGCCGAACACGAAAAGCAGGCGTCACGCGTGCGCGCGCTGCGCGAGCAGCTCGCCGGCGCGGGCGTCAACACACGCAACCTGTCGCAGCATGAGCGCGATTTGCGCGCGAGCATCAGGTCGACCACCGCGGCGATGGGCGACCAGATGCGCAGGCTCGAAGCGCTCGGCGATCGCGAGAAGCGCGTCGCGGCCGCGCGCACAAAGATGCAGGGCATGCAGAGTGTCGCCGCCGGCATGGCGATCGGTGGCTATGCCGCGAAGGGCGCAGGCACGCGTATTCTCGGCGGCATGGGCGGTGCATTGGACGAGGCCAAGGAATACCAGCAGCAGACGTCGCAGTTTCGATCGCTGGGCATCGGCGAATCGAAACTGAGCGAGGCAATCTCGTATGCCAACAGCATCGATGTGAAGGGGCTGAGCAAACTCGACAAACTCAAGCTGCTCAAGGAAACCTATACGATCACCCGCGACATGCACCACGCGGAAGAGATGGCGCCGATCCTCGCCAGGATGAAGGTCGGCATTGAATCCGTGATGGCACGGCGCGGTCACGGCGAAGGGCATGGCGAAGTCGCCGAACAGATGCTGATGGATCTGGTGAAAACGACCGAGCTGCGCGGCTCGCTGAAGAGTCCGGAGGCATTCCGACAGGCCGTCGACAACGCGACGAAAGCCTACGTCGCGTCGAGCGGCACGGTGAAGCCGGAGGATTTCCTGAA
>LOZU01000097.1:0-64112 GCA_001527685.1 Burkholderia pyrrocinia
TCCCATCACATTTTGATGGGAATCAGATTGCCGTAACCATTCCTCGCGGGAAAGACGGTACTGATCGCACGCTTACGTATTACACGCTGTTGGTGAATCCCCGGTTCGACACGCATCCGGAGGTGCAGAAGCTCATTCAGTCGATTAAGGGCAAGCCGGGCGCATTCGCGAAGGCAGTGGCAGCCCTGTCGCCGACGGTTGCGAAGGAACTCGGACAGAATCGATTCCCGGCGGTTGCGGTGCCGTCGATTCCGGCGGGGCTGTTGCCGCCGCCACGTGAGGAGAATGGCCAGGGCCGGGGCTAACGGCCGAGCACGCGGGTGACAAGTGGCACACCTTTGCCGACAGGCGGCGAGACACAAGCTGAAGATGCCGACGGTGCGATTCGGTGTTTTCGGCGCGTATCACGACCGGCTGACGCGATCCCGCGAAGGCCGGACCTTCCGCGTTGGCTTTCGCTTTTTCCGGTCCTCGATCCAGGGCAGGAGCGCGATGCCGACGGAGCTCAACAAAGACCCCATGAGCAGAAAAAACACGCCGAATCCAAGCTCGGCGCGCCACGTCCCTGTCACCACAGCTTCATTGCGGCGGGCAATGCCCGGAAACGTGGTCGAAACCCGCAGCCCGTCGTTTGCCGCTGCCGCGCAATACGTCTTCGTCATCGCGGCGATCTGCTCGAGGCTGACGTCCGGATCGGGGTGGCGTTCATAAACCGGCGACCCGGCCGGCTGCCACGTCGTGTCGTATTGCCTCGACTCTCCTGCATCGTAGCGGAGCACCGCGTGTGCTTCCCACGTCGAACTGCTTTTTCCGTAGCGTCTGGTCAGCTCGCATTGCTCGACGGCCGCAGGTACATGCGGCCACGCCTGCGCGCGCAGAAGAATGGCGGAGTTGACGATGCCGCCCACGCCCCCTGCCAGGAGCATGAGCGCACCGAAGAACAGCAGAAATGCCGACCGCAGGCACCGCAAAACGAACATCATGGGCGCATCCACGACCTTGTTCGCGAGCCGGCCGGCGGATTCTCAAAATCAGGCAAGCCCTGGCCGGCGCGCAACGCAACGTTCATGTCCGTCGACAAGCGTCGAACACGCACCCACCCGACCCCGAAGCCCCGCTCACTGCCCCACCCGAAAATCGATCCGTCGATTCCTCGCCCTACCATCAGCCGTATCATTCGGCGCGATCGGCTGATCCGGTCCCACCCCGGTCGTCGTCATCTGCTGCGAAGCGATCCCCTTGGTGATGAGATACCCCTTCACCGCGTCCGCCCGTGCCTGGCTCAACGCAATATTCGACGTACGATTCCCCGAGTTGTCGGTATGCCCGATGAGATCGACCGTGCGGTTCGGCATCTTCGTGAGCGCCGCCGCCATCTGGTCGAGCACCACCTTGCCCTGCGGCGTAAGCGTCGCGCTGCCGGTCTCGAACTCGATCGTGCGGTTCGCGAGCGTCTGGTCGAGCAGCCCCTGCTCGGACGCCGACACGCGCAGCCCGTTCTTGATCGTGTAGGTCGGGTTCAGCGTGTTCGCCATGTCGCTCGCGAGCTGCTGGCGCTGCGCTTCGTTGCGCACCTCGCCCTTCATCTCGATCTGCGTGCCGTTGATCTTCAGCTGCCCCTTGCTGATCTGCTTCAGCGGCGCGCCGATCAGCTTCTGCACATTCGCGCTCCAGTTCGGCGGCGTCGCGACGTCGCCCACCTCGATCTGGTCGACGACGCTGTTCGCGCCATACGTGTCGCGCAGCTTCTGCAGCACGGCGGCCTTGGTCGCCTCATCGGGCACCTTGCCGCCGACGACGACCTGGCCGGGCGCCGCGTTCGCGGGCGGCGGCGTGGTGACGGCGGCCGGGTGGCCGGCCGCGCCGGACGCCGGCGATGCGGGCGCGGCGTTGCCAGACAGCGTCGTCGCGGGCACATTGCCGGTGCCGACCGGCGTGACGGTCGCGCCGGAGTTCTGCGCGAAGCTCGCGCCACTGGCCAGCAGGCCGGCGGCGAGGAGGGCGGCGAGGATGGGTGAGAAGCGCGCGCGGCGCGCGTGAATCGTGTTGCGCATGCCGTCAGCCTCCGATGAACGCTTCGCGGAACGCGTCGATGGCGACGCGCAGCGACAGTTGCGGTTGGTCGAGGTAGCTGACGAGCTTGCTGATCCCATGATCGTTTTGCGCATGTGCGTCGATCCACTCCGGATCGTCGATATCGATGTTGTGGGCGGCATAGGTCTGCGGGTCGACGACGCTCAGCAGCGTCTTCGCGGATGCGCCGTTGAAGCCGATGATGAGCCGCTCGCGCTCGGCGATCGTGCCGAGGAAGATCGCGAGCTCGAAGTCGGCCTGCGCGACGAACGGCGCGATCAGTTCGAGCCAGAAGGCGGCGACGAGGCTGCGGTAGAACGGATCGCCCGGCAGCGGCAGCGTGAGGCCGCGCTCGAGGTGCGACGAGCCGCTCTGCATCACCGGGCGCAGCAGCGAGCCGAGCGCGAGCATCGCGCCGCGCAGCCGCACCGGGTGGCCGCTCGCGAGCAGCATCTGTTCGAGCCCGAACAGCGACTGGTGCTCGATGAAATCGTTGAAGGTGCCGTCGTGCGAGTTCGGCGAGCCGCCGATGTCGATCGGCACCTGCGTGTCGCCGAGCGCCTGCAGCGCGCCGGGCGGCTCCTCCTTGCCGAGCAGCGGCGGGATCTGCACGGCGACGCGCGACCACAGGCGCGCGAACGCGAGCGGGCTGCGCGCGAGGAACGCGAGCGGCCGCTCGACCTCGAGCGCGGCCGCGCCGAGGAACGGGAAGCGGCGCATCGACACGTCGTGGCTCGCAACCATGTGGCCGGCGATCGCGAGCTTGCTGCGCGAGCCGAGGAACGCGAAGTGCATCGGCTGCGCGTCTTCATAGACGATCTTCCAGCGCGGGTCCTCGGCCAGCAGTTCGAGCGCCTGCGCGATCCAGCGGTCCAGCGTCTGCAGCAGCTGCGGGTTGTGCGGGCTCTTCACGAAGTCGCCGCGCGACGGAATCTTGCCGAAGTAGGCGATCTGCGCCTGAACGGTTTGCGTCATTGCGCCCCCTGTGCGTTCGATGCGGTGGCGGCCGCGACGGCCGCCGCGGCCGATGCGCCGGCACCCGGCTGGGCGGTGGCGTTGACGGCCGAGCCCGCGCCGACGTCGGCGACCGACGACGGCAGGCGCAGGCCGCGCAGGCTCTGCTGCTGCGGCTGGTCGCCGCCGCCGGCCGTCGGCTGCGACGTGCTGATGATGCGCATCGTCACCGACACGTTCACGTTGCCTTGCGTCCACGTGAGGTCGAAGGTGCCGTCCGGGCGGCGCTTGCGCTGCGCCGAGTTGATCAGCTTCTCGAGGCCGTAGCGGCCCGGCTCGTTGACGAGCTGGATCGTGCGGCCGTCGAAGGTGGTCGCCGACAGCGTCGCGCCCGGCGAGCCCTGCGGGTTCGGCCACACGAAGTTGGTCCACTGCGGCGGCGTGTTGCGGTAGCGCAGCTGCTGGCCGTCGATCGCGACCGTGTACTCGGTCGTGCCGGTGCTCGGCTGCGGCAGGATCTGGAACACGGTCTGCGGTTCCGACGATGCCGCCGCGCCGCCGCCCGCCGCGCCGCCCGCGAGCGGGGCGACCCAGCGCGCGAAGCCGCTCGTGAAGTCCGGCGCGAGCGCGAGGCCCATGTCGCCCCAGGTGCGGGCCGCGAGCGTGTCGCCGCGGCGCACCGCGAGCGGCCCGAGCGTCGTGCCGACGAACTTCGCGATCGAGCCGTCCGGACCGAACACCTGCGCGATCTCGCCGGCGCCGGCCTCGACCTTCGCGGTCGCCGCGAACGGATACTTGGTGGCGAGCGAGCCCTGGAACGGCTGGTAGACCTGCGCGTTCCACACCTTGTTGACTTCGGCGCTGGCCGGCTGGATCACCACCGCGAACGCCTGCATCAGCGGGCGCACCAGCAGCGGACGCAGCGACTTGCGTTGCCCGTCGGTGAGGCCCGTCAGCATCTGCTCGTCGACGAACTTCAGCGAATCGGCGAGCTCCGAGCCGTTGCCGTCGAGCGTCTGCTGCATCAGCTGGCGCGCGCCCGGGCCCGGGTCGCCCTGGTTCTTGATCACGTTGAAGCGGGTGCGGACCTTCGACAGCGTGTCCATGTAGCCCTTCAGCATCGACGTGCCGTCATGCGACGCGACGATCCGCGCGAGGCCGACGAACTCCTGGCCGACCGGGCCCATCGGCACGTCCGCCGGATTGCCGTTGATGTCGATGTTGGCTGCCGCGATCTGGCCCGCCTGCGAGCGCGAGAACAGCTGCTTGACCCAGTTCACGACGCCCGTCTGCGCCTTCTTGATCGTCGCGTTCGCGACCGACGGGTTGTCCCACGAGGTCTGGTCGTATGCGGTCTCGAGGATCTTGCGGATCGGCGAATCCTGCGGATCGCCGAGACGGTTCATCCCGTCGACCGCCTGGCCGAAGCTGCTGAAGCCCTGCACCGCGATGCCCTGCATGAACTTCTGCCAGTGCTGCGCGTAGTCGGTCTTGTACATGCCGACGAGGGTCTTCTGGATCTGCTCGGGGCTGCCCTCGAGCGTCAGGTCGTCCTGCGTCGCGGTGTTCAGCACCCAGTCCTTCGCCTGCAGCTCCTTGGTGGCCGCGTCGCGGATCGCCGGCTGCACGTACTGGAACCATGCGTCGCGCGTGAACGTGCCCGGAATCGCATAGCTGCCGGCCACCAGGCCCTGGCTGCCGTCGCCGACGATGCGCGCGACGGTCATCGGCGCGAAGCGGGTCGCCGCGCGCGCCTTGATTTCCTCATAGACGCGCTGGCGGGCCGGCATCCCGCGCACGACACGGCGCAGGCTGTCGCGGGTCTGGTCGACGAGCGCGAGGTTCGCCTCGATCATCGGCCAGTCGTTGTCGTTCACGCGTGCGAGGTAGAACGAGATCATGCGTTCGGCGCTGCGGATCATCTCGTCGCGCGGCATGTTGCCCCGGTTCGTCTCGAGCCAGCCGCGCCAGAAGCGTGCGACCTGGTCGGTCAGGTGCGCCTGCTCGACGTGGCGCTTGTCCGACAGCATCAGGTAGGTCTTCAGCGCGTTGTACGCGTCCTGGACGTTGGTCGGCGACGCGTCGCTGTACAGGCCGCCCTGCTGCTGCTGCTGGGCCTGGGCCTGGGCCGGTGCGCCGGCCTGCTGCGGCGCGGCGCCGGCCGGGCTGGTCGACACCGGCAGCGGGCCCGCCTGCGCGGCGCCGGATTCCGGCGGGCGCGTCATCGGCACGAGCTGGTCGGGGTGCGCGTTCACGTCCTTCAGGAACGACGCGAGGTTCTGCGACACCGGGTTCAGCAGGATCTGGCGCACGCCGTTGTAGTACTCGGTCAGCAGGTGCTGCTCGAGACGGTCGCCCTGGTAGAGGCCGAGCGACACCGACAGCGGCTTGTCGCGGCGGAACTGCTCGAGCTGTTCGATCCGGTCTTCCAGGATGTCCATCGCCTGCAGGCGCGATTGCAGGTCGTTGCGGCCCTGCTGCAGGCGCGTGACGTTGTCGAGGTCGGCCTGCACGTTCGCGACGAGCTGCTGGTTGCCGATCGTCGACCAGGTCCAGCCGCCGAGCGCGAGCGCGAGCGCCGCGACGAAGCCGAAGAAGGTCGCGTAGCGCAGCCGCGTCTTGGTCGGGCTCGCGAACTGCCGCACCGTCTGGCGATCGGCGAAGATCACCTTCGAGAACAGGTCGCGCAGGAAGAAGCCGTTCTTCGAGAACGCGCTGTGCGGCTTGGGCAGCGCGCTCCCGTCGAGGCCGAAGCGGTGCGCGATGCGCTGCGCGGCGGCGCTGTTGGTCTCGCCTTCCTGCAGCGCGCTGGTGAAGTAGAAGCCGCGGAAGATCGGCTTGTACTGGAACGGGTTGTTCTCGAACAGCGTCGCGAGGAACGCGCGCAGCGACGGCTTGATCGTCGAGAACTCGAGCGGGAAGCTGAGCTGGCCCGGCGACAGCTGGTTGCCACGCGACAGCGACAGCTGCGCGACGCTGATTTCCTTCAGGCCTTCGTACAGCTCCTCGAAGCGCTCGTCGAACAGCGCGACCACGTCGCGCTTCTCGTCGGGCTCGTAAGGCAGCGTCGCGCCCCACACGCGGTCGTACTCGTGCTTGTCGCTGCTGCTGAAGAATTCGGTGAAGCCGGTGATCAGGTCCGCCTTCGTGAACATCACGTAGACCGGCGCGAACACTTCGAGCTTCTCGGTCAGCTCCTGCACGCGCTGGCGGAGGTTTTTGGCGAGGTTGATCGCGAATTCGGGGCGGTTGCCGGTGAGTTCCGCGATGCTCGCGGTGACGATGATCCCGTTGATCGGCGCCTTCGGGCGGTAGCGCTTGAGCAGGCCGAGGAAGCCGAGCCATTCGCTGCGGTCCTCCTCGTGCACCGAGTAGCGGCCCGCGGTGTCGAGCAGGATGCCTTCGGTGGTGAAGAACCAGTCGCAGTTGCGGGTGCCGCCGATGCCGTGGATCACGGCGCTGTTCTTGTCCGCGAACGGGAACTGCAGGCCGGAATTGATCACCGCGCTGCTCTTGCCGGCGGCCGGGTTGCCGATCACGATGTACCACGGCAGTTCGTACAGCGCGGAGCCGCCCGATACCTGCCCGATCTTCGACGTCTTGATCGTCTTCACCGCGTCCGACAGGCGCGTGCGCAGCACGTCGAGGTCGGCGGATTTCGTGTCCTGCGCCGCGGCGGCGGCGGCCGGCGCGGTGATCTTGCCGGTTTCCGCCTGCTCCTCGAGCATCTCGCCGAGCTGGCGGTTCGCGCGCTTCACGCGCCAGCGCCGCCACAGCGCGACGGTGAGCCACAGCACGAGGATCGCCGCGAAGGCGAGCGCCGCCCACAGGAGCGGCAGCTGCAGCGTATCGGCGACGATGAAGAGGATCGCCGCGAGCGCGACGATCCCGACGATCGAGAGCGTACGCGGATGGGTCAGCACGTTGAGGATGCGTTGCATAGGACGTTCAGGTTCCGGTGCGATTCGATGAGGCGACGCAGGCGCGCCGAGCGGCAAGGGTGGCGCCGCGAAGTGTCGCCATGCTGTCAAACGGGGTGAAAGGGGCTGGCATCAATGCGCCCGCGGCATCGGAGAGGGCGCGCGCATTAACGAAAGGACACTGTGAGATTTAAAACGGAACCGGCGGCCCCGGATAATCGCGCACCGGAATGCACGACCGCTTGCACCGCCCCTATCGTTTCCTGCCGGGATATTAAATAGCCCCATGCCGCCCTCATTATTTCCTGTCCGGCCGCGCTGGCTAGCGGCCGCGTCCCAGTTTAAAACCGGGTTTATGGTATTCAACGTGCCCGAGATCCATCATTTTCCATCGGCCGCCCCAGGTCAGGCCGACCTGCTCGGCGACCTGTCCGTATAACTGGTAGCCGCGCATCGCCCACGGATCTTTTTCGGAAATCACCAGCTTGCCGTCGCGCAGGAACGCATTGTCCGACGCCAGCCCGTATTGGTGATAACTCTGGAACGCCGCCGCATTGGTCACGTTGCTGCCCATTTGCGCCAGCCGGTTTTGCCGTTCCGGGCTCCGGTAACCTTCCAGCAACGCCATTTCATAACCGTATTGCTCGTGCATGATCTTGTAGACCAGCAGCAGGCGCGTGCGGAAATCCGGATCCAGCAGGTTCCAGTCGCGGCTGGCGTCCTTCAGTGCCGGCCGTACCTGCTCGACTTCCTTGGTGGCAAAGACTTCTGGCGGCAACGGCGGCGGCGGTACGAGCTGCTCGCCCTGCAGCAGGGCGGCGATCTTCTCGTCGGGCGCGCGCGCCGTGTCGTCGTATTGAAATAATTGCCGGCCGCGCAACGCAATGGCGACCAATGGCGGCGTCGCAAGAATACCTGTCGACACCATAATCAGCAAGCGTCGCCGGACAAGTAAATTTTGCACACCATTTAAAGCATCCCGGGTAACGGTTGCCGATTTAACAATCTGACCGCGGGTGCGCGTCGCGCGATCGCTCGCACGGCGCGTGAGACGGCCATGAAACTGGGCGACCGATTCGAAAACGGTCGCGCGGACGCCCGGTAAAAGCAGCAGCGCCGCGAGGGCGACGGCGGCGGCGAAATAGGCGATGAGTGCGACGGCAATCAACGAAATCCCCGGAAATTGGAATTGATTGTGTTTTGCAATGCTTGCTCTTAGAATCAGGCCTGCTCTGAGAGGCCGGGCTATATTATCGCGGTGAATTAAACCAGGATTCAATGAGACGCTGAATGAGTGCGCCGGAAAATTCAAATCCAAAAACTCCGCCCAGCCTGCTGTCCGATACGAAACAGGCAGACGGGCCTCAGCATTCGCGCATTCTCGCGAATCTGGAGGGCCGCGTCACCCAGCAGGCTGAACCGCCGCGTCGTTCGCTGAAGGCGCCGATCGCTGCGGTCGTTGCGCTCGTGGTCGCAGTGGGCGGCTGGGGCGCATGGCGCATGCAGCAGGCGAGCGACACCCCTGCGGCCGTCGCGGCCGCGCCCGCCGCGCAGGCGCCTGCGCCGGCGAAGGCCGCGCCTGCCAGCGCTGCCGCGCCGCAGCTCGCGCAGAACGCCGCGAGCGCGCCGCAGCCGGCTACGATCGTCAACGACGACACGGCATCCAGGTCCGTTGCATCCGCATCGTCCGCTCCGGCGGCCGACAGCAGCCGCCTGTCGCGCGCGCTCGCGAACGGCGCCGACGTTGCGTCGGGCGCCGCGCCGGCAGCAGCGGCAGCGGCTGCGAAGCCCGACGCCGCGAAAGCCGACGCCGCGAAGAGCGCGAAGGCCGCCACGGGGGCCACACGCGGCAAGGCCGACGCGAAGACGGACGCAAAAGCCGATGCCGCGCAGGCGAAGGCCGACGCGAAGAAGCATCGCAAGGAGCAGCAGCAGGCCGAGCTCGCGCAGGCGAAGAAGCGCCGTGACGCGCAGGCGCGCACCGCGGCCGCGAAGGACGATCCGGATGCCGACCTGCTCGCGGCGCTCGTCGCGCGCACGAAGCCGGCCGACAAGAAGAGCGGTGCGGCCACTGCACCGGCCGCGCCGACCAAGACCGCCGCATCCGCCGCGACATCCGGCGGCAGCGCGACGCTCGCCGCGCGCGTGAAGGAGTGTTCGGAGCGCGGCTTCTTCGAGGATCAGCTGTGCCGGTGGCGCGTGTGCGATGGCCACTGGGGCAAGGATCCCGCGTGCCCGGCCGCGGCGCAGAACCGCCAGTAAGCCGCCGTCGCGCCCCGATGCATGCGCCGCCCACCGGGCGGCGTTTTGCTTTGGCGCGCCGTGATCCCGCCTGGTGACGGTGTCACGAAGATGGCACACTTCTCGGGCATACACCTTCCTTACCCTTGTTGCGCGGCGCCCGCGCGCGGGCGGCGATCGCGCCGGCCGCACGGCGTGAGGCGGCCGCGCGCCGCACGACCTTCGACATGATCGTACAGACTTACGGCGCGGATACGTCCGGCATGGTGTGCGGGTTCCGCTTCCTGCCCGGCGAGCCGGGCGCGACGCTCGATGCGGATTCGGCCGCCGCCTGGCTGCACCAGCAGCGGACGGCCGAGCCGGACGACGCATTCGTCTGGCTGCACTTCAACCTCGCGCACGGCGCCAGCGAGCGCTGGATGCGCACGCATCTCGGGCTGCCCGACAGCTTCTTCGAATTCCTGCACGACGGGTCGCGCTCGACGCGCATCGAGCAGGAGGACGGCGCGCTGCGCGCGATCGTCAACGACGTGATGTTCAATCTCGAGCTGACGCCGTCGGAGATCGCGACGCTGTTCGTCCACGTCGAGCGGCGCGTGATGGTCACCGCGCGGCTCAAGCCGCTGCGTTCGGTCGACACGCTGCGCGCGAGCGTGCGGGACGGCGAGCGCTTCCGCTCGCCCGCGGAGCTGCTCGTGCATCTGCTGCGCGACCAGGCCGACCTGCTGATCCATATCGTGCGGCGCACCAGCATCGACGTCGACCGGATCGAGGATCGCTTCCTGTCGCAGCGCCTGACCGCGAGCCGCGTCGAGCTCGGCGTGATGCGCCGCACGCTGACGCGCCTGCAGCGCATGCTGGCACCGGAGCCCGGCTCGATCTTCCGGCTGCTGGCGAAGCCGCCGGCCTGGCTGCATGCGGAAGACAGGCAGGCGCTGCGCGAGTCGACCGAGGAATTCTCGCTGGTGCTTGCCGATCTCGCGGGGCTCGTCGAGCGGATCAAGCTGCTGCAGGAAGAGATCGGCTCGCGCCTCGACGAGCAGAACAACCGCACGCTGTTCACGCTGACGCTCGTGACCGTGATCGCGCTGCCGATCAACATCGTCGCGGGCTTCTTCGGGATGAACGTCGGCGGGGTTCCGCTCTCGGACAACAAGCACGGCTTCTGGCTGATGGTGCTGTTCGTCGCCGGCTTCACGGGGCTTGCCGCATGGTGGGCGTTTCGCCGGCGCAGCGGCGATCGCTAGCGGCGATTGCAGGCGGCGCACCCAACCGTGCATGAAAAACGGGCCTCCACCGGAGGCCCGTCGTTCGTTCGGGCACGGCCACGCGCGTAATGCGGGGCGCGCGGCAGGCCGAGGCTCGCGCGTATTACTGCGTGAGCGTCTTGCGCGGCACGAACTTGCCCTGATAACGCAGCGCCGGATGTTCCTGCGGCGTCGTGAGGCCGTCGAACGTCGGCGTCTGGCGCAGCTTCATCGCCGCCGGCGATGCGACCGAGCCGATCGACGTCGAGCGCGATGCCGGCGCGAGATTGTTCGCGACGAGCAGCCCGGCTTCGCTCTTCAGGTTCGCGAGCAGCACCGGATCGGTCGAGCGGTTGATCTGCGTGAGCAGCCCGCTCCATGCCGCATCGCTGTAGTTCACCACGTAGTAGTCGAGGCCGCTCGGATCCGCGACCACGCCCGTGCAGCCGTCCACGCGGATTTGCGCCTGCGTGTCCTTCAGCGCGTACGTCGTGCGGTTCGCGAGGCCCTGGCCGTACGCGAGCGTGATCGGCACCGTCCACTGCGTACCCGGATACGGGTTCTTGTTCGGGAACGGCTGCTGCTTCAGCGTGACGATGGTCTGGTTCTTCGTCAGGTCGCACTGCGTGTCGAGCGTGACCAGCGGCACGCCGGTCTGGCGCGTGTAGCTGTCGCCAATCGGGCCGACGGCCTGGCCGGTCGACTTCGACACCGCATCCCACAGGCGCTTCGGCGTGCCGTTGCCGAACGAGTAGTCGGTCAGGTATTGCTGCAGGCCCGAACGCAGCGGCTGTTCGCCGACGAAGTTCTCGATCGTCTTCAGCACGTGCGCACCCTTGTTGTAGACGAACGTGCTCGCGCTCACCACGAAGTCGTTCGACGCCCACCCGTTGAAGTTCGGGGCGACCGGGAACGCGTTCGGGCCGATGTCGCGGGCGATCACGCGGTACTTGTTCGTCACCTGGTCGAGCCAGCTGAACTCGTCCGGGAAGAACTGGATCGTCGTCTTCACCTCGAAGAACCGCGCGAACGACTCGTTCAGCCAGACGTTGTCCCACCAGTCGGTGGTGACGAGATCGCCGAACCACTGGTGCGCGACTTCATGCGTCAGCACCTGGTTGCCGTAGCGCGACATCGGCTTGCCCGGTTCGGGCAGGATGTCGTCCGCGAACTCGAGGATCGAGCCCCAGTTCTCCATCCCGCCGAAATTCAGGTTCTTCTCCGCCTTGAACGCATCGTTCGCGGCGACCGTGTCGAACTTCTTCAGCGGCAGCGGAATGCCCGTATAGCGGTAGTAGAAGTCGAGCGCCTGCTTGGTCCGCTGCATCGCCGGCTGCGCCCAGTCGCGCATGCCCGGCGGCGTGAACACGCGCAGGTGCAGGCCCTTGCCGTCCGGCAGCGGGCTCGAGAAGTCGTCCTCGTAGGTGTCGAACAGGCCGCCGCCGAAGAACACCAGGTACTGCGGCATCGGCGGGGTCTTCTCGAACGACACGAGCTTGTAGCCGCCGCCGACGTTCGTCGACGGCTTTTCGGCGCCATTCGACACGACGCGCCAGTTCTGCGGCACTTCGGCGGTGATTTCGTAGGTCGGGCGGAACGCCGGCTCGTCCCAGCCGGGGAACCACTGGCGCGCCAGGTTGGTTTCGCCCTGCGTGAGGATCGCGCCGCTGGTCGTGCCGTCGGTGGCCTTCAGGTCGACGCGGAACACGCCTTCCGCGGCCGAGCAGCCCGGATACGGATCGTCGCCGCAGCTGCCGCCGGTGTGGTTGACCGGATCGTCGTAGGTCTTGAAGTTGATGATGCCCGACCACTCCATGTGCAGCGAGTAGGTGCCGGGCGAGATCGTGCCGCTGGCCGGGCGCAGCTGGTAGAAGTCGCCCTTGTCCTGCGGCGTCGCGATCAGCTGCACGTTGCCGGGCTGCAGCGTGACGCGGCCGTTCGTGAACTTGATCCGGTGGCCGGCGATCACGATCGACGACACCGGCTTGAGCACCTTGATCTCGACGTCGGCGCGGCCGTCGAACGCGTTCAGCGCGTCGTTCGGGCGGAACCACAGCCGGTAGTTGACCGGCACCACGGTGTCGGGCAGCTCGACGGGGCGCACGCTCTTGTCCACGTTCGACGCGGCCGGTTGAGGCGCGGCCGGCGTCGACGCGGCGTTCGGGTTGCCGGCCGCGCTGAGCGCGGAAGCCGAGCCGGCGCCGCCGTCATCGCCGCCGCAACCGGCGAGCGCGAGTGCCGCGACGATCGGCAGATAACGCATCTTGCGATTGTTCATCCACATACTGAAACCTCGATTATTGAAGGAGTCGTTCAGTGCTGCGAAAACGCCCGGCAAATAGCATCCCGTCGCCGTTAATCAACAGCGATGCGAAATGCCAATGACGGATTATGCGAAAAGACGGCTGGCTGACTACGTGAAGGTAATCATGGTTTGCTGCCCCCTATGGATTTTCGAATGTCGGTTAACTTGTCGGTTCAAATATGCCGGGCGCGCGTTGTACTGAATGGAATTCGCGCGCACGGCAAGCGGCGGCGCGCCCGGGCGGGCGCGCAACCCCATCGAATCGACGGCCAACGGGGCAGGCCGGGCCTTGCGCCGCGCGACCGGAACGCGTCGTTGGCGCTCCGTAAAATCGCCGTCATGCGGCATCGAGGTTTGTCAGCCTGCTCGAAGGATGGGTCAATATACTTGATGGTTTTGAGTAAAGGAAACGAAAAATTTAGAAAATGCATAACTTGAAACTTTCGCGATTCATTGAATGATCCTGGTCGTTAATTCGCTCGTCTGTTTAGTCCGCGAATCCGTAGTTTTAATGTATTAAAGATCGGCGGGGCACGGGAAACTACGAAGTCCGGTGCGCCGGCGTGCGCCCGGTACAATGCCGCGACGCCCGTTCGCCGCGAGGAGGCTGCCGATGTTGCCCGTCCCGTTCCGTGCCGCGCCGTTGCGCGCCATCCTGTTGCTCGTTGTCGCCGCGCTCGTGCTCGGCGGGTGCGCGAGCCTGATGCCCGACCGGGTCCGCGTGACGGTCGCCGGGCTCGAGCCGCTCGCCGGCCAGGGGCTCGAGATGCGCTTCAACCTGAAGCTGCGCGTGCAGAACCCGACCGACGCGCCGATCGACTACGACGGCATCTCGGTGACGCTGGAGCTGAACGGCCAGCCGTTCGCGAGCGGCGTCAGCGATCGCGTCGGCGTCGTGCCGCGCTTCGGCGAGGCGGTGCTCGAGGTGCCGGTGTCGGTGTCCGCGTTCGCCGCCGCGCGGCAGGCGTGGAACCTGGCCGGCGCCGCGTCGGCGGGCGAGCTGCCGTATGCGCTGCGCGGCCGGCTCGCGGGCAGCGCGTTCGGCGCGGTGCGCTTCACCGACGCGGGCACGCTGCGCCTGCCGGCGATGCCGGGCTGGGGCGGGTAACACGCGCGCCGCCCGTGCTTTGCCGCGTCGCGCAAAGCAGGGTAAGGTGTGGTCCGCGCGGCGGATGTCCGCCGCCTGTCGAAGTCAACCGTTGCCGAGTTCGCGTGACCGAATTTCCCGTATTCCACTGGACCGACGCCGCCGGCGTCGATCATGCCGTGCGCTGGCGCTCCGAAGCCGGCGTGGCGCCGCCAAAGCGCGCGGTGCCGGCCGACGACCGCACCAATGCCGACGCCGCCTATCGTCTCGCGTGCGAGGGCACCGCGCTCGTGTGGCAGGGCGATTTCCAGAACGCGCGCCAGCTCGTGCAGGCGATGGCGCGCCGCGTCGACCGCAAGCCGAAGAAGGCGAAGGCCGCGGCCGGCGCCGATGCGTTTAACCTGCACCGCCTCGCGCAGTCGCAGCGCGCCCGTACGCTCGGGATGGTGCTGATTCCGCTCGACGCCGACTACACGATTCCGCTGCGCCGCGCGCCCGACGTGCGCGCCGCGTGCGAGGAAGCGTACGGCCCCGGCGGCGCGCCGTCGGTCGTGTCGCTGCGCGAGCTGCTTGGCCTCGTCGGCGCGCATGAGTGGCGCAAGAAGGGCGTGCCGATTCCGGCGCTCGGCGGCGCGCCGATTCATCCGTACTACGGCGTGTTCTCGCCGGTGCGCGGCGAATACGTCGAGCTCGTCGCGCGCGCGCCGCTGCCGGCCGACACGCTCGCGTTCGACGTCGGCACCGGCACCGGCGTGCTGGCCGCGGTGCTCGCGGCGCGCGGCGTCAAGCGGGTGGTCGCGACCGACCAGGATGCGCGGGCGCTCGCCTGCGCGCGCGAGAACGTCGAGCGGCTCGGCTACGCGGCGCAGGTCGACGTCGTCGAGGCCGACCTGTTCCCGGCCGGTCGTGCACCGCTCGTGGTCTGCAATCCGCCGTGGGTGCCGGCCCGGCCGAGCGCGCCGATCGAATACGCGGTCTACGATCCGGACAGCCGCATGCTGCGCGGCTTTCTCGCGGGGCTCGCCGCGCACCTCGAGCCGGGCGGCGAGGGCTGGCTGATCCTATCCGATTTCGCCGAGCATCTCGGCCTGCGGCCGCGCGACACGCTGCTGAAGTGGATCGACGAAGCGGGCCTCGTCGTGCTCGGCCGCGACGACATCCGCCCCGCGCACCCGAAGGCGGCCGACGCCGACGATCCGCTGCATGCCGCGCGCCGCGCGGAAGTGACGTCGCTCTGGCGGCTCGGCGCGCGGAGCTGAGCGCGCGTTTTCGGTAAACTGTCGCCATTCCTCACGATTTCCCGCCAGCGGGCCGCGCACTCTCCACGCGCGCGGCCCGGTGCCGCATCACCATGTCGAACAAAACCCACGATATCCGTCCCGAGCAGTCCGTCGAGCTGCTGAAGGAACTGCACATCCTGACCCGCGACGGCAAGCTGAACCAGGACAGCCGCCGCAAGCTGAAGCAGGTCTATCACCTGTTCCAGTTCATCGAGCCGCTGCTCGCCAGCGTGCAGGCCGAGCGCGGCGGCGTGACGCTCGCCGATCACGGCGCGGGCAAGTCGTATCTCGGCTTCATCCTGTACGACCTGTTCTTCAAGCAGCAGCCGGGGCACGGCACGCCCGCGTTCGCGTCGCACATCTACGGGATCGAGACGCGCGAGGAGCTGGTCGCGCGCTCGGCCGAGCTCGCCGCGCGGCTGGGTTTCGGCGGGATGTCGTTCCTGAACCTGTCGGTGGCCGAGTCGATCACGTCGCCGCAGCTGCCCGCGACGGTCGACGTCGTCACCGCGCTGCACGCGTGCGACACCGCGACCGACGACGCGATCCGCTTCGCGCTCGCGAAGCAGGCGCGGCACATCGTGCTGGTGCCGTGCTGCCAGGCGGAGATCGCCGGCGTGCTGCGCAGGAACAAGGGCAAGTCGCTCGCGAACGCGCTGACCGAGGTGTGGCGGCATCCGCTGCATACGCGCGAATTCGGCAGCCAGATCACCAACGTGCTGCGCTGCCTGCAGCTCGAGGCGCACGGCTACCAGGTCAGCGTGACCGAGCTGGTCGGCTGGGAGCACTCGATGAAGAACGAGTTGATCATCGCGCAGTACAAGAACCTGCCGCGCCGGCGGCCGGGCGAGCGGCTCAACGAGATCCTCGACATGTTCGGGCTCGCGGAGCTGCGCGAGCGCTTCTTCGTGCCGCAGGCCGGCGAGGAAGCGGCGCCCGTCGCCGACTGATCCGCCCGCCGCGCGCCGCTCAGACGTCGTCGCCGGCGCGGCTCATCCAGTCGCGCCAGCCGTCGTGGCCGAGGCGGCGCAGCGTGTCCTGGTTCTTCTCGTAGATCGCGGCCGCATCCGGAAACGCGTCGACCGCGCGCGCGATGCTGTCCTCGCGCAGCAGGTGCAGGATCGGATACGGCGCGCGGTTCGTGTAGTTCTCGATGTCGTCGGGTTCGCTGCCTTCGAACCGGTAGTCCGGATGGAAGCTCGCGATCTGCAGCACGCCGTCGAGCTTCAGCTGCCGCACGAGCCGGTCGGCGAAGAACAGCGCATCGTTGTAGTCGACGAAATCCGCGAACGCGCGCGGGTAGATCACGAGCGTCGTGTCGACCTGTTTCGGATCGGCGGCTTCGAGCAGCTGCAACTCGGCTTCGAGATCGGCGAGCGCATCCTCGAGGGTTGCCGCTTCGCTGATCGCGTAGCGCACCTGCTCCTTCACGTACACGCTTTTCGCGAACGGGCACAGATTGAGCCCGATCACCGCGCGCGCGAGCCAGTGCCGGGTGGCGGCGAGGATGTCGTCGTGCGAAGGGGCGCGGGTGTCGGTCATGGCAGGGCGGAAAAATCAGAGACGGCCGCATTGTAGCGGGCGCGGCGCAGGCCGCGCTTGACGCGCCGCACGTCACGCACATGCGGCCTCGATCAGTTGCGTGGCGAGCGCGGGCGCCGTGCCGATCGGCGTCTCGCCGTGCCGGTACGTCTGGCTCGCCGCGTAGATCCCCTCGATCACGAGCGCGAGCGAATCGGCCAGGAAGGCCGGCTGCCGCGCGCCGGCACTCGCGCACAGCGCGACGAGCCGCGCCATCAGCCGTTCCTTGTTCTGCGCGACGCGTTCGCGCGCCGGGTGCGATGCGTCCGGGAATTCCGCGGCGACGTTGACGAACGGGCAGCCGCGGTAATCCTTCTGCGTTGCACGTTCGGCGAGATCGGCAAAGTACTGGACCAGCTGCGCCTTCGGCTGGCCGGGATGCTTTGCGACGCTCGCATCGAAGCGCTCGAAGAAGCACGCATCCATCCGCTCCAGATACGCGAGGATCAGCTCGTCCTTCGACGAGAACTGGCGATACAGGCTCATCTTGTTGACGCCAGCCAGCTCCACCACGGCCTCGACGCCCACCGCGCGCACCCCTTCCTTGTAGAACAGCTCTTCGGCCGCGCGCAGCAGGTGCTCCTGCGCGGCGGCGCCCGAGATCGGCTGTCGCGTGCGGCGCGCCGCGGGCTTGGCGGTCTCGATGTCGGACATGTCGGCCTCGATGTCGAAATTGAATGCTTGACATGTTACCGACTGGTCACTACGATCGCAACACACTTGTGACTGATCGGTAACAGTGCGATCGGATCGATGACAACTGCCAGGCGTCGGCCAGGGCCGGCCGACGCGGGGTGCGGCGGAGGTGGCCCGTTTTGCGTGGGCCGGGCGAGGCGCTGAAGCGCCAACGCCGGTCGACAGCTTCGCATGGGACTGGACTAAGCGCTGAAGCGCCAAGTCCAATCGACAGGAGAAAACAGACATGAACTGGGCGGCAAGACGAATCGGCGGGCGTTTCCATTACGGATGGCTCGCGGCGGCGGTGGTATTCCTGATCCTGCTGGCGGCGGCCGGCACCCGAGCGACGCCGAGCGTGCTGATGGTGCCGCTCGAGCGGGAGCTCGGCTGGAGCCGCGCGGCGATCTCGCTGGCGATTTCGGTGAACATCGCGCTGTACGGGCTGACCGGGCCGTTCGCGGCGGCCGCGATGCAGCGCTTCGGGCTGCGGCCGACCATCCTGGCCGCGCTCGTGACGATGGGCGCGGGCGTCGCGCTGTCGTCGATGATGACGCAGAGCTGGCAGATGGTGCTGATCTGGGGCCTGATGGTCGGCAGCTCGACGGGTGTCGTCGCGCTGACGCTGTCGGCGACCTTCGTCACGCGCTGGTTCCACGCACGGCGCGGCCTCGTGATGGGGGTGCTGACCGCGAGCACCGCCACCGGCCAGCTCGTGTTCCTGCCTATGCTCGCGGCGATCGCGCAGCGGCATGGCTGGCGGCCGGTCGTGCTGGTCGTCGCGCTGGCGGCGGCGATCGTGATCCCGCTCGTCGCGCTGCTGCTGCCGGAGCGTCCGTCCGACGTCGCGCTGCGTCCGTACGGCGAGCCGGCCGATGCGCCGCCTGCCGCCGACGCGTCGAAGGAGAACCCGCTCAAGGTTGCGTTCGGCACGCTGCTGACCGCCAGCCGCTCGCGCGATTTCTGGCTGCTGTTCTTCAGCTTCTTCATCTGCGGCGCGAGCACCAACGGCTACGTCGGCACCCACCTGATCGCGATGTGCAGCGACTACGGGATGACGGAAGTGCAGGGCGCGTCGCTGCTCGCCGCGATGGGCGTGTTCGACCTGTTCGGCACCACGCTGTCGGGCTGGCTGTCCGACCGCTACGACAACCGCGTGCTGCTGTTCTGGTACTACGGGCTGCGCGGGCTGTCGCTGATCTACCTGCCGCATGCGTTCGGCATCGATTTCTTCGGGCTGCCGCTGTTCGCGATGTTCTACGGGCTCGACTGGATCGCGACGGTGCCGCCAACCGTGCGGCTCGCGACCGACGTGTTCGGCAAGGCGGCCGCGCCGGTCGTGTTCGGCTGGATCGTCGCCGGCCATCAGCTCGGCGCGGCGTTCGCGGCGCTCGGCGCGGGGATGCTGCGCGCGAGCCTCGGCACCTACACGATCGCGTCGATGATCTCGGGCGGGCTGTGCATTGTCGGCGCGCTGGTCGTGCTGCGCATCAACCGCGGCACGTCGCGCGCGGCGGCGCAGCCGGTCTGAGTGTCGGGGCAGGCGGGCCGCGCGCGGCCCGGCCATAGCAGGATCGGCGATTTGCATGGATCGCCCGGGCCGGGCGCGCCGGCGCGCAACCGGTTATGCTTGCGGTTCTCCGGGCGTTCGCGCCCCTTCATCGATATCAACGAGGATCCGCATGTCCGTCAAACCTGCACCCACCTCTGTTTCGATTCATGAACTGATCGCGGGCCGCTGGAGCCCGCGCGCCTATTCGAACGCGCCGGTCGCCGCCGACCAGCTGCATGCCGTGCTCGAGGCGGCGCGCTGGGCGCCGTCGGCCTACAACGTGCAGCCGTGGCGCTTCATCGTGTTCGATCGCACGCGCGACGAAGCGGCGTTCAAGCGCGCGTTCGCGACGCTGGTGCCGTTCAACCAGGGCTGGAACGCGCCCGCGCAGGTGCTGATCGCGGTGACCGCGCATACGCTCACGTCGAAGGGCGAGCCGGCGCCGACCGCGCTGTACGACGCCGGCGCGGCCGCGATGTCGCTGGTGCTGCAGGCGCACGCGCTCGGGCTCGCGGCGCACCAGATGAGCGGGTTCGACGCGAATGCGTTCCGCGCCGCGTTCTCGATTCCGGCGGACGTCGCGATTCCCGCGCTGATCTCGATCGGCCACTATGGCGACGCCGACAAGCTCGATCCGGTGCTGCGCGACCGCGAGAAGGCGCCGCGCACGCGCCATCCGATCGGCGACGTCGTGTACGCGGGCGCGTGGAAGAAGGGCTTCGACGCGGCAGCGTGAGCGGCGCGGCCAGGGGCCCGAACATGGCCGGACGCGCATCGCGTGTTGCGGTTTCGTCAGATGTTTATTCAGGTATCGGCGGGCGCGGTCATTCCGTGGCCGTCGGCCGCGTTTCTCCGCCGCCGGGTGCCGGCACCCGATTGTGATCGCGCGGGCTTCGTGTTAAAAAGCCCGTCCTTTCCGTTTTCGCGCCGGCCATGCGGCGGCACCTTCCCATGACTTACTGCGCGATCGACTTCGGTACGTCCAATTCCGCGGTGGCGCTGCCCGACGGCGCGGGCATGCGGCTCGCTCCCGTCGAGGGTAGCCACCTGACGCTGCCGACCGCCATCTTCTTCAACAACGACGAGGAGGCGGTCGAATACGGCCGCGCGGCGCTCGCGTCGTACATCGACGGCTTCGACGGCCGGCTGATGCGCTCGATGAAGAGCATCCTCGGTTCGCCGCTCGCGGAGACGACCACCGATCTCGGCGACGGCACCGCGATGGCATACACCGACATCATCGCGCGCTTCCTCACGCACCTGAAACGCAACGCGGAGGCCTGCGCCGGCGCGCCGATCGGCCGCGCGGTGCTCGGCCGGCCGGTGTTTTTCGTCGACGACGATCCGCGCGCCGACCAGCTCGCGCAGGACCAGCTCGAAGCGGCCGCGCGCGCGGTCGGCTTCAGCGACGTGCATTTCCAGTACGAGCCGATCGCCGCCGCGTTCGACTACGAGTCGCGCCAGCGCGACGAACGGCTCGTGCTGGTCGCCGACATCGGCGGCGGCACGTCCGACTTCTCGCTGGTGCGGGTCGGCCCCGAGCGGATGGCGCGCCTTGAGCGCAAGGACGACGTGCTCGCGCACCACGGCGTGCACGTGGCCGGCACGGACTACGACCGGCGCGTCGAGCTGTCGGCGATCCTGCCCGCCTTCGGCTACCGCGCGCTCGACCCGGAAGGCCGCGAGCTGCCGAACCGGATCTACTTCGACCTCGCGACCTGGCACCTGATCAACACGGTCTATACGCCGAAGCGGCTCGGCGAGCTGAAGCTGATGAAGCACCTGTACGTCGACGCGCGGCAATTCGAGCGGCTCGCGCGGGTGGTCGAGCTGCGCTTCGGCCATGCGCTGATGGCGCGCGCGGAAGAGGCGAAGATCGGCGTCGCGGCGGGCGGGGAGACGATGATCGACCTGAACGACGTCGAGGAAGACCTGCAGATCGCGTTCGACGCGGGCCGGCTGATCGACGCGAGCGGCGACGACACCGCGCGCATCGTCGAGGCCGCACGCGAGACGGTGCGGCTCGCCGGCATCGCGCCGCGCGACGTCGGCGCGCTGTACTTCACCGGCGGCTCGACCGGGCTGGCGTTCCTGTCGGGCGCGCTCGCGGGCGCCTTCCCGGATGCACAGCCGGTATTCGGCGACCGGCTCGCGAGCGTGGCGACGGGGCTCGGCATCCACGCGCAGCGGCTGTTCGGCTGAGCGCCGTCGGCGACAAAACAAAAAAAGCCCCGCCGAAGCGGGGCTTTTTCTTTCAGACGAATTCTCGCGCTGAACTTACAGCGGGCGAATGTTCGCAGCTTGCAGACCCTTCGGGCCCGTCTTCACTTCGAATTCGACCTTTTGATTTTCTTGCAGCGTCTTGAAGCCTTCGACGCGGATTTCCGAGAAGTGCGCGAACAGATCGTCGCCGCCGCCTTCCGGGGTGATGAAGCCGAAGCCCTTAGCGTCATTGAACCACTTGACGGTACCGGTTGCCATGTTACTTGTTCCTAAAAAGATAAAACGGGGCCGAAGCCCATGGGGCGCAAAAAATCAAGGAAGGGGTAATGGGACCAACCGGAGTACCGTTGATGGGCGAACTACGAAAGAACCAATTCACTCTCGCCGCTTGAAATCCTGCGTGGATCTTTATACGGCTAATTCATCGCGCGGTCAACCGGATTTCCATTGTCTCAGGGTTAATACGAATTTAGAGCTTACAAACATTGCAGATGTCACGGATTTTTTGTAGGGGATGATCGATTTCAGCGCAAATGTCGAGGTGCAACCGTTAAACTACGCGCCGCTGGACCGGGTTGCTCCGACCGAGTGATCAAGTCCCCCCAAGAATGCGTGCGCGGCGCAGTTCGAGCCGATCCCGGGCTGAGAGCCGACCACGCTTTTTGAGACACAGGAGAGGATGTGAAGAGTTCTATTCAACGGAACATCGGCCCGTTTGCACTGATGCTGACGGGGCTGGGTTCGATTATCGGCTCGGGCTGGCTGTTCGGCGCCTGGAAAGCCGCGAAGATCGCCGGTCCGGCGGCGATCTGCGCCTGGATCATCGGCGCGGTCGTGATTCTCGCGATTGCGCTGACCTACGCCGAGCTCGGCGCGATGTTCCCCGAGTCGGGCGGCATGGTGCGCTATGCACGCTACTCGCATGGTTCGCTGGTGGGCTTCATCAGCGCGTGGGCGAACTGGATCGCGATCGTCTCGGTGATCCCGATCGAGGCCGAGGCGTCGATCCAGTACATGAGCACCTGGCCGTATGAATGGGCGCACAACCTGTTCGTGAACGGCGAGCTGACCACGCCGGGCCTGCTGCTGTCGGCCGTCCTCGTCGTCATCTACTTCCTGCTGAACTACTGGGGCGTGAAGGCGTTCGCGCGCGCGAACACCGCGATCACGATCTTCAAGTTCCTGATCCCCGGCCTGACGATCGCCGGCCTGATGCTGTCGAGCTTCCATGCCGAGAACCTCGGCATGGCGACGAACGAGAGCTTCGCGCCGTACGGCTGGTCGGCGGTGCTGACCGCGGTCGCGACGAGCGGCATCGTGTTCGCGTTCAACGGCTTCCAGAGCCCGGTGAACCTCGCGGGCGAAGCGCGCAACCCGTCGCGCAGCGTGCCGTTCGCGGTGATCACGTCGATCCTGATCGCGCTCGTGATCTACGTGCTGCTGCAGGTCGCGTACATCGGCTCGGTGAACCCGGCCGACGTCGCGAAGGGCTGGGCGCACTTCAACTTCTCGTCGCCGTTCGCCGAACTGGCGATCGCGCTGAACCTGAACTGGCTCGCGATCATGCTGTACGTCGACGCGTTCGTCAGCCCGAGCGGCACCGGCACGACCTACATGGCGACGACCACCCGCATGATCTACGCGATGGAGCGCAACAACACGATGCCGAAGATGTTCGGCAACGTGCACCCGCTGTACGGCGTGCCGCGCCAGGCGATGTGGTTCAACCTGCTGGTCTCGTTCATCTTCCTGTTCTTCTTCCGCGGCTGGAGCTCGCTCGCGGCGGTGATCTCGGTCGCGACGGTGATCTCGTACCTGACCGGCCCGATCAGCCTGATGGCGCTGCGCCGCGCGGCGACCGACATCGAGCGTCCGCTGTCGATCCCGCTGATGAAGCTGATCGCGCCGTTCGCGTTCGTCTGCGCGTCGCTGATCCTGTACTGGGCGAAGTGGCCGCTGACCGGCGAAATCATCCTGCTGATGATCGTCGCGCTGCCGGTGTACTTCTACTTCCAGGCCAAGTCGGGCTGGAGCGGCTGGGGCCGCGACCTGAAGGCCGCGTGGTGGCTCGTCGCGTACCTGCCGACGATGGCCGTGCTGTCGCTGATCGGCAGCAAGGAGTTCGGCGGCCACGGCGTGCTGCCGTACGGCTGGGACATGCTCATCGTCGCGGCGATCTCGCTGGTGTTCTACTTCTGGGGCGTGAACACCGGCTATCGCACCGAGTATCTCGACGAGCGCGAATCGCGCGACGAGATCCTCGAAGGCGTCGGCGCCTGACGGATCCCGACCTGCCGCCGGATTCGGCGGTGGCGGGCGACAAAAAACCCGTTCGAGCCTGGCTCGAACGGGTTTTTTGTTTTTGGGCAGCCGGTCAGGCGGCCGCGCTGGCGAACACGTAGTTCGTCATCGCCAGCACCCGCTGGTAGGTGCCGAGCGACTGGATGCCGAGCTGGTAATCGTCGTCCGCGGCGCCGAGTGCGGCGAACACCGGCAGCAGGTGCTCGTCGGTCGGGTGCATCAGCACCGCGTGCGGCGCCTGGCGGCGATAGTCGAGCAGCGCGTCGATGTCGCGGGCCGCGAGCTTCGCCTCGAACCAGTCGGTGAATTCGGTGACGCGCGGGTCGGCATCCTCGGGCGCGGCGCCGAAATCCGCGGCGCGCAGGTTGTGCGTGATCTGGCCGGAGCCGATCACCATCACGCCTTCGTCGCGCAGCGGCCGCAGCGCGCGGCCGAGCGCGAAGTGATGAGCGGCGTCCGCGCGCGGCTGGATCGACAACTGCGCGACCGGCACGTCGGCGTCCGGGAACATCAGCAGCATCGGCACCCAGGCGCCGTGGTCGAGGCCGTGCTCGACCGTCTGGGTCGCGATGCCGGCGGCATTCAGCAGCCCGGCCGCGCGTTCGGCGACGTCCGGCGCGCCGGGCGCCGGATACTGGATTTCGTACAGCGCGCGCGGGAAGCCGTAGAAGTCGTGAATCGTTTCCGGATGCTGCGTGATGCTCGCTGCCGGCTGCTGCGTGCCCCAGTGCGCGGACAGCATCAGCACCGCGCGCGGGCTCGGCAGCTCGGCGCCGAGGTGCGTGAACGCGCGCGACGGCAGCGTTGGATCGATCGGCAGCGTCGGGGCGCCGTGGGACAGGTAGAGCGAAGGCAAGCGGTTCATGGCGGTGGCCTGCAAGTGATGTTGCTTGTGACTATAGGCTCGCACCGGCCGTTGATAAATCCGGCATTGTGAATTTGATTCGATCGTGTTTGTTGATAATAGCGGAGCGGCAGGGCGCCCGACAGGCGAGTTGGCGCGAATCGACGATATTCGCAGACGATGCTGGAAGAAGCGGCGAGAAAGGGGCGGTGGGGGCGGTGGGGGCGGCGCGCGCCGTTACTGTGCGTGCCGGATGCCTTCCCAGGGCGTCGTCAGCGGGGCGCTGAGCGCGAACAGGTCGAGCACGCGCGCGACCGTCTGGTCGACGAGTTCCTCGATCGTCTTCGGCATCGCGTAGAAGGCCGGCAGCGGCGGGAACACGATGCCGCCCATTTCGGTGACGGCCGTCATGTTGCGCAGGTGCGCGAGATTGAATGGCGTTTCGCGCACCATCAGCACGAGCCGGCGGCGCTCCTTCAGCGTGACGTCGGCGGCGCGCGTGATCAGGTTGTCGGACAGGCCGTGCGCGACGCTCGCGAGCGTCTTCATCGAGCACGGCGCGATCACCATCCCGTCGGTCGCGAACGAGCCCGACGCGATCGTCGCGCCGACGTCGCGCACCGAATGCACGACATCCGCGCGGCGTTCGACGTCGGCCTTCGACAGCTTCAGTTCGTGCTGGATGTTCAGCCAGCCGGCGCTCGAAATCAGCAGGTGCGTTTCGACGCCGCCGGCGGCGCGCAGCATGTCGAGCAGCCGCACGCCGTAGATCGCGCCGGTGGCGCCGGTGATCGCGACGATCAGGCGGCGCGGCGGCGCGCTGCGGGGTTCCATCGGGGGAGGGGTGTTACGCGGCGGCGAACAGTTGCTGCAGCTCGCCCGACTGGTACATCTCCATCATGATGTCCGAGCCGCCGATGAACTCGCCCTTCACGTACAGCTGCGGGATCGTCGGCCAGTTCGAGAATTCCTTGATGCCCTGGCGGATCTCTTCATCCTCGAGCACGTTGACCGTCTTGAACTGGTCGACGCCGCAGGCCTTCAGCACCTGCACGGCGCGGCCCGAGAAGCCGCACATCGGGAATTGCGCGTTGCCCTTCATGAAGAGCACGACCTGGTTTTCGTCGACGATTTGCTTGATACGTTGTTGGGTGTCCATGACTGACCTTGCGGTTGCGGAGCGTTAGAACGAAATGATAGCGGATTTCAATCCGGCGGGCCGGGCCCGGGCGCGGATCAGCCGGGCAGGCGGCCGCCCGTGGTGCGCTCGATCGCGGCGAGATCGGCGAGCGATTCGACCGCGATGAAGCCGTGTGCCGCGAGCAGTGCGCGCACGGCCTCGGCCTGGTCGTAGCCGTGCTCGATCCACAGCGTGCCGCCCGGCTTCAGATGCGCGCGGGCGCCCGCGACGATCGCGCGGATCGCGGTGAGACCGTCGGCGTCGTCGGTGAGCGCGCCGCGCGGCTCGAAGCGCAGGTCGCCCTGTGCCAGGTGCGGGTCGTGCTGCGCGATGTACGGCGGGTTGCTGACGATGGCATTGAACGTGACCGCCGGATCGAGTGCCGCATACCAGTCGCTGAGCAGCCAGTGCAACGGCCCGCCCGGGCGATGCGGGTCGAGCAGCTTGTCGCCGTTGCCCGCGGCGACGGCGAGCGCGGCCGGCGAGCGGTCGAGCGCCCACACGCGCGCGTCGGGCCGCTCGGCCGCGATCGACACCGCGATCGCGCCGCTGCCGGTGCCGAGATCGAGCACCGCCGGGTGCGGGATGCCGTCGATCGCGTCGAGCGCCGCCTCGACCAGCAGTTCGGTTTCCGGGCGCGGGATCAGCACGTCGGGCGTCACGTCGAACGGCCGACCGAAGAATTCGCGCATCCCGACCAGCTGCGCGACCGGCTCGCCGGCCACGCGGCGCGCCTCGAGCTGGCGATAGCGTTCGACCGCGGCCGCGTCGAGCGGCTCGTCGCCGCGCGTGATCAGCTGCGTGCGCGTCCAGCCGAGCGCGTGCCCGAGCAGCACGCGTGCGTCGAGCGCATCGAGCGGCGATGCGCGCAGCAGGTCGAGGGCGGTCGTGGCGCTCATCGCGGGCCTCAGTCGGCGTCGCCGAGCGACGCGAGCAGTTCGGCCTGATGCTCGGTGACGAGCGCGCCGATCAGTTCGTCGAGATCGCCGTCCATGATCGCCTCGAGCCGGTACAGCGTCAGGTTGATCCGGTGATCGGTCATCCGGCCCTGCGGGAAGTTGTACGTGCGAATCCGCTCGGAGCGGTCGCCCGAGCCGATCAGGCTCTTGCGCGTCGCGGCTTCCTTCGCGTGCTGCTCGTGATACTGCTTGTCCTTGATCCGCGCGGCGAGCACCTTCAGCGCGCGATCCTTGTTCTTGTGCTGCGAACGGTCGTCCTGGCACTCGACGACGATGCCGGTCGGGATGTGCGTGACGCGCACCGCCGAATCGGTCTTGTTGATGTGCTGGCCGCCCGCGCCGGACGCGCGGAACGTGTCGATCCGCAGGTCGGCCGGATTGATCTCGACCTCGCCGATCTCGTCGGCTTCCGGCATCACCGCGACCGTGCACGCGGACGTATGGATGCGCCCCTGCGTCTCGGTCGCCGGCACGCGCTGCACGCGATGGCCGCCCGATTCGAACTTCAGCCGCGAGTACGCGCCCTGGCCCGCGATCCGCACGATCACTTCCTTGTAGCCGCCGAGATCCGACGCGCTCTCCGACATCATCTCCACCTGCCAGCGCTGGCGCTCCGCGAAGCGCAGGTACATGCGCAGCAGGTCGCCCGCGAACAGCGCCGACTCGTCGCCGCCGGTGCCCGCGCGGATTTCGAGGAAGATGTTGCGGTCGTCGTTCGGGTCCTTCGGCAGCAGCATCTTCTGCAGCTCGACCTCGAGGCGGGCCATCCCGTCGCGCGCGCTGCGGATCTCGTCTTCAGCGAAGTCGCGCATCGACGCATCGGCGAGCAGCTCCTGCGCCGCCGCTTCGTCATTGCGCGACTGGCGCCACAGCGTGTACTGCTCGACGACCGGGTCGAGTTCCGCGTGTTCGCGGGTCAGCTTGCGGTACTGGTCGAGGTCGGCCGTGACGTTTTCGCGGCTCAGCAGGTCGTTCAGTTCGGCCAGCCGGATGGACAGCTGGTCGAGCTTGCGTTGCATGCTCGTCTTCATGGTGTGGAGTGGCGCTCCCGGGCAGGAATATCGAAAAGGAAAGACCGGCTCGCGAGCCGGCGGGGCAGGGCGCGGTCGGCGCTAGTGGCCCGACTGGTCGTTCGAGCGCGGCGCGTGCTGGTAGAAGCCGCGCATCAGGTCGATCAGCGAATCGCGGTCGGCGCCGTTCGCGCGGTTGAGCGCGCTCGTCGGGCCGTGGATCAGCTTGTTGGTCAGCGTTTGCGACAGCGCTTCGAGCACCGCGGCCGGATCGTCGCCGCGCGCGAGCATCTTCTGCGCCTTGTCGAGTTCGGCGCGGCGCAGCGCATCGGCCTGCGTATGCATGTGGCGGATGACCGGCACGACGCTGCGCGTGTCGAGCCACTGCATGAAATTCTGCACGCGCGTCTCGATGATCGACTCGGCCTGCGCGACCGCGGCCTGGCGCGACGCGTTGCCTTCGCGCACGATCGCGCCGAGATCGTCGACGGTGTAGAGGAACACGTCCTTCAGCTTGCCGACTTCGGGCTCGATGTCGCGCGGCACCGCGAGGTCGACCATGAAGATCGGCCGGTGGCGGCGCGCCTTCACCGCGCGCTCGACCGCGCCGAGGCCGATGATCGGCAGCGTCGACGCCGTGCACGACACGATGATGTCGAATTCCTGCATGCGGGCCGGCAGGTCGGACAGCGGCATCGCGCGGCCGTTGAAGCGTTCGGCGAGCTTCTGGCCGCGCTCGGCGGTGCGGTTCGCGACGACCAGCTCGCGCGGGCTCTGCGCGGCGAAGTGCGTCGCGCACAGCTCGATCATTTCGCCGGCGCCGATGAACAGCACGCGCTGATCCGACACCTTTTCGAAGATGCGCTGCGCGAGGCGTACCGCGGCGGCGGCCATCGACACCGACTGCGTGCCGATCTCGGTCGTGCCGCGCACTTCCTTCGCCACCGCGAAGGTGCGCTGGAACAACTGGTTCAGGTAGGTGCCGAGCGCGCCGGCTTCCGTCGCGGTGCGCACCGCGTCCTTCATCTGGCCGAGGATCTGCGTTTCGCCGAGCACCATCGAGTCGAGGCCCGACGCGACGCGGAACGCGTGCCGGACGGCTTCCGACTGCGGCAGCGCATAGACATGCGGCGCGAGCTCGTCGACGGGGATCCGGTGATACTCCGACAGCCAGTGCATCGCGGCCTCGCGCGCCGCACGGTCGTCGGTCGCGCAATAGAGCTCGGTGCGGTTGCAGGTGGACAGGATCGCCGCTTCGGGTGCGTTGGGCGCCTGGCGGCCGAGGAATACGCTCTTGAACGTGGCGAGAGCTGGCTTGATCTGTTCGAGCGGAAACGCCACGCGTTCGCGCAAGGCGACAGGCGCAGTGTGGTGGTTGATTCCGATCGTGAGGAGTTGCATATCAAGGGCTATCGTTTAGCCCCATATTATAGCGTTTCGGCGATTTCCTCACGCGACGCGTATCGGGCGTCCGCCAGAGCCGGGCGGTGATTCGGGGGTTCGATCGGCACCTGGTCGAGCTGGTAGCCGTAGCCGTAGAGCGGCAGCAGGCGGTATCCGCGCTCGGGGAGCAGCCGCAGCTTGCTGCGCAGCCGGGATGCGTGGGTGTCGAGCGTACGCGACTTCATGTCGCGCCGGCGGGCCCAGACCGTCTCGAGGATATGGGCGCGCGATACGGGGCGCGACAGGTTCGCGAACAGCAGCAGCGCGAAGCGGAATTCCTTCGGGGTGAGCGACACGACCGCGTCGCCGAAGCGCACGAGGCCGTGCGTGGCGTCGAACGCATATTCTCCATACATATCGCGCGAGCGGTTGGGCGGGCGCCGGACCCCGGCGCGCCGCATCAGCGCGTTGACGCGCGCGAGCAGCTCGGGGCCGCTCACGGGCTTGACGAGGCAGTCGTCGGCGCCCGCATGCAGGCACGACACGATCTCGCTTTCGCGCGGCATGCGCATCACCGCGATCGCGGGCAGGCCCGGCAGGATCGTCCGCGCACGCGGGATGACTTCCTCGGCGGGCTGGTCGCCGGCCCAGTCGCCGGTGATCAGCAGGTCGCAGGTGTCGGTGGCGAGCCACTCGAAGAACCGCGCGCTGGAGGAGAACGGGTGGCAAAGGTGGCCGCCCGCGAACAGGAGGCGATTCATGAGCGCGGCGTGGCGCGCATCCGGATCGATCAGAGCGATTCGCATGGGAATTTCTTCATTACGGCAGCCGGCGCGCGCTTGCCATAACGTCGGGTCGGCCCCTACACTCAAACGTTACGCGGCAAGTGTCCTGCTGATGTCAGGTCTCAGGTTCGATGGATGGATCGATGCTAGCCGCAGGAGTCGTTCACGCCTATGGGACGAATCTGAATTTAATAGAAGGCGCGAATGAACTGGTTTGGAATCGTCGTTCTGGGAACGGCCGTCGGGCTGCTCGGCCGGGGCTTGCACCCGCTGCGGCGCGCCGGCCGGCCGTCGAGGTGGGTCGCGGTGCTGGTCGGCATCGCCGGCGCCGCCGCGGCGAAGATGGCCGGCAATCTCTCAGGACTCTTTTACGATGGCGAGACGCTCGAATGGCCGGTCTGCACCGGCGTCGCGTTCCTTGCCGTGGCGGTGACGGTCGCGCTGGCGGCGCGTCGCTGATTGCTCTCAGGTGAAATCATGAATGCCCGTCTCCCCGAAGCCTCGCCGGTGCCGGCCCGTATCGCACTGCTGCGCGGCGCGATGGCCCGCGAGGACCTGGCCGCGTATCTCGTACCGTCTGCCGATCCCCACCTGTCCGAATACCTGCCCGAGCGCTGGCAGGCCCGCCGCTGGCTGTCCGGCTTCACGGGCTCGGTCGGCACGCTCGTCGTGACCGCGGATTTCGCGGGGCTGTGGGTCGACAGCCGCTACTGGGTGCAGGCCGAGGCCGAGCTGGCCGGCACGGGCGTGCAGCTGATGAAGATGACGGGCGGGCAGCAGAGCGCGCCGCACGTCGACTGGCTCGCGCAGAACGTGCCGGCAGGCGCGACGGTCGGTGTCGACGGCGCAGTGCTCGGCGTCGCGGCCGCGCGCGGGCTGACGGCCGCGCTGAGCGCGCGCGGCATCGCGCTGCGCACCGATCTCGACCTGCTCGACGCGATCTGGCCCGAGCGGCCGGGGCTGCCCGGCGACGCCGTGTTCGAGCATGTCGCGCCGCAGGCCGACACGACGCGCGCGAACAAGCTCGCCGAGGTGCGCCGCGCGATGCACGCGCAGGGCGCGCAGTGGCATTTCGTGTCGACGCTCGACGATCTCGCGTGGCTGTTCAACCTGCGCGGCGCCGACGTCAACTTCAATCCCGTATTCGTTGCGCACGCAATGATCGGTGCCGACCGCGCGACGCTGTTCGTCGCCGACGGCAAGGTGTCGCCGGCGCTGGCCGCGTCGCTCGCGCAGGATGGCGTCGACGTGCGCGCGTACGACGCCGCGCGCGCGGCGCTCGCGGCGCTGCCCGACGGCGCGACGCTGCTGATCGACCCGCGCCGCGTGACCTACGGCACGCTCGAGGCGGTGCCGCAGGCCGTGAAGCTGATCGAGGCCGTCAATCCGTCGACGTTCGAGAAATCGCGCAAGACGTCCACCGAGATCGAGCATGTGCGCGTGACGATGGAGCACGACGGCGCGGCGCTCGCCGAATTCTTCGCGTGGTTCGAGCAGGCGGTGAACCGCGAGACGATCACCGAGCTGACGATCGCGGAGCAGCTCCAGGCCGCGCGCACGCGCCGTCCGGGCTACGTGTCGCCGAGCTTCGCGACGATCGCCGGCTTCAACGCGAACGGCGCGATGCCGCATTACCACGCGACGCCCGAGTCGCACGCGACGATCGCCGGCGACGGCCTGCTGCTGATCGATTCCGGTGGCCAGTACGTGAGCGGGACGACCGACATCACGCGCGTCGTGCCGGTGGGCACGGTCAGCGACCTGCAGCGGCGCGATTTCACGATCGTGCTGAAGTCGATGATGGCGCTGTCGCGCGCGCGCTTCCCGCGCGGCATCCGCTCGCCGATGCTCGACGCGATCGCGCGCGCGCCGATGTGGGCGGCCGGGCTCGACTACGGCCACGGCACCGGCCACGGCGTCGGTTACTTCCTGAACGTGCACGAAGGCCCGCAGGTGATCTCCCATTACGCGCCGGCCGAACCGTACACGGCGATGGAGGAGGGGATGATCACGTCGATCGAGCCGGGCGTGTACCGGCCCGGCAAGTGGGGCATCCGGATCGAGAACCTGGTCGTGAACCGCGCCGCGGGGCAGACCGAGTTCGGCGATTTCCTCGCGTTCGAGACGCTTACGCTGTGCCCGATCGACACGCGCTGCGTGCTGATCGAGATGCTGCACGAAGAAGAGCGCGCGTGGCTCAACGCGTATCACGCGACGGTGCGCGAGCGCGTCGGCCGGCACGTGAGCGGCGACGCGAAGGCATGGCTGGAGGCGCGCACGCAGCCGATCTGACGCATGCGCGGTTTCCGTTCGAACGACAACCGACGACAACAATACCGAGGGCAACCGATGGAGAAGACTGCGGTCATCGTGATCGACATGCAGCGCGGGCTGGTGCAGCGGGCGCGGCCCGCCTACCGGCTCGACGACGTGGTGGCAGGCATCAACCGGCTGACAGCGGCGGCGCGCGCGGCAGGCGTGCCGGTCTGCTTCGTGCAGCACGACGGCGATGCCGACGACGACATCGTGCCCGGCACGCCGGGCTGGGAGCTGCATGCGAGCCTCGCTGTCGAGCCCGGCGACTGGCGCATCCGCAAGCAGGTGGGCGACGCGTTCCAGGACACGCCGCTCGGGCAGCGGCTCGATGACGAAGGCATCCGCTCGGTGCTGATCTGCGGCTATGCGACCGAGTTCTGCGTCGACGCCACCGCGCGCCGCGCGGCACTGCTCGGCTATCGCACGACGGTCGTGTCCGACCTGCACACGACGAACGAGCGCCCGCATCTCGCGGCCGCGCAGATCGTCGCGCATCATCATTTCATCTGGGAAAACGGCTCGCTGTCGGGCAACGCGGTGACGTCGCGTCCGCTCGCCGACGTGCTCGCCACGGAGCTCGCATGACGATCAAGGCCGTCGTATTCGATTTCGGCGGGGTGCTGATCGACTGGAGCCCCGAATACCTGTACAAGCAGCTGATTCCCGACGATGCCGAGCGCCGCTGGTTCCTCACGCACGTGTGCGGAATGGATTGGGTGATCCGCCAGGACGGCGGGCAGACGATCGAGGAAGGCACCGCCGAGCTCATCGCGAAGTTTCCGGAGCATGAGGTGCCGATCCGTGCGTTCTACGCGCGCTGGCACGAAATGATCGGCGGCGTGCTCGCCGACGGCGAGGCGCTCGTCGACCGGCTCGACGCCGCGGGGATGCCGCTGTTCGGGCTGACGAACTGGTCGGCGCAGACGTTTCCGTATGCGTGGGACAGGTTTGCGGTGCTGCGGCGCTTCCGCGACATCGTCGTGTCCGGCCGCGTGAAGCTCGTGAAGCCCGATCCGGCGATCTACCGCGAGATGCACGCGCGCATCGAGCCGCATCTGCCGGGCATCGCGCCGCACGAGCTCGTGTTCATCGACGACAACGCGAAGAATGCCGCCGCCGCGACGGCGCTCGGCTGGCATGGCATCCATCACGTGAGCGCGGCGGCCACCGAGGCGCGGCTGCGCGAGCTGGGCGCGCTCGCCTGAGCGGCGGGCGCCGCCGGACGAAAAAAAGCGGGCCAGTGATGAACTGAGCCCGCTTTTTTCATGTCCGCGACGGCTCGACCGCCGCGGCCGCGCCGGTCAGCGGCTGATCGGCTTGTAGCGCAGGCGGTGCGGCTTCGCGGCTTCCTCGCCGAGGCGCGCGCGCTTGTCGGCTTCGAACTCCTGGTAGTTGCCGTCGAAGAACGTCACCTGCGAATCGCCTTCGAACGACAGGATGTGCGTCGCGATCCGGTCGAGGAACCAGCGGTCGTGCGAGATCACCATCACCGAGCCCGCGAATTCGAGCAGCGCGTCTTCCAGCGCACGCAGCGTTTCGACGTCGAGGTCGTTCGACGGTTCGTCGAGCAGCAGCACGTTGCCGCCCGCGATCAGCGTCTTCGCGAGGTGCAGGCGGCCGCGTTCGCCGCCGGACAGGTTGCCGACGATCTTCTGCTGGTCGCCGCCCTTGAAGTTGAAGCGGCCGATGTACGCGCGCGACGGCGTTTCGTACTTGCCGACCGTCAGCACGTCGGCGCCGCCCGAGATTTCCTCGAACACCGTCTTCGAGCCGTCGAGCGCGTCGCGGCTCTGGTCGACGTACGCGAGCTTCACGGTCGGGCCGCGCACGATCTCGCCCGAATCCGGCTGCTCCTTGCCCGTCAGCATGCGGAACAGCGTCGACTTGCCGGCGCCGTTCGGGCCGATGATGCCGACGATCGCACCGGCCGGAATCTTGAAGTTCAGGTTGTCGATCAGCAGGCGATCGCCGTATGCCTTGCTGACGTTCTTGAACTCGATCACTTCATTGCCGAGGCGATCGCCGACCGGAATGAAGATTTCCTGCGTCTCGTTGCGCTTCTGGTATTCCTGGCTGCTCAGTTCCTCGAAGCGCGCGATACGTGCCTTCGACTTCGCCTGGCGGCCCTTCGGGTTCTGGCGCACCCACTCCAGTTCTTTCTTGATCGCCTTCTGGCGCGCCGATTCCGACGCTTCTTCCTGCTTCAGGCGCTCTTCCTTCTGGTCGAGCCAGCTGCTGTAGTTGCCCTTCCACGGGATGCCGTGGCCGCGGTCGAGCTCGAGAATCCACTCGGCCGCGTTGTCGAGGAAGTAGCGATCGTGCGTGACGGCGACGACGGTGCCCGGGAAGCGCACCAGGAACTGCTCGAGCCAGTCGACCGATTCGGCGTCGAGGTGGTTGGTCGGTTCGTCGAGCAGCAGCATGTCGGGCTTTTCGAGCAGCAGCTTGCACAACGCGACACGGCGCTTCTCGCCGCCCGACAGGTGTTCGATCTTCGCGTCCCAGGCCGGCAGGCGCAGCGCGTCGGCGGCCACTTCGAGCTGCTGCTCGGGGCTGCCGCCGTCGCTCGACGCGAGGATCGCCTCGTACTTCGCCTGCTCGGCGGCGAGCGCGTCGAAGTCGGCGTCCGGCTCGGCATACGCCGCGTAGATCTCTTCGAGCTTCTTGTTGGCCTGGAACAGGTCGCCGAGGCCTTCCTCGACCGCTTCGCGTACGGTCTTGCTCGGGTCGAGCTGCGGCTCCTGCGGCAGGTAGCCGATGTTCAGGTTCGGCATCGGCGTCGCTTCGCCTTCGATGTCCTTGTCGACGCCCGCCATGATGCGGATCAGCGTCGACTTGCCCGAGCCGTTCAGGCCGAGCACGCCGATCTTCGCGCCGGGGAAGAACGACAGGGAGATGTCCTTCAGGATCTGGCGCTTGGGCGGCACGATCTTGCCGACCCGGTTCATCGTGAAAACGTATTGGGCCATGTGCTTGTGAAAGTCAGAAGTTGAGGCGCCGCGCAGCGGGTTCGCGGCGCGGCGTCGGGTGATTCGGTCCGGGGGATGCCGCGAGTCGCGCGGCGGTGTCGCCGCGTGTCGGCGGCGAGCGCGGCTATTGTACTGCGCCGCCGGACGGCGCTGGCGCGGCGAGTGGGCGCGCCGGGCGCGACGGCCGTCGCGCGGGGTGGTCGCGGTGCGCCATCGGGAACGGCGCGGCACGCGCCGGCGGCGATGCGCGACGGAAACCGGCGCGACCCTGCGTCAGAGCCATGCGGCGACGCCGCCATGCCCCGAGCAGGTGCCGCGCCGATGGCGGCTGAAACTGTACGTGCCGTCGCGGCAGCGCGCGCTCGCGCCTTCGGGGACGCGGCCCGATTTCGAGCGGGCCGGCGCATGCACGGTTTCGCCGTCGCGGTTCCGGTAGGTGTCGTGGCGGTCGAGGTCGGCTTCGTTGCCGTAGGTCTGCGGCGCGCGATAGGCGAGCGCGTCGTGCGGGGCGACGGCGGCGCACGCGATCAGCAGCGCGATCGATAGTCGCGCGACGCGCATGGTGGGCGTGGTGTGCAAGGCGGGCAAGGGCATGGTCTCTCTCGGTTCTTGGTATCGGGCGCGCGACGGTGGCCGACCGCGCGCGCCAGCATGGTAGCCGATGCGGCGCGGACCTCGGCGTGACGCCGCGCGAGTCGGGCCGCAGCTAACGAGGCGCCGGCGATGACGTGCCCGACATGTCCGCGGCCCCTTCGGCGCGGGCCGCATCGAGAATCCAGCGGCGAAATGCGGCGACCTTCGGCCGTTCGGCATGAGGCGGCGGATAGACGAGGTAATACGCGAAGTCGTCGAGCCACGCGACGTCGGCGAGCTGCACGAGCCGTCCGCTCGCCAGCTCGCCGCGTACCATCGCGGCGGGCAGCAGCCCCGCGCCCTGGCCGGCGAGGATCGCCTGCAGCAGCAGGCCGGAATCGTCGAACGCCGGGCCGCGCGGCGGCCCGAAATCGTCGATCCGCTGCGCGTCGAACCAGATGTGCCAGCCCTTGCGCTCGGCGTCGTGCAGGTGCGGCCACGCGACGAGATCGGCCGGCGACGCCGGCATGCCGAGCCGCGCGACGAGGCCCGGCGCCGCGAGCGCGACGATCTCGACGGTCAGCAGGCGCTCGCTGCACAGCCCGGCATAGCGGCCGAGACCGTGGCGGATCGCGACGTCGACCCCGTCGCGCGCGAAATCGGCGAGCGCATGGCTTGTGGCGACCTGCAGATCGACGTCCGGGCATGCGTCGCGGAATTGCGCGAGACGCGGCACGAGCCACGCGGAAGCGAAGAACGGCGTGACGCTGACGGTCAGCACGCCGCTGTCGGCCGTGCCTGACACCCGATGCGACGCGTCGGCGATCTGGCGGAACGCATTGCGCACCGGGGGCAGGTAGTCGCGGCCGGCGGCGGTGAGCAGGATGCCGCGGTTGACGCGGTCGAACAGCTGCACGCCGAGGTGTGCCTCGAGCGTGCGGATCATCTGGCTCACCGCGCCGGGCGTGACCGACAGCTCCTCGGCCGCGGATTTCACCGACAGGTGGCGGGCGGCCGCCTCGAACGCGCGCAGCGCGTTGAGCGGCGGCAGGCGGGCATGTTTCATCCGATTTGCTCCGAGAAACTCCGTCGTTTAGGGCTGGGCGTGAAAGGAGCGCGGCCGAGTGGCCGCGTCTCCCAAGCTTGAGGCACGCGCGAGCCTATGACATGGTGTAAGGCATGGACATCAAGCGCGCCTACCGATTCCGGTTCTACCCGACGCCCGAGCAAGCAGTGATGCTTGCCCGGACGTTTGGATGCGCACGCTTTGTGTACAACCACATGCTGCGGATGCGCTCCGAAGAGTGGCAACAGCGGCAGACGCGAGTCGGCTGTCACGCAACCTCCGCCGCGCTCACCGCGCTGAAGAAAACACCCGAACATGGCTGGCTGAACGAAGTCAGCTCAGTGCCGCTCCAGCAGGCGTTGCGCCACTTGCAGACGGCGTTTGCGAACTTCTTCGCCAAGCGCGCCAGGTACCCGAACTTCCGGCGCAAGGACGGTGCGCAATCGGCCGAGTACACGGCGAGCGCGTTCAGATGGGATGGCACTTCGCTGAAGCTGGCGAAGATGGAGGCGCCACTCGCGATCCGCTGGTCGCGAACGATTCCACCAGGTGCCAAGGTGACGACTGTCACGGTGTCAAAAGACACGGCAGGCCGATACCACGTATCCCTGCTTTGCGACGACGTCGTTTGCGCAAAATCCGCATCGACCGGCGCGGTCGGCATCGACCTCGGGTTGACAGATTTTGTCGTTCTTTCGACCGGCGAGAAGATCGCTGCGCCGAACGCGTTTCGCAAGAGCGAAGCCAGGCTCGCCAAGCTGCAACGACGGCTGTCAAGGAAGCAAAAAGGTTCCGCCAATCGCAGGAAGGCGAGACTCAAAGTCGCACGCCTGCACGCCCGGATAGCAGATTCGCGCAGGGATTTCCTGCACAAGCTTTCGACCCGATTGATCAACGAAAACCAAGTGATCGCCATCGAAAGCCTTGCCGTCCACCACATGCTGAAGAATCGAAGGCTCGCGAAATCGATCGGCGATGCCGGCTGGTCGGAATTCGTGCGACAGCTGACGTACAAGGCCAAGTGGTACGGCCGCACGTTGATCGGCATCGATCGCTGGTATCCGTCCAGCAAGCGCTGCGCCGAGTGTGGGCATACCGTCGCCAGCTTGCCGTTGAAGGTGCGCGCATGGGCCTGTCCGGGATGCGGAACAACCCACGACCGCGACATCAACGCCGCGCGTAACGTTTTGGCCGCCGGACTGGCGGTGTCAGCCCATGGAGAAAGCGTAATTCCCATGTCTCTTTGAGGCGACGTCGGGTTGCATTCGGTGAAGTGGGAATCTTCTTCCTTTAGAGAGGAGAGCAGTCAATGAGTTTTTCTAAACCGAAAGGCCGACGAAAAATCGTTTGAGACGGCGTGCTTGCGCGAGTAACGTTCCTTCGTCGGGTTGCATTGCGACAGCCGCGCAGCGCGCGGCGGATGTGATCAACATAGTTCAACTATATCCACGGGGCAATCCGGAAGGCACTCGACGCCACGCCGGAACGGACCTGAGAGGAGCATCGTCATGAACCGCCCGGGCGCGCCGCGCCTCTTCTACGGCTGGTACGTGGTCGCCGCCGCGTTCGCCGTGACGTTCGTCGGCTTCGGCAGCGCGTATTCGTTCAGCGCATTCGTCGAATCGCTGCAGCGGGACTTCGCCGCGTCGCGCGGACAGATCTCGCTCGTGTTCTCGCTGGCCGGGTGCCTGTATTTCGGCTTCGGCGTGATCAGCGGGCCGCTCGCCGATCGGCTGGGTTCGCGTCGGCTGGCCGTCGCCGGGATGCTGTTGACCGCGGCCGGGCTCGCGGCCGCCGGCGCCGCGCGCACGCTGATGCAGGTGTACGTCGCGTATGGGCTCGGCGTCGGTCTCGGCGTCGGCTGCGCTTACGTGCCCGCGGTCGGCGCGGTGCAGCGCTGGTTCGTGCGGCGGCGCGGCTTCGCGTCGGGGCTCGCGGTCGCGGGCATCGGGGTCGGCACGCTCGTGATGCCGCCGCTCGCGTCCGCGCTGATCGCACACGTCGGTTGGCGCGGCGCGTATTTCACGCTGGCCGTGCTGGCGGTGCTGGTGGGCGCGGGGCTGGCGTTGCTGATCGAGAACGATCCGCGCGGCCGCGGGCTGCTGCCGGATGGAGACCGGGCCGCCGATGTGCCGGCTGCGTGCGCGTCGCACGACGGCCGTTCGGCGCCCGCCGTGCCCGCGTCGCCCGCGCCGGCCGGCGCGACCGTTCGCGAGGCCGTGACGTCGCGGCCGTTCGCGAGCCTCTACGCAGCCTGTCTCGTATGCTCGTTCGGCGTGTTCGTGCCGTTCGTCCATCTCGTGCCGTACGCCATCGATCACGGCGTGAAGCCGGCGGCGGCCGTGCTGCTGCTCGGCGCGATCGGCGTCGGCAGCACGGCCGGCCGGTTCTTTCTCGGCGGCCTCGCCGACCGCTTCGGCCGCCGTGCGTCGCTGCTCGCGATGTTCGCCGGGATGGCCGTGGCGCTCGTCGCATGGGCGGCTGCCGGCGATTTCGCCGCGCTTGCCGCGTTCGCGCTCGTGTTCGGCGTGTTCTACGGCGGCTGGGTGGCCGTGCTGCCCGCTGTCGCGATGGACTACTTCGGCGGCCGCAACGTGAGCGGGATCATCGGCGTGCTCTACACGAGCATCGCGTTCGGCACGCTGATCGGGCCGGCCGCCGCGGGCTTCATCTACGACGCCGGCGGCGGCTATCTCGTGCCGATCCTCGCCAGCGCCGCCGCGAATGCGATCGCATTCGCGATCGTCGCGACCACCGGGCGTGCGCCGGTAGCTGCCCGCGCGGCGGGCGGATAGGCATTCGCGGCGGTTTCCGGTAGGGTGGCCGAATCGTGGCGCCGTGGCGCACGTTCGAGGAGGAAGCGTGACATTCGACGAAGTTCGGCAGATCGCGCTGGCATGGCGGGGCGTCGAGGACGGCACGTCGTACGGTACGCCCGCGCTCAAGGTGAAGGGCAAGCTGCTGGCCCGGCTGCGCGAGGACGGCGACACGCTCGTCGTGAAAGGCGTCGGCCCGGACGAGCGTGCGTGGCTGATCGAATCCGCGCCCGACGTGTATTACGTGACCGATCACTACGTCGGCTGGCCGATCGTGCTGGTGCGCCTGTCGGCCGCGCATCCTGACGCCGTGAAAAACCTGCTTCTGCGAGAATGGCGGGCGATCGTGCCGGCCAAATGGCGCGACGCAATGGCCCGCGACACAACCTGAACCCGGGCTGCGCACCCCGCGCGCTGCGCGCCCCGCCAGGTCCCGCGACCATCGCCGGATGGCGCGAGTGTTGCATCGATCCGCATCGATGCAACAAGTGGTTCCATCGAAATTCATCAATTGGTTCTTAGTCGCGAACCGTTTGGTGCTTACACTCCATCGCTTCGAAGGCGGTTGACTGACCGGCCGACGGAACAGGGCGCCGCGATGCGCCGGCACATGCGCGCCGCATCGCACCCGCAGCCTCGCAGACCTGCGTGGCGCACCGTTCCGAGCGGCCACGACCCCGGCGCGAGCCGGCGTGCGATGCACGCCGCGCCGTATCCGGATCGACAACGACAATCCCCAGCACTGCCTTCACGCGACACCGGGACATACCGGAACCGTTTTTTGGAGAGAGACACATGAATGGTAGTAAGACAGGCCTCGGCACCGGCCTCAAGCAGCGCCACGTGACGATGCTGTCGATCGCCGGGGTGATCGGCGCGGGGTTGTTCGTCGGCTCCGGCCACGCGATCGCGGAAGCCGGCCCGGCATCGATCCTCGCGTATGCGATCGCGGGCGTGCTGGTCGTGCTGGTGATGCGCATGCTCGGCGAGATGGCCGTCGCGCATCCGGACAGCGGCTCGTTCTCGACCTACGCCGATCGCGCGATCGGCCATTGGGCGGGATTCTCGATCGGCTGGCTGTACTGGTGGTTCTGGGTGCTCGTGATCCCGATCGAGGCGACGGCCGCCGCTACCATCCTCAACGCGTGGTTCCCCGGCGTGGCGACCTGGGTCTTCGCGCTCGGCATCACGCTGCTGCTGACGATGACCAACCTCTTCTCCGTCAAGAACTACGGCGAATTCGAATTCTGGTTCGCGCTGATCAAGGTGGTCGCGATCGTCGTGTTCCTGTGCATCGGCGGCGCCGCGATCGTCGGCATCGTGCCGGCGCCGGCCGTCTCGGGCGTGTCGAACCTGTTCGCGCACGACGGCTTCATGCCGAACGGCGCCGGCGCGGTGCTCGCGGCGATGCTGACGACGATGTTCTCGTTCCTCGGCACCGAGATCGTGACGATCGCGGCCGCCGAATCGGAAAACCCGCAACGCCAGATCGTGCGCGCGACCAACTCGGTGATCTGGCGCATCACGCTGTTCTACCTCGGCTCGATTCTTCTCGTCGCGGCGATCGTGCCGTGGAACGATCCGCTGCTGCCGCAGCACGGCTCGTATCAGCGCGCGATGGAACTGATCGGCGTCCCGCATGCGAAGGCGATCATCGACGTGATCGTGCTGGTGTCGGTCGCGAGCTGCCTGAACTCGGCGCTGTACACCGCGTCGCGGATGCTGTTCTCGCTGTCGAAGCGCAAGGATGCGCCCGCGTTCCTGCACCGCACCGATGCGAGCGGCACGCCGCGCGCGGCGGTGCTCGCGTCGACCGCGTTCGGTTTCCTGACCGTGATCGCGAACTACCTGATGCCGGAGCAGGTGTTCGGCTTCCTGCTCGCGACGTCGGGCGCGATCGCGCTGCTCGTGTACCTCGTGATCGCGATCTCGCAGCTGCGCATGCGCAAGACGCTCGAGGTGAGCGGCGCGGACCTGACGCTGCGGATGTGGATGTTCCCGTGGCTTACGTGGGCCGTGATCCTGTTCATCTGCGGCACGCTGACCGTGATGCTGGTGAGCGAGGAGCACCGGATGGAAGTGGGGGCGACGGCGGTGCTGGCGCTGATCGTGCTGGTGGCGTCGTGGCTGAACAAGCGCGGCCGCGATGCGCGGGCGAGCGCGGGGCGGCGGGTGTCGGCGACGTGATGAAGTGATGGCGCGGCGGGCGTGAATGCTCGCCGTCGGCGTGGCGGGGTGTTCCGCCGAAGCATGCATGGCCCGACCGGCGCTTGCCGATCGGGCCATTTGTTTTGCCGGCAGCGGATGCAGCGACGCGGCTGATCCAAAGCAAAAGGCCCGCTTGCTGTCGCTAAGCGGGCCTCGATGTTGGTTGCGGGGGTAGGATTTGAACCTACGACCTTCGGGTTATGAGCCCGACGAGCTGCCAGACTGCTCCACCCCGCGGAGCGAATTGTAATCGCAATGCGGCGCTGCGTCAAAGCGTATCTGTGCTCGTTACTCATCTTTGGGGGGCCGCGATGCCGGGTCGCACACGAACGAACATAAAAGGCAAAAGCCCCTTGCGGCGCGTGGCTCGCAAGGGGCTTTTCGTATATTGCAGTACGTCTGGGCGATGCGCTGGAAAGTCAGACGTTGAACAGGAAGTTCATCACGTCGCCGTCATGCACGACATATTCCTTCCCTTCCGCACGCATCTTCCCGGCTTCTTTCGCGCCTTGCTCGCCCTTGTACGCGATGAAGTCGTCGAACGCGATCGTCTGCGCGCGGATGAAGCCGCGCTCGAAGTCGGTGTGGATCACGCCGGCCGCCTGCGGCGCCGTGTCGCCGATGTGGATCGTCCACGCGCGCACTTCCTTCACGCCCGCGGTGAAGTAGGTCTGCAGGCCGAGCAGCTTGAAGCCCGCGCGGATCACGCGGTCGAGGCCCGGTTCGTCCATGCCCATGTCGGCGAGGAATGCTTCCTTGTCCTCGTCGTCGAGGTCGGCGATTTCCGCCTCGATCGCCGCGCAGACGGCGACCACCGGCGAATTCTCGCTTTCCGCGTACTTGCGCACCGCGTCGAGGTGCGGGTTGTTCTCGAAGCCGTCGTCCTTCACGTTCGCGACGTACATCGCCGGCTTCGCGGTGATCAGGCAGAACGGCTTGAGAATCGCCTGCTCGTCTTCCGACAGCGGCAGGCCGCGCACGGCCTTGCCCTGGTCGAGGTGCGCGCGCACCTGCTCGAGCACCGCGACGAGCTTCGCCGCTTCCTTGTCGTTGCCCGACTTCGCGGCCTTCGAGTAGCGCGTGAGCGCCTTCTCGACGGTGCCGAGGTCGGCGAGCGCGAGTTCGGTGTTGATCACCTCGATGTCGTCGATCGGGCTCACCTTGCCGGCGACGTGGATGACGTTGTCGTCCTCGAAGCAGCGCACGACGTGCGTGATCGCGTCGGTTTCGCGGATGTTCGCGAGGAACTGGTTGCCGAGGCCTTCGCCCTTGCTCGCGCCCGCGACGAGGCCCGCGATGTCGACGAACTCGACGACGGCCGGCACGACGCGCTCGGGGCTGATGATGTCGGCGAGCGCCTTCAGGCGCGCGTCAGGCACTTCGACCACGCCGACGTTCGGCTCGATCGTGCAGAACGGGTAGTTCTCGGCGGCGATGCCGGCCTTGGTCAGCGCATTGAACAGGGTGGACTTGCCGACGTTGGGCAAGCCGACGATGCCGCATTTGAGGCTCATGGAATCCTTCGAACGGGTAAAGCGGCGCGGCCGGGCCGGGCGGGGCGCGGCGGCGCGGGACAAGGGGGGCGGCCGTCACGTGCGCGACCGGCCGGCGTTCAAAGGCGCTATTGTACCGTGCCGCCGCGCCGGTTTCCGCCGGTCGGCCGAACGGCCGATGCCACGGGGCCGGCCGCGGCCAGGCCATTGCGCGGTTCCCCTGATTTCCCGCAAAGTCCGGCCGCATAAGGGTTTGGCCCCGCGGCTATAATGCCCGCCATGACTGCCCACCACACCTTCGACGTCGCCGTGGTCGGCGGCGGGCTCGTCGGCAAGACGGCCGCGCTCGCGCTGACCCAGTCCGGCTACAAGACCGCCTTGCTCGCCCAGCCGGCGACGCCGCGCCCCGCCGATCTCGCGTTCGACACGCGCGTCTATGCGCTGTCGTCCAGCTCGCAGGCGCTGCTCGAACGGCTGCGCGTCTGGCAGGCGCTCGACCACAGCCGGCTCGCGCCGGTCTACGACATGCGCGTCTACGGCGACGCGCACGCCGAGCTCCATTTCTCCGCGTACCAGGCATCGGTGCCGCAGCTCGCATGGATCGTCGAATCGTCGCTGGTCGAGGCGTCGCTCGACGCGGCGCTGCGGTTCCAGCCGAACCTGACGTGGTTCGACGCGCGCGCGCAGGGCTTCGACGTGCGCGACGACGCGGCCGTGCTCACGCTGTCGTCGGGGCAGGTGCTCGAAGCCGACCTGGTCGTCGGCGCGGACGGTGCGCACTCGTGGGTGCGCTCGCAAATGGGGGCCAAGGTCGAGCGGCGCGATTACCGGCAGACCGGCGTCGTCGCGAACTTCAAGGCGTCGCTGCCGCACCGCGAAACGGCCTACCAGTGGTTCCACGAAGGCGAGATCGTCGCGCTGCTGCCGCTGCCGGATGGCCACGTGTCGCTCGTCTGGTCGGCGCACACCGCGCATGCGGACGAACTGCTGGCGCTCGATCCCGCACAGCTGGCGGCCGAGGTCGAGCGCGTGTCGCACGGGAAGGTCGGCACGCTCGACTGCGTGACGCCCGCAGCCGGTTTCCCGCTCGCGCTGCAGACCGTCGACAAGCTGATCGCGCCGCGCGTCGCACTGGTCGGCGACGCCGCGCACCTGATCCACCCGCTCGCGGGCCAGGGAATGAACCTCGGGCTGCGCGACGTCGCCGCGCTCGCCGACGCGATCGCGAACAAGGAAAGCTTCCGCAATCTCGGCGATATCGTGCTGCTGCGCCGCTACGAGCGCTCGCGCCGCGAGGACATCCGCGCGCTGATGATCGCGACCGACGGCCTGCAGCGGCTGTTCGCGGCGCCGGGCTCGCTCGCGAAGGCGGTGCGCAACGCAGGCATGGCGTTCGTCGGCGCGCAGCCGCTCGTCAAGCGCTGGCTCGTGTCGTCTGCGCTCGGCTGAGCGAACCTTCGGGCACATCCTCGGTCGGAGACGGTTCTGTTACGGCGTACACTGTGCCGTGCACTCCGATTGAGCTGAAGGAAGATTTCCATGAAAAAAACGATCCGTATCGCGTCGCTGGTGCTGGCCGTCGCCGCGACGACGCTCGGCTGCACCGCGCAGGCCGATCAGACCACCGACAAGCTGAAAGCCACGCTGCAGTCCCGACTCGGCGGCGACGCGCCGATCAAGAGCGTGTCGAAATCGCCGGTCGCGGGCCTGTACGAAGTGAATCTCGGCACGCAGATCATCTATAGCGACGCGGCCGGCGACTACGTGCTGCTCGGCGATCTCGTCGACACGAAAACGCGCAAGAACCTGACCGAGGCGCGCGTGGCGGAAACCAACAAGATCGATTTCGCGAGCCTGCCGCTCGCCAACGCGATCAAGGTCGTCAAGGGCAACGGCGCGCGCAAGATCGCGGTGTTCTCCGATCCGAACTGCCCGTACTGCAAGAAGCTCGAGACGACGCTCCAGTCGGTCGACAACGTGACGGTCTACACGTTCCTCTACCCGGTGCTGTCGCCGGATTCGACCGTGAAGTCGAAGGCGATCTGGTGCGCGGGCGACCGCGTGAAGTCGTGGGAGGGCTGGATGCTCGGCCATCGCGCGCCGACCAACGCCGCGAACTGCGACACGAGCGCGCTCGACAAGAACCTCGCGCTCGGCCGCGGGATGAATGTCACCGGCACGCCGACGATCTTCCTGCCCGACGGCCGCCGCCTGCCGGGCGCCGTGTCCGCCGAACAGCTGAATCAGGCACTCGCTTCGAACAAGTAAGCGCATGACGCGCCGGGCCGTGCGCCCGGCCGGCGAGGGGCGCCCAGGGTTCCGGCCCGGCGCCTCTCGTCGTTTCTGTCGCCGCCATCCCGACCGATTCCCACGATGAAAACGCCGATTCGCTATTCGATTGCCCCGAAAGATCCTGCCGCGCACCTGTTCGAGGTGTCCGTGACGGTTGCCGAACCCGACCCCGAAGGCCAGCGGTTCGCGCTGCCGGTGTGGATTCCGGGCAGCTATCTCGTGCGCGAGTTCGCGCGCAACATCGTGACGCTGCAGGCATTCAACGACGCCGGCCGCAAGGTGCGGATCGCGAAGACCGACAAGAGCACGTGGCAGGCCGCGCCGGTGAAGGGCGCGCTGACGCTGCGCTACGCCGTCTATGCGTGGGACCTGTCCGTGCGCTCCGCGTACCTGGACGACCAGGGCGGCTTCTTCAACGGCACCGCGGTATTCCTGAGCGTGGCCGGCCAGGAGGACGCGCCGTGCGACGTGGAGATCGCGAAGCCGGCCGGCGCGGCCTTCCGCGCGTGGCGCGTGGCCACCGCGCTGCCCGAGGCGCGCGGCACGAAACGCTATGCGTTCGGCGCGTATCGCGCATCGAACTACGACGAACTCGCCGATCATCCGGTGACGATCGGCGAATTCGCGCTCGCGACGTTCGACGCGCACGGGGTGCCGCACGACATCGTGATCGCCGGCCGCGTGACCCAGCTCGATATGGAACGGCTCCGCACCGACCTGAAACGCGTGTGCGAAGCGCAGATCGCGCTGTTCGAGCCGAAGTCGAAGCAGGCGCCGATGGACCGCTATGTGTTCATGACGCTCGCGGTCAGCGACGGCTATGGCGGCCTCGAGCATCGCGCGTCGACCGCACTGATCTGCAACCGCAGCGACCTGCCGGTGAAAGGGCGCCCGGAAACGACGGAAGGCTATCGCACCTATCTCGGCCTCTGCAGCCACGAGTATTTCCACACGTGGAACGTGAAGCGCATCAAGCCGGCGGCGTTCGTGCCGTACGACCTCACGCGCGAAAACTACACGTCGCTGCTGTGGCTGTTCGAGGGTTTCACGTCGTATTACGACGACCTGATGCTGGTGCGCAGCGGGCTGATGTCGCAGGACGAATACTTCACCGCGCTCGGCCGCACGATCGGCGGCGTGCAGCGCGGCACCGGCCGGCTGAAGCAGAGCGTCGCGGAAAGCTCGTTCGACGCGTGGATCAAGTACTACCGGCAGGACGAGAACGCGACCAACGCGATCGTCAGCTACTACACGAAGGGCTCGCTCGTCGCGCTTGCGTTCGACCTCGCGATTCGCGCGCAGACGCGCCACCGCAAGTCGCTCGACGACGTGATGCGGCTGCTCTGGGCGCGTTACGGCCGCGCGTTCTATCGTGGCCAGCAAGCGGGTGTCGGCGAGGACGAAGTCGAGGCGCTGATCGAGGAAGCGACGGGCGTCGCGCTCGGCCGCCTGTTCGCCGATGCGGTGCGCGGCACGCGCGATCTGCCGCTCGCGGAGTTGCTCGCGCTGTTCGGCGTGACGCTCGCGCCGGATGTCGGCCCGAACGGCGCGCAGGGCAAGCCGACGATCGGCGCGCGCCTGCGTGGCGGCGCGGACTGCACGCTGGCGACGGTCTACGAGGGCGGCGCCGCGCATCGCGCGGGGCTGTCGGCGGGCGACACGCTGATTGCGGTCGACGGGCTGCGCGTGACCGGCGCGAACCTCGACGCGCTGCTCGCCCGCTACCGGGCGGGCGACAAGGTCGAGATCCACGCGTTCCGCCGCGACGAGCTGCGCACCGCGAAACTGAAGCTCGACGGCCCCGAGGTCGCACGCTACAAGCTCGCCGCCGCACTGAAGCCGGCGGCGCAGCACGCGGCGCGCGAAGCCTGGCTGAAGGGCTGAACGGGCAGGCTCCGGCCATTGGCGCGCGCAGGGTGTAACGGCGGATTGTTCTGCTGCTGCAACAATCCGTCGCCCTGAGCCCGCTTTTTCGGGATGAGGGGTGCACGCACAATGGCATCACTCGCGCTGCTGAAAGCGCAACCCACTCGGAGCCTGACATGACGACCATTCTGCAAATCAATTCCGCGGCGCGTTCGCAAGGTGCGCACTCCACGCTGCTGGCCAACGAACTGACGGCAAAGCTGCAACAATCGAACCCCGGTGCGAAGGTCGTGGTTCGCAACCTGCTGTCGGATGCACTGCCGCATCTCGATGAATCCGTGCTCGGCGCGTTCTTCACGCCGGCCGACCAGCGCACCGCGGAACAGAATGCGATCGTCGCGAAGAGCGACGCGCTGATCGCCGAGCTGCAGGCCGCCGACATCGTCGTGATCGGCGCGCCGATGTACAACTTCGGCATCTCGTCGCAACTGAAGACGTACTTCGACTGGATCGCCCGCGCCGGCGTCACGTTCCGCTACACGGAAAACGGCCCGGAAGGCCTGATCAAGGGCAAGAAGGTCCACGTGGTGACGGCACGCGGCGGCAAGTACGCCGGCACGCCGAACGACAGCCAGACGCCGTTCCTGCGCACGTTCCTCGGCTTCGTCGGCATGACCGACGTGAACTTCATCTTCGCGGAAGGCCTGAACATGGGGCCGGATGCGCAGAGCGCAGGCCTGGCCGGCGCACGCGAGGCGATCGCCGCCGCGTAAGGCCGGTTCTGGCGGACGCGGTGCGTCCGTCCGTGCAGCCCGATAAAAAAACGCCGCGTACCGGAAGGTACGCGGCGTTTTTGCATGTGGGCCGATGCGGAGCGAATCGGCGCGGGCGGCTTACGCGAATGTTTCGGCTTCGTCCGGCAGGCGCCAGTCGATCGGTTCGCGCCCCTGTTCGACGAGGTAATCGTTCGCGAGCGCGAAATGTCGGCAGCCGAGGAAGCCGCGGTGCGCGGACAGCGGCGACGGATGCGGCGCCTCGAGCACGCAGTGCGCGTTCGCGTCGAACAGCGCGCGCTTGGCCTGCGCGTGCGCGCCCCACAGCATGAACACGAGCCCGCGGTGGCGGCTTGCCAGCTCGCGGATCAGCGTGTCCGTGCATTGCTCCCAGCCGCGTTTCGCGTGGCTGGCGGCTGCGCCGCGCTCGACCGTCAGCACGGTGTTGAGCAGCAGCACGCCCTGGCGCGCCCACGTGTCGAGACAGCCATGGCGCGGCGTGTCGTGGCCGAAGTTCGCGGCGATTTCCTTGAAGATGTTGCGCAGCGACGGCGGCGGCCTGACCGCCGGCGGCACCGAGAACGCGAGGCCGTGCGCCTGCGGCGTGCCGCGGTCGTCGCCGTGGTACGGGTCCTGGCCGAGGATCACGATCTTTACGTCGTCCGGGCTCGTCAGCCGCAGCGCGCGGAACACGTCGGCCGGATAGACGGTCTTGCCGGCTGTGCGTTCGCTGTCGACGAAGCGGCACAGCGGGTCGTATGCGTCGCCGGCGACGAACGGGGCGAGTACGGCGCGCCACGCGGCCGGCAGCGCGTCGAACTGGGCGGCGAGATGCAGCACGTCGTCGGAGGCGGCCGGCGACGGTGCGGCGGGCGCGCTGGTCGCGACGGGCGCGGAGGCGGCTGCGGGTGAGTCGGCCGGAGCCGAACCGGCCGGGGTGTCGAGTACGGGATCGTCAAACAGCGACGCCTGTTGCGGCGCGCGGGGAGTCTTGCGGGTTGCCATGCGTGATTTATTGCGTGCGCAGCCGGTAGCCGCGCTGCGCCTTGCTGATGTTGTCGGGGCTGAGGCCGGGCAGCGCCTGCTGCAGTTCCGCGGCGAGCGTCGCGAGCGCGGTCTCCGGGCCGTCGATCAGTTCGAGTTCGATTTCGCTGATCGGTTCGCGGCGCGTCTCGTTTTGCGCCTGGGCGACGATCTCGCCGGAATCCACCGCGGCCTCGACGGTTGCGCCGCCGATCGCGATGCGCCACAGCGTGCGCGAAAAATCGGTGCGGAACAGCGCATGCAGCGCGGGGGCGGCGTCGCGCAGCGCGGCGGCCGCTGCCGGCACGTCGCAGGCGGCGACGAGCGCATCGATCTCGAGCGCGTCGCCCGTGATCGCCAGCTCCCATTCATGACGCCGATGCAGCCCGCCTTCCGCGGTGCCGACCGTCTTGAACGTCTGCAGCCAGCCTTGCGGCGCGTGGCGCACCCGCACGGCGCTCTTCGAACGGGCGAGCGCCAGATCGGGCGTGTCGTAATAGACGTTCGCGAGCGCGACCTCGCGGCCGGGCTCGCCGGTCAGCGTCGCGAAGAACTGCCGCGCCGCGTCGGCCTGCCCGGCCGGCAGCGCGAGCTTGATTTCCTTCTCGATCGCCATCAGAAGAACATCCGCGCGAGTTCTTCGCCGGGTTGCTCGGCGCGCATGAACGCTTCGCCGACCAGGAACGTGTTCACGTTCGCCGCGCGCATCGTGTCGACGTCGACGCGCGACAGGATGCCCGACTCGGTCACGACGATGCGATCGGCCGGAATCATGTCGAGCATGTCGAGGGTCGTCTGGATCGACGTCTCGAAGGTGCGCAAGTTGCGGTTGTTGATGCCGAGGAGCGGGGTCTTCAGCGTCAGCGCCTGCTCCATTTCGTCGCGATCGTGCACCTCGACCAGCACCGCGAGCCCGAGCGAGTGCGCATACGCTTCGAGATCCTGCATCAGCGGCGTGTCGAGCGCGGCGGCGATCAGCAGGATCGCGTCCGCGCCCATCGCGCGCGCTTCGAGGATCTGGTAAGCGTCGACGATGAAGTCCTTGCGCAGCACCGGCAGCGTGCAGGCCGCGCGCGCTTCCTCGAGATAGCGGACACCGCCCTGGAAGAACTGCTCGTCGGTCAGCACCGACAGGCACGCGGCGCCGTGCGCGGCGTACGAGCGGGCGATGTCGGCCGGCACGAAGTGCTCGCGCAGCACGCCTTTCGACGGGCTGGCCTTCTTGATTTCGGCGATCACGGCGGCCTGGCCGGCCGCGTGCTTCGCGCGCAGCGCACCGGCGAAGTCGCGCAGGTCGCGTGCGGACGCGTCCAGCTTCAACGCCTCGAGCGGCGTGCTGCGCATGGCCGCCGCGACTTCTTCGCGTTTGACGGCAATGATTCGTTCGAGAATGTCGCTCATGGGAGTCTCGTGCTTGATTCGGGTTCGAAAGGGCGTGTCAGCGCTTGAACTGCTGCGTGAAGCGCACCAGCTCGTCGACCTTCGCGCGCGCCTTGCCGCTCGCGATCGCCTCGCGGGCGAGCTGGATGCCGTCGGCGATCGACGCGGCGACGTTCGCTGAATACAGCGCGGTGCCCGCGTTCAGCGTGACGATCTCGCGCGCGACGCCCGGCTGGTTGTCGAGCGCGCCGAGCAGCATCACGCGCGATTCGTCGGCATTTTCCACCTTCAGCGAGCGGTTCGACACCATCTGCAGGCCGAAATCCTCCGGATGGATCTCGTATTCGTGCACCAGGCCGTCGCGCAGTTCGCCGACGAGCGTCGCGGCGCCGAGCGACACCTCGTCCATCCCGTCCTTGCCGTACACGACCAGCACGTGCCGCGCGCCGAGACGCTGCATCACGCGCACCTGGATGCCGACGAGGTCCGGGTGGAACACGCCCATCAGCTGGTTCGGCGCGCCGGCCGGGTTGGTCAGCGGGCCGAGGATGTTGAAGATCGTCCGCACGCCGAGCTCTCGGCGCACCGCCGCGATGTTCTTCATCGCCGGGTGATGGTTCGGCGCGAACATGAAGCCCATGCCGGTCTCGGCGATCGACGCGGCCACCTGGTCGGGCTGCAGGTCGATGTTGACGCCGAGCGCCTCGAGCACGTCGGCGCTGCCGGACTTGCTCGACACGCCGCGGTTGCCGTGCTTCGCGACCTTCGCGCCAGCCGCCGCGGTGACGAACATCGACGCGGTCGAGATGTTGAACGTGTGCGAGCCGTCGCCGCCGGTGCCGACGATGTCGACGAAGTTCGAGTTGTCCTGCACCTGCACGTGGTTCGCGAATTCGCGCATCACGGTCGCGGCGGCGGCGATCTCGCCGATCGTCTCCTTCTTCACGCGCAGGCCGGTAATGATCGCGGCGGCCATCACCGGCGACATGTCGCCGCGCATGATGAGCCGCATCAGGTGCAGCATCTCGTCGTGGAAGATCTCGCGGTGCTCGATCGTGCGCTGCAGCGCTTCCTGGGGGGTGATCGTCATCGTGCGGCTCCGGTCAGGCGGCGTGCACGGCCGCGCGGGCCTGCTTCAGGAAGTTCTCGAGCAGCGCATGGCCGTGCTCGGACAGGATCGATTCCGGGTGGAACTGCACGCCTTCGATCGGCAGCGTCTTGTGGCGCACGCCCATGATCTCGCCGTCGTCGGTCCACGCGGAGATCTCGAGGCAATCCGGCAGCGATTCGCGCTCGATCGCGAGCGAGTGGTAGCGCGTGACGTCGAAATGCTTCGGCAGGTCGGTGAACACGCCGCGGCAGTCGGTTTCGATCTTGCTCACCTTGCCGTGCATGATGGTCTGCGCGCGCACGACGCGGCCGCCGAACGCCTCGCCGATCGCCTGGTGGCCGAGGCACACGCCGAGGATCGGCTTCTTGCCCGCGAATTCGCGCAGCACGTCGAGCGTGATGCCTGCGTGCTGCGGGTTGCTCGGGCCCGGCGACAGGCAGATCGCGGCGGGATTCAGGCGCGCGATCTCGTCGAGCGTGATTTCGTCGTTGCGGTAGGTGCGCACGTCCTCGCCCAGCTCACCGAAGTACTGGACCAGGTTGTAGGTGAACGAGTCGTAGTTGTCGATCATGAGCAGCATGGTCAGTCTCCGGTCAGAAGTCGCTGTCGAGGCCGTCTTGGACCTGTTCGGCCGCACGCAGCACCGCGCGCGCCTTGTTCTCGGTCTCTTGCCATTCGGATTCGGGCACCGAATCCGCGACGACGCCGGCCGCCGCTTGCACGTACAGGTTGCCGTTGTGGATCAGGCCCGTGCGGATCGCGATCGCGAGATCCATCTCGCCGGAGAACGACAGGTAGCCGACGGCGCCGCCGTACAGCCCGCGCTTGATCGGCTCGAGCTCGTCGATCAGCTCCATCGCGCGCACCTTCGGTGCGCCCGACAGCGTGCCGGCCGGGAACGTCGCGCGCAGCACGTCGTAGTTCGTCATGCCGGGCTTCAGCTTGCCTTCGACCGAGCTGACGATGTGCTGCACGTGCGAGTACTTCTCGATCACCATCTTGTCGGTCACCTGCACCGAGCCGATTTCCGCGATGCGGCCCACGTCGTTGCGCGCGAGGTCGATCAGCATCACGTGCTCGGCGATCTCCTTCGGGTCGTTGAGCAGCTCGGTCGCGAGTTCCGCATCGCGTTCCGGCGTGTTGCCGCGCGGGCGGGTGCCGGCGAGCGGGCGGATCGTGACGACCTGGTCGTCGCCGCGCTTCTCCTGGCGCACGAGGATTTCCGGCGACGCGCCGACCACGTGGAAATCGCCGAAGTTGTAGTAATACATGTACGGCGACGGGTTCAGCGAGCGCAGCGCGCGGTACAGCGACAGCGGGTTGTCGCGATACGGCTTCGTCAGGCGCTGGCCGACCTGGATCTGCATCAGCTCGCCGGCCGCGATGTATTCCTTCGCCTGGCGCACGGCGGCCAGGTAGTCTTCCTTCTTGAACTCGCGGAACGTCTCGGTGCGCACGCTCGCCGACGTGACGGGCGGCTGCACGGTCGCCCGCAGCCGCTGCTTCAGTTCGCGCAGGCGCTGCTTGGCCTTCGCGTATGCCTCGGGCTGGCCCGGATCGGCGTAGATGATCAGGTACAGCTTGCCGGCCAGGTTGTCGATCACCGCGACTTCCTCGGTCAGCAGCAGCTGGATGTCGGGCAGGCCGAGATCGTCGCGCGGCGCGGTGTGCGCGAGCTTCTTCTCGATGTAGCGCACCGCATCGTAGCCGAAATAGCCGGCGAGGCCGCCGCAGAAGCGCGGCAGGCCGGGGCGCTGCGCGACCTTGAAGCGTGCCTGGAACGCGGCGATGAATTCGAACGGGTCGCCGTCGTGCGTCTCGACGACCTGGCCGTCGCGCACGACTTCGGAGACACCGGCGCGGGTGCGCACGAGCGTGCGCGCCGGCAGGCCGATGAACGAATAGCGACCGAAGCGTTCGCCGCCGACCACCGATTCGAGCAGGAACGAGTTGGCGCCGCCGCGTTCCGGCTGCGCCAGCTTCAGGTAGAGGGACAGCGGCGTTTCGAGGTCGGCCAGGGCTTCCGCGATCAGCGGGATGCGGTTGTAGCCTTCGTTCGCGAGCGATTGGAATTCGAGTTCAGTCATGTTCCGGTCCTGTTCGGGACTACGGCGGAGTGCGCCGGGGATCACGTGGAGCTGCGCGGGCTGCCGTCGGCGGAAGGGCGGTCGATCGTGGTGTGCCTGGTGCCGGCGGGCGCATCCCGGAGCGCGAACGTCGCCAGCCTGCGGCCGGCCCTGAACGGAATCGTTCGGGCGCGGTACGGCGGTAGGTGAAGCGACGATCGGCGCGCGGGTGCGCAGCGAGATAAAAAACGGCGCTGAAGACGAACTTCAGCGTACCTCATCGAAGAGGTTAGCGCGACCAGCGACGCCAGGGCCAGGCTCCCCGGTCGATGCTGCTCAGACTCCGTTTTTTATTCAGAAACATGCGGATGGAAGAAAAAATTCAGAGGATTTGCCGGCCGGCATTGTGCGCGGAGATCGCGCGTGCGGCAGCCAGCAGCGAACCGACTATACCATCCGAATTTATCGTTTGTATAGCTTTGCCGTGGTTGTAGCCGTACGGCACCGTCAGCGTCGCCATGCCGGCCGCGCGGCCCGCCAGCGCGTCGTTTTCCGAGTCGCCGATCGCGACCGTCGCCGCGGGCGCGACGCCGAGTGCGTCGCACGCGGTGAGCATCGGCAGCGGGTCCGGTTTCTTGCGCGGCACGCTGTCGCCGCCGAGCACGACGCCGAAACGGTCGATCAGCCCGTATTGCTCGAGCAGTTCCACCGCGAAGCGATGCGGCTTGTTGGTCACGCACGCGAGCTTGATGCCGTCGGCGCGCAGCGCGTCGAGGCCGGCCGCGACGTCCGGGTAGAGGCGCGCGTGGCGGCCGTTGATCTTCGCGTACTCGGCCTGGTAGATCGCGAGCGCGTCGTCGAAGCGCGCATGCGCGTCGTCCGTGCTGAAGCGCGGCTTCAGCACGCTCTGGATCAGGTGCTCGGAGCCCTTGCCGACATAGCCGATCACCTCGTCGCGCGACGTCGCCGGCGCGTCCAGCTGCGCGAGCATGCCGTTCAGGCCGGCGGTGAAATCGTCTGCGGTATCGACCATCGTGCCGTCGAGGTCGATCAGCGCCGCGTCGATGCGTGCTGCCGGGAAGCGGATCGGTGCCGCGCCGGCGGCGAGATTCGGCTCGGCCACGGTCAGCTCCGCTCGACGGTCGCGAGCTGGCCGCGCATCTCGTCGATCACCTTGCGGTAGTCGGGCTTGCCGAAGATCGCCGAGCCCGCGACGAAGGTGTCCGCGCCGGCCGCTGCGATTTCGGCGATGTTGTCGGCCTTCACGCCGCCGTCCACCTCGAGCAGGATCTCGCGGCCGGTGCGCTCGGTGTACGCATCGAGGCGCGCGCGCGTCTCGCGCAGCTTGTTCAGCGTTTCCGGAATGAACGACTGGCCGCCGAAGCCCGGGTTGACCGACATCAGCAGCACGAAATCGAGGCGATCCATCACGTAGTCGAGATAGTTCAGCGGCGTCGCCGGGTTGAACACGAGGCCGGCCTTGCAGCCGTGGTCGCGGATCAGCGACAGCGTGCGGTCGATGTGGTCGGAGCCTTCCGGATGGAAGCTGATCAGGTTCGCGCCGGCTTTCGCGAAGTCGGGCACGATGCGGTCGACCGGGCGCACCATCAGGTGCACGTCGATCGGCACCTGTACGTGCGGACGGATCGCTTCGCAGACCAGCGGGCCGATCGTCAGGTTCGGGACATAATGGTTGTCCATCACGTCGAAGTGGATCCAGTCGGCGCCGGCGGCGACCACGTTGCGGACTTCTTCGCCGAGCCGTGCGAAGTCGGCCGACAGGATGCTGGGGGCGATGCGGAATTGAGTCATGGCTGGGGGAGCGGGGACGCTGCGGCGCAAAAGCGCCATTCTACCGCCCGGCAGCCCCGCGCGCGGTTGCGGGCCGGTGCCGCATGAAGCAGAATGCCGAACCAAAGCGGCGCGTCTGCGGCCCGGTGTCGCACGACGCCTGCACGGGCCGGTCACTATCCAGCGGAATCATCATGAGTCAGTACCAGTTCACCGTGACGGTGAAAACCAGCTACTTGCCGGAACAATCCGACCCCGAACGCCGTCAATATGCATTCGCGTACACGCTGACGATCCGCAATAGCGGACAGGTCGCGGCACAGCTGATCGCGCGGCACTGGATCATCACCGACAGCGAGAGTCACGTGCAGGAGGTGAAGGGGCTGGGGGTCGTCGGCCACCAGCCGCTGCTGCAGCCGGGCGAACAGTTCGAATACACAAGCTGGGCCGTGATCGCGACGCCGGTCGGCACGATGCGCGGGTCGTACTTCTGCGTGGCGGAGGACGGCGAGCGCTTCGATGCGCCGATCGACGAATTCGCGCTGCACATGCCGCGCACGCTACATTGAGCGTGCGGACGCGGCGGAATCAGCGCGGCTGACGGTCGTTGTGGCGGGCGTGCTTCTTCCTGCCCGAGGCTGTCCACGCGACGATGAAGATCAGCAGGGCGAGCGCCAGGAAAGCTTCCAGCGCGAAGATGAGCATCGGATATTGGTCGAGAAAATCTGACATGGCGGTTTCCATCAAGAACGGACATTGTATGTGGTTTGGGCCCCGGGCGGCCGGGTGGGCGGCGGCGCTTGCGACGGCGGCGCTGCTTGCCGCGTGCGGCGGCGCGCCGACGCGGACGTCTTCCATGAAGCCGCCGACCGGCGCCGCGATCGTGCCGGGGCAGGTTGCCCCCGCGCGGCTGACGCCGGTCGCGTGGCAGCAGGTGCCGGGCTGGCAGGACGATTCGCTGATCGGCGCGACGGCCGCGCTGCGGCAGAACTGCGCGCGCCTCGCGCGCCAGCCGTCGTGGCAGCGTGCGTGCGCGGCCGCCGAGCGGCTCGACGAGCTCGACATCGGCAGCGCGCGCGCCTTCTTCGAAACGTATTTCACGCCGTTCCAGTTCGCGAACAGCGACGGCACGCTCGACGGGCTCGTCACCGGCTATTACGAGCCGCTGCTGCACGGTTCGCGCGTGCGGCGCGGGCCTTATCAGACCGCGCTCTACCGCTGGCCGTCCGGCTATCGCGCGGGCGCCGCGCTGCCGGCGCGCGCGCAGCTCGAGCGCGCGGGCATCCTGAACGGCAACGAGCTCGTGTGGGTCGACGATCCGATCGAGGCGTTCTTCCTGCAGGTGCAGGGGTCGGGGCGGGTCCTGCTCGACGACGGTTCGGTAATGCGCGTCGGCTACGGCGGCACCAACAACCAGCCGTATCGTTCGATCGGCAAGTGGCTGCTCGACCGCGGCGAGCTGACGCCCGCGCAGGCGACGATGCAGGGCATCAAGGCGTGGGCGAAGGCGAACCCGGCGCGCGTCGACGCGCTGCTCGACACGAATCCGCGCTTCGTGTTCTTCCGCGAAATGCCGTCGAAGGAAGATGTGCCGCGCGGCGGCTCCGATGGCCCGGTCGGCGCGCTCGGCGTGCCGCTGACGCCCGAGCGGTCGATCGCGGTCGATCCGTCGTCGATCCCGCTCGGCACGCCGGTCTTCCTGCAGACGACGCGTCCGTTGACCAATACGCCGATGAACCGCCTCGTATTCGCGCAGGACACGGGCACCGCGATCAAGGGCGGCGTGCGCGCCGATTACTTCTGGGGGCTCGGCGACGACGCGGGCGACCAGGCCGGGCGGATGAAGCAGATTGGCCGGATGTGGCTGCTGTTCCCGAATTCGTGATTTGACGCACGCGGCCAAATGAAAAGCCCGATCGGAGGATGTGAGCCGGTCGGGCTTTTTTCATCGTGGTGCGCACGACGAGCGACGGAGCCGCGGGTGGGCGACCAGCCTGTCAGCCCTTGCGCTTGTCGACGACCCGGCGCGCCTTGCCGACCGAGCGCTCGATGCCGTTCACCGGCAGCACGTTGACGATTGCCGTCACGCCGATCAGCGACTTGATGTCGTGCGTGAGCGCACGCCTCGCCGCGTCGATCGCCGCCGTGTCCGGCGCGGTCTCGGGGCAGGGCTCGACGTTCAGCGTCAGCACGTCGAGCGGCCCCTCCTTGGTCAGAACGATCTGATAGTGCGGCGCGAGCGCGCGCTGCTTGAGCAGCTGTTCCTCGATCTGCGTCGGGAATACGTTCACGCCGCGCACGATCATCATGTCGTCCGAGCGGCCGGTGATCTTTTCCATCCGGCGCATCGTGCGCGCGGTGCCCGGCAGCAGGCGCGTCAGGTCGCGTGTCCGATAGCGGATGATCGGCAGCGCCTCCTTGGTCAGTGACGTGAACACGAGCTCGCCCAGCTCGCCGTCGGGCAGCACCTCGCCGGTATCCGGGTCGATGATCTCCGGGTAGAAGTGGTCTTCCCAGATCGTCGGGCCGTCCTTGGTCTCCACGCACTCGGACGCGACGCCCGGTCCCATCACCTCGGACAGGCCATAGATGTCGACCGCATCGATGCCCATGCGGCGCTCGATTGCCGCGCGCATGTCATTGGTCCATGGTTCGGCGCCGAAGATGCCGATGCGCAGCGAACTCTGGGCAGGATCGAGGCCCTGCCGCTCGAATTCGTCGGCGATCGACAGCATGTAGCTGGGCGTCACCATGATGATGTCCGGGCGGAAATCCTGGATCAGCTGGACCTGCTTCTCGGTCTGGCCGCCGCCGAACGGGATCACGGTCAGCCCGGCGCGCTCCGCGCCGTAATGCGCACCGAGCCCACCCGTGAACAGCCCGTATCCATAGCTCACGTGAACCTTGTCGCCCTGGCGTGCGCCGGCCGCGCGGATCGAGCGTGCGACCAGGTTGGCCCACGTATCGATGTCGCGCGCGGTGTAGCCGACGACCGTCGGTTTGCCGGTCGTCCCCGACGACGCATGGATGCGCGAGACCTGGTCCTGCGGCACCGCGAACATGCCGAACGGATAGCTGTCGCGCAGGTCGCTCTTGGTCGTGAACGGGAAGCGGGACAGGTCGGCCAGCGTTTTCAGGTCGTCCGGATGCACGCCCGCGTCGTCGAATTTGCGTCGATAGACGGGGGAGTGCAGGTAAGCATGCCGGAGCGACCATTGGAGGCGTTCGAGCTGCAGCGCGGTCAGCTCGTCGCGCGTCGCGGTCTCGATCGGCTCGAGCGGTAGCGGGGTAGTCATGCGTGTCTCCAGTGCTTGTTATGTGCGCGGCCGTTGCGTCAGCGGTCTTCCGGAATGACCGTGCCCTTGATCTGGGCGGATTTGCCGCGGAACATCGCGACGGTTTCGCCGGCCCGATTCGTGACGCGGATGTCGTAAATGCCATATCGGCCGTTGCGCGTCTGCTCGACCGCTTCGGCGGTCAGCACGTCGCCGCCCTGCACCGGGCGCAGGTATTCGATCGAACAGCCGGCTGCGACGGTGCTGAGGTTGTACGAATTGCACGCGAATGCGAACGTCGAATCGGCGAGCGTGAAGATGAGCCCGCCGTGACAGATCTGGTGGCCGTTCAGGAAGTCGTCGCGTACCGGCATGAGCATGCGCGCATAGCCGGGCCGGACTTCCGCGAGCTCCATGCCCAGCGCGCGGCTGCATGCGTCGGCGTCGTACATGGCCTGTGCGGCGGCTCGCGCGAGCGCGTCGGCACCCGGTGTGTCGGTCGAGGCGGTCGTCATGTCAGCGCCCCTCGAAGCGCGGCGCGCGCTTCTCGATGAATGCCTGCACGCCTTCCGCATAGTCGTGCGACTGGCCGAGCCTGCGCTGCAGGTCGCGCTCCAGGTCGAGTTGCTGATCGAGCGTGTGCGTGATGCTTTCGCGCATCGCCTGCTTGATCGATGCGATCGCGAGCGTCGGCTGCTGCGCGAGCTGCGCGGCGAGCTGGCGGGCCGTCGCGGCGAGCACATCGTCGTCGACCGCGCGCCAGATCAGCCCCCATTGCTCGGCCTGCTCGGCGCTCAGCTTGTCGCCGGTCAGCGCGAGCCCGAGCGCGCGGGCCATGCCGACCCGCTGCGGCAGGAACCAGGTGCCGCCGGAGTCCGGCACGAGCCCGATCTTCACGAATGCCTGGATGAAGCTGCTCGAGCGGGCGGCCAGCACGAGGTCGCACGCGAGCGCGAGGTTGGCGCCCGCGCCGGCGGCCGTGCCGTTCACTGCGGCGATCACCGGCAAAGGCAGGCGCTGCAGCCGCCGGACCAGCGGATTGAAATGCTCGTCGATCAGCGTGCCGAGATCGGTTGTCGCGCCGGGGGTGAAGTCGAGGTCGGCGAGATCCTGGCCGGCGCAGAAGCCGCGGCCCGCGCCCGTCAGGATCAGCGCGCGTGCGTCGCTGGCCGAGACTTCATCGAGCGCCGACTGCAGTTCGCGATGCATCGCCCGCGTAAAGCTGTTCAGCTTGTCCGGACGGTTGAGCGTGATGGTGGCCACGTGGGCCGCCTGATCGATATCCAGCTGAATCGCCTGATATGACATGCAGTGTCTCCTGGATGACTCCGTTATGGACGCGTCGCGCGTCGGCTACACCCGCTCGATTGCGAGCGCGATGCCTTGTCCGACGCCGATGCACATCGTGCAGAGCGCGAAGCGGCCGCCAATGCGCTCGAGTTGATAGAGGGCGGTGGTCACGAGCCGTGCGCCGGACGCGCCGAGCGGGTGGCCGAGCGCAATCGCGCCGCCGTTCGGGTTCACGCGCGGATCGTCGTCCGCGACGCCCAGCATTCGCAGCACCGCAAGCCCTTGCGATGCGAACGCCTCGTTCAGCTCGATCACGTCGAACTGGTCGATCGTCATGCCGAGCTGATCCAGCAGCTTCCGGGCGGCCGGCGCCGGACCGATGCCCATCACGCGCGGCGCGACGCCTGCCGTCGCCATGCCGACGACCCGCGCGCGGCGGCGCAGGCCGTACTGGTCGGCTGCATCCGCATTGGCGAGCAGCAGCGCGCATGCACCGTCGTTGACGCCCGATGCGTTGCCGGCCGTGACCGTGCCGTCCGGACGCACGACGCCCTTGAGCTTCGCGAGTGCTTCCAGCGACGTCTCGCGCGGATGTTCGTCGCGCGACACGACGAGCGGGTCGCCTTTCTTCTGCGGAATCGTGACGGGCACAATTTCCTGCGCCAGCGTGCCGTCCTGCTGCGCACGCGCGGCCTTCTGCTGGCTGCGCATCGCGAACAGGTCCTGGTCCGCGCGGCTGATCGCGTAATCGGTCGCGACGTTCTCCGCGGTCTCGGGCATCGAGTCGACGCCGTATTGCTGCTTCATCAGCGGGTTGATGAAGCGCCAGCCGATCGTCGTATCGAAGATGTCGGACTGGCGCGCGAATGCGGTTGCAGACTTGCCCATCACGAACGGCGCGCGGGTCATGCTCTCGACGCCGCCCGCGAGCATCAGCCGCGCTTCACCGGACTTGATCGCGCGCGCGGCGGTACCGACGGCGTCCATGCCGGAACCGCATAGCCGGTTGAGCGTCGTGCCCGGCACGGCGATCGGCAGGCCGGCCAGCAGCGCGGACATGCGCGCGACGTTGCGGTTGTCCTCGCCCGCCTGGTTCGCGCAGCCGTAGATCACGTCGTCGATCGCGGCCCAGTCGACGTCGCGGTTGCGCTCGATCAGCGCCCGGATCGGCACCGCGCCGAGGTCGTCGGCGCGGACATCTTTCAAGGCGCCGCCGTAGCGGCCAATGGGGGTGCGAATCGCGTCGCAGATATAGGCGTCAGTCATGGGCGTATCGGTGAAAAGCGAACCCGCCGGGTGGCGGATTCGTTCATGGTAGAGGACCGGGCGGCGTTTGCACGTCCGCCGTTCGGGTTATGCCGTCTGGCCAGCTTCCGCGGGCGTTGCCTTCGGGGCAACATGCACTCGGCTTTGCACGACGCGGAACCGGTTGGCGACGAATGCCGAGTCGGCCAGCGACGCATTCGCCGCCGGGTTTGCGCCGGTGCCGTGGAAGTCCGAGAACGCGGCGGACTGGTTGACGAACACGCCGCCCGTCAGGTTGATGGACAGCGCGACGCCGCCCCGCACCGCGGCATCGTGCGCCGCGTCGATCACGGCATCGTCGGTGCTGTAGACGGAGAGCGTCAGCGCACCATGCTCGGCGGCGATCGCGCCGGCGAGATCGAGCGACTGGGCCGTCGAGTCGGTCGCGATCACGAACGAGATCGGGCCGAACCATTCCTGCGTGAATTTCTCGCGATCGGCGGCGTCGAGCTGGAGCACCAGCGGCGTGCGCACGCGTGCGTCGGGGAACGCGGGGTGCTGCAGAGTCACGCTGTCCGCGAGCACGGGGCCGAGTTTGCGGGCGTCGTCGATCCGTGCGGTCACGCCGTCGTTCTGGATCGCACCGATCAGTTCGACCGAGCGGGCCGGGTCGCCGGTCAGTTTCTGTACCGCGCCGGCGATCGCCTGGGCGACCTCGTCGAAGCTCACGTGTCCGTCGGCGGTCGGGATGCCGCTGCGCGGCACGTAGATGTTCTGCGGTGCCGTGCACATCTGCCCTGAGTAGAGCGATAGCGAGAAGGCGATGTTCTTTGCCGCGGCCTTCAGGTCGTCCACGGAGTCGATCACGATCTGGTTGACGCCGGCCTTTTCGGTATAGACCTGGGCCTGGTGCGCGTTCCGTTCGAGCCAGGTGCCGTTTTGCGTGCTGCCGGTGAAGTCGATCAGCTTGATTTCCGGGCGGAGCGCGAGGTCCTGCACGAGGGCGCCGTCGTTGGGCTCGGTCGCGAGGAGCGTGACGACATTCGGATCGAAGCCGGCTTCGCGCAGCACGTCGCGCGCGATCCGGACGGTGATCGCGAGGGGCAGGATCGCGCCCGGATGCGGCTTGACGATCACGGTATTGCCGGTCGCCAGATCGGCGAAGAGGCCCGGGTAGCCGTTCCAGGTCGGGAACGTGCAGCAGCCGAGCACGAGCCCGGTGCCGCGCGGGACGATCGTGTAGCGCTTGTGCATCGCGAGCGGCGGGTTCTTGCCTTGCGGTTTCTCCCAATGAGCGTCGGCCGGGATGTGCCGCAGTTCGTCCCACGCATAGGCAACGGCCTCGAGCGCGCGGTCCTGTGCGTGCGGGCCGCCGGCCTGGAACGCCATCATGAATGCCTGGCCGGTGGTGTGCATGACGCTGTAGGCAATCTCGAAGCTGGCGCGATTCAGGCGCGCGAGAATTTCCATGCTGACGCCGATCCACGCGGTCGGGCCGGCTTCGCGCCACGTGCGCTGGGCTGCCGCGGCCGCGGCGATCAGTGCGTCGGGCGTCGATTTCGGGTACCGCACGCCCAGTCCGATGCCGAACGGCGACTGCTCCGTGCCGACCGTCTCGCCGGAAGCGGGCTGGTCGAGTGCAAAGGTCTTGTCGAGGTGCGATTTGAACGCGGCTTCACCGTCGGCGTTCGCGCTTTCCCCGTACACTTTGGGGCTCGGCATTTCGACGAATGCGCTCCAGTAACCGCGGCTCTCGAGGGCGGCGAGTGCGTGCTTCAGCGTGGCTTCGTGCTTCGTGAACAGTGGGTGGGTCATGGCGGCAGCCTGATGGACGTTGAAGGGAATGGATTCGATTAATTAACCGACCGGTTGGTCGGAGAATGGTAGCATCAAACAATTCGCGTGTGCGCGGCGTTTCACATTTCATTGATCGAGGAGAAATCGATGGCTTACGAGAACATCGTGGTGGAGACCCGGGGCCGTGTCGGTCTCATTACGCTGAACCGGCCGAAGGCGCTGAATGCGCTGAACGACGCACTGATGGATGAACTGGGCGTGGCGCTCAAGGCGTTCGATGCGGACGAAGGCATCGGTGCGATCGTCGTGACGGGCAGCGAGAAGGCGTTCGCTGCGGGGGCGGACATCGGCATGATGGCGACCTATTCCTACATGGATGTCTACAAGGGCGACTACATCACGCGAAACTGGGAGGTCATCCGCCAGATTCGCAAGCCGATCATTGCTGCCGTAGCAGGGTTCGCGCTGGGTGGCGGCTGCGAACTGGCGATGATGTGCGACATCATCTTTGCGGCGGATACAGCGAAGTTCGGTCAGCCCGAGATCAAGCTCGGCGTCATGCCGGGAGCGGGCGGCACGCAGCGCCTGCCGCGCGCGGTGTCGAAGGCGAAGGCGATGGACATGTGCCTGACCGCGCGTTTCATGGATGCGGCGGAGGCCGAGCGGGCGGGCCTGGTGTCGCGCGTGTTGCCGGCGGACAAGCTGCTGGACGAGGCCATCGAAGCTGCGACGACGATTGCCGAGTATTCGTTGCCGGCCGTCATGATGGTCAAGGAGTCGGTCAACCGCGCGTACGAGACCACGCTGGCCGAGGGCGTGCACTTCGAGCGCCGGCTGTTCCATTCGATGTTTGCAACGGAAGATCAGAAGGAAGGGATGGCGGCGTTCGTCGAAAAGCGGAAGCCGGTGTTCAAGCATCGCTGACGGGTGGCGATGTCGGTTGCGCGGCCGACTCGTTCGGGTCCATCCAATCAAAAGCCCCCGTGCGCGGTAGCGCACGGGGGCTTTTGAATTTATTTCGCGAACCCCCTTGCGCTGGTGGCGCGGGGTGCCTAGAATCACGCCTCTTTCGCGCTAACGGCAATGCGGCGCGGAAGGGGGAAGCAGGAAGATGAACCCCGCAGTCGCAACGAAGTAGTTAAAAAAGTTGTTGACGAACTGC
>LOZU01000098.1:0-2108 GCA_001527685.1 Burkholderia pyrrocinia
TACAGCGCCGCGATCGCGTCGCCGTACGCGGCGACGTTGTCCGGGTTGTAGATGCTGACCGAATCGAGCACGCGCTTCGATTGCTCGCGGTACGCGTCGAGATTCGTGTCGTGCTCCGCGAACGCCTGCAGCAGCGCCTGCCCGCCTTCCTGGCAATCGAAATCCGGATAGAAATACCCGGCGTCGCCGAGGAACGGCGAGTTGTGAATCAGCGGATAGTCGCCGTACAGCAGTTCGTAATACAGATAGTTCTGCGCGTTTTCCCACGTGTGCGACACCACCGCATCGCCGTACAGGGCCATGAACTCGTACACCGCGTAGCGGCTTTCGAACGTCGTGAGCCCGTGGCCGACGATGTCGAGACTCTTCGCGAAGTGCAGGAACGTGGTGTGATCCTTCAGGTGCAGCGTGTTGCACACGCGCACGATCTCCAGGAAATCCGGCCGCGCGCGATACGCTTCCTCGGCCACGAGCATCGGGATGATGCTCGTCTTCACCATGCAGATGTTCGGCTCGAACATCGTCACGCGCCAGCGCGGCTTGCCGGGCTGGTAGCCGAACGAGAGCCCCGGCCCGAGCGTCGCGCGCGCCTTGTCGAACAGCATCGGGTGCCAGATGTGCGGCACGATCGTCACCGGCGCGCGCAGGCCCGTCTGGTAGTAGTGCAGGCACGAGCGCTCGAATTCGGGAATCGTCCACACCGCGTCGTACGGCGCGCCGGAGAACAGGAAGCCCGACGGCTTGTTGAACATCGCGCGCTCGATGTCGATCACGTAGTCGTTGCCGACCCGCATCGTCACCACCTTGCCGCCGCGCTCGCGGAACGCGCGCAGGTATTCGGCATTGAACTGCGCGCTCATCTCGATCAGCACGTCGCAGCGCTGCATCGCCTCGTCCATCGACAGCAGCGGCACGTTCCATTCGCCGAGCATCATCTGCGGATCGGCGACCTGCTCGCCGCCGTTCACCATCACCGCTTCCGCGACGAGCGGCGACTGGCGCAGCAGCAGGATCAGCAGCAGGCAGTTCTGGAAGATGCCGTTTTCCCACAGCGACTGGCCGGCGCCGCGCACATAGAGCGAGACACCGACCACGAGCCGCTTGCCCTCGCCGGGCGCTTGACGGGCATTGGAGTCCGACATGCGTTTGCTCCGGTTCAGGCGACCAGACGCGCAACGAACGCGTCCAGGTTCGCGGGGTTGTCGATCGAGACCGATTTCAGCAGCCGGTCGGCCTTCGCGCGGTAGTCGTCGAGCCGCGCGTCGTGGTGCTGCCACGCGTCGAGCAGCGCACGGCCGCCCGCTTCGGAATCGAAGTCCGGGTAGTAGTAGCCGGCGTCGCCGAGCAGCGTCGAGTTGTGGATCAGCGGATAGCCGCCGTACAGCACGTCGTAGTACAGGTAGTTCTGCGGGTTTTCCCAGTGATGGGACACGACCGCGTCCGCATGGCGCGCCATGAAGCCGGGCAGGTCGATGCGCGGCTCGAAGGACGCCTTGTGCTGGCGCACGAGGTCGAGGCTGTTCGCGAAGTGCAGGAAGGTCGGGTGTTCCTTCAGGTGCATTGCGTTGACGACGAACAGGTGCTGGACCGCTTCCGGATGCGCGCGGAAGAACTCATCGCACGCGAGCATCGGGTAATGGCAGGTCTTGACGACCGAGATGTTCGGTTCGAGCGTCGCGAGCCGCCATGCGGCGCGGCCGGGCTGGTAGCCGAAGGTCGCGCCTTCGCTCGCGAGCGCGGCGATGCGCCGGTCGAGGAAATACGGCGACCAGATGTGCGGAATCGTATAGACCGGCGCGCGCGTGAGCGTGCGCAGCAGCGGCACGTCGATCGTTTTCGACTTTTCCAGCACCCAGACTTCATCGAACGGCGCGCCGTTGAAGATGTGTCCGGACGGCTTCTCGAAGATCGGCGTTTCGGCGAGGCCGCTGTAGGTATGGCCGACGAAGCACGCGATGCGCTTCTTGCCGAGCGCCTGCATGTGCTTGAGCCACTCGACCGGCAGCTGCGCGCCCATTTCGATCACGACGTCGAGCTGGTGCGTGACGTCGTTCGGCTGCACGAGCGGCACGTCGAGGCCGTCGAGTTCGAGGCCGGCCGGCAACGCC
>LOZU01000099.1:0-100310 GCA_001527685.1 Burkholderia pyrrocinia
ATTCCCGTGTGAAAGTAGGTAATCGTCAGGCTCCCTTAGCCAAGAACCCCCGCCCAAAAGGCGGGGGTTTTTGCATTTGCAGCGCGAGAAATGCGCGTGGCGAGCACGGCAACCAGGTGCATACCTCGTCAACAAGCAACATCAATCCCTGCACACGAGCCTTTGTGTCGTGTAGCCCCTGCGGATCCCCCTCCCATTCGCCAGGCACATCAGCAGCGGCAGCACCCGCCGCGCAATTTCGCCCTACTTTTCGCGCATAAAGTCCATCGGGTGCCGAAGGCCTGGCAAGCAGAGAGAACGACCTTCAAGGTAATATCCACAACTTGTGCCGATCGCCCGCGGCCTTCAGTATCGTCCACATGCGGCGTGCGGCGTCTTCCGCGTTCCATCTATTGCCTCGTTCATGACTGCTACGTCCACTCGAAGTGATCGGACGACCGATCTCTTGCCGTATCTCGTCGCTGCGACCTTTTTCATGGAGTATCTCGACACCACGGTGATCGCAACCGCATTGCCGCAAATGGCGCACACCTTCGGCGTCGGACCCAACGCGCTGAGCCTCGGGATGACCGCCTACATGCTCGCGCTCGCGGTGTTCATCCCGATCAGCGGCTGGATTGCCGATCGATACGGCTCGCGCACGGTGTTCGGCAGCGCAATCGTCATCTTTACCGGGGCGTCGGTGTTGTGCGGCCTGTCCAACGGCGTCGTGACATTCACGGCCGCGCGCCTGCTGCAGGGTATCGGCGGGGCGATGATGGTGCCGGTCGGACGGATGATCGTCGTGCGCAGCACCGAAAAATCCCGCCTGATGCGGGCGATCGCGACGATCACGTGGCCGGGGATCGTCGCGCCCGTCGTCGGGCCGCCGATCGGCGGCTTCATTACGACGTACGCATCGTGGCGCTGGATCTTCCTGCTGAACGTGCCGTTCGGCATCGCGGCGCTCGTCTGCACCTGGCTGATCGTCAGGAATACGCGCGCCGACGAACAGCGGCCGCTCGACTGGATCGGCTTCGTGCTCGCCGGCGCCGCGCTGACCTGCCTGCTGATCGGGACCGAAGCGGCCGGACAGCAGGACGCGCAGTTTGCGCACGCGCTGGTGCTCGTCGGGGCGAGCGTGCTGTTCGGCCTCGCCGCATGGCTGCACGCGCGGCGGTGCACGCATCCGCTGCTCGATTTCACGACGCTGCGCGTGCCGACCTTTTCCGTGACGGTGATCACGGGCTCCGTCACGCGAATCGCGATCAACGCGGTGCCGTATCTGCTGCCGCTGCTGTTCCAGATCGGCTTCGGCCTGTCGCCGTTCCAGTCGGGCCTGCTGTTGCTGGCGAGCGCGGTCGGCAATCTCGGCATGAAGGCGGGAACGTCGTGGATACTCGATCGCTTCGGCTTCCGGCGTGTCGCGCTGGTCGACGTGACGATCGTCGGCGTGTCCACGATCGCATGCGGCTGGCTGACCGCGTCGACGCCGCTGGCCATCACGCTGTTCGTGGTTTTCGTCTACGGGCTGACGCGGTCGATGCAGTTTACGACGCTCGCGACGCTGGCCTACGCGGACATTCCAGCCCGGCAGACGAGTGCAGCCAGCACGCTGTGGAGTGCCGCGCAGCAGATGACGATCGGTATGGGGATCGCGTTCGGCGCACTCGCGCTGCGCGTGGCCGCGTCGCTGCGGGGCGATGCGACGGGCGTGCATTACATGCTCGACGATTTCCGATGGGCGTTCGTCGCGGCCGGCGTGCTCGCGTTGCTGACCTTGCCCGGCTATGTGCGACTCGCTGCCGATGCGGGCGACCGGTTGAGGGCGAGCGTGGCGAGAGGGTGATACGGATCACCGGTCTGGCGCACGACGGGTGCGAGCAGCGCCGCGCGCGTCGGAGTCACTGCCGGCGACCATGACATCGCAACCGAACGCGGTGTTCGGCCGGTCAACGTATGTGCCGTCTCCCCACACAGGTCGTTCGGGCATCGACGATCAATGCGTGACGGCACTTCGTTGCGCTGGAGGTGCGAGCAGGGCCGCGTGCGCCGGAGTCACCGCCGGTGACCATGACATCGCACCCAATCGTGATGTCCGACCGGTCAGCGCATGCGCTCTCTCAACACATGATCGTTCGTGCATCGACGATCAACGCGCGTCAGCGCTTCTTTGCGGTACATCGCTTTGCGGAGCGCGGCCGCAGCACCGACGAGGCCGCCCGCGCCGGCTCACTGCGCGTCATGGAAGATGATGCCGACCGTATGGCGATGTCCGGACCGGATACGGCTCACTCCATGACGCAGATTGACGCGATAGACGCCGCGCATGCCCTGCACCGGCCGGCCATGCACGGCGAAAATCACGGCGTCGCCCTGCGTCAGCGGCACGACTTCCGCCCGCGACTGCATGCGCGGCCGCTGCTCGGTCAGCACGAACTCGCCGCCGGTGAAGTCACGCCCCGGCGCAGACAGCAGGATCGCAACCTGTAGCGGAAACACGTGCTCGCCGTACAGGTCCTGATGCAGGCAGTTGTAGTCGTCCGGCCCGTATTGCAGGATCAGCGGCGTCGGGCGCAGTTGTCCTGCCGCGTGACAGCGGGCGAGAAATGCCCCGTGCTTCGCCGGATAGCGGACGTCGACGCCGAGCGCCGCGTTCCAGCGATCGGCAATCGGTGCGAGATGCGGATAGAGCGTCGAGCGCAGCGCGTCGATCGTCGACGGCAGCGGATACGCGAAGTATTTGTATTCGCCGCGTCCGAAGCCGTGACGCGCCATCACGACGCGCGAACGGTACAGCGTGTCGCGCGGATAGAGCGACGCCAGGGCATCGCACGCGGACGCGGACAGCAAACGTGGAACGAGCGCGCACCCCTGAGAGCCCAGTTCGGTTTCGATGGCGGGCCAATCCAGCGTACCGATGCGCTCGACGATGTCGCAGGCGTTCGCGGGCAGATCGGCGACCTTCACGAGCGTGCCCCGGTCGTCGTGTCCGTGATGCCGGGGGATGTCGCCGAGCGTGGCGACGGCCGGAGGAGGCGTGCGCCGGATCGCGCATCGGACGATGCGCGAAGCGCGGAATGGTTCGAGCAAGCGGTCATGACGGTATCCACGACAGGAATCGGTGAATCCAGTCTAACGGCGCCGTTTCGTGGATGCGTCCCGCATCTTGCGGTTCAATTCGGCTGGTGCGCATCCGTCACCGAGCCGCTCACCCCAGCGAACGAAACACCCAGTACAGTGCGCCGGCAAGTGCGATCGATGCCGGCAGCGTCAACACCCACGCGAGCACGAGGCTGCGCACCGTGCTCCATTGCAGCCCCGAACCGTTCGCGGCCATCGTCCCGGCGACGCCCGACGACAGCACGTGTGTCGTCGACACCGGCAGCCCGTAGACGTCGGCCGCACCGATCGTCAGCATCGCGACGAGTTCGGCCGACGCGCCCTGGCCGTAGGTCAGATGCTGCTTGCCGATCTTCTCGCCGACGGTCACGACGATGCGCTTCCAGCCGACCATCGTGCCGAGCCCCAGCGCGATCGCGACGGCGACTTTTACCCAGGTCGGGATGAACTTGGTCGCATGGTCGAGCTGCTTGCGGTAGTTGTCGATCGCGAGCCGATCGTCGTGCGCGAACGCCGGCTGCGCCGATTTCTCCATCAGCCGGATCGCCTCGGAAACGAGGTACATCGTGTTGCGGACGTTGTCGACGTCGCCCTGCGGCACCGCCGCCATCGAGCCCGACGCGCCCACCGATCGCGCGAGCGACACGGAAAGCTGCTGCACCGCCGGCAGCACGGCGGGCGTCATCTCGCGGTGCTGCACGTACCGCTCGACGTCGGCACGCGGATTGCCGGACGGCGCGACGCCGTTCGCGTATTTCCCGAACGTCGCGGCCGCCTGGTTCGCGACCGCGACGAAGGTCTGCGATTCCGCTGGCGTGACGGCCTTGTTGAGCGCATAGGCGGTGGGCACGGTTCCGATCAGGATCAGCATGATCAACCCCATTCCTTTCTGGCCGTCGTTCGAGCCGTGCGCGAACGACACGCCGGTGCAGGTCAGGATCAGCAGGCAGCGGATCCAGAACGGCGGCGGCTGGTCCTTCGGCGGCTCCTCATACAGCGCCGGGACGCGCGCGACCGCCTTCAGCACGAGCAGCAGCAGGCCCGCGCACAGGAACCCGACGATCGGCGAAAACAGCAGCGACTTGCCGACGCCGAGCGCCTGGCCCCAGTCGACGCCGCTCGTGCCGGACGGCCCGTGCATCAGCTGGTTCATCAGGCCGACGCCAATGATCGAACCGATCAGCGTATGCGAGCTCGACGACGGCAGCCCGAAATACCAGGTCGCGAGGTTCCAGACGATCGCGGCGATCAGCAGCGCGAACACCATCGCGAAGCCCGCGCCGCTACCGACCTGCAGGATCAGCTCGACCGGCAGCAACTGCAGGATGCCGAACGCGACCGCGCCGCTCGACACCATCACGCCGAGGAAATTCCACATGCCGGACCAGATCACCGCAACGTTCGGCGTCAGCGAATGCGTGTAGATGACGGTCGCGACCGCATTCGCGGTGTCGTGGAAGCCGTTGACGAACTCGAAGCCGAGCGCGATCGCCAGCGCGGCGCCGAGCAGCAGGTACGGGAACAGCGAACCTTCGCGCACGGGCGCGATGTCCGCGATCAGGTGGGTGGCGACGTAGGCGGCGCCGAGCGCGAGCACCAGCAGCAAGATCGCGAGGCCGGCATAGCGGGTGCGTTCGACGGTAGCGCGGCTGTTCGCGGCGGACGAGGCGGGGGGATTCATGGCAGCGTCTCGAAAGGGAAACGCGTCCGATCCTAGCGTTGCCTGCCAGTCAGTTTGATGACAGGCGGCGCATGCCGCCCGTCATCGGAACAACAAACAAACCGGGCAGACGGCCGCGCGCCGCCCGCCCGTTGCACGACGTGGTTACGCGGTGCGCGCGCCGCGCGGCAACGCTTCGCGTGCTTCGCGGGGCGAGCCCGCATCGTCGATGCCGACGCGCCGTGCGATCAGCCACACGCACACTGACGACAGGATCGCGGCGCTCGTGTACTGGATCGCGAGCGGCCACCACTGCGGCGCGGTGTTTTGCGCGATCACGGTTGCAACCAGCGGCGTGAGGCCGCCGGCGAGCGCGCCGCACACCTGGTACGCGATCGAGATCGCCGTGTAGCGGATGCGTGCGACGAAGATGCCGCTGACGAAGCCCGCGACCACCGAGTAGTAGCCCGATTCGGCGAGCGTCGCGAGGCCGACGCCGAGCGTGATCGACAGCGGCGTGCCCGCGTGCACGAGCGGCAGCATTACGAACGGCACGATCGCGGCCCATGCACCGGTGATCAGCAGCACGCGCGTCGTGCCGAAGCGCTGAGCGAAGAACGCGGCCGCGAGCTGCACGACGAACTGCAGCACCGCGACGATCGTCATGCAGTGCAGCACCATCGAACGGTCGAGCGACAGGAACTGCGTCGCATAACTGATCATGAAGATGTTGCTGAAGTACACGCCGGCGATCCCGTACACGTTCGCGCCGATCGCGAGCAGTAGCAGCGGCCAGTACTTGAGCGCTTCGCGCACCGGGTTCTGCGCGGTGTTGCCGCTTTTCCTGACTTCCTCGAACTCGGGCGACTCGGATACGCTCGCGCGGATCACGAAGCCGACCGCCAGCAGCACCGAGCTCGCGAGGAACGGCACGCGCCAGCCCCAGCTCATCAGCTCGTCCTTCGACAGCGTGCTGATCGCGCCGAACGCGAGCATCGACAGGATCAGGCCGCTTGCACTGCCGAGCTGCGCGAACGACGCGAAGAACGTGCGCTTGCCTTCCGGTGCGTGTTCGCCGGCGAGCAGCACCGCGCCGCCCCATTCGCCGCCGACCGCGATGCCCTGCAGCACGCGCATCAGCACGAGCAGGATCGGCGCGATCGCACCGGCCTGCGCATAGGTCGGCAGCAGGCCGATCGCGACCGTCGACACCGCCATCAGCATCAGCGTCGCGAGCAGCGAGCGCTTGCGGCCGAAGCGGTCACCGAGATAGCCGAACATCACGCCGCCGAGCGGCCGTGCGAAAAAGCCGACCGCGAACGAGCCGAACGATGCGAGCAGGCTGATGAAGCGGTTCTCGCCCGGGAAGAACAGCGGCCCGAACACGATGGCGGCGGCGGTCGCGTAGCTGTAGAAGTCGTACCACTCGATCGTGGTGCCGACGAACGACGCGAGCGCCGCTCGCTTGGGTTGCTTGACGGAAGTCCCCATCTTTTATTGGCTCCTCTCGAATCCTCTGGATCGGAATATGTTGTTCTGTCGGGATCAGTCGCGGTATGCGACGCCGGGCAGCACGCACAGCAGTTCGTACGCGAGGTTCGCGCCGAGCAGCGCGGTGGTGCCGAACGGGTCGTACGGCGGCGCCACTTCGACGAGATCGCAGCCGACGATGTTCAGCCCCTTCGCGCCGCGGATGATCTCGAGCGCCTGCGGCACCGTGAGGCCCGCGATTTCCGGGGTGCCGGTGCCCGGTGCATAGGCCGGGTCGATGCCGTCGATGTCGAAGCTGATGTAGACGGGGGTGTCGCCGATCCGCTCGCGCACTTCCTGCATCAGCGGCGCGAGCGACTTGTTCCAGCATTCCTCGGCCTGGACGACGCGGAAGCCCTGCTCGCGGCACCAGTCGAAATCCTCGGCCGCGTAGCCGGTGCCGCGCAGGCCGATCTGCGTGACCTTGTCGCCATGCAGCAGGCCTTCCTCGACCGCACGGCGGAACGGCGTGCCGTGCGCGATCTTCTCGCCCATCATCGTATCGTTCACGTCGGCATGTGCATCGACGTGGATCAATGCGACCTTGCCGTGCTTGCGGTGGATCGCGCGCAGGATCGGCAGCGCGATCGTGTGGTCGCCGCCGAGCGTGATCGGCTTGCAGCCGTGCTCGAGGATCGCGTCGTACGCGGCCTCGATGCGCGCGATGGAATCGTGCAGATTGTAAGGATTGATCGCGACGTCGCCGACGTCGGCGACCTGCAGCGAGTCGAACGGCGCGGCGCGCGTCGCCATGTTGTACGGGCGCAGCAGCACCGATTCGGTGCGGATCTGGCGCGGGCCGAAGCGGGCGCCGGTGCGGTTCGACGTGCCGAGGTCGAACGGCACGCCGACGAAGCATGCGTCGAGGCCTTCGGCCGTCGGCACGTGCGGCAGGCGCATCATCGTCGCGATGCCGCCGCAGCGCGGCATTTCATTGCCGCCGAGCGGCTGGAAATGGATGTGGTCGTTCATGGCGTGTCTCTTCCAGTGTGGGGTTGCCGTATCATTCGACGCGGCTTGGCGCACAGTTTTACGCGCTCCAGCTGGAAAGAAGAATGCGAAGATATCGACGTAAACATCGATCCGAATCGATGTATGGAAGGGGAATACCGTGCTGGGGAATCTGTCGACGCTCGATCTGCGGCTGATCCGCGTGTTTCTCGCGGTCACCGATGCCGGCGGCGTATCGGCCGCGCAGGCGGTGCTGAACGTCGGGCAGTCGACGATCAGCGCGCAGCTGTCGTCGCTCGAGACCCGCCTCGGCTACCGGCTGTGCGAGCGGGGCCGCAGCGGCTTCCGGCTCACGCCGAAGGGCGAGCGGTTCGACGCGATGAGCCGCAAGCTGCTGGCCGCGCTCGACGAATTCGGGATCGCCGCGCGGCACATGGACCGGCAACTGGTCGGCACGCTGAACATCGGGCTGATCGGCCATACGCCGATCAGCCAGAATGCGCGGATCGCCGAGGCGATCGCCGCGTTCCGCACCCGCGACCAGGCCGTGCGTTTCTCGATCTCGGTACGCGCGCCGGGCGATCTCGAGGAAAAGCTGCTGAGCGACGAGATCCAGATCGCGGTCGGCTATTTCTGGCACCGGGTGCCCGCGCTGCACTACACGCCGCTTTTCATCGAGCGGCAGGTCGCGTACTGCGGCCGCGGCCATCCGCTGTTCGCGCGCGCCGGCGCGCTGACGCCGGCCGACGTCGCCGGCTTCGAATGGGCATGGCGCTCGTACCCGCTGCCGGAAGCGCAGATGTCGACGACGCCCGACCGCGTGACCGCGACCGCCGACAACATGGAAGCGGTCGCGCTGCTGATCCTGTCCGGCCATCATCTCGGCTACCTGCCGCAGCATTTCGCGGCACCCTACGTCGCGCAGGGCTTGCTCGCGCCGCTCAACGCGGAGCGGCTGCACTACGACGTCACGTTCCACATGGTCGTCGCGCGCAACGGGCGCGGCAATCCGCTCGTGCAGGCGTTCCTCGAGGATCTCGAGCACGCGCACCAGCCGCCCGACGCGTAGCGGCGCGCGCCGCGGCCCGCTTATGGCAGCGGCAACCCCGATTCGCGCTTGACCTCGCGCAGCGACAGCGCCGATTCGATCGACGTCACGCCGGGCAGCACCCGCAGCGATTCGCGCAGGAACGTGCCGTAATCGTCGAGATCGTGCGCGACGACCTGCAGCAGGTAGTCGGCGGTGCCCGACACGTTGTGGCACGACAGGATCCGCTCGATCGCGAGGACTTCCCGCTCGAACCGGTTCGCGACCTCGCGGTCGTGCACCGCGAAGCGCACCAGCACGAACGCGACGACGCCGAACCCGAGCGCCTTGCGCGACAGCTGCGCGCGGTAGCGCTCGATGTAGCCGTCGCTTTCGAGGCGCTTCAGGCGGCGCGCGCACGGCGTTTCGGACAGGCCGACGCTGTCGGCGAGCCGCGCGATCGGCACGCGGCCGTCGCGCTGCACCGCGGCAAGGATCGCGCGGTCGGTTTTGTCGAGATCGGTCATGAAGGTGGAATCCTTGGTTGATGCGGAATATCTTGGGGGAATCCCCTCAGGATAACCGGTTGTCCGTCTAACAAGGCCAAAAATCCCTCCTCCGTTGGCGGCACCATATCGTCATCGACGGACGGGGGCAGACCATGATTTCCACGCATTTGTTGTTGATTTACCTCGCCGCGCTGGCAGCGATCTACGCGGTGCCGGGGCCGGACATGGCGCTCGTGCTGCAGACCAGCATCGGCCGCGGCGTGCGGCCGGGCGTCGCCGCGGCGGCCGGCCTGTCGCTGTCGCGCACCGCGCACGTGACGCTGTCCGCGTGCGGCGTCGCGGCGCTGATTCGCAGCGCGCCGTGGCTGTACGAAGTGATCCGCTACGGCGGTGCGCTCTATCTCGCGTATGTCGCGATCCAGGTGTTCCGCTCGCCGGTGTTCGCGCTCGGGGACGGCGACGCGGACACGGCCGGCGAGTTGCGTCAGGCGTTCTTCAAGGGCTTGCTGACCAACCTGCTGAACCCGAAGGCGCTGCTGTTCTGCTCGGTGCTGCTGCCGCAGTTCGTGCGGCCCGAGGCCGGGCCGGTCGTCTGGCAGATGTTCGAGCTCGGCGGGCTGCTGGTGGCGGCGGGCGTCTGCTTCGACCTCGCATGCGTGTTCGGCGCGTCGCGGATCGCCGCGTGGATGCGCGCGCATCCGCTCGCGCAGACGGTGCAGCGCTGGACCTTCTCGGCGGCGCTGATCGGTTTCGCGCTGCGCCTGTCGATGGACTGAGCATCCACGCAGGACGGTGCGCGCGGGCCCGCCGCACGCACCGCTGCGGTACCCCCGCATACGCGCTTCCGGGTTGCCCGACCGCAAGCGAGAATCATCTGACTTGTTCTAAACTTCCTGTACCCTGCCGCGCTGCTGCGCATTCGACCGACGAAACGGAACCGTCCGCTGCCGGTCATGTCCGATTTTCTGGCTGTTCCGTGCAACGCGGTAACCAGGAGGGTCTGAATATGGCAAGGCATCTTCACGCCGACCGTGAACCCCGTATCGTCGCCGAATCCCGGTGCCTCGGCCCGTGCGATCCGGCCGAGCGCATCCACGTCACGATCATGTTGCGGCGGCAGGAAGAAGGGGATCTCGATACGCTGCTCCACCGGCTCGCGACCGGCGACCCGAACGCGCGGCCGCTGTCGCGCGACGCATTCGCGCAGCGTTTTTCCGCCGCGCCCGACGACATCCGCAAGACAGAGGATTTCGCGCACCGTCATCAGTTGACCGTCGACCGCGTCGATCCGGTCGAGAGCGTCGTCGTGCTGTCCGGCACGATCCAGCAGTTCGAGACCGCGTTCGGGGTGAAGCTCGAGCGCTTCGAGCACCGCTCGATCGGCCAGTATCGCGGCCGCACCGGCGCGATCACGCTGCCCGACGAGCTCGGCGACGCCGTCACCGCGGTGCTCGGCCTCGACAGCCGCCCGCAGGCGCGGCCGCATTTCCGGCTGCGCCCGCCGTTCAAGCCGGTGCGGGGCGGCACGGCGGTGACCTTCACGCCGCCGCAACTCGCGGCGCTCTATGGCTTCCCGGCCGGCGATGGCGCGGGGCAGTGCATCGCGATCATCGAACTCGGCGGCGGCTATCGCGCGGCCGACATCGCGCAGTATTTCCGCGGGCTCGGCATCGCGACGCCGCCGACGCTCGTCGACGTGAACGTCGGCACCGGCCGCAATGCGCCGACCGGCGACCCGAGCGGCCCGGACGGCGAAGTCGCGCTCGACATCGAGATCGCCGGCGCGATCGCGCCGGCCGCGACGATCGCCGTCTACTTCGCGCCGAACAGCGATGCGGGCTTCATCCAGGCCGTCAACGCGGCGGTCAACGACACGAAGCATCGGCCGTCGGTGATCTCGATCAGCTGGGGCGGCCCCGAAGCGACCTGGCAGGCGCAGTCCGCGCAGGCGTTCAACCGCGTGCTGCAGGCGGCGGCCGCGCAGGGCGTCACGGTGTGCGCGGCGTCCGGCGACAGCGGCTCGGGCGACGGCCTGCAGGACGGTGCCGAGCACGTCGATTTCCCCGCATCGAGCCCATACGTGCTCGGCTGCGGCGGCACGCATCTCGATGCGCTGCCGGGCCAGGGCATCCGCGCGGAAGTCGCGTGGAACGACGACGCGGCCGGCGGCGGCGCGGGCGGCGGTGGCGTGAGCACGCTGTTCGACCTGCCCGCGTGGCAGCAGGGCCTCGCGGTGACGCGGGCCGACGGCAGCACGGTGCCGCTCGCGAAGCGCGGCGTGCCGGACGTCGCGGGCGACGCATCGCCGCTGACCGGCTACGAAGTCGCGATCGCGGGCACGCCGACGGTGTTGGGCGGCACGAGCGCGGTGGCGCCGCTGTGGGCTGCGTTGATCGCGCGCATCAACGCGGCAGCCGGTGCGTCCGCCGGCTGGATCAACCCGGTGCTTTACCAGCATCCGGGCGCGTTGCGCGACATTACCGAAGGTGCGAACGGCGCGTATGCGGCCGCGCGGGGCTGGGATGCGTGCACAGGCCTCGGCAGCCCGAACGGCACGCAACTGGCCGCGATCCTGGCGCGCAAGCCGTCGAGCTGACCGCGGCGGCCTTCGCGCATCATTCATGCATCACGCTGGTTGCTGGTTCCTGGCTTTCCCCTTACTTCGAGGAGCAGCACGATGGGCAACGATTCCGCATCTTCAGGCGGCGTGTTTCCGCTGCATCACGGCGATCACAACTCGCACGGCGTGCCGCCGACCGTCAGTCCGGTCGCGCTGAGCCACGGGCGCGACCAGCCGTTCTTCGACCCGGTCGCATACGGCAACGGGCCGGACGATTCGGTCACCGACACGACCGAAGCGGCCGCGGTGACGCATCACGCGGTCACGATCGGCGGGCGGCGCATCGCGTACACGGCGACGGCCGGACATCTCGTGACGGTCGATCCGAGCAGTTCGCTGCCGGACGCGAAGCTCTTCTATGTCGCGTTCACCGAGGACGGGCAGAAGGAGGAAGCGCGGCCCGTGACGTTCTTCTATAACGGCGGGCCGGGCTCGTCGTCGGTGTTCGTGCTGCTCGGCTCGTTCGCGCCGCGCCGCATCCGGACGTCGATGCCGGGCTTCACGCCGCCCGCGCCGTACCAGATGGAAGACAACCCCGACAGCCTGCTCGACCGCAGCGATCTCGTGTTCGTCAACCCGGTCGGCACCGGCTATTCGGCGGCGGTCGCGCCGCACAAGAACCGCGATTTCTGGGGCGTCGACCAGGATGCGAATTCGCTGAAGCAGTTCATCAAGCGCTACCTGACGAAGAACAACCGCTGGAACTCGCCGAAATACCTGTTCGGCGAATCGTACGGCACCGCGCGCAGCTGTGTGCTCGCGTACAAGCTGCACGAGGACGGCGTCGACCTGAACGGCATCACGCTGCAGTCGTCGATCCTCGATTACCGTCAGGCCAGCAACCCGGTCGGCGCGCTGCCCACCACGGCGGCCGACGCGTGGTATCACAAGCGGCTCGGCGTGTCGCCGGCGCCGACCGATCTCGGCGCGTTCGTCGAGGCGGTCGCGCAGTTCGCGCGCACCGACTACCTGAACGCGCTGCGCACGTTCCCGCACGCCGACCAGGCGGTGGTGAAGAAGCTCGCCGACTACACGGGCATCGACACGACGACGCTGCTGTCGTGGCGCCTCGATATCGCGGGCTACGACGCGCGCGGCAATTCGCTGTTCCTGACGACGCTGCTGCGCGCGAACGGGCTCGCGCTCGGCGCGTACGACGGCCGCGTGACGGGCATCGGCACCGGCATCGCGGGCAAGGTCGACCCGAACTCGGGCGGCAACGACCCGACGATGACGGCGGTGTCGGGCGTCTATACGGCGATGTGGAACAGCTACCTGAACGAGCAGCTGAAGTTCACGTCGAACTCGGCGTTCACGGACCTGAACGACCAGGCGTTCCAGAACTGGGATTTCAGCCACATCGATCCGACCGGTGCGCAGCAGGGCGTCGACGCGAAGGGCAACGTGATCCTCTACACGGCGGGCGACCTCGCCGCGGTGATGGCGCTGAACGTGGACCTGAAGGTGCTGTCGGCGAACGGCTTCTACGATTTCGTCACGCCGTTCTACCAGACCGTGATCGACCTGCAGCAGATGCCGCTCGAGGACCAGAAGGTGCGGGAGAACCTGTCGGCGCGCTTCTATCCGTCGGGGCACATGGTGTATCTCGACGGCGGCTCGCGCACCGCGATGAAGCACGACCTCGCGGCGATGTACGACCGGACCGTCGCCGATACGGGCGCGCAGATGCGGATTCGCGCGCTGCAGGCACGGAAGGCGGCGCCCGCGGCGGGCGGCGGGCACGCCTGATTTTTTGCGCGGTGTCGCGTGCCGGCCCGTCTGGCCGGCACGCGACGCAGGCCGTCAGCCGCGATGCTCGGGCCAGTCGAACGGCGTGTAAGGCAGCGCGCGCTTGTGCTTCGAGCCTTGATGGAAACGCAGTACCGTTTCGTACACGTTCTCGCTGACCGCCTTGCCTTCGAGGAAGTCGTCGATCTCGTCGTAGGTGACGCCGTATGCGTGCTCGTCGGGGCGCAGCGGGCGCAGCTCCTCGAGATCGGCCGTCGGCACCTTCATCACGATCGCCTCTTCGCCGCCCAGCGCGCGGGCCACCGCACGCACGCGGCGCTTGTTCAGGCCCGCGAGCGGCAGCACGTCCGCGCCGCCGTCGCCGAATTTCGTGAAGAACCCCATCAGCGATTCGGCCGCGTGATCGGTGCCGATCACGATCCCGCGCCGCGCGCCCGCGACGGCGTACTGCGCGATCATGCGCTCGCGCGCCTTGATGTTGCCGTGCACGAAGTCCTGCTGGGCCGGGGTGTCGAACGCATGGCCGGACGCGGCCAGCGCGCCGAGCATCGCGTCGGCGGCCGGCTTCACGTCGACCGTCAGTTCCTCGTCGGCGCGCACGAACGCGAGCGCGCGCTGCGCATCGGCCTCGTCGTTCTGCACGCCGTTCGGCAAACGCATCGCGATGAAGCGCGCGTCGTAGCCGTCCGCCCGCAGGCGTTCGACCGCGAGCTGCGCGAGCCGCCCGGCCGTCGACGAATCGACGCCGCCGCTGATGCCGAGCACGTAGGTCTGCAGGCCGGTCGAGCGCAGGTACTGCGCGAGGAAGTCGACGCGGCGCGCGATTTCGGCATCGGCGTCGAAATGCGGGGCGACGTTCAGTTCGGCGATGATCGCGCGTTGGCGGCTGGCGTAGTCGGCGGCTGTCATGAGGGGTGTTCCGGGACAAAATTCGAGGCAGTCATCATAAGCGCAATCGCCGTGCCGTGTCGTGCCGGAGGGGGCGCGCGACGGGCCTAGCGCCGCGCGAGCACGACGCCGACCAGTGCGACGGCGAAGCCCGCGAGCTGGATCGCCGCGAGCGTCTCGCCGAACATCAGGTAGCCCTGCAGCGCGGCGAGCGGCGGCGCGAGAAACAGCAGCGACGTCGCGCGCGCGGCATTGCCGCGCCGGAGCATCCACATCAGCATCGTGACCGCGCCGCCGGACAGGAACACCACGCCCCAGACCAGCGACACCCACAATGCGGGCGCGCCGCTCCAGCGCGTTTCGTGCAGCAGCATGGCGAACACGGCCGCGACGAGCGCCGCGCCGAGGTTCTGCACGGCGACCGCGGTGCGCAGGTCGCTCTGCGCGAGCTTGCCTTTCTGGTACAGCGAGCCCGCGGTGATCGACCCGACCGACAGCACCGACACCGCGACGACGAGCCATGCGGGCGCGGCGCCAGGCGCCGGCGCGACACCGCCCGCGACCTTCGGCGCGAGCACGAGCGCGACGCCGGCGAGGCCGAGCGCCATGCCGAGCCAGCCGCGCGCGGACAGCCGCTCGTTGAACAGCGGCACCGCGAGCACCGCGGTGGCGAGCGGCTGCAACGCGCCGAGCAGCGCCATCACGCCGGCGTTCAGCCCTTGCGCGACCGCCCAGTAGCTGGCGCCGAGATACACGCCCTGCAGCAGCGCGCCCGCGATCAGGTGGCGCGGCCATTCGCGGCGGGCCGGCCACGGCGCGCGCGCGGCGAGCGCGACCGCGCCGAACAGCACGGCGGTGCCCGCGAAGCGGGCGAGCAGGAACAGGTTGGGATCGGCGTAGGGCTTGATCGCCCGCGCGACGATGAAGCCGGTGGACCAGAGCGCGACGAAGGCCGCGGCGACAATCGAGGTCAGCATGCAAGGCAGGCCGGCAAGCGGCCGGACGGAATCGTGAAGTCCGGCAGTATCCGGCGGCGCGGCGCCAGCGTCTTGTCGAATCCTGCACTCGGCCGCGCGACGCGCGGCGGGCCGGGATCAGTCGACGGAGAAGGTGTCGAGCGGCTGGTTCGCGCTGGTCTCGGTCGCGAAGCGTGCGGCGAGCTGCTGATGCAGGCGCCGGGCCTCGTCGAGCGTGAGGTCGATCCAGAACGGATCGCCGGCGGCGTCGTTGAGTCGTTCGGGCGGAAACTGGATTTCGAGCACTACGCCTTTGCGATACATCGCGCTAGCTCCCTGGATGGTCTGTCGTTCGGCGAAACGCAGAGTGTATCAACCCTGCGTCGCGCCGATTCTCGCGCCTTCGGCAATTCAGAATTTCGCGGCCCGGATCGACCGGCAGGCATACACGCGGCGGTCAAATGGTCGTACTACAATGGCGCGCTACTCATTCACTGGCGCCTCGGGCGCGTCGCGAGATGCTGGCGGAACAACGTCACCAATTCATTCTGTCGGAACTCGGAAGGTCGGGCGCGCTGTCGGTGGCGGAACTCGTGCGCTCGCTCGACGTATCGCGCGAGACGGTGCGGCGCGACCTGAACGCGCTGGCCGCGCGCGGCCTGCTCGTGATGACGCACGGCGGCGCGCTGGCCGCCGACCGCCGCGAGCCGAGCCTGTCCGAACGCGAGGCGGCGAACGCCGAAGCGAAGCGCGTGATCGGGCGCCGTGCGGCCGAGTTCGTGCCGGACGGCGCGTCGGTGCTGATCGATTCCGGCAGCACGCCGCACGCGGTGGCGCTCGCGCTGGCCGACCGGCACCGGCTGGCGGTCTACACGAACGACTGGCGCACGGCCTTCGTGCTCGCGCGCCGCAACGGCAACCGCGTGACGCTGCTCGGCGGCGAGCTGTCCGACGACGAGGACGCGACGTTCGGCCTCGACACGATCCAGCAACTCGCGCAATACCACGTCGATTTCGCGTTCGTCGGCGCGGGCGGCATCACGGCCGACGGCGAATTCACCGACTACTCGCGGCTCGCGGCCGAAGTGCGCAGCCGCATGATTGCCGCGGCCGCGACGGTGGTCGTCGTCGCCGATCACTCGAAGTTCGGCCGCGTGACGCCCGTGCGGATCAACGGCACCGAAGCGGTGCGCTATCTCGTGACCGAGCGCACGCCGGACAAGGCAGTGCGTCGCGCGTTGAACGCGCGCAGCATCGAGCTGCTGGTGTGCGGCTGACGTCTGGCGCGTGCGTGCGCGGCGCGAACGAGTATTGCGTGGCGGGGAGCCCGGAGGCGAAGGCGCGGGCCGCATGGGCGGCCGCGCCGGAGAACCCGGCGAGGGTTACTCGGCGACGTAGCGCAGCACGGCTTCGACGATCGTGTCGCGATGCCGCGCGCGCAGGCGCGGCGCCGACGGGTCGCGGCCGAACGCGGCGCCGAACGTGTAGCGGTTCGACACGCGATGGAAGCAGAACGAACTGATCAGCAGGTGCAGGTCGAACGCGTCGACGTCCTGGCGGAACGCGCCGCTCGCCGCGCCGCGCTCGAGCAGTTCCTCGAGCGTCTTGATGATGCTGACGTTGCGGTTCTTGAACGACTTCAGCTGTTCGAGATACTTCGCGCCGTGGATGTTCTCGATCGACACGAGACGGACGAAGTCGCGGTGCTTGTCGTGGTAGTCGAACGTGAACTCGACGAGCCGGCGCATGCCTTCGAGCGGCTCCATGTCGCCGACGTGCAGCTCCTGCTCGAGCGCGCGGATATCGCCGTACACCTTCTCCAGCACGGCCTCGTACAGGCCTTCCTTGCTTTCGAAGTAGTAATAGAGCATCCGCTTGGTCGTGTTGGTGCGCTCGGCGATCGCGTCGACGCGCGCGCCGGCGAGCCCCATCGCGGAGAATTCCTGCGTGGCGACGTCGAGGATATTGCGCTTGGTTTGCTCGGGATCGTATTTGCGCCGCGCATCGGACGGCAGCGCGCGGTTGTCGGACGTGGCGGCCCTGCTTCCTGTTTTCATGTGACGTTATTGTGGCTACGCGGCGACTTGGACGGGGCATTCTAGCATGTGGAAAATTCCCGTTTTGGGACCTTTCGTTCTAGTCCGTATACGCTTCGCCGTGCCCCGCGAGCGCGCCGCGCAGGCGCTCAATGGCGGTATGCCGCGAGCGCGTCCCGGGCCTGGTATGCGGTGTAGGTGAGCTGCGCGGCGGCGAGGCCCGCGAGGCCGAACGTGCGGGTCAGCCCGAACGCCGCGAAGCCGTCCGGCACCGGCCGCTCGCCGGCCAGCGCGGCGGCGAGCGTTTCGCCCGCGACCGTGGTCGGCGCCATCCCGTGGCCGCCGAACGCGATCGCGTGCCAGACGCCGTCGGCGTCGCGGCCGATCTGCGGCATCTTGTGCCGCGCGTAGCTCATCAGCCCGCCCCATGCGTAGTCGACCTTCACGTCCGCGAGCTGCGGATACACGCGCACGAGGTCGCGCTTGAGCAGGCGCGCGATCGCGTCCGGGCCGCGGTCGAGCACCGAGATCCGGCCGCCCCACAGGATCCGCGTGTCCTGCAGCGGACGGTAGTAGTCGAACGCGAAACGCGTGTCGTAGATCGCATATGGCGCGTCGATCGCATCGGGGAGGCGCGCGCCGAGCGGTTCGGTCGCGATCACGTAGGTCGCGATCGGCAGCACCGCGCGCTCGATGCGCGGCGATACGCCGCGTGCGTAGCCGCCGCACGCGAACACGACGTCCTTCGCGCGCACCGTGCCGTGCGGCGTGCGCACGGCGTAGCCGGCGCCGTCGCGCGCGATGCCGAGCGCGGGCGACTGCTCGAAGATCCGCGCGCCGCTGTTCGCCGCAGCCGCGGCGACGCCAAGCACGTACTTCAGCGGATGGAAATGGAATGCGTTCGGCTCGAACAGGCCGCCGTGATAGCGCGCGGTCTTCAGCCGGGCGCGCAGCGCATCGGTGGCGACCGGTTCCCAGTCGACGTCGAATTCGCTTTTCATCAGCGTGCGCAGGCTGTCGAGCCGCGACGGATCGTCGAACCAGTTCGCAAGCAGCACGCCGCGGTCGACGATGTCGCAATCGATGCCGTAGCGCGCGATGCGCGCGCGGATCAGGTCGACCGCGTCGACGGTCAGCCGGTACAGGCGGCGGCCTTCGTCGCGGCCGAGCGTGCGCAGCAGGTCGGCGTTGTCGAGGCTGTAGCCGCCGAACACGAAGCCGCCGTTGCGGCCCGACGCGCCGTAGCCGACGCGTTCGCCGTCGAGCACGACGACGTCGCGCACGCCGCGCTCGACGAGGCCGAGCGCGGTGCACAGCCCGGCGAGGCCGCCGCCGACGATGCAGACCTGCGTGTCGACGGTGCCGGTCAGTTGCGGATAGGGCTGGCGGGTAACGGTGGCTTCGTAGAAATTCTGCATGCGATTCTGATTCTGTAACGGATGAACAGCGGAAAACCATGCGGCGCGCGTCGATCTTGCCTGAACGCGCGCGCCGCGTCGAATGCGGGTGACGCGGCGCCGGCCGCCGCCGTCTTCATGCGGCCGCCGGTGCGGGCCGGGTCATGCGCCCGGCGTCGGGTTCACGGGGCCGGCGACGTAGGCCGGGTAGACGGGGCTGGCGGCAGGCGCAGGTTCGGGCGCCGCGTTGTGCTCGACCCACGGTGCGATCTCCATGTCCTCGTAGCGCACGAGCCGGCATTTGCGCACGAGCGCATAGCCGAGCCAGATCGCGAGGAAGAACGGCAGGCCGATGTAGGTCGCGGCAACGCCAACCCAGTCGATGCGGTCCGCGAGGAACGCCTGGTAGTCCTGGCCGAGCGCGACGATCGTGCACAGCGCGAACGCGAACAGCGGGCCGAACGGGAACCACTTCGCGCGGTACGGCAACTGCTCGAGCCGGTAGCCCTGCTTCAGGAAACCCTTGCGGAACCGGTAGTGGCTCACCGCGATGCCGAGCCACGTGATGAAGCCGGCCATGCCCGACGTGTTCAGCAGCCACAGGTACACGGTCTTGTCGCCGTAGAGCGAGGTCAGGAAACACAGCGCGCCGATGGCCGTCGTCGCATACAGCGCGTTGCGCGGCACGCCGCCGGGCGACAGCTTCGCGAACAGTTTCGGCGCGCGGCCTTCGGTCGCGAGGTTGTACAGCATCCGCGTGGACGCATACATGCCCGAGTTGCCGGCCGACAGCACCGCGGTCAGGATCACCGCGTTCATCACGCCGGCCGCGAACGCGAGGCCCGCGTGGCGGAACACCAGCGTGAACGGGCTCACGCCGACGTCGGTCACGTCGCTCTTCAGCAGGTTCGGGTCGGTGTACGGAATCAGCACGCCGATCACGAAGATCGCGAACACATAGAACAGCAGGATCCGCCAGAAGATCTGCTTCACCGCGAGCGGGATCGTCGTGCGCGGGTTCTCCGATTCGCCGGCCGCGACGCCGATCATCTCGGTGCCCTGGAACGAGAAGCCCGCGATCATCGCGACGCCGAGCATCGTGGCCCAGCCGCCCGCGAACGGCGCGTCGCCGATCGTGAAGTTGCCCCAGCCGGCGGTCGGGCCGCCCTGCATGATGCCGAAGATCATCAGCAGGCCGACGCCGACGAACGCGACCACGGTCAGCACCTTGATCAGCGCGAACCAGTATTCGGCCTCGCCGAAGCCGCGCACCGACAGCGCGTTGAGCGCGAAGATCAGCGCGAGGAACAAGGCGCTCCACCAGACGCCGGGCACATGCGGGAACCAGTAGTTCATCACGAGCTGCGCGGCGACCAGTTCGACCGCGAGCGTCACGGCCCAGCTGTACCAGTAGTTCCAGCCGAGCGCGAAGCCGAAGCCTTCGTCGACGAATTTCGCGCCGTAGGTCGCGAACGAGCCCGACACCGGCATGAACGCGGCCATCTCGCCGAGGCTCGTCATCAGGAAATAGACCATCAGGCCGATCACCATGTACGCGAGGATCGCGCCGCCGGGGCCGGCCTGCGAGATCGACGCGCCGGACGCGACGAACAGGCCGGTGCCGATCGAGCCGCCGATCGCGATCATGCGCAGGTGGCGCGCCTGCAGCGCACGGTGGAGATGGGGCTTGGGGGCGCGCGAGCCGGACGGCGGCGCGGAATCGGGGTGGGAATCTGGGCGCATGGGTGTTGGGCGCTGTCTCCGGGATTGTTGTCGGGAAACGAAGCGCGGCACGTCCGCCCGCCGCCTGCGGGCGGCGTCGACGCGCGCAGTGTGCGGGGGAGCCCGGCCGATGTGCGCGTCGTCTTCGTCTGAGGTCCGGCCGAGCCCGGCAACGCGGGGCTTCATGACCGTCGCTGCGCCGGGTGCTGTGCCGCACGCCTTGACGCCGATCAGATTGTGTGGGGTCGAAGCCCGGCCAGCAAACGACATTTTCGAACTAGTTGATGCGCGTTCGTCATCAAGTTATGCCGTATCGCGAAGTGCGCGCCGGGTGCGCGGATGGCCGCCGGCCAAGGCCATGGACCTGTCCCAATGTCGGTTGGGAAAGGCTGGATCTGACCTACGCGCGTGATGCGTTTTCGGAATGAAGTCGTGAGTTAATATCAATAGCCGACCGACTTGTGGCCGCCGACAATGCTGCTCATGGATCGTGCGCCATGGGGCGAGGGCATGCGCAGCGGCCCGCCGGGGCGCGCATCCGCTTGCACATGGCGCGCGAACGCGCTCCAATCGAAACACGCGGGCGGCGCTGCCGCCGCACCGATCAATCTGTCCCTGAAGAGGAAGTGATGCAATTCAACGACATTCTTGCCGCGCTCGACATCGATCTCGCCCAGTGGAAAGGCAACGCGCTGACCGCGCGTTCGCCGCTCGACGGCGCGACGCTCGCGACGCTGGCCGTTGACAGCCCCGCCGACGCCGAGCGCAAGATCGACGCCGCGCACGACGCATTCCTCAAGTGGCGCACGGTGCCCGCGCCGGTTCGCGGCGAGCTGGTGCGCGTGTTCGGCAACGTGCTGCGCGAGCACAAGGCCGCGCTCGGCTGCCTCGTCACGCTCGAGGCCGGCAAGATCACGTCGGAAGGCCTCGGCGAAGTGCAGGAAATGATCGACATCTGCGACTTCGCGGTCGGCCTGTCGCGCCAGCTGTACGGCCTGACGATCGCGTCCGAGCGCCCGGGCCACCGGATGATGGAGACGTGGCACCCGATCGGCGTATGCGGCGTGATTTCGGCGTTCAACTTCCCGGTCGCGGTGTGGGCGTGGAATGCGGCGCTCGCGTTCGTGTGCGGCGATCCGGTCGTGTGGAAGCCGTCGGAGAAGACGCCGCTCACCGCGATCGCCTGCCACGTGCTGCTCGGCAAGGCGCTGCGCGAGTTCGAGAAGACGCATCCGGGCGTGGCGCCGGAAGGCCTGAGCCAGCTCGTGCTCGGCATGCGCGATGTCGGCGAGGTGCTGACGTCGTCGAAGAAGGTGCCGGTGGTCAGCGCGACGGGCAGCGTGCGGATGGGCACCGAAGTCGCGAAGGTGCTGAGCCAGCGCCTCGCGCGCGGCATCCTCGAACTCGGCGGCAACAACGGGATGATCGTTGCGCCGAGCGCGGATCTCGATCTCGTCGTGCGTGCCGTTACGTTCGCCGCGGTCGGCACGGCCGGCCAGCGCTGCACGACGCTGCGCCGCCTGATCGTGCATCGCAGCGTGGTCGACCAGCTGCTGCCGCGCCTCGAGAAGGCGTATGTGTCGGTGAAGGTTGGCAGCCCGCTGGAAGCGGACACGCTGGTCGGCCCGCTGGTCGATCGCGCGTCGTTCGATGCGATGCAGAAGGCGCTCGGCGATGCGCGCGAGCAGGGCGGCGAGGTGAAGGGCGGCGAGCGCGTCGACGTCGGTCACGCGGATGCGTACTACGTGCGTCCGGCGATCGTACGGATGCCGAAGCAGACGGCGGTGGTCGAGCGCGAGACGTTCGCGCCGATCCTGTACGTGATGGTGTACGACGACTTCGCGGACGCGATCGACGTGCACAACGCGGTGCCGCAGGGGCTGTCGTCGGCGATCTTCACGAACGACATGCGCGAAGCCGAGCAGTTCATGTCGGCGGCGGGCAGCGATTGCGGGATCGTCAACGTGAACATCGGCACGAGCGGCGCGGAAATCGGCGGCGCGTTCGGCGGAGAGAAGGAAACGGGCGGCGGGCGCGAGTCGGGCTCGGATGCGTGGAAGGCGTATATGCGTCGTGCGACGAATACGATCAACTACAGCCGGGAGCTGCCGTTGGCGCAGGGGGTGAAGTTCGACGTGTGATGCGGAATAACGATTGCTTGGTCGCGTGTGCGCTGGAGGCATGACGCGACTGAACATACATTGCTTTTGTTTTGGTGACAAAGCCGGCCATGGGCCGGCTTTGTCGTTTCTGAGGGGGTATGACTGACTGGCGGATATAACTGAGTTGATGACGTTGACTCGAGTGACATGGTACTGATTTGTCCGAGTGCCGTCGTGCAGTTATATCTCCTTCGGTAATTGGGATGGTGAATGGCTGAGAGGGGTTGATAAGACAAGTACGGATTTCGATTGGATATATCGTAAATGTATGAAAATTAAGTTGGTGTGCTTGTTTTCTTTCAATTCTTTCGATATCTTCATGGCGTTGTGTGCATCGGCTGAGTGAGGTGCGGATGGTAACGAATTTTCATGCCATTCTGCGCCATAAAATTAGGAATACATATGAGAGAAAGGAAAGGGCCGAAGTGGGAGAGTTGTATCGATACGGATAGTGAGCCGGAACAAATCATGGCTGGCGCAACGCACCCGATTGGAAAGCAGGCTATGAATGTCAACTCGATTAGCGATCCAAGTCGGCGAGGCGGACGATATCAAAAAAAAGAAATGAGGGTGAATCGACAAATCTCGTGGGCGTGGGGGTGGTTTGGTGTTGTTGCTTCAGTAAAGTTATTCTGATATTGCATATTTCTGATTTTGGGTTTTTCAATTGTTCGTGATGAGATGGTTTGGTGTGGTTTTTTTTGTGTTCTGTTTTGTTTGCATGAGCTGATGTGGTTTGAGGGGGCGGCTTGTCGACCTTGCTAAGATATTATCGTCATTGCCCTGTGATGATGATGTTGCATATCGTGGGTGCATTAATTGCATGGTGCGCTCCAATAGACGTGCTGGGGAGATATCCCACGCTGAGGTCTCTTGTATTGTTTCTCGGTGAAATATTTCCGGTGGTGAATTCTGCCGTGGAAAGATCTATTTTCCCGGAAGTCACGGGGCTATATTTCTCGGTCATGTATGCGTCAATGCCTTTGAGGGTGTTTGATGGGGTGAGATTCGCTCATCTTGAGCGTAATTACACGTTTTGGAAGATAAGGGCGTCGATGCGGAGCAGGATTGGGGTTTTAATTTCAGTTCCGCTTCTCTTGTGTTTTGGGGTTGTTGCGCTGACTATTGGGAGGCCATATTACGAAATAAATGTCTTTCCAATTTCACAGTCGAGATTTTTGCTTGGGTTAGCTGGTCCGATATTTGCCGGCGGTATGGAGGCTTTTGGTATGTCAGTGGGTCTGGTTTGGACCTATATTTTTTTGTCATGGATGTGCTCGAAATTGAGGGGGTAATCGATGGCATGGTATGAAATTGATGAACGGAATGCGATTGATGCTCCGGATGAAGGTATTAAGCTTGCGCTGGAAAAGACCGTCGATCAGATCAAGCGAATCGATGCTGGCACAGAAAAATTTGTTGTCGATACATTGTGAAGCTCCCGTTGTCGTTGTTAGCCCGGTCGGTTATTGTGCTGGGTTTTTCTATATTGGCATTGTTAATCGCTTTGATGGCGGCGATTGGTTTTAAAGTTGCCGAGGGTATGCGTACCGCTGAAAAGTTAAATCATATTTTGGCCTTGCCAAAGGGGGGTGAGCCTGTTATTGGGGATCTCGGCGGCGTGTCGGTTTCAGTGCCAATTAACTATACGTTTCTAACGACGGAATACGACGGTGATCCTAATGTTTTGGCTCCAGAACGAAGTCGATGGATCCCGCCGGTACGAACCTATGAATCGAAGATCAATTCATTGGCGATGGTGGTTCATCTACCAGATTTTTTGCCGAGAACGGCTGAGAATGAAGCCAGCTACTATCGTTCGAGAAAGACATTCGGTGAACCTGAGGAATGGCTGGAAATTGGTGTAAGTGCGGGTGGGCAGTTCTTTATCCGAGATGACGTGCTAAAAGGCGGCCGAATATACGATCAAAAGAAAATGGTTGATGGATTTTCTCGGCCCGTAAATCCGGCATTTAAGCAAGGGCCGCGGTATGTGGTATATCTAAAAAAAATCGATTTGAGGCATGGTCTGATCGAATATCAGCCAATCGGCTTTCCGGATAATTCGGAGGCAAATCCCTATAATTACCGACTTTTCTTCCATGAGGTTGATGGGAGGAGTGTTTCATATATAAGATGCTCTGCGAATGGAAGTCCGTTCGAGGGTAGTGCGCGCAATGTTTGCGTGCATAAATTCGTTCTCTATCCCGTGATGATGGCTGAGGTGTCGCTGAGGTATGACGCCAGATCGCTGTATCGATGGAAGGGGTATGAGCGAAAATCGCGTGCGTTAATTCTGGGGTTTCGTATTCAAGCGAAGTTGTCTGGAAGTGTTGAAATTCCGTCGCGGCATTAATTGGTGTGTATTCATGTAAGCGATTTTCGAAAAGAGCATAAGAGTTAAGTATGTCACCATATCAGTTTGGGGGCGGAGATGGATGAGAGGCGTGAGCCGAAATGGAGGGGGGGGATCGAGAGGCAGCAGCAAATCGATGATTTGCATTGTTTGCCGGGTCATGGAAGGGGGGGTAAAAATAGATTCGCTTCCCGAACAAGATTGTTAGATAGGTCGCTGTCGCCGGTAGGAAAAATCGATGAAGCTGCTGGTCGAAGTCTCATTGATTGGATGGTCGCGCTTTACAGATTGAGTCCAGCCATTCTGGCACTGTATATTGCCGGCGCATTGATCGCCTGGTTCGCACCGGAAGATGCGCTGGTGCGCTGGCCATTTCTGAATGTGGTTGTAACCAATATCGGAAAAGTATTTCCGCTGCTCCCTAGTGCTGTTGAGAAATCGAAATTCCCTGATGTCACGGCGCTCTATTTTGCACTCATGCTTGCGGCATTTCCGTTTAGGCTGATAGTGGGGTGCCGTCTTTTCTATGCAGGGCAGGCCAAGGCGAAAGAGGTGTATAGGAAATTGTCGTTGAGGGAAAGGCTCAAGGTGATTTTAATGGTTCCAATTTTGTTTTTTTGTAGCGTTTTTCTTTTGATTGAAGGGTATTACTACGAGCTGAACTTCATTTCCATCAGCGGTTCGCGTTTATGGCTTGGTTTGGTGGGGCCTTTGTTTGCTGGCGGGGCGCAGATTATTTGTATTTCTCTGAGTTTTGGTTGGATTCGGTTCTATTTGTCCAATGTATTTTTGTCGAAAGGAGAGTGAGTCGTGGCCTGGTACGAACTTGATGAGTGGGATGCATTGGGAGGCGTCGGAGAGGGGGTAAAGCGGGTATTGGAAAAATTTGCCGCTCATATGGGGCAGTTTTCGGCAAATATGACTAGGCTATCCGCCGATGCTGCCGCTCGCGCCGAGTATGCAAGGCTAATGTGGCAGAACCTTGATGATCTAAGCAACGCAATGATCCGGGGATTGGATAGCGTTGACCGTAGTCGGCTCGATGCCCAGTTGATTGCACGCTTGGAAGCAATGCGAACAGAGCTGGGAAGGATGCGGTCGTTTGCGGCGATCGCCGCGGAAGCCGATACCATTGCGAAAGGTATGCAGGGAATCGGAGCGCAGTTGGGCGGTCTCATTTCGGCGGCGCAACTGCTTTGGGTCCTCAAGGATCCAAACGCATCGTCATATGAAGTTGGTGGCGTGGCGATTGGCACATTGGGAGGTATTCTTGCAGCGGCTGTCGCGCCTATTGCAGTGTCTGGCGTTGCCGGAGTCGCTTTGACCGTTGGAGTCGGCGTGATCGGGGGCGCAATCGCGAAATTCGGCTGGGAGAAATACATCGCTCCGAACATCCTCGGCTGGAATGCGGACAGCAGCCCTAATTTCCGACAGGAGTTGTCACACACCATTGACACGTTGATGGGAGCCACATCATCGAATGTGTCTGCCAGAGATACCTATATTGATGGTGTGTGGATAGTCACGACTTATAGTAACGGCGTCCGAATCGAGATGGCCAACCTACCCTACAAGGATCAGGCGCCTGGATTTGAGGCCGGGAATGTTAGGGCCGGGGATCAGTGGATCGGCTATTCGACAAAGATCACTACGCCTGATGGCAAGGGCGGCAACGTAATCGAATATGTCGGACGGTCCGGAGTGGTGACTGAGGTTAACGGTCGGGTTGCCCGTTACGTGTCCGGTGGAACCACAATCGAATTCTTCGGAAACTCTACAACCACCAAAACCGACACCAACGGCGACGGCGTCTTCGACAACATCAAAACCGAGACCCGCCTTGGCGACGGCGCAAGCGTAGTCCGCGAAGACACGAACGGTGACGGCATCACCGACCGCAATTTCGTGGTGAACAACGGCCAGCGATACGACCTGTCGAACGCGCGTGATGCGATTTTCGCGGACAGCTTGCTGTCGCGGTATCGCACGACGGGCCTGTTGAGCGGCACGAGTTACCTGGACCTGAGCCAGATCATCTCCAAAACGCTGACCTACGGCGGAAGAAACGATTACGGGTTCACGATGCCGAATGGCTGGTACAACCCGATCGGCGCATTCTACGAAGCGAAAAGCATCGCACTGGATCCAGCAGCATCCATTGCCGAAAAGACCCCCGTGTTGCTTGACGCCAACCGCTGGGGATTGAACGTGAATGCGCTGCGGTCGCGCGATGCGAACCGTGACGGCAAGCTGTCCGGCGCGGAACTGAACGGGTTGCAAGTCTGGATCGATGCGAACGAAGATGGCATCGGCGATGCCGGTGAATTCAGAACCTTGGCGCAGGCCGGCATCGCCGAGATCAGGGCGGTCGACTACGACATCGTCACGCGCGGCAACAGCCGTCACGCGTCGGCGCCGGTCGCGGCGCCTGCGAAACACTGGGAAGCAGCTCAGCCCGGTCGAATCTACCTTGCGCCAGCCGTTCCGTTCTCGAACTATCGCAGCCTTCGCGATAACGACAACATGTACATCACTGGCGTCGAGCAATTTATCTTCTTTAAGTCCAATCAGATAAAAATCAACAACAAGAATCGTTCCTATCTCATCGGAACTGACAGCAACGACGTGTTTGACGCGAGCTATTACGCCGCATACGGTCACTGGATCAACAGTAACCTGCTCGTGAATTTCCTCGCCGGTGGCGGCGACGACATGATGGGCGGCAGCAGCCGCAACGACAATCTGTGGGGCGGAACCGGCAACGACATCCTGTTCGGCTATGCGGGCGATGACAGGTTGTACGGCGAGGAGGGTGACGACGAACTCAATGGCGGCGACGGCAACGACGTGCTCGACGGCGGCGTTGGCAACGACCGCTTGTTCGGCCAGGCGGGCAACGACATCATGAACGGCGGCGATGGCGACGACATCATGATGGGCTTTACCGCATCGAACGAAAGCAAGCAAACGCTTGCGCCGGGCGAGACGGACGATGACGTCATGTACGGCGGTTTCGGCAACGACCGGATGTGGGGCGGCTTCGGCAACGACTACATGGATGGCGGCGACGGAGCGGATCTCGTCTGCGGCGGCTACGGGGACGACACGGTGTTCGGCGGCGCGGGCAATGATGAATTGCACGGCGATGAAGGCAACGACAGGCTTCTTGGCGAAGCCGGCCATGACCGGATCTTCGGCGAGGCTGGCGACGACGTGATCTGGGGCGGCGACGGCGACGACGTTCTGGTCGGCTTCACGGCAAGCAACGACGCGAAGCAGTGGCTCGTATACGGCGAATCCGACAATGACACGCTGTATGGCGGCAATGGAAACGATTCGATGTACGGCGGACTCGGCCACGACTACCTCGACGGCGGTAACGACGACGATTTCCTCGACGGCGGCGACGGTAACGACAGACTCTTTGGCGGCGCGGGCAATGACGAGCTGAATGGCGGAAACGGCTACGATATGCTCTGGGGTGAGGCCGGAAATGACAAGATTTTCGGTGGTGTCGGCAACGATATGATCTGGGGCGGCGAAGGTGACGACATCCTTGTCGGTTTTACCGGCAGCAATGAGGCGAAACAGTCTCTGGCCGCGTGGGAAACCGATGACGACACGATCTACGGCGGGGCCGGAAACGATCTGATCATGGGCGGTCTCGGCCACGACCTGCTCTACGGCGAGGCCGGCAACGACGAAATTCAGGGTGGGGAGGGTCACGACCGGCTCTATGGCGGCGATGGTAACGATCGCCTTTTCGGTCAGGCCGGGAACGACATTCTGTATGGCGGCGCGGGTGACGATCTGCTGGTCGGTTTTACCGCAAATAACGACGCGAAGAAAACGCTGGATCCCGGCGAGACCGATAACGACTATCTCTATGGTGGAGAAGGCCGGGACACGCTGCTCGGCGGCCTGGGCGACGACTATCTCGACGGCGGCGCGGGCGCGGATCACATGGAAGGCGGGCAGGGCAACGATACCTATATCGTCAACAGCGTCAACGACGTGATTCTCGAGTTTGCGAACGAGGGTTACGACACGGTGATCAGCAGCGCGAACTACATCCTCAACGCCAACCTGGAAGAATTGCGCCTCGTCGAAGGGTTCAACATCAACGGCACGGGCAATGCGCTCGACAACCGGATCGTCGGCAACAGTGCGGACAATATTCTCGACGGGGTCACCGGCGCCGACACGATGATCGGCGGAAAAGGCAACGATACCTACTACGTCGACAATGTCGGCGACCGGGTCGTGGAACTGGCGGGCGAAGGTATCGACACGGTACAGAGCAAGATCAGCTACGTGCTGGGCGATCATGTCGAGAACCTGAACCTGCTGGACTTCGGCAAACCGGAGAAAGGCCTCGTCGATGGTGCGCCCGTACTGGTATATGGCTACCCGAAGGCGAACGAGCTGGATTACATGCAGGGTGACGCGATTCCGACGTTCCAGGGAACCTGCGCGCTTACGTCGATCGCCAACCTGCTCACGCAGATCGGAACGCCGACCACCGAGGGAGAGGTAGTCAGACGCGCGATCGACAACCAATGGGCCGTCACGAGTCCGGCCGCGACGGACTACCAGCGAGGCGGGTCGAATTACATTCAACAACAGGCGCTGCTCAGGAGCTATGGCATTGCGAACAATCTGCTTGCCGGGTACGACGAGCATGCGATCGCGAATCTGGTCCGCAGCGGCCGCGGCGTGATTCTCGCGTTGAATGCGGGGCGGCTCTGGGCAGATGGCGCATATTTCGACAGCGGCGGCGTCAATCACGTCGTCACGGTGACGGGAGCGGTATATGGAGAGGCCGACGGTGCCCTGAAGGGTTTCTATATCGCAGATTCCGGCCGCCAGAGCATCAGCGACATGACCCGCTACGTGAGCATTCAGGAATTCAGATCGGCAGCCAACGTACCGAATGCATATGCAATCTACACCGCCGAGGCGCTGAAACTGTGGAACGAGGACATCGATGGCACCGGCAATGCGCTCGACAACACGATCATCGGAAACCGAGGCAACAACGTGCTCGACGGTGGCGCCGGCAATGACATTCTGGTGGGTGGATTGGGCAACGACACATACCGTTTTGGTCGCGGGTCAGGGCGCGACACGATTCGGGAGGACGACGACACGCTTGGCAACAGCGACGTGATCTGCGTCGGCGGTGGCGTATCCGCGGATCAATTGTGGTTCCGTCACGTCGGCAACGATCTGGAAATCAGCATTCTGGGCACGGGCGATAGAGCCACGGTCCAGGACTGGTACCTGGGTTCTCGGTTTCAGATCGAGCAGATCCGGACGGACGATGGCCGAACGCTCGTCAATTCCGATGTCGAGAAACTGGTGCAGGCCATGGCGGCCTGGGCGCCACCGGCAACGGGCGCCGTGACGCTGTCGCCGGAACAGCAGGCTGTTCTCGCACCGACACTGGCTTCGAACTGGCGATAACTCTCGTCGTCGGAGGTTGTTCCGCCCGGTCGGGCATCAGGTCCGGCCGGGCGGCATGTTTCCCATCCGCATCACACTCCTTGTCCTGTCATTTTCCCCTATGGATAGCTCTATCCCGCCGCCCGCGGCATTGCGCGCGGCGCAGGAGGCCGATTCCGGCCTTGCCGTTGTGCTGGCGATGGCAAGCCTGCACGGCATCGCCGCCGACGAAGCCGCATTGCGGCATGAATTCGGTTTCGGCCGATTCGATACTCAGACGATCTTGCGAGCCGCCCGTTCGCTTGGCATGACGGCAAGGACCGTTCAACAAGACCCGGAACGGCTCGACCGGGCGCCGCTGCCGGCAGTCGCACTGGCGAAAGGCGATGGCGGTTACTTCCTGGTCGGGCAGTACCAGGCCGGCGACGGTACACGGTCACCCCGGGTGCTGGTTCAATACCCGGGCGAGGCCCCGGCGGTATTGACGCGAGAGCGGCTGCTCGAGATCTGGACGGGTGAACTCGTCTACTTCACGAGCAAGAGCAGTATTGCCGGTACGCTCGCGCGCTTCGATTTCAGCTGGTTCGTTCCGGCGATCGTGACCTACCGAAAGCTGCTCGGCGAAGTGCTCGTGATTTCGCTGGTGCTGCAACTGATCGGTCTCGCCACGCCGCTGTTTTTCCAGGTGGTGATGGACAAGGTGCTGGTCAATCACGCAATGAAGACGTTGAACGTGATCGCGTTCGGCCTCGTCGGTGCGACGCTGTTCGAAGCGGCGCTCTCCGGGATTCGGACCTGGGTCTTTGCGCACACCAGCAGCAAGATCGATGTCGAACTCGGCGCGCGGCTGTTTCGCCATTTGCTGGCGTTGCCGCTGGCCTGGTTCCAGGCGCGCCGCGTCGGCGATTCAGTGGCGCGCATTCGCGAGCTGGAGAATATTCGTGCCTTCCTCACCGGCAATGCCGTGACCCTGGTGATGGACCTGGCCTTTTCGGTTGTTTTCCTGGGCGTGATGCTCTGGTACAGCGCGTGGCTTACGCTGATCGTCGTCGTCTCGATCCCGCTTTATGTCCTGCTGTCCGTCGTATTTACGCCGATCATCCGCCGGCGTCTGAACGAGAAGTTCAACAAGGGTGCCGAGAATCAGTCGTTCCTCGTCGAAACCATCAGCGGCGTCGATACGGTCAAGGCAATGGCGCTCGAGCCGAGATGGACGGACAGGTGGGACCGGCAACTGGCTGCCTACGTGAGTGCGGCGCTGTCGGCGACCAACGTCGCGACCATTGCAAGCGGCGGCGTGACGCTGGTCAGCAAACTGGTGACGGCGGCGATCATGTGGATTGGCGCGACGCTCGTCATCGACAACAGATTGACCGTCGGGGAACTCGTCGCGTTCAACATGCTGGCCGGCCAGGTATCCAGCCCGATCCTGCGCCTGGCGCAGCTATGGAACGATTTCCAGCAAGTCGGGATTTCGATGGGCAGGCTCGGAGACATCCTGAATGCGCCGCCCGAAGTGGCCGGAAAGAAGACGCGACTCCCGCGTCTTGAAGGCGCAATCGAATTCGACCAGGTATCGTTCCGCTATCGACCGGACGCGAGCGACGTGATCCGGCAGATCTCCGTCGGGATCGCGGCAGGCGAAGTGATCGGCATCGTGGGCCGCTCGGGCTCAGGCAAGAGCACGCTGACGAAACTGGTGCAGCGCCTCTACGTGCCGGATCGCGGCCGGGTGCTGGTCGACGGTCATGACATCGCCGTGATCGATACGGCGAGCCTGCGGCAGCAGATCGGCGTCGTGCTTCAGGAGAACACGCTGTTCAACCGCTCGGTACGGGACAACATCGCGCTGGCTAGACCGACTGCGTCGATCGACGCAGTGATCGACGCAGCGAAACTGGCCGGCGCGCACGAATTCATCTGCGAACTTCCGGAAGGTTACGACACCGTGGTCGGCGAGCATGGCACGGGGCTCTCCGGCGGGCAGCGTCAGCGCATCGCGATTGCACGTGCGTTGATGACGGACCCGCGCATCCTGATCTTCGATGAAGCGACGAGCGCGCTCGACTATGAGTCCGAGGCCGTCATTCAAGCCAATATGCGCCGCATTTGCGAGCGGCGCACGGTACTGATCATTGCGCATCGGCTCTCGGCGGTGCGCGACGCGGACCGGATTCTCGTGATGGAGCGCGGACAGATCGTGGAGAGCGGCACGCACGACGCGCTGCTGAGTACGCAGGGAAGCATTTACGCGCGCCTGCACGCGCTGCAGCAGAACGGCCGTGAAGTATCGGGGGCATGCGTATGAGTGTGCGACAACGGGTAAAGGCGTGGTGCGAACTGTACGGACGCTACCGGAACGTCTGGCTTCACTGCTGGCGACGACGTCATCGGATGACGCTGCCGACGTTCGAAGCGCATGAGGCAGAATTCCTGCCGGCGGCCCTGGCCGTCCGGGCGGCACCCGTATCGCCGGTGGGGCGATGGGTGGCGCGCATCCTCATGCTGCTGGTTGCGACGCTTGTCGCTTGGGCGTGCCTGGGCAAGATCGACATCATCGTCAATGGCAGCGGCAAGATCATCCCGTCCTCGCGCACCAAGACGCTGGCGGTGGTGGAGGTGGCGAGTGTGCGGGCGCTGCACGTGCGCGACGGCCAGGCGGTGAAGGCCGGCGACGCGCTGATCGATCTCGATACGCGCGTCATCGACGCGGAGCGTCAGAAGGCGGACGGCGATCGGCTGAACGCGGCGTTGCAGGTTGCGCGGGCCCGAGCCTTGATCGACGCGATCGAAACGGGGCGGCCACCCCGCCTGCCCGGTATCGAAGAGGTGCCGTCAGAGCGTCTGCGTGAAGCGGAGCGTCACCTGATGGATCAGTGGCGTGATTTTGTCGCGCGGCGTGATCGGTTCGACGGCGAAGTTCGTCGCTACAGTCAAGCGCTCCCGCTCGCAGCACGTCGGGCGAGGGATTACGCCGAACTCCTGAAAACGCACGATGTTGCCGAACACGCGTGGATCGAGGCGGAGCAGCAGCGCATCGACATCGAGGGGCAACTGGCCGATGCACGTCACCAGCGCGCTGCGTTGGTGGCCGAAACGCGCAGAAATGCCCAGGACGCACAGCACGACGCGCAACGTGTCTCGGACGCATCCACTCAAGACGTGCGCCGAGCAAAGGCGCACGGCGAGCTGTTGCAACTGACCGCGCCAGTCGACGGCACCGTGCAGCAGCTTGCGGTGCATACCGTTGGCACGGCAGTGCCAGCCGCGCAGCCGCTGATGCAGATCGTGCCTCAGGAGACCGCAGTGGAGATGGAGGCATTCATCGAAAACCGGGATGTGGGCTTCATCAAGGAAGGACAACCCGCAAGCGTGAAGATCGATGCGTTCGAGTACACGAAGTACGGGACCGTGCCGGCGACCGTCAGTCACGTATCGCGCGATGCGATCGAGGACGAGAAGAAGGGGTTGATCTATGCAGTCAAGGTGACGCTCGATCGCGCCACGCTGCTCGTGGATGGCCGCGAGGTCATGCTGTCTCCCGGGATGTCGGGCCGCGTCGAGATCAAGACCGGTACGCGCCGGGTGATCGAATACGTGCTTTCGCCGCTGCTGCAGCACGGCCGGGAGAGTCTGCGTGAGCGCTAGGATCCTGCGCTGGTTCAAATGCAGCCGACGGATGCAGAGCGCGCTGCTCGTTGTGATCGTGTGCAACGCTCAGGCGGCGGGCGTGCCGGACGTGCTGACCGATCCCCTGTTGACGCGGCCGCCTGTGCTGGACACAGGCGTCGGGCTTCCGGGCGACGATGCGCCAGTCGCCTGTCCGCCGTCGGTCGAGCTGACGCAGCCCCTGACGCTTGGCAATGCGGTCGACCATGCGCTGTGCCACAACCCGCGAATCCAGGTTGCCTGGACGTCGATCAAGATTCAGGCTGCGGCGTTGGGCGAGGCGAGATCGGCATGGCTGCCGACGCTCAATGGGTCGGTGAACTGGCTCACCACGTACAGCCGTTATCCGCAGGCGCCGTCGATGAATACCCATGGCACCGGCACAACGTCAAACGCAAGCATGAACTGGCGGCTGCTCGATTTCGGCGGACGGGCCGCGAACCGGGGCGCGGCGCAGCAGCTGTTGACGGCCGCGCTGGCAAGCCATGACGCCGCGATGCAGAAAGTTGTGGCGGATGTCATCGGAAGTTATTTCGATGTTCAAAACGCACAAGCTGCATTTGAAGCGCGTACCGAATCCGTCGGTCTTGCCGAATCTACGCTGCTTGCGTCGCGCCAGCGTCTGGCGAAAGGCGTCGCGGCGCGCAGCGACGCGCTGCAGGCGGAAACGGCGCTGGCGAAGGCAAAGCTGGCTGCGGGGCGGGCCGGCGGAGACGTGGCTCGGGCTCGCGCGGAACTCGTGTATGCGATGGGGCTGCCGGGCGGCACACGAATCGACGTGACGGAGGCGCCGGCGCCGGTTGCGACGGATGCGTTGCACGAACTGGGTGACTGGCTTCGCGCAGCGGAAGGGGCTCACCCGGAAATCAGGGCTGCGCGGGCTCAATGGGAGACTGCGAAGGCGAAAGTGACGACGGCGCGGTCGGAAGGCATGCCGACGCTGGATTTGAGCGGCACGTTTTCCCGGAACGGTTATCCAAATCAGGGATTGCAGTCACTGCGTTCGACACAGACGAGCATTGGCCTGACCCTGACCATTCCGTTCTTCGAAGGTTTTTCGCGGACCTACCGGATTCGCGGGGCGCAGGCCCAGGCCGAACAGGCGCATGCGCAACTGCTCGACACGCAACAGCAGATTCTGCGTGAGGTGCTGAAAGCGCATGCTGACGCCGAGACTGCCATCGGCAATCTCGACGCGTCCGCGCGGCTGCAGGATGCCGCTGAAACGGCGTTGGCTTCGACACGCAATCGTTACGCGCGCGGAGCGGGGGATATTCTCGAGCTGCTTTCGGCACAAGCGGCCCTTTCCGAGGCACGGCAGGAGCGGGTGCGCGCACTCGCCGACTGGGAGTCGGCGCGGCTTCGCTTGTTCGCCAGCGCGGGCATCATGGGGCGATGGGCGGTGCGTTAGGTGAGAGGGTGCGATTGCGGGATCGTCAGCGCGAACCTCGGCACGAGCGGTATGGAGATTGGCCGAGTGACGTCCGACGTTTGACGAAGCGCGGCGCGTCATGCGCCGCGCGTGAATGACGGCACGGGCCGGCACCGCGATGCGGTGGCCGGCCCGTTGCGTTTACGGGCGCGCCACGGGGCCGGCGTCGTTCGAAAGGCGGCGGTTCCCGGCAATCGCCGTCGCCAGAATGCTGCCGGCCGGGCGTCATACGCCGGCGGCCCATTCCTCTGTACAATCGCGCGGGGCGCCGCCGAGCCTTCCGAGGGCCAAGTCGAAACAGGCCGCGGCGTCCGGAGAGCGATCCACCTTCACCTCGCAGGACAGTTCGCGCGTTGACGCGAACGTGCCGGCTCGTGGTGCGGGCGGGTCGTCGAGAGCACGCGCGAGCTTGCCGCGCGCGTCCCGAGAACAATGAAGAAGAACGCAGAGCATGGCAGAACAAAAACTTCCTCCCGGCGCGGAATACGAGCAGGCGACGCCGTGGCTGACCGATGTTCATCCGGATGACGTTCGTGCGTCCGGCGAGGGCTTCAACGCGTGGCTGATCGACGTCACGCACGGATATGTGAACGTCGAGCGCCTGGCGACCGTCGCCAGTGCGATCCCGATCCTGAACAACCTGATGGCGCTGGCGGATGTGCTCAGCGACATCGTCTCGATCGTCCGCAAGCGCGGCGGCGACCTGCTCGACTATCTCGGGCTCGCGATCAACCTGATCGGCGTGATTCCGTTCCCGCCGGTGCTGGCGCCGATGCGGCTCGCGGCGCGGCCGATGCTCGCGCTGATCCGCAACGAGCTGATGATCCACAAGCGCGACATCGCCGCGGCCGTCGTGTCGATCGTCGTCACGCACGTGCAGGCCTCGTGCGCAACCGAGATCGAGAACTTCCTGACGACGCTGCGGGGCGTGGTCGATGAACTGATCGACACGTGCGCGAAGAAGGCGCAGGAGATTCTCACGAGCCTCGCCGACGGCATCGACGCGTTGCTGGCGGGCAAGCTGTTCGATCCGGCCAAGAACGAGAAACAGGCGGCCGAGTATCGGCAGCTGATGAAAAAGAGCGGATGGTTCAGCAAGGACAAGGTGGCCGGCGCGTGGGGGTATCTGTCGGAATCGACGGCGGCGCTCGGCAAGCGCGGGGCCAATTCGGCCGGCGGCAAGCTGAGCGAGGCGATTCCCGCGAAGTTCGTCGCGCCGATCCGCGAGATCGCGACCTCGCTGCGCACGCTGGCGCCCGTCGTGTTCAACAAGATCAACGAACTCAAGGGCAGCGACGAAGGCAAGCTGATGTGGCTGCTCGTGAAGCTCGCCGACGCGGTGCGGCTCAAGGGCAAGGGCATGCGCGGCGGGGCGGTCAAGGCGTCGGGCACGACGAAGGTCGAGGAGCGGCGGCCGCAGGTGCCGCTGGCTGCGAAGAAGAAGGAAGCCAAGGCCAAGGGGGCGGGGGTCGATCATTGTGAAGAGTGCGGATGTGGCGCGTCCGGCGCGTCGATCAGCTTTGCATTCGGCGACGAGACGTTCACGCATACCGACTTCGAATTGCCGGGCGCACTGCCGGTGGTCTGGGCGCGGACCTACCGTTCGCGCCTGGCTGGTTACGATCGCGGTGAACTGGGCGCGCGTTGGCTGACGCCGTACATGACGCGCATCGATATCCGCGATGAAAAGTGGGTGTATTGCGATTCGACCGGTCGAAACATCGAATACCCGGCGCTGGCGGCGGGTGCGGCGCATGACGACCGGGTGGAAGGCGTCACGTTGTCCCGGCTGGATGAAACCTGGGTCACGCTGTCATACGGACACGAAACGCTGTACGTCTATGAGAAGCGCGGCGACACATTCCGCCTCGCATTGCACAAGGATCGCGCGGGCAATACGGTCGCGCTCGACTACGACAGCGACAATCGCCTTGCACGTCTCGTCAGCTCTGCCGGTCATACGTTGGCATTCCTGCATGATGCGCGTGGTCGCATCACGGCGATCGAGCAGATCGTCGACGCGAAGACGCGCGTCACGCTCGCGCAATACCGTTACGACGAAGAGGGCGACCTCGTCCGCGCGGCGGATCGCTACGGCAACGCTTGGCAGTACGCGTATCGTCGCCACCTGATCACCCGCTACACGGATCGCACCGGCCGCGGGATGAATCTCGAGTGGGAAGGCGCGGAAGACGACGACGACACGAACGCGCGATGCGTACGCGAATACGCCAACGACGGCAGCCACGACATTCGCCTGATGTGGCATCCGAACATCCGGCTGACCTATGTGACGGATGCGCTCGGCAACGTCACGCGCTACTACTACAACATCCACGGTTACATGTACCGGATCGCCTATCCGGACGGGACCGAAGAGTGGATGCGTCGCGACCAGAGCAACAATCTGGTGATGCATATCCACCGCGACGGCGGCGTCGAGGAAATGGAGTACGACGCGCGCGGGAACATGACGAAGCACTACCGGGTGGATGGCGCGGTCGTCGAGATGCGTTACGACGAACAAGATCAGCCGGTGTGGTTGAAGGATCCGGACGGGCACGTCTGGAAGCGCGGCTATGACGGCGCGGGCAACCTCGTTCGGCAGGTCGATCCGCTCGGATACGAGACGAAGTACGCTTACGGCGCACAGGGGCTGCTCGTCGGGATGATCGACAAAAAGGGTGGTACGAAAACCCTGGCGTACGACGCCGCCGGACAATTGAACCAGTACGTCGATTGCTCGGGCAAAACGACGAAATGGACGTATGACGATCATGGCCGCCTGACCGGCAAGACGGATCCGGCAGGGGGAACCACGACATATCGCTATGGCGAGAACGGTGAACTGAGCGAGATTGCGTCGGCCGCGGGGATCGATCGTTTTGTCCGGGATGCGGAAGGCCGCGTGCAAACGCATACCGATACGCTCGGACGTGTCACGCGGCTCTCGTACGACCCGGTCGGCCGTGTGGCGAGCCGCGTCGACGCGCTGGGTCATGCGCTCTCGTACCGCTACGACCGGCTCGGCCGCCTGACGACCCTGACCGATGCGAACCATGCGACGTCGCAGTTCCACTACGACCCGACCGGCCGGTTGCTGGAGGAGATCGGGTTCGACGGCAAGCGGGCGATGTACCGATACGCGGAAGGCACGCTGGAGCCGAGCAGCGTCGAGGTCGAGGGGCAGGTTACGACGCTGGAATTCGACCGGGCGGGACGCGTGACGCGACGCGCGTCGGACGCGGGCGAAGAGCGTTTTGCCTACGACGCAAGCGGGCGAATGATCGAGGCCAGCAACGACCATAGCCGGTTCCAGGCGTTCTTCGACCCGGTCGGCAACCTCGTGCGCGAGCATCACGCCTATCAGTTGTTCGGCGAATCGCGCAGTTACGTCTGGCATCACGAATACGATGCCATCGGCACCCGGATCAGGACGGTGCGCCCGGATGGCCATACGCTGGACTGGCTGACGTACGGTTCGGGGCATGTCCACGGGCTGATGCTGGACGGCGAGGAGCGCATCCAGTTCGAGCGGGACGATCTTCATCGCGAAACCCAGCGGACGTTGTCCAACCGGATCGGGCAGCAGACCGTCTACGACCCTGCCGGGCGGATCGCGCGACAGACGGTGCAGCGGCTGCAGGCGCCGGCGCCGGTCGCGGAGCGACGCTATCGCTACGACACGGTGGGCAGGCTCGAGCATATCGAGGACAGCCGGAAGGGGTTGATCGACTATCGCTACGATCCGGTCGGCCGCCTGATCGCGGCGATCGGGCCGCTGGGCGCCGAGCGTTTTGCGTTCGATCCGGCGAGCAACATCATGGATCCTGGCGCGCCGGAGCATGCCCGCACGCAGGAACCCGTGAAGCCGAGTCCGGTGGTGTCGGATCGCCCGGTCAACACGTTGCCTGCGCAGGTGCCGAAGGTGCTCGGCAACCTGCTCAAGGGGTATGCCGGCACGCACTTCGACTACGATGCGCGCGGCAACCTGATCGAGAAGCGCACACCGGCAGGCCGGCAGCAATACGAGTGGGACGCCTTCAACCGGTTGACTCGGGCGCGCGTCGAGGAATCGACGCGACAGGCCGACGCGCGCTACTTCTACGACCCGTTCGGACGGCGGATCGCGAAGGACGTGAACGGCGTGAGGACCGTGTTCGGATGGGACGGCGATCGGCTGGCCTACGAAAGCACGGCCAGCGGAACAACGCAGTATGTGTACGATCCGGACGGCTTTGTGCCGCTGGCGCAGTACGTGACGGCGAAGCCGGTCGAGGGAATCGCGACGCCGGAATGGCGCGAGACGGATCGATACACGCCCGAAACGGATCCGCTGCAACAGCGGCCGGAGCGGCTGGCGGATGCGCATCTGCTTTATTACCATTGCGATCAGGTCGGCACGCCGCTGTTGATGACCGACGAGGCGGGCGAGGTCGTGTGGGAAGCGTCGTATCGCGCGTGGGGCGAAGCGCGCGACGTGATTGCGCGCGCGTCGAAGGCGGCGGGGATCGTGGCACGAAGCGCGATCCGGTTTCAGGGCCAGCAGCACGACGACGAAACCGGGCTGCACTACAACCGGTACCGGTATTACGATTCAGGCGCGGGGCGCTTCATCTCGCAGGATCCGATCGGGCTCGCCGGCGGGATCAACTTCTATCAATACGCGCCGAACCCGATCGAATTTGTCGATCCGCTCGGGTTGAGGAAGTACGTGGTGATCGGTGAGGGGCAGGCGTCGGTCGAGGCTTATGCCGTCGCGATGCGGGTCAAGCACCCGTGCGATGAATTCCGGACGATTACCAAGGAATGGAAGACGGTCACGAAGGGCATCAAGGATCCGCTCGCGAGCAAAGGCTGGGAGCAGCAGGCAGTGGCCAGGAACGCCGCGTGGATCAGAGAGTTGGCGGCACAAGGATATGAATTCATCGATATCGGGACTGATAGCGCTGCCAATCGCAGCCCGTTCTATGCCGCCGAGAAAAAGGCATTGAGCCGGGTTGGTGCCAAAATCTACAGATCCAGTCGATGTGCAACAGAGGCCGCGCGCTCTGTTTCTCGAGAGAGCAGCAGGCCACCAGCTAAGGGACGGTATGGGCGACGTTAAGGGAAAGATCCGTTTTGTGATTCCGGTGAAACCGAAGAACATGCAACGGATGACGGAATTTTATCGCGACGGATTGGGTTTCGATGTAACGGAAGATGGGGAGGTGCTGTTCGGCGGGTCGGATGGCGGGATTGGCACGTTTCTGTATGAAAACGGAAAGGGGCCGATCAATAGAAACGCAATCATCCAGATCGAAATTACGAAGGAGTTCGGCGCATTCTGTCGTCGGTTGAAAGACGCTGGCGTGAAATTCGAAGAGATCGGGCGGTTGCCTGCCGGGTATTTTGCTCACTTTCGCGACCCAAGCGACAACCTGATCACGATCTACAGCGACGAAGACGATGAGGAAAGCGACAAGATCGTCTACGGCTGGGCAGAAACCGTTACGATCGACTGATTCCGGGACGCTTGCGCGGGAGCACTCGATCTAGTCACATGCATCTTGATGCACGGTCAAAGGGGAACATGGAGATCATCAAGAGCAAGGTCAGGTTTGTCATTCCGGTCAAGCCCAAGGGTATGCAGGAGATGGTGGACTTCTATCGCCGTGGACTGGGTTTGCAGGTGGCGGGAGGCAGGGAGGTCCTGTTTGAGGCTGATGGCGGAGTCGGCCTGTTCCTGTATCGGGAAAAGAACGATGCCGTGAGCGGCATTTCGATCATTCGTATCTGGGTCGAAAAGGGCTTCGGCGTGTTTTGCCGTCACCTGAAGGAGGTCGGGGCGAAGTTCAAGGAGATTGCACGAATGCCCGCTGGTTATGAAGCACTTCTCACGGACCCAAGCGGAAATTTGATCACGCTTTCCTGTGACGAAGACGATGAGAAGAACGACGAAATCGTCTATAGCTGGGCAGAAACAGTCACGATCGACTGACAGCCCTGATGTGGTTCATCTTGATCGGGAAACCCCAGTCCACAAACCACGCTTGCCCTACCCGGACGGATTGCTTGCCTGAACCGGACATAGATGACGTGTCCACCTCGTCCCCCGCCCCGGCCGGCCCTCCCCGGAAATCCCCCGGTTTTACACGGATTGACGACGATATTTCGCATACCTGACACTCCGCCGCTCGAGCTTGCTCCTGGAGACGGCCATGTCGCCCATCAACGACGAAATCGTGACGATTTCGACCCGCACGGTTCGCGGGGACGAGCGGGTCGACTTCTGGGTTGACAACGTTGCCCGTGCGCTCATCTGCGTGGAGTGCAGCGGCCGCTCGTCCGAGGGCATCGACGCGACGCTGCGAAAGCGCGACATGGCGCTGTTCAGGGTCTGCGACATTACCGCGAACCGGCATTCGGTCGTCCGCACGCCGCACAACATTCATGCGGATCAGCGCGACGCGGTGTTCATCTGCGTGATGAACGAGGGGCAAGGATATACGTTCCAGGATGTCGACTGCATGATGCATGCGCCCGGCGACATCGTCATCTACGATACGTCGACGCCATACGGGCACGGCTTTCCCGCCGACATGGCCATGACCGTGCTGGACGTCCCACGAGAAACGTTCGAGGCGCACGTCGCCCCGTGGCGATACCGCGGTCTCGTCAAGATCGACAGCCGCGACGGCGTCACGGCGTGGGCGGCCCGGCAGATCCACACCTTGCTCGCACAGCCCCACGATCCTGCGCCGCATGCGCGCGAGCAACGGGCCGCGCAAGTGCTCGAACTCGTGCAATCGATGCTGCGACTCAACGACGGCGACGTGTCGTCGAGCAAATCCACGATCCATACGCTGTGGCGTGCGAAGGCATTCATCGAAAACCGTCTTGCCGACGAGCATCTCGACTGTCATTCGGTCAGCGCGGCGATCAGGCTGTCGCCGCGCCAGCTCGCGCGCATCTTCGAAATCGAAGGCACGCCGATCGCCCGCTACATTCTGGCAAGGCGTCTCGAACGATGCCGCGCGAACCTGCGCGATCCATCGCTGAAGCACCTGACCGTCAGCGAGATCGCCTTTGGCTGGGGGTTCAACAACAGCGCGCACTTCAGTCGCAGCTATCGCGCCCGATTCGGCGAAACGCCGACGGAAACGCGAGCATCGTCATCCGACGGCCTTTCGTCCCGCTGAAAAGCGCCGTGACCGGCGGTGTCCGCGCCGGTCAAATGCGGCGTCCGTGCCAGTCAAGGCCGGGCGCAACCGCGTCGCTATGCTTGGCTTTCGGAAGGGGCAATGCTGTTGCCGCCGCCGGATCACATGGAGAAGACGCAGGATGGAGACGTACGACTACATCGTCGCAGGGGGCGGCTCGGCGGGATGCACGGTCGCCCACCGCCTCGTGAAGGCAGGCAAGCGCGTGCTGTTGCTCGAAGACGGGCCGAAGGACGACAGCCTGTTCATCACGATGCCGGCCACGTTCATCCGGGTGCTGGGCACGAAGCGCACGACGACGTTCGAAAGCGAGCCGCAGCCGGGCGCCGCAGGCCGCACGACCTTCGTGCCGCAGGGGCGCACGCTGGGCGGCGGCAGTTCCGTCAACGCGATGATCTACATCCGCGGCACATCGAGCGACTACGACGACTGGTCGGCGCTCGGTTGCACGGGCTGGGCGTGGCGTGACGTGCTGCCGGTGTTCAAGCGCGCGGAATCGCACATGCGGCTGTCCGAGCCGTTCCATGGCACCGACGGGCCGCTCAAGGTCGGCGACACGCGCTTTCGTCATCCGCTGAGCCTCGCGTTCGTCAAGGCGGCGCAGGAAACCGGATTTGCGTACAACGACGATTTCAACGGGCAGCGTCAGGACGGCTTCGGCTTCTACCATACGACGACGTTCGACGGACAACGTGGCAGCACCGCGAGGACTTACCTGGCCGAGGTGCTGAATCGGCAGAACCTGCGCGTTCTGACCGGGTGCCGGGTCACCCGCGTCCTGTTTCGCGACCGGCGCGCCTATGGCGTCGAATGGCGCGGCGAGAACGGCGAAACCGGATCCGCTGCCGCGAGCGCCGAAGTCGTGCTGTGCGCCGGTGCGCTCAGTACACCGAAGATCCTGATGCTGTCCGGCGTGGGGCCGGGCGACCATCTGCAATCGCTCGGGATTCCGGTCATCCGCGATTGCCCCGAGATCGGACAGAACTTCCAGGACCACCTCGAAGTGTCGGTGTACGGGCGCACATCCGAACCGGTCAGCCTGCTCGGCAACGACAAGGGCATGAAGGCGTTGCGGCATGGCGCGCAATGGACGCTGTTCCGCACGGGCCTGCTCACGTCGAACGTGGTCGAGTCGGGCGGCTTCGTCGATACCACCGGCGGCAGCCGGCCCGACATCCAGTTTCATGTGTTGCCGACCCTCGTTGGCGACGTGGATCGCAGCCCGCTGCCCGGACATGGCCTGTCGATCAATCCATGCCTGCTTCGCCCGCGTTCGCGGGGCTCGGTGAAATTGCGCGATCGCGACGCGGCGTCGCCCATTCTGTTCGACAGCGGGGCGTTGGCGGATCCGGCCGATGTCGAGGTGCTGGTTCGCGGCGTCGAGCTTGCGCGCCGGATCATCCGCGCACCGTCGCTCGCCGGAATCGTGCGTGAGGATCTGTGCACACCGGAATGGCCGGATTCCTCCGGCGTGCCGCTGGCGGAGTATGTGCGGCGTCGCGCGAAAACGGTCTATCATCCGGTCGGCACCTGCCGCATGGGGAGCGATCCGGATGCCGTCGTCACGCCCCGCCTTCACGTCAACGGCGTCGACGGCTTGCGCGTTTGCGATGCGTCGATCATGCCGCGGATCGTGTCGGGCAATACGAATGCGCCTGCGATCATGATCGCGGAGCGCTGCGCCGAATTCATTCTCGCAGGCCAATGACAGGAATCACACGATGAACACCACGCAAATTCCCGTGTTGCCGGCTGTGCAACACTTCATCGAGCGCCGGCACGAGCCCTTCATCGGCGGCCGGGCGACGGTCGCCCGCGCGGGCCGGTATCTCGACGTATTCGATCCCGCAAGCGGCAGCGTGCTGACGAGCGCCGCGGACTGCGACGCCGAGGACGTCGATGTCGCGGTGCGCAGCGCGCGTTCCGCGTTCGACTCGCGCTGCTGGTCGGGGTTGAGGCCCGCCGATCGCGAACGCATTCTGCTTCGGCTCGCCGATCTGCTCGCGCTGCATGCGGAGGAGCTGGCGCAGCTCGAAACGCTCAACCAGGGCAAATCCATCCAGGTGTCGCGCGCGATCGAGGTGGGCGCGTCGATCGAATACGTGCGCTACATGGCCGGCTGGGCGACGAAGATTCACGGCGAAACGCTGGACGTGTCCATTCCGTTTCCGCCGGGCACGCAATACACGGCGTACACGCGCAAGGAACCGGTCGGCGTGGTGGCCGGTATCGTGCCGTGGAATTTCCCGCTGATGATCGCGATCTGGAAGCTCGTCCCGGCGCTCGCCGCGGGTTGCACGATCGTCATCAAGCCGTCGCCGGAAACGCCGCTGACGGCGCTGCGTCTCGCCGAGCTCGCGATCGAAGCGGGCATTCCGCCGGGCGTGTTCAATGTGGTGACCGGTGGCGGCGCATGCGGCGCCGCGCTCGCATCGCATCCGCGCGTCAGCAAGATCTCGTTCACGGGATCGACGCCGACGGGGCGGCTCGTCGGTCATGCGGCCGTGGAGAACATGACGCGCTTTTCACTGGAGCTCGGCGGCAAGAATCCCGCGGTGATGCTGGCCGACGTCGATGTCGACCAGGCGGTGAGCGGCGTGCTGGCGGGCGGGCTGCTGAACCAGGGGCAGGTTTGCGCGGCGGTGTCGAGGGTCTATGTGCATCGAAGCCGGTATCGCCAGATCGCCGAAGGTCTCGCGAGCGCGGCCGGCTCGATGACGATGGGGCCCGGCATGGACCCGGCCGCACAGATCAACCCGCTCGTGTCCGCCGCCCATCGCGGCCGTGTCGAGTCGCATCTCGCCGCGGCCAGGGCGGCCGGCCTGCGCTTTCTCGCGGGCGGAACGCCGGTCGACGCGCCGGGGTTCTACGTGCGCCCGACCGTCATCGGCGACGTGCCGCACGATGCGGCGATCATGCGGGACGAGGTGTTCGGCCCCGTGCTGGCGCTCGTTCCGTTCGACGATGCGAACGACGCGCTGCGACTGGCGAACGACACGCCGTTCGGCCTGGCGGCGAGCCTGTGGACGAACGACCTGCGCGCGGCGATGGATCTCGTGCGGAAGATCGAAGCGGGCACCGTCTGGGTGAATTGCCACGTTCCGCTGGATCCTTGCATGCCATTCGGCGGGTTCAAGCAGTCGGGAATCGGCCGCGAATTCGGCAAGGGGGCGGTCGAGGGCTATATGGAGACGAAATCCGTGTGCATTGCACACTGAACGCGAACGGTGCGCTTGCCGGCCCGCGTTTGCATCGACCGCACGGGCATCCGCAAGCGTCTGCGGGTTGCTTCATGTTGACGCCGACGCACGAAGCCCCATCGGGGACGCGCCGTATCGCTCGCGAATGGCGCGGCTGAAATGCGCCTGACTCGAGAACCCCCAGCGAAATGCGATTTCGGCTACGGTCGTCTTCCGCAGGCGCGGATCCACGAGTTCATCGCGGGCGCGCGACAGGCGCTGCGACCAGATGTAGTGCGTGATCGTTTGATCCTCGGCGGCGAAGAGGCGGCTCAGATGCCGTAGCGACAGTCCGACCGCATCGGCGACCGCTTGCGGCGCGAGGCCGGGTTCGGCGAGATGCGTCGCAATGTATTGCCTGGCGGTCAGCAGGTACGACAGCGCCGCGCGTGACGAACGGGCGCCGTGCGTTTCGCACCCGATCATCGCGGCGAGCAGCGTGCGCGCATGCTCGCAGAACTGCGGCGCATCCTGCTCGACCGGGTGGCTCAGGAACCGGTCGACGGTTGCATGGAACGTAGCGCCGATCATGTTCCCGGTGCCGGGGCGCACCGGAATCTTGAGCGGCAAGTTGCCGACATCGAAATCGAATCGTTCGCCGAAAGTCGAAATCGGGACATCGATCAGGAATTGACGCATTGGAGTAAGGAATCCGAAAAGATACGGAATGCGCGTGTCATACACGACCGTATCGCCCGTCTCGACGATCACGCAGCGATCCCGCTGCACGAAATAGGCGCTGCCGCGCACGACCTGGCACGCAAACACGGATTCCTTCGGCAACGCGCGCACCATCGCGGGGCTGCGCTCGATCAGGTGGTCGCTGCCGCGGATGTCGGCCACGCGCAGGCCGGGCAGCGCGATATTCGTGATCGTCGCGTCGAAGCCGTGCGGCGACAGCGACGAGCAGCGCAGGCCGACGAGCGTGCTGGCGTTGAAGGCTTCCCAGTACGCAAGCCGCTGCGGCGCCGGCACGTTGGCCGTGGAGCCTTGCGTGCGCGACAGCACGTTCCGGTTCATCACGTTGTCTCCTGCGGGCGCCCGCTGCGGCGGGCAGGCCGGATTGTGGGGGAATCCGAAAGAACAGGTCGGGTGCGATGTCCGGCGCGGACAAGCATTTCGTCCCGCGCAGTCAAACGCGGCGCGCACCGTCTGGCTAAAGTCGATCCCACGACAACGACATCAGGAGACACATTGTGGTCGACATAGCCGTGACCGAATTCTGGCAGAACATCGCGCCGATCACCAATCCGTTCAAGCCCGATGCGCTGCCCGAAGCGTACATCGCCAATGCGCCGTCCGACGACGAACGGCTCTACGTGCCGTTCACCGAAACCGTTTCGTCGAGGCCGCTGTGGATTTCGCCGACGCAGAACAAGTGGTGCGACATCCTGATGGCGAAGCATGCGGGCCTCGTCAACCGGCACTATCACCCGCACGAAGTGTTCGCGTACACGATCTCGGGAAAGTGGGGCTATCTCGAACACGACTGGACGGCCACCAAGGGCGATTTCGTCTACGAAACGCCGGGTGAAGGGCACACGCTCGTCGCGTTCGATCATCCCGAGCCGATGCGCGTGTTCTTCATCGTGAAGGGGCCGCTGATCTGGCTGGACGAGCAGGGCAACCCGGACGGGTATTTCGACGTGCATTCGTACATCGCGATGTGCAAGGCGCACTACGAGAAGATCGGTCTCGGTGCGCAGGCGATCGAACGACTGTTCCGCTAACGCACCCGTCACGCAGCGAGGTCAGCCATGACGCATCAACCTGCTTCGAAGCCCTTATGGACGTATGAAAACAAGCTGCTCGTGATCTTGTTCATGACGTTCGGATTCGTGTTTTTCGATCGCCTTGCCCTGTCGTTCCTGTTTCCGTTCATGTCGGACGAGCTGGGCCTGACCAACGCGCAGCTCGGCATGGTGTCGTCGGCGCTCGCGCTGACATGGGCCGCATCGGGCGCGTTGACGGGTGCCTGGTCCGACGCGCGCGGCACCCGCAAGCCGCTCCTGATCGCCGCGGTGCTGGGCTTCTCCGTCTTCTCGGCGCTGTCCGGCCTGGTCGCGGGCTTTGCCAGCCTGCTCGCGTTTCGCGCGTTGATGGGCGTGGCCGAGGGCCCCGTGCTGCCGCTGTCGCAGTCGCTGATGGTCGAGAGTTCGACGCCGAGCCGGCGCGGACTCAACATGGGACTGCTGCAAGGCTCGGCCGCCGGCCTGCTCGGGGCCATGATCGGGCCGCCGGTCGTGATCTTCATCGCGACGAAGTACGGCTGGCGCGACGCGTTCTATGTGTCGTGCATTCCGGGGTTCGTGATCGCGCTGTGCATCTGGCGCTGGGTGCGGGAGGTGCCGCCGGGCGGCGCGCGGCACGTGCAGTCGGTCGAGGGCGGCACGCACGCGGCGGCCGGCGCGCGCGTCAGCCGCTGGGCGCTGCTGAAGGAACGCAATATCCTGCTGTGCGTGTTGATCAGCTGCTTCTTCCTCACGTGGTTCGTCATCATCATCTCGTTCGCGCCGACGTTCCTGATGACCAGCCGTCACCTGTCGGCGGGCGACATGGGCGTCGTGATGACCTGCCTCGGCGCGGCCTGGGTGTTCTGGGGCTTCGCGGTGCCGGCCCTCTCCGACCGGATCGGGCGAAAGCCGACGATGACCGTGTTTGCGCTGGTCGCGGCGCTGTGCCCGGTCGCGATGATGCATGCCGGTTCGGTGTTCGGCCTGGGCGCATGCGTGTTCCTGACCTATACGGGGCTCGGGTGCTTCACGCTGTTCATGGCGACGATTCCGGCCGAGACGGTGCCGCCGCGCGTCATCGCGAGCGCGCTCGGGTTGATCATGGGCGCGGGCGAACTGATCGGGGGCTTTGTCGCGCCGACCATCGCGGGCTTTGCCGCCGACCGGTACGGCCTGTCGTTCGCCATGTGGATGTCGTCGGGCGGTGCGGTGCTGGCATGCCTGCTGTCGGTCGGCCTCGTTGAAACCGCGCCCGCCGTGCTGCGCAGGCGCGGCATCGGCGGCGACGCGGACGGGGCGTTCAACGCGCAGAACGCCGGAGGGCAATGACGATGCGTGCACTTCAATGGCACGGTGCGCGCGACGTCAGGCTCGTCGCGATCGAGGCCCCGATCGCGGGGCCGGGCGAGGTGCGGATTGCCGTCGCGTATTGCGGCATTTGCGGCAGCGACCTGCACGAATACGCCGACGGGCCGCATGCGATTCCGGTCGACGCGCCGCATGCGCTGTCCGGCCGCGCCGCTCCGTTGACGCTCGGTCACGAGTTCTGCGGCACCGTCGTGGACGTGGGGCCCGGCGTGACGGAATGGCGCGTCGGCGATCGCGTCGCGGTCGAGCCCGAGTATCGATGCAGCCATTGCGCCTATTGCCGGTCGGGATCGTACAACCTGTGCGTATCGATGGGTTTCGCCGGATTGATGGGCGATGGCGGCATGGCCGATTTCGCCGTGGTGCCGGCGTACATGCTGTACCGGTTGCCCGCTGCCGTGAGCTTCGTGCAGGCCGCGGTGCTCGAGCCCGCCGCGGTTGCGCTGCATGCGTTGCGGCGCGGCAACCTCAGGCTGGGCGAGTCCTGCGCGATCTTCGGGCTGGGGCCGGTCGGCCTGTTGCTGGTCATGCTCGCGAAATTGCAGGGCGCGACGACGATCGTCGCGGTCGATGTGTCGGTCGAGCGCCTGGCCGCCGCGGCCCGCCTCGGCGCAACGCAGGTGCTGAATGCGCGTGAGCTCGACGCGCCGTCGTTGCGGCGCGCGGTGCGGGCGGCGACCGGCCAGCTGGGCGCCGACGTGAGCTTCGAGGCGGCCGGATTGCCCGAGACGTTCGAAAGCGCGACGGATGTGGTGAAAAAGGGCGGCCGGGTCGTGATGGTCGGCCTGATGCCGCGCGCCGGCTTCGACGCGTTTCGCGCGGTGAACGACGAGCTGAGTTTCACGGCGAGCGTCGGGTACCGCCATGTCTACGAGGATCTGCTGCGGCTGGTGGCGTCGGGCGCGTTCGATCCGGCGTCGATCGTCACGAAAACCGTGTCGCTCGAGCACGCCGTGGCCGAGGGCTTCGACGCGCTGCTCGCGGATCGGACGCAATTCAAGATCCTGGTGTCGCCGATGCACGCATCCGGCCCAGGACACGCACGACACGACGAGGAGCGGAATCGACATGAATGAACGCCATGAATTCGAAGGCAAGACGGTGCTGGTGACGGGCGGCACGTCGGGTATCGGCGCAAGCGTCGCGCGCCGGTTTGCCGACGCGGGGGCATCGGTCGTTGCGTTCGGGCTGGATGCGTCGGCGCTGCGCGCGCCGGCGCACGCGCGAATCCGCTGCGTCGAGCTGGACGTGACGGATGACGATGCGCTGTCGCGCGAGATGGCGTTCATGCCGCGGCTGGATGCGCTGGTCAATGCGGCGGGTGTCAGCCGGGACGCCGATGAATACCGGATGGAAGTTTTCGAGCGCGTGCTGAACGTCAACCTGACGTCGGTCATGCGGGTGTCGAACGCCGCGTTGCCCGCGCTCTCCGCCAGCCGGGGATGCATCGTGAACATCGCGTCGATGTTCACGTATTTCGGCAGCCGGGACCGGCCAGCCTACAGCGCGAGCAAGGGCGGCATCGCGCAACTCACGCGTTCGCTCGCACAGGCCTGGGCCGACCGGGGGATACGCGTGAATGCGGTCGCGCCGGGATGGATCGACACGCCGTTGAGTCAGGGCCTGATGTCCGACTACGTCGCTTCACGACGCATCCTGGATCGCACGCCATGCGGGCGGTGGGGAACGGCCGACGAAGTGGCGCAAGTCATCCTGTTCCTGTGCTCGAGCGGCGCGTCGTTCGTCACGGGCGCCATCGTGCCGGTCGACGGCGGCTATTCCACGGTGTAGGCGCCCGGCGCTTGCGGCGGGACGGATTCTGCCGATGAAAACGATTCGTAGTGCGATATAAAAAACAATATAAAGGATGGGATTGGAGATGACGAAGAGTGGCGTGTTACTGCTCGCGTCCGCAGCGGCGATCGCGCCGAATGCGTTCGCGCAGAGCAGCGTGACGATGTTCGGCCTGATGGATGTCGGCGTCAGTTACGTCAGCAACGAAGGCGGCCGAACCAACGTGAAGATGGATGACAACATCTTCTTTCCGAACCTGCTGGGATTCGACGGAAAGGAAGAGCTGGGCGGTGGAACGCGCGCGATCTTCCGGTTGGTCAGCCAGTATTCGCTGGCGAGCGGCGCGACGATCGGCGGCGGATTGTTTGCCCGAAACGCGTATGTCGGGCTGGAAAACGACCGGTACGGCAAGCTGACGTTCGGCAACCAGTACGACTTCATGGTCGATTCGCTCTTTTTCGGCGGCACGGAGATCGCACAGGACCTGACCGGCTTGTACGGATTCCGGAACGGCCCGTTCGACAAGCTCGCCATTCCGGGCAACCCGACGGGCGCATTCGACTGGGATCGCGTCGCGGGCAGCACGCGGGTTGCGAATGCCGTGAAATACGTCAGCCCGCCGGTTGCCGGGCTGACGGTCGGCGCGCTGTACGGGTTCGGCAATGTCGCCGGATCGATCGGCGCGGGCAATACCGTGAGCGTCGGCGCGAGTTATGACGGCGGGCCGTTCGGCGCGGCGGCCGCGCTGACGAACGTGAAGTACGGCGGCAAGGACGGCATGCCTGCGACCAGCATCCGCAATTGGGGCGCGGGCCTTCGCTATGCGGTCGGATCGGTGACGGGCAAGCTGCTCGTGACGACCGTGCACAACGCGCTCAACGGCGCGGGGGCCTGGATGGTGGAAGGCGGGGCGATGTGGCAACCGGCGCCGGACTGGATCGCCGGCGCGAGCTACACGTATATGAAGGGGAACGAGAAACTCGACGGCAACCATGCGCATCAGGTCGGCGCGGCCGTCCACTATCTGCTGTCGAAGCGCACGAGGCTGTATGCGGCGGCGGTCTATCAACGCGCGAGCGTCGGCGGCCATGCGCAGATCAACGGCGTGATGGATGAGAACGGCGCGGCGAGCGGCGCGACGCAGGCCATTGCGCGGATCGGCATCAGCACGAAGTTCTGACGCTGCGCACACGCATGCCAAGGGCTGGCGGAACGAGGCCGCCGGCCCTCCGACCTCCACGCGCTACGCCGCCGCTCCCGGCATGTTCTGCACCACCAGCATCTGCGGGCTCGACAGCGTGATCTGCGCCGCGCGCAGCCGCTTCAGGATCTCGAACAGCAGATCGCTCTTCGTCGAGCTGGCGATCCGCGGGCTCGGGACATAACCCGTCACGCTCAGCGTGATCCCGTCCGGCGTCAGCTGGCTGAACGTCACCGACGGCGCGGGCTTGTCCAGAATCGACGGATGCTCGCGGTACGCGTCGAGCAGCAGGTCGCGCACCTGCTCCGGATCGGTGTTCAGCGGGAACGTCAGCACCAGCGTCGCGACGCCCTGCGTGCTGTTGCCCATCGTCACGTTGCGCAGGTTCTGCGAGATCAGCTGCGAGTTCGGCACGATCACGGTCGAGCGGTCGCTGAGCTGGATCTCGGTCGCGCGCACGTTGATCCGGCGGATGTCGCCCTCGACGCCGCTGATGCTGATCATGTCGCCCACCTTCACCGGGCGTTCGGTCAGCAGGATCAGCCCCGACACGAAGTTCTTCACGATCTCCTGCAGGCCGAAGCCGATGCCGACCGACAGCGCGCTGACGATCCACGCGAGCTTGTCCCATCGCACGCCGAGCAGCGCCAGCGTCATCAGCACGATCAGCGCATAGCCCACGTTGGTGAACAGCGTGATGAGCGACGCGCGCATGCCGGGGTCCATGCCGAGCGCCGGCATGAACTCGGCGTCGAGCCAGCGCCGTACCGAGCGCAGCAGGTAGAGGCCGATCGCGAAGCCGATCACCGCGTTGATGATCCGGTCCGGCATGATGTTCAGGCTCTGCAGCTTCTCGCCGCCGGCCACCGCGACCAGGCTGTCGAGCAGGTCGCCCGGCGTCGTGCCGAAGCCGCCCGTCAGCAGCGCGATCACCGCGAACAGCATCAGCAGGCTCGTGCCGAGGCCTGACAGCACGGTCTGTGCCTGTTCGAGATGCTTGTCGCCGAGCCCGAACAGGTGCTTGATCTGCTTGCCGCTCGACAGGTTCGCATTGAACAGCGTGGCGCACGCGTCGCGCGTCAGCTGCGTCAGCACGTAGACGCTGCACAGGACGATCTCGAACCAGACCAGCTCGAACGTGATGAAGCGCGCGACGGTGATGTAGCCGATCATCAGCGCGAGCAGCGACACGATGATCGCGAGCGATACGCCGGCATGGATCAGCCCCGCGAGCGTCGAGCGCTGCTCGGGCGCTTCGCCCGCCGCGGCCATCGCGCTGCGCACGCGGTTCGCGCGCAGCAGCGACGCGCCGACCGTCAGCGCGACGACGAGCGCCACGATGCCGCGGCCGAACAGCGTGACCGACAGGCTCGTGTCGACGATCCGGTTGAGTTCCTCGATCGTGCCGGACACGAGCAGCAGCGCGGCCAGCACGCCCGGGAACGGCCGCATCGCGAGGGCGACCGGATCGGCGAGCGCGGGCAGCCGCCACGACGGATGACGCGTGCACAGCAGGGCGCGGCCGAGGCCCGCGATCAGCGCGCAGGTGAGCGCCAGCTTCGCGAACTCGTCCCACAGGTCGCCGAGCGCCGGCGAGAGATCGGCGTGGCGCGCCAGCCCGACGTAGAGCAGTTGCACCGCGATGCCCGTGGTCAGCAGCGTCGTGACCGCGGTCGACAGCGCGAGCGCGCTGCGGCGCAGGCGGGTTTCGGGCAAGCGGTTCACGCAGAACCACGCGAGCCAGTGTTCGATGAGCCGCCGGCCGACGATCCACACCGCCAGCGCGGCGAGCAGCAGCAGCGTGGTCACGAAGCGCTGCCCCGGCTGCCAGGCCGACTTCAGCATCGCGACGAGCTGTTCGTCGAAGTCGCCGAGCCGCTGCGCGTCGCCGGGGGACCGCCGGAACAGCGGCATCCAGAATTGCGCGCCGAAGATGCTGCCCGAGCGCAGCACGAGCTGGTTCTTCAGCAGGCTGCGATTCAGCTTCGAGAACTGGTCGGTGAGGTTGGTGAGGTTGCCCTTCTGGTCGGCGGCCTGCTTCAGTGCCGCCTCGATTTGCGTCTTGCGCGCGTTCAGCGTCGCCCGCTGCTGCGCGACGGCCGGGGTTTCGGGCGCCGCGCCCGGCGCGGGCGGCGGCCCGAGCACGTCGAGCTGCGCCTGGAGTTTCGCGCGCTGCGGGACCAACTGCGCGGTCAGCTTGTCGACGGCGGCGCTCAATGCCTGCGTCGAGTCGGCCAGCGAGTCCAGCACCTTGCTGTTCGTCGCGGCGGACGTCTGCTGCTTGATGCGGTCCTGCTGGGCCTGCATCTCCTTCAGCTCGGCTGTCGCGTCGCTCAATGAAATCGTTGGGGCGGACGCGCCGTCGGCGATGGCCGCGCCGGCATCGGAAGCCGGCGACGGGAACGCGTGCGCCGAGGCGGCCGGGATCAGGTGCAGCAGCGCGATCAGCGCGACCCGGCGGACGAAAGTGGAAAGGTGTTGTATGCGCATGGAATCCTTACGATTTGCCGACGTGGCCGCTGTCGTCAAATCGTCCACGTGTTGTCACGGTTGGGCAGCCGGCATGTTACCGGTGTGCGCCGGCATCGGCCGCTGCCGTGGAATCCTCAGAGCATAGCGGGATGCGGGGCGCGATGCGTCGGCGATGTGCGGCGGCGGCCCGGTGCCGCCGCGCGCACGCTGGCGGGATGCGCTTGCGCGGTGCGATGCTGCGGGTTATCAACCGTTCGGCGCGGCGGCGCACCGGTCGACAGACGGTTACGCAATTTACACAATGTGCGGGCTGGCGGCGGCCGCCGGTTTCCGGAGCCTGCGCTGCCGCACGCGCGATCGCGCGGTGTCGGGGCCGGTACAATGGGCCGGCTCGCATGACGGCCGCGCGACGGCCGCCTGACGACACGGCAACGCGACAACACGACAAGACAACATCAGGAGACGCGCCCACGATGGCCTCAACGGATACCTCCCCGCGAACACCTGCCACGCCGGCCTCGCGGCTCGACGCCGGCTCGATCTCGGCGCGCCTCGACCGCCTGCCGCCCACCCGCAGTGTCTGGAAGCTCGTCGTGCTGTTGAGTCTCGGCTTCTTCTTCGAGCTTTACGACCTGCTCTACAGCGGCTACGTCGCACCGGGCCTCGTGAAAAGCGGCATCCTCAGCGCGACGACCCACGGGCTGTTCGGCACCACCGGCGTCGCCAGCTTCATCGCCGCGCTGTTCTCCGGCCTCTTCATCGGCACGATCGCGTGCGGCTTCCTTGCCGACCGCTTCGGCCGCCGCGCGATCTTCACCTGGTCGCTGCTGTGGTACACCGCCGCGAACGTCGTGATGGCGTTCCAGGACACGTCCGCCGGGCTGAACTTCTGGCGCTTCGTCGTCGGCCTCGGGCTCGGCGTCGAGATGGTGACGATCGGCACGTACATTTCCGAACTCGTGCCGAAGCAGATCCGCGGCCGCGCGTTCGCGTGCGAGCAGGCGGTGGGCTTCGTCGCGGTGCCGGTCGTCGCGTTCCTCGCGTACCTGCTCGTTCCGCATGCGCCGTTCGGCCTCGACGGCTGGCGCTGGGTCGTGCTGATCGGCGCGCATGGCGCGATCTTCGTCTGGTGGATCCGCCGCGGCCTGCCGGAAAGCCCGCGCTGGCTCGCGCAGCAGGGCCGGCTCGACGAGGCGGACCGCGTGATGCGCGCGCTCGAGGCCAAGGTCGAGGCGGAATACGGCCGCCCGCTGCCGCCGCCCGCGCCCGCCGAGCCGGTGCCCGTGCGCGGCAGCTTCAGGGACATGTGGGTGCCGCCGTACCGCAAGCGCACGATCATGATGACGATCTTCAACGTGTTCCAGACGGTCGGCTTCTACGGCTTCGCGAACTGGGTGCCGACGCTGCTGATCAAGCAGGGCATCACGGTCACGACGAGCCTGATGTATTCGAGCGTGATCGCGCTCGCGGCGCCGGTCGGCCCGTTGATCGGACTCCTGATCGCCGACCGCTTCGAGCGCAAGTCGGTGATCGTCGCGATGGCGGGCGCGGCGATCGTCTGCGGGCTGTTGTTCAGCCAGACGACGGTGGCGCCGCTGCTGATCGTGCTCGGCATCGGCCTCACGCTCGCGAACAACATCATGTCGTACAGCTTCCACGCGTATCAGGCCGAGCTGTTCCCGACCGCGATCCGCGCGCGCGCGGTGGGCTTCGTCTATTCGTGGAGCCGCTTCTCGGCGATCTTCACGTCGTTCGTGATCGCCGCGGTGCTGAAGGGCTTCGGCACCGCCGGCGTGTTCGTGTTCATCGCGGGCGCGATGGCGGTCGTGATGGCGGCGATCGGGCTGATGGGGCCGCGCACGAAGGGCGTCGCGCTCGAAGCGATCTCGAAGTAGCGGCCGCGCGTCCGCGCTGCCGGTTTGCGCACGGGCGCGTAGAATGAAACGCCAGACGACTCTCTTGCCGCCATCGGCCCGACGCGCTTTCCGCGCGGCCGGCCGCGCCGCGCGGAGGCGTCGGCGTCCGGCGCGCGCGCTGCGCCCGGCGCGTTGCCGCTTCGCGCAGCCCGCGTGCCGTCAGACGGCGCGCACCGGCCCGATCGGTCGATCGCGCATCGATCGCATGAAGCTTCCCGAATTGACGTGGCGGTTCGCGTGGCCGCGTCGCCGTGGCGTTCCGCTTGCCGTGTGCGCGTGGCTTGCCGCCGCGCCGGCGCTTCCCGTTCTTACCGAGCCGTCCGCGTCGTCGCCGGCGCCGGCGCCGGCCGCTGCGTCATCCGCGATGCCTGCAAGCGCGGCTTCCGCGGCTTCCGGCACGCCGGCCAGCGAGGCCGAGGTGGTGCTGCCGCGCCGGCATCCGCCGCTGTCCCCATCCGAAGCCGCGAGCGCGACGACGCGCGCGCTCGACATGCGCAAGCGCTTCGCGCAGGAAGTGACGCGCCGGCTGAACGTGCCGACCGCCGAGCAGCGCGCGTACGGCCAGCGCCTGCAGCAGGCGCTCGCGGCCGGCGATCTGGCCGACCTCGCCGGCGAATACGTGGTGATGGTCGATCGCGCGCCGGCCGTGCAGGCGCTGTTCATCTACTTCCGCGCGACGCGGGCCAATGCGTGGCTGATGATCGGCGCGACGCCGGTCGCGACCGGGCTGCCCGGCAAATACGACCACTTCGTGACGCCGCTCGGCGTGTTCACGCACACGCCGGACAACATGGATTTCCGCGCGGAAGGCACGACGAACGACAACGGCATTCGCGGCTATGGGCGCCGCGACATGCGGATCTACGACTTCGGCTGGGTGGACAGCGAACGCGGCTGGGGCAAGGGCGGCGTGTCGGCGATGCGCTTTCAAATGCACGCGACCGATCCGGAGCGCCTCGAACCGCTGCTCGGCATCCGCCATTCGAAGGGTTGCGTGCGGATTCCCGCGTCGTTGAACACGTTCATCGACCGGCACGGCATCCTCGATGCCGACTACGAAGCGCGCGCGGAGGCCGGCAGGTCGTTCTGGGTGCTGCACCCGGGGCGCGACATCACGCCGATCGAGGGCCGCTATCTGGTCGTCGTCGATTCCGCGCGCAAGACGCGACCGGCGTGGGCGCCGCTGCCGGGCCGCAATGCGTGGTCGAGGGTGCCGAAGGGCGGGGATACGGCGGATTGAGCGGCGGGCCGTTCGATACGAGTGCGCCGCTGGAGCCGATCGCCCGCACCGCTACCGGAACAGCCTGAACCAGTCGAAGAAACTCGGGCGCGGCGGTCGCTTCGGCCGCGGCGCGGCAACCCGCGGCCGGTAGTCCGGCGTGAGCTGCGCGCGCGGGTCGATCACGCGATTGCGCAGGGCAGCATCGTAGAACATGCCGACGATCGGCAGCGCGCTGTGTGCGCCTTCGCCCCAGTAGTCGCTGCGCAGCGTCACCTGGCCGTCGTCGAAGCCGACCCACGCGCCGGCCACGAGCTGCGGATGCATCAGGATGAACCAGCCGTCCGCGTTGTCCTGCGTGGTGCCGGTCTTGCCCGCGACGTCGCCGCGCAGCCCGAAGCGCGCGCGGATGTCCGCGCCGGTGCCGAAGTCGACGACGTCGCGCATCACGTCGATCAGCGTCTGCGCGGCATTGACCGGCAGCGCGCGCGCCGGCGGCGGGCTCGCGAACTCGGCGAGCACCTTGCCGTCGTGATCCTCGATGCGCGTGACCATCTGCGGTTCCGCGTACACGCCGCGATTCGCGATCGTGCCGTACGCGGATACCATCTCCTTGAGCGTGACCGGGCTCGTGCCGAGCGCGAGCGACGGCACCGCGTCGAGCGGGCTGTCGCGCACGCCCATCGCGCGCGCGAGCTGCACGACCTTGGCCGGGCCTTCGCGCTGCATCAGCTGCGCGGTGATGCGATTGCGCGAATGCGCGAGCGCGTCGCGCAGCGTCATCGGCAGGCCGGTGGGCGGTTCCGCGTCGGTCGGCCGCCACACCGCATGCCCGTCGAGCGGGATCGCGACGTTGCGGTCGACGAACGTGTCGCTCGGCCGCGCGCCGTCCGCGAACGCCGCGCCGTACACGAACGGCTTGAACGTCGAGCCCGGCTGGCGGCGCGCCTGCGCGACATGATCGAACGGCTCGCTGGCGAAGTCGCGGCTGCCGACCCACGCGCGCACCTGCCCGTTGCGTGGATCGATCGCGATGAAGCCGGCCTGCACCTGCGTCTTGCTGCGGCACAGCGCGCGCATGAACGGGCGATTCGACGCGAGCCGGCGCAGCGCGACCGGGTCCGGCACGCCGGCCTCGCGCGCGCTGCGGTAATCGGGCGTCTGCCGGATGAAGCCCCGGAACAGCGCGTTGCGCAGCCCGCAGCCGTCGGCGTCGCGCCATGCGTCGTCCGCGATCGCCTGGAGCTGGTCGGTTTGCCGTTCGACCGCTTCCGTCGCGATCTGCTGCAGGCGCGAATCGATCGTTGTCCGAATGATCAGGCCATCCGCATAGATGCTGTAGTTGTTGCGGTCGGCCCACGCGATCAGCCACTTGCGCAGCTGCGCGGTGAAGTGCGGCGCGAGGCCCGGCGAGGCGGTCTGCGGCTCGAAATCGACGCGCAGCGGCTGCCGGACCAGCCACGCATACGCGGCCGGCTTCAGCTTGCCGTACTTGTTCATCTGCGCGAGCACCGTGTTGCGCCGCTGCACCGCGCGCTCGGGGTTCAGCACCGGGTTGTAGTAGCTGTTGGCCTTCAGCATGCCGACCAGCGTCGCGCTTTCGAGGATGTCGAGCTCGGCCGCCGACTTGTCGAAGTAGGTGCGCGCGGCCATCTCGACGCCGTACGCGTTGTACAGGAACGGCACTGTGTTCAGGTAGGTCTCGAGGATCTGGTCCTTGCTGTACACGCTCTCGATCTTGAACGCGGTGACCAGCTCCTTCAGCTTGCGCGTGAGCGTCGGCGCGCGGCCGACTTCGTCCGGATACAGGTTGCGCGCGAGCTGCTGGGTGATCGTCGAGCCGCCCTGGCGGTCGCCGGAGAAGGTGTGCAGCGCGGCCCCGAGCGTGCGGCGCCAGTCGATCCCGTGGTGGTCGTAGAAGCGGCGGTCTTCCGTCGCGATCAGCGCATCGACCATGTGCGGCGAGATGCGCGACAGCGGCACCCATTCGCGGTTCGTCGCGCGGAACTCGGCGATCAGCTGGCCGTCGGCCGACACGATCTGCGCGGGCCGGTCGAGGCGCGCCTTGCGGATGTCGCCGATGCTCGGCGTGAACGGCACGAACGCCAGCACGGCCAGCATGCCGAGCACGGGCACCGTGGCGAGCGTCAGCGCGATGCCGCGGCGGGTCGGGTGCCGCAGGCGGCGCAGGCAGCCGGCGAGCGCGGCGCGGGCCATCGCGGCGCCGGCGGCGGCGTGCGGCCGGACACGGGCGAGCCACCTGGCGCACGATTCACGGAAAGACGACACGATTCGGCGAGTCACGGATGCGGGGCGCGGGCGGAAAAGGCGCGATCGTAGCAAACGGAACCCGCGCCACGGCGGCCGAAACCGGCTCCCGCTTGCAGGATTTACAGACGATTACATTTGTTTCCCGCCGACAACGTGTCGCCGCCTTTTCAGGGCGATTCGACTGACGAATCGCGCGGCGGCGTCAGCGTCGCGACGCTTCGGCGGCGACGGTTGCGATCACGTCGGCGAGCCGCTGCGCGGCCGTTTCCATCTGCGCGGGGCTGAAGCCGCCGAAGCCGAGCACGAGGCCCGGGCGGCCGGTGCCCGGCGCGAACATCGGCGACACGGCGCGCACCGCGACGCCGGCCTCGGCGGCGCGGGCGACGACCTCGCGATCGTCGAGCCCGCCGGCCAGCCACAGCACGACGTGCATCCCCTGGTCGCCCGGCTGCAGCCAGGCAAGCGTGCGCGGCAGCCGCGCGCCGAGCGTGTCGATCAGGTGCGCGCGATGGTCCGCATACACGGCGCGCACGCGGCGGACATGGCGGTCGAGATGGCCTTCGTCGATGAACGCCGCGAGCACGTGCTGGTCCGCGGTCGGCGCATGGCGATCCATCAGCACGCGTGCGCCGCAGAACGCCGCGACCAGATCGTCGGGCGCGATCACGTAGCCGAGCCGCAGCGACGGGAACAGCACCTTGCTGAACGTGCCGAGATAGATCACGCGATCGGGATCGAGGCCCTGCAGTGACGGAAACGGATAGCCCTCGTAGCGCAGCTCGCTGTCGTAGTCGTCCTCGACGATCCACGCATGATGCGTGCGCGCCCACGCGAGCAGCGCGTTGCGCCGCGCCATGCTCATCGGCATGCCGAGCGGGTATTGGTGCGACGGCGTGACGAACGCGGCGCGCGCGTGCGGCGCGAGACGGATGCCGGCCTCGACGTCGATACCTTCGTCGTCCACCGGCACGCGCACCATCGCGTCGCGCCGGCCGGTGCTTTCGAGCAGCGCGGTGATGCCGCGATACGCGGGATTCTCGACCCAGGTCTGGTCGTTCGCGCCGAGCAGCACCTGGCACGCGAGATGGAGCCCCTGCTGCGTGCCGCTCGTGATCACGACCTGGCCGGGCTCGCAGCGCACCGAACGCGACTTGCGCACATAGGCGGCGATCGCTTCGCGCAGCGGCAGCGCGCCTTGCGGATCGGCATAGCCGGACGGCGCACCCGCGCCGCGCGCGCGCAGGCGGTTGCCGAGGCGGCGCCAGATGTCGTCGGGTGCGGTCGGGCCGATCGGCACCGAGATCGCGAACGGTGCAGCCGGCAGCGGCGTGAACTCCTGTGCGATGCGCGCGAACGCGGCGGCGGGCTCGGGCAGGCCCGCGCGCGCCGGCTGCCGGCGCGCGGCGCCCGTTGCGTGCGAGGGCGGCGGCGCGTCGGCCAGCGCCTGCGCGACGCGCGTTTGAGCGCCGCCGTGCGCGTCGAGGAACCCTTCGGCGATCAGCTGCGCATACGCGTCGACCACCGTGCCGCGCGCGATGCACAGCGACGCCGCCAGCTGGCGCGTGGACGGTAGCGCGTCGCCCGGCCGGATATCGCCGTGCCGCACCGCTTCACGCAGCGCCTGCGCGAGCTGGCGGCTCAGGTTGCCGGCGGCGCGGTCCAGCGCGCCGATCGACGGGATTTCGATGATGCGGGCAGTTCTCGCCATGATTCTGGTTCGCTGAAAATATCCGAAACCGGCTCTACAGCATAAACCGGTTTGCGGCCACAATCGACGCATCGCGGGTGCGCGCCCCTGAACACCCGATGGACCCTTGCCCGACCGTGGAGCCGCCATGTACGTCCCTGCCCATTTCGACGAATCCCGCACCGAAGTGCTGCACGCGCTGATCGCGCAGCATCCGTTCGGCACCCTGGTCACGCACGGCGGCGGCGGGCTCGACGCGAACCACCTGCCGTTCGAGCTGGTGGCCGGCGACGGCGGGCTCGGCGAGCTGCACGCGCACGTCGCGCGCGCGAATCCGGTCTGGCGCGACATCGCGGACGGCGACGAAGTGCTGGTGATCTTCCGCGCGGGGGATGCGTACATTTCGCCGAACTGGTACCCGAGCAAGCACGCGACGCACCGGCAGGTGCCGACGTGGAACTATGTGGTCGTGCATGCGCATGGGCGCATCGCGGTGCGCGACGACGAGCGCTTCGTGCGCAGCGTGATCGCGCGGCTGACGCGCACGCATGAGGCCTCGCTGCCTGAGCCGTGGAAGATGGCCGATGCGCCGCGGGATTATCTCGATACGATGGTGCAGTCGATTGTTGGGTTGCAGATCGAGATCACGCGGATTGTCGGGAAGCGGAAGCTGAGTCAGAACAAGGCGGTGGGGGATATTCGCGGGGCGGCGGATGCGTTGGTGGCGAGTGGTGAGCTTGCGATCGGGGAGGCGATGCGGGTGGAGGCGGATGAGAAGGGGGAGTAGGGAGGATGCACGGAGATATCGGTGTATCCGCGTCCGGGCGGGCGGCGGGGGTGACTTCGAGGACGGCGATTCGGCAAACCGATTCTTCTTTACGACGCCTTTCTCGGTTGGAACGGATTCCACTCCGGGACCGGACTAAATACGAGGGAGCAGGTCACGTCAGCGATGACGAGAAGCGTGGAAGTCCGGATTACTGGATTCAATCAAGCAGGGATGACAAGAAGGCACTTCCTGGTTCATAAAAATTTCATTTGGTGGTTTACAAGCTGACATCATTCGTATAACTTCAGCTCTGGAACTTTACCAATCCGGCCTGAAAGAAAATTGTAAAAAACCGGTCGATTGGACGAAACGAGTCAGAAGCTACCTAACGTCCTCACCAATGACGATGAAGCAACGAGGGCGAAAGAAGACGTACAGTTAATCCGCATCATCGATGCGGATCTATTTTTTAAGGTCGGCATAAAACATGGGTTGAATTGCTTTCGCCTGATAACGAGATTGCGAGCAAACATTACGCGATCCTAACTGAGAGAAAATGTGAGACAAGTTTCCGAGAATATCGGTGCGGCTCCGCGTGGTGTTCCTTGGGCGATTATTTTGTCGCCGGCCAATCTCGTCAGCTACGTGCGCATCGCCATCATCGCGACGTTCACTACCTGTTTGCTCGTCGGGCGGCCATTCAATCCAACGGCAGGCGCGATCGTGATCATATTCGCGTACTGGATGCTGGACACCGTGGACGGCATCGTGTCTCGCTGGACGAAAACCGCGTCCAGTTTCGGCGAAAGCATAGACCAGACGTGCGACCGCATTGCCGACTTCCTGCTGTCGGCCCTTGTCGTGGCGCTGCATCCGGGGCTCGCCCTCCCTGTTTCGATCTACCTCGCCCTTCGTTTTGCCCCGGACATGGCGGTAGGCCGCTGCATCGGCAGCAACTCCGCACTGTACGACGCCGCGGTCAGCCTGGACGGACGCACGGTCAGCGCATCCGGGAGACGCCGCCATCGACTTGTTCTGGAAATCAACCAGATACTGAAGGCCGCGTTCTTTTATTTGGCGATTTATCACACAACGACATTTCATCTGCAATGGTGGATGGTAATCGCCGGGATAATCAATCTATTTCCAACATTGAGAATTCTCCTCGCTCAGGCACATCAGGTCTGTGCTCAATCCGGAACGGATGCCAGCGGCCATTCCTTGTAAGGAAATCAAAATGCAAGCGGTCCTGTTGGTTGCCGGGCTGGGTGGACGTTTGCGTCCGCGCACCGAGCACTGTCCAAAATGCATGATACAGATCGACGGAAAACCTTTATTGCACTGGTCGATGGAGAATCTCGTCCAATCCGGCGTCGATCGCATTGTCATGGTGACGGGGTATCGTGGCGATGCGATTCGACAGTATTTTGGCGCCGCCTGGAATTCCGTATCGATCGAATACGCGGAAAATCCGGATTATGCGTCGAGCGGGACCTACTGGTCGCTACTTCAGGCGATGAAATTACTCGATCCCGGGAAGTTTCTTCTGTTGGAGGGCGATCTGCTTTATCACCCGGGATTTATCGATATTGCCGTCGCGCAGCAGCAGTGCGCCGTGTTGACGAGCGACGTCAGTGAATCCGGCGACGAAGTGTTCGTCAGCGTGGACATGCATGGGTATCTGGTCACGATGGGCAAGCGGCTCGATCGTGCCCAATGGATGCTGGCACCCGGCGAACTGTCGGGCATCTCGGTGCTGGACACGGCGTTGCTCGATTCTCTTCGTGATCAAGCCGACCGGGAGCGGGACTATGAGCAGCATCTTTCGCGCATTGCGCGTCGATGGCCGGTTGCCGTCGTGCATTGTCCGACCTTGCCATGGATCGAGATCGACACCGAGCGCGACTATCAGCGCGCCGTGCTCGACATACTGCCTCGGCTGAAAGGCGCTTGGCGTGCCGGCACGGCAAGCGACCGAGTCCTTACGATCGACAAGTCAGACATTGCTGCGCATGAAAATCCAAAGACTGTTCATTTCTGATCTGCATCTCGGAACCCGCGAGGCAAAGTTCGACTGGCTCGTTAACTTCCTTCGGCACCATCGAGCTGAAGAGATCTATCTGGTCGGTGACATTGTCGATATCCGCCACTTGATGCGACGGACCGGTTCGGTGGAAAAGGCAAGGGCGGGTATCCGGGCGTTGCTCGACGCATGCGCGACGGCGCGCGTGACGTATGTCCTGGGGAATCACGACAGCGACGCGAACCGCGTACGCGAGCTGGTGGGTGACGGAATCAGCGTGGTGGAGACCACGGAATTCGTTTCGCGACGCGGTGAACGATGGTTCGTCGCGCACGGACATCAGGTCGACCGCGACATCCGCACGGAAATTCCGGAGTGGCAGGTCGACCTGACCTGCTTCTTCTACTACGCGCTGCTGCTGGCAGACAGCGCGTGGAACGGGTTGCGCCGTCGACTCGGCATGAGGCTCGTGTCCATTCCGCTGGCGGTCAAACGGCGGTTTCCGTCGTGGATGCACTACGCGGACAGTTTCGAACGGGCTGTGTGCGAGCACGCGCGCCGTACCGGCTATGACGGCGTGATTTGCGGCCATATCCACCTGCCGCGCCTCGGGTGCCATGGCGAAATCGGCTACAGGAATTGCGGCGACTGGGTCGAACACTGCTCGGCGTTGATGGAACACGAAGACGGCACTTTCGAATTGCTTGACTGGAGAAAACTGGTATGAGCGAAGCAGATCCGGACGCGGTCCAATCGACGTCCACCCCGTGGAGCCGCTACCTGCGCGAGAACATCGACCGGGCCGACGCGATGCTGGCGTCCGGTGAAGTCCACATTCTCGACAACACGGTAACGGTGCCGTTGAAAACAATTTTCGACAGCGCGCCGGCCGGCGCGGACGACATCATCGTCCTGAGCGGCACGCTGATCGAGGGCATCGGTACGATCCATTCGGATTTCGATGTCTGCGTGGTGTCGGATCGGTCGGTGCAAACGGCGCAATTCGACGTGAAGCATCACAACTGGGTGCTGACGGACAAGCTGGCTCAAGCGGCGGACAGTGTCGCCACGGTCAGGCAGGTGCACAACTATCTCGGAGCCGATGGCCTGCACATCGATGCCGAATATTTTTCCAGGGCGGAGATCGACCACCTGTTCGAACGCGTCGATCAGTACTATCAGCGTGCGTTGAGCGGCACACGCGTGATCCGCGATCACCTCGCGGCGCCCGAGTTGCGATTCCTGCATCGCCTCTATACCGGCGTACCGGTACAGAGCGGTCGCGGCTATGCCGCGTTGATGACGCAAACGCACAAGGCGCACCTGTGTTACGTGCTGTACCGCTTTCTTGCCAGCGAGTATGGCGAGCTCAAGGACGTCATGGGGGCCTGGCACGCCGGGAAGTTCGATATGGCGTACGAGCAGATGCGTGAAATCCTGATTGCCCATTTGCGCGGAATCACGCATCTGTCCGGCTCCACGAATTTCAATCGCAAATGGCTCTATGCGTTGACGGCGAGACTTACCGGTGCCGCACGCGACGCGGTGGAGCGCGCCCGTCGGCTGTTGTTCCAAGGCGCGCCCACCGATGACGCGCGACGCGCGTTCGTGCTGGACGCGTGCGACGCGCTGGACGATCTGTTCACGGAGATCCGGCGCTTGCTGCGCGACGAGCCGTTGTTCGTGGGCGGCGCGCGCGGCATCGCGCTGACTTACGAGGAGTACCGGAAGCGAACCATTCCCGGCCACCAACTCGATCTCGAATTCGCGCATCGCCTGAAGCAGTTCTCCGAGCATCAGGCGCCGACGAGGATGTTCATCGAACATCCGGAGGCCGTGCGGCTGCGCTGGGAATAAACCGCCGATTCGTTCCGTCCCGCCGTCAATCCGTGCGTTCAGGATGCCGCACGCCGAACCTGCTGTTGGGACGCCCTGCGTGCAGCAATTCATCATCGTAACGACATGAATAGCGCCAAAGTCAAAGTGAACCAGAGCAGTGGACGGCATGTGCCGCGACCCGAGATCCGCGCTTTGCCGTTCGCCGCCGCCGAAGGGCCCTGGGTGTTTCCACTGGAGCGCGGAGGCACGCACGCGCAGCAAGTCGCGCGAATCAGGGAGCCGTTGCAACATGCGCTGACCCGCGACGGATTCGCCGTGGTTCGAACCCGGCCGCTGTGCGGCTCGCTCGCGGAGTTTCGCGCATTGTGCATCGAGCTGGCCATCGTGTTCGGTGAGCCGGTACGCCAAAATCAGGCGGGCGACACGGTCATCGAGGTCTACGATCGGCGCATCGGCCGAATTATCGACGGCGTGCGTTATCACCAGACGCGTCAGGGTGGCGACATTCATACCGATTCGGTTAACGAACCGAGGCCATTCCAGCATCTGCTGCTCGGCTGCGCGTCGGCGGCCCAGGTGGGCGGCGAGACCATCGTCCTGCGCGCCCGGGATGTGGCCGCCGAACTGGAAAAGCTCGACGGCGTGCTCGACACCTTGTCCCGCCCGTTCTGGTTCGATGGTCGAGGCATGAGCCAGGGATGCTTCCAGGCGCCGATTCACGCGGTCGTCGAACAGCGTCATCACTTCCGCTATCTGCGTCCGTATATCGAACGCGGACACGCAGTCCGGACGACCCCGCTCTCCGAGCAGGAGCTGTTCGCGCTCGACACGCTCGACGCGGTGCTGGAGACGGGGTGCCTGCAATCGCGCTTCATGCTGGAGCCGGGCGACGTCCTCGTTTGCCTGGATACCGAGGTGTTTCATGGGCGCACCAGCTTTATCGACGGCCCGACCCCGGACGGGTGGGCGCCTCATCGCCTCATGCTGCGGCTCTGGACACGTCGTTAGGAGACCTGCGAGATGACGAACTTCACGCTCGCCATCGTCGGCGGCGGCCCCAACTGCCTGTACCTGCTTGAGCGCCTGTATGCGACAACCCAGTGCCAGGGAAACGGGAGCGGCATGACCGTTCGAATCTTCGACCAGTCCGGCGCATTCGGCTCGGGTTGCCACTACTCGTCGCAGCCGACGACCAACCATCTCAATCGCGTCGCAGACCAGATTTCGTTCGGCGCGGACGAAAGCAATGCCGAGCAGGTCACCTGCCTGCTGGCGCCGTGGCAACGCTGGACACTGTATGACTGGTGCCGGGAGCGCTACGCGGTCACGCATGATGAGCGCTACTTCATCGACAGGCACGACTGGGTCGACCGGGCGCTGTTCGGCGAGGCATCCGAAGCGGTGTTTCGCCACTATGTCGACGGGCTCCTCGCGTTGGGCGTGGAGGTGGTGCTGACGAAGGCGCGCGTGGTCGATCTGGGAGAAACCGACGCCGGCTGGCGCGTGTCGTTCGTCGAGCACGGCGAACTCCAGGGCGAGACCGCGGACTACGCGATCTTGTGTACGGGCCATGGCCCTCCGATGGCGACCGCCGACTCGTTCGAATCGCTGTGCATGCGGCTGGCCGATGCCGGCGGCATCCGGTACACGCACAATATCTATCCGCTCGAAGCGCTCGATGCCCAGTCCGCGCCGGCAGGCAGCACGGTGCTTTGCCGAGGCATGGGCCTGGCGGCGCTCGACGTGCTGTTGCGCCTGACGCAGGGTCGAGGGGGCTACTTCCACGGTGCCGCGGACACAATTGACGGCTTGCGGTATGTCAGAAGCGGCTTCGAGCCGAAGGCGATCCTGCCGTTCTCCGACTCCGGCGTGTTCATCTATACGCGTGCCTACAACCAGAAGCTCAACGACCGGACGCTGTTCTATCAAGGCAGGGTATTCACCCCGGATGCCGTGCGGCGGATGCGGGAGGTCGTGCGCGAGCGCCGGCCGGATCAATCGATTGGCGCTCCGCCACAGCTCGATTTCGATGCGCACGTGATGCCGTTGATCGTCGCAGAAATGACGATTGCCTACTACGGCACGCTGTACGGCCGGGATTTCGGCGCGGCCGTCGCCGAACGGGTCGAATCGCACGTGGCCGAGTACATGGTGACGGCCGTCGGGATGGGACCTGATGCCGAAAAGGTTCTGCTGGCGTCCGCCCGTGCGCACATCGCGAGCCTGGAGCAGACGCTCGCCGGCGCGCTCCTGGGCAACTTTCCGGACGAGCGCGCCGTCGACGGACGACATCGCGCATGCGCGCGCGCTTTCCTCAGATTCCGGCTCGGCGCCGAAGCGATCGCCGAACTCGACATGAACGCGCCTCACTTGCCATTCTGGACTTCGGCGCGTGACCTCGTGCTGCGCGTGTCGCCGTGGGAGCACGATTCGGACCCTCGCAGCCATCGCTTCGACTGGGCCGCCATCGCGGATCCGCTGGCGACGCCCGGCGTGGAAGACGATGCGGCGCTGCGCTGGCTCCGGCGCGATATCCACAACGCAATGCAGGGCAACCTCGACAATCCGACAAAGGCCGCGATCGACGGCGTGTGGCGCGACTGTCGCGACGCCGTGCGCGAAGCCGTGGAATTCGGCGGCCTGACTGCGGCTTCCCACGCGATCTTCGAAACGCGATACAGACGTCTGGTCAATCGGCTCGCCGTCGGTACGTCGCTCAAGATCATGCGAAGGATCTACGCGCTCGCGCGGGATCGGGTCGTCGATCTTTCGGTGTCGCGTCGACCGCGGTACGAGGAAGATGTACATGGCGTATTGACGGTTCATGCCGAGGATGGCCGGCACACGCGCAAGGTCGACGCAGTGGTCAATGCGTGCGTACACAAGTTCGACATTCGCAGAACGACCGACGCGCTTTATCGGAAACTCCATGAGCGCGGCACGTTGCGTCCGTGGACCACGCGCACGGCGGGACAGCCGGATTTCTGCCCGGGCGGAATTGACATCGCGCGTCCCACGCCGCTTGCCGTCCGGCTTGACGGACGGACACACACGCGACTGGCGGCGCTTGGCACCCCGACCGAAGGGGCGTTCTATTTCCATCTGGCCGCGATGCGCCCGTATTGCGCCGACCTCGTGATCGTCGATGCGGAGCATGTTATTCGGCACGCGCTGGACGCGCGCCGCACGATCGCGGATCACCTGGAGAGTGCGTCGACGTGAAGCGTGTCCTGGTCAAGTTCGGCGGCAGCCTCGTCACCGATCGCCTGCAGCATCAATGTCTGAATGAAGCTGCGGTCGACACGGCGGCGGCGCTGTTGCGGCGGTGGCAAGCCGAGGCGCCGGATGCGCAGTTCGTCGCCATATTCGGCGGCGGAAGCTTCGCGCATCCCATCGTGCATGGCGCCCAGCGTCCCGACGGATCGGTCGATCCCCTGACGGCCGGCAAGCTGGCGGCGTCGCTGCGCGAGATGCGCAACCGGATCCTCCGCCGGTTCGTGGAGCACGGTATCGACGCAGTCACGATCGACGAGACCGAGGCATTTCTCTGCACCATGGAGGATCGTATCCGATGGCGTTCCGTAACGTCCGCCGCGACGCATCGCACGATTGCGATCATGACGGGCGGTGCGATTCCGACACGCAAACCGGACCGTCGCGCGCAAATCCTGTCGAGCGACGACATACCGATGGCGATTGCCGTCGAGACCGGTCCGATCGACGTGGTTTTCCTGACCGACGTGCCGGGCGTTCTGACGCGCGACGGTGCACGTCGGCAAACCGTCCCGGTCGTGACGGCGGCCACCTATCGGGCGGTGCGCGAGCATATCGGCGCCGCGAAGATCGGGGATGCGACAGGCGGCATGCTGAGGAAATTCGACGCAGGTGTCGTGCTGGCCCGTCATGGTCACCGGTGCTTCATCGGTTCGGGGTATTCGACCGAGTCGCTCACCCTGTCCTCGATCCATTCCGCCGCCGCGCGCGGCACGTATTTCGAACCCTGGGTATCACCATGACGATCATCACGATTATCGGTACCGACGGCGCGGGGAAGTCCGCGCTGTCGAAGTCGCTTGCCGGCCGGCTCGACGCGCTGGGCGTCAGCGTGACGTGCCTGGACAAATGGGACATTTTCGATCGCGCACGGCATCCGGAATGCCGCTTCATCGAAGGCGGGCGCCCGTTGATGCGCAAGTGCATCGCCGAGATGGATTCGAAGAGCCGCGCCATGTTCATTTTCTGGAGCATCGGCGTATCGATGGGCAAGCATGACTTCAGCGATCCCCGCGAGGTCGTGCTGCTGGACGGCTACTGGATGAAGCATGCCGCGGTGGAAGCGCTTGCCGGCCTGGACGAAGCGTGGATCGCGGCCACCGCTGCGTTGCTGCGGCCGTCGGACGTGACGCTCTTCCTCGATGTCGATCCCGCCGTCGCCTATGACCGAAAAGCCGCGACCGGCGATTTCGTTCCATACGAATTCGGTTTCGCGCCCGACATGACCAAGGACAGCTTCATTCGGCACCAGTCCGCGGTGCGCGCGCAGTTGTCGAAATGGACCCGGCAGAACGGCTGGTCGATCATCGACGCCAACCGGCCGGCCGCGACCGTGCTCGCGGATGCCGAGGCAGCCCTGGCTCGGCAACTGCCCGTCGCGCGGCTCGTGGAGCGCGTGTGATGAGCGACGAAGCGCGAGACTGGAGGGCGACCGGCCAGGAGATCGTCGACCAGGTCTACGGCCTGCTTGGCTGCGTCACGCGTGCACTGGACGCCGCGGGCGTCGAGTATGCAATCGCGGCCGGCACGCTGCTCGGGGCCGTACGGCATGGTGGATTGATACCTTGGGACGATGACGCCGATCTCTATGTGCTGGCCTCGCAACAGGACCGCCTGAACGCGGCGCGTCCGGAACTGGACCGTGCCGGCGTGACGCTGCATCCCTGGTTCTTCGGATTCAAGGCGTGCGGATACCTCGGCGCACCCTGGGGCGAAGCCGCCGAGCGGATGACTTACCCGACCGTGGACATGTTCGTGCTGGACGATCGCGTTGCCGATGCGATGCCGCTCGCCTGTCCCAGGGCGCACGCGCTTTGGCCGAACGAGCACGTGTACGCCGACGAATGGCGCAGCCGCGTGCCGACGCGCTTTGGCAACGCGCATTTTTCCGGCTTCGGGGCCTCGGAAAGCGAAGGCTACCTGGCGCGCATGTACGGCCCGAACTGGCGCGTCGAGACGTTCGAGGTGTGGGATCACCTGAACGACGTCCCGGCAGAACGCGTGCCGCGGCCGCTGCCGACCACGCGCTGCGCGCTGCCGCGCGCCGGCTGTTACCTCCACCCGCTGCGAGCGTGACGAACGCGCGCCGACTATCGACATCAACATGACGGAGAAGGGAATGATCGAGCTGCCGAAGTTTTCCGAACAAAGCATGTACGACGCCGAGACGCATTTTTCCATGCAGATGACACAGGATCGCCTGGCGAAGTTCGTGGTGCATTACGAGGCGATGAAAACCATCGAGCGGGTGCCTGGCGCCATTGTCGAGTGCGGCGTATTCAAGGGCACGTCGCTGTTGCGCTTCGCCAAGCTGCGTTCGCTGCTTGGCGGTGAGTTTTCGCGCAAGATCGTCGCTTTCGACGTTTTCGGCGACGCGTTCCCCACGACCGCCTATGAAGAGGATCTGGCACAGCGCGAGCACTGGATCGCGACGGCAGGGGGGAGCTCGATCTCGATCGCGCAGCTGGAGTCGATTCTCGAGCGCTTTTCAATCCGCAACATCGAGCTCATCGCCGGCGACGTGTGCGAGACCGTTCCCCGTTACGCGGATATGCACAAGGGCATGAAGATCGCGCTGCTCAACATCGATATCGACTTCGTCGAGCCTACCTATACCGCGTTGCGACATTTTTATCCGATGGTCAGCGAGGGGGGCTTGATCCTGCTCGACAACTACGGAGGCGAAGGCACGAGCGGATTGTCCTATCACGGCGACACGGCGGGCATCGAGAAATTCGTCGCGGAATGCCAGGACGAACTCACGATAGAACAGTTTCCGTTCGCCGCGCGGCCATGCATCATCCGCAAGCGTGCCCGTCATTGATCCCGTTTCGGCTGAATAAACCATGAGGAATCCAATATGTCTGAATCAGTACTGACTCGCGGCGTCGATCATATCGGACTGACCGTTTCCGATCTGGCGGCGTCGACGCAATTCTTCACGCAATGCCTGGGCTGGAGGAAATTCGGCGAGAACCGGGACTATCCGGCCGCCTATGTCACGGATGGATCGGCCAAGGTCACGCTATGGCAGGTGACCAACACCGCCGAATTCCGTCCATTCGATCGCAAGCATCATGTCGGGCTGCATCACCTCGCGCTGAAGGTGGGATCGCTCGAGGACCTGCACGCATTGTTTGCCAGGGCACGCGACTGGAACGGGGTGCAAGTCGAGTTCGCGCCCGAATTCTCGGGGGCGGGCCCCAAGGTGCACGCGATGTTGATCGAGCCGGGGGGCACGCGCCTCGAACTCAGCTTTGACCCGAGGTAGCCGCCATGGCGCAACTGACGGCCGTCATCCTGTGCGCGGGTCGCGGCACGCGCATTCGCGATCTGACTCGTGCGCCGAAATGCCTGCTCGAAATCGACGGGCACTCGCTTCTGCAACGTCAGATCACTGCGCTCCAGCGCTGTGGCGTGGATCGCATTCGCGTCGTGACCGGCTACGAACAACAGATGATCCGCGATCACGTGAACGCGCGCATCGGCGGTAAAGGCATCGAGTTCGTCCATAACCCGGACTACGAAGCACTGGGCAACACGCATTCGATGTGGCTGGGCATTCGCGATGTGACGAGCCATTGCCTGATCTTCGACGGCGACCTGCTGTTCCCGCCGTCGATTCTGCAGGAATTCCTGCGCGATGGCGGCAATGGCTTCGTGGTCGGAGACGGATCGCTCGACGACATCGAATGCGCGAAAGCACTCGTCGACGACACGGCGCGTGTCCGATTGCTGGTCGACAAGCGTGCCGTCACGCCCGTCGAACTGGAACGATATCGCTTCGTGGGCGAGGCCATGGGGATCATCGGCGTCCCCGCGTGCGAAATGATCGGGCTGGCCGCGCGCTGCGAAACCTATCTGTCCGCACCGGAGCATGGGCTGGACAACTGGGAGAAGTTCTTCAACGTTTACCTCGACGAACGTCCGTATGGCTTCTGGCAGACGAAAAACGCCGACTGGACGGAGATAGACACGCTGGATGATTTTCGCAAGGCAGGCGGCGTCATCCCCGCCTTGTCGTGATCCTGAAACGGCAGCAGACAACCCGGTGACCCGGAATCGAGGAGAGGAGCATGTATCACGAAGCGAACGGCAAGCAGGATGATCGCAGCAAGCAACGCAAGACGGCGACGCTGGGCGGGATGTTGCGCAGCGAGGCGCTGACCTTCCTGATGGAGGCGCATAGTGGCCTGAGCGCGAAAATCGTCGAGGAAGCCGGTTTCAAGGGCATCTGGGCTTCCGGCCTGTCCATTTCGGCGTCGATGGCTGTCCCGGATCGGAACGAGGCGTCGTGGAGCCAGGTGCTCGAGGTGATCGAGTTCATGGCCGACGCCACGACGATACCGATTCTCGTCGATGGTGATTCCGGCTATGGCGACCACAACAACACTCGGCGCCTGGCGGTCAAGTTGTGCGAGCGTGGCGCGGCGGGCGTCTGCATCGAGGACAAGCTGTTTCCGAAGCAGAATTCGTTCCTCGGCGAAGGACAGAAATTGCTCGCGATTTCCGATTTCTGCGACAAGATTCGCGCGTCCAAGGACAGCGTCTCCGATCCCGACTTCTGTTTCGTCGCCCGGACGGAAACCCTGATCGGCGGCGGCTCGATGCAAGAGGCGCTCGATCGTGCAGCGGCCTATCACGAAGCCGGCGCGGACGCGATCCTGATCCATTCGAAGCGCAGCACGGCCGAGGAAATCGTCGAGTTTTGCCGGCAATGGCGTCAGCGCTGCCCGGTGGTCATCGTCCCGACGAAGTATCACAAGACACCGACCTCGGTTTACCGTGCCGCCGGCGTTTCGACGGTCATCTGGGCCAATCACAGTCTGCGCGCGTCGATTCAGGCCATGCAGCAAACGGTGCAAAGGATCTACACGGAGGAATCGATCGGCGCGCTCGACGACATCATCGCGCCGCTGGAAGAGGTATTCCGCATCTCCGGAAACGACGACAGCGGTGCGCCTCAACCTGCCCGGTCGTCCGTCAAGCCGGCCGCGATCCTGGCATCCGCCGTCGGAGCCGGCTGACATGATGACGGCGAGCGAACTGCTGGCGCCATTGGTTGTGCACGGCGTGGATTTCGCAACCGGCGTGCCGTGCTCCTATCTGACGCCGCTGATGAATCACGTGATCAGCACGCCGAGTTTCCGCTACGTCGGTGCGACGAACGAAGGCGAGGCGGTCTCGATAGCGGCCGGAGCATGGCTGGCCGGACGGACGCCGATGGTGCTGTGCCAGAATTCCGGCCTCGGCAATCTCGTCAATCCCGTGACGTCGTTGCTGCACCCGTTCCGCATCCCGCTGCATCTCATGACGACATGGCGCGGGCGCCCCGGTCAGCCCGACGAGCCGCAGCACGCGACGATGGGCGCCATTACCCATGATCTGCTCGAGCTGACCGGCTTCGCGACGGAAACCGTTCCCGCCGAGGCTTCCGCATGGCGGCATCGGGTCGCCGCCGTCAGCGATGCGGGTAGCCTGTGGCGTGCGTTCGTCCTGCCCGGGGGCGTCGTCAGCGGCACCGAACTCGATGAGCCGGCCCCCATCGCGCCACCGGTGCCCGCGACACTGGACTTGCTGACGCACGGCAGCCTGCCACGCCGGGTCGATATCCTGACGTCCGCGCTCGCGCTGCTCGCGCCGGACGTGGCGGTCGTCGCGACGACGGGTAAAACGGGGCGCGAACTGTTCACGCTGGAGGACCGACCGTCGCACCTCTACCAGGTCGGCTCCATGGGATACGCGAGTGCGATGGCGCTGGGGGTGGCGCTCAACGCGCCGAACCCGGTCGTGGTGCTGGATGGCGACGGCGCCGCGCTGATGCACTTGGGCAACCTCGCGACGATCGGCGCACTGAATCGGGGCCGCCTGATCCATATCGTGCTGGACAACGGCGTTCACGACTCGACCGGAGGGCAGCGAACGGTATCGGGCAGCGTCGATTTCGGACGCGTGGCGCTCGGCTGCGGCTACGGGCTGGCGGCTTGGTGCGACAGTGTCGAGGGATTCGAGTCGTGCCTGCTTCGCGCGCTGCATCACGCGGGCACTTCGCTCATACACGTGCGAATCGCGCCAGGCTCGATGACGAACCTCGGCCGGCCGACCGTCGCGCCGCACGAGGTGGCGCTCCGCTTCCGCGACTTTCTGACGGCCGTGCGCGGCGCGTCGCCCCGTTCAGCGGCCAACCATCACCCTGGATCATCGTATGCCACAACGGGACAGTGAACTCGCGGCACCTGGCGTCGACGGCACGGCCGCGACCCGCGATTCGACAACCGTCTCGATCGGGCCGCGCATCGTCGCCTTTCGCATCTTTCGCAATGCCTATCTGACCTATGCGGTCTGGATGGCATTTTTCATTCATTACGGCATCACCGTCGAACAGTTCTTCTGGCTCGACGCGATTTTTTTCACGTCGAAATTCCTGTTCGATTTGCCCACTGGATACCTGGCCGACCAGATCGGGCGGAAGCGGTGTCTGGTCTTGGGTTGTGCGGCAGCGGCGATCTCGCACATCGCGATGGTCGCGTTTCCCGGCTTCACCGTCTTCGCGCTGGCGCTGATCCTTTTGGGCGGTGCGCAGAGTTCGGTGAATGGTGCCGATGCCGCCTTGCTCTACCAGGATTTGACGCAACGCGGGCGGCTCGCCGAGTTTCCGCGATGGGAGTCGCTCAGTCGCGCGGCCGGCTCGCTGTCGTTCGCCATATCGCCATTGCTCGGCACGCTGCTGTATGGCGCCGGCGGATATGCCGCGATCTGGATCGGAACGGCGGTTGCGATGATCCTCGGCGCGCTCGCGCTGATGCAAGTCGACGATCGCGCTTCACGCGCGCAGCCACACAGCGGGAAGCACTTGACGGATGTGCTGCGCGGCATGCTTCCGCAACTGTTTTTCCTGCTGATGCTGTTCGGGCTGTTCCTGTCCATCGTCCGTTTCGGCTTTCTGTCCCAGCAACTGTTGCTGATCCAGCGAGGCGGGAGCGTTTCATACAAAGGATGGCTGATGGCGGCCGACCTCGGGATCGGCGCAATCGCCAGCCTCTGCATCCGACGCGCGCTGGTGAGGCTCTCGCGCTCAGCTATCTACAAGTTGCTCGGGCTGGCGATCCTGACGTTGACGCTGCTGGCGGTTGCGGCGATCTCCGGCAGGGAAAGCGGACTCATTCTGCTGATCTCGGCAGTCGTGGCGCACGGCGTGCTCTATGGAACGTTCGTGCCATTGCTGACCGCCGAGGTGTGCCGAGTGTCGCCCGATAGCGTCCGTGCCACGGCCGTCTCCGTGGTCACCTGTGGCGGCAGCATCGCGTGGGCGATTCTTTCCCCGGTGTCCGGGGGTGTCCTGCAACGGCTCGGCCCGGCCTCGGGAACCGCGTGGCTTGCGATCGCCTTTGCGGTTCTGGTTGTCGTGATGGCAATCTTCCACTATCGGAGAAATCAATAAGTGTCGGCGCCAAGGTCAACCTGACTGATCCTGAGCAGCCCGTGCAGCCGCGACCCGCGCAGTCTTTGCCGCCTGCGCAAGCGCATCCCGAATCGCCGCTTCGGTCTTCTCATACTGCCCCTCACCAAAGCGCGTATAAACGATCCGCCCGTTCGCATCGACCAGATACAACGCCGGCCAATACCGGTTCCCATACGCATTCCACGTGTCGTACCGGTTATCCTGCGCAACCGGATACCGAATCCCGAACCGCCCGAGCGCATCCGCGACATTTCGCGCATCGCGCTCGAACGGATACTCGGGCGTATGCACGCCGATCACAACGAGCCCCTGGTCGCGATACTTCCGATACCACTCGTTGACATACGGAATCGTGTGAATGCAGTTGATGCACGAATACGTCCAGAAATCGACGAGCACGACCTTGCCGCGCAGCTCGCTCAGCTTCAGCGGCGCGCTGTTGTGCCAGCGCTCGATGCCCGCGAGTTCGGGGGCCTGAGCGCCGGTTTCGACCATCGGTGGGACGGTTTCGCCGCGTGTGTCGGCGAAGGCGGCCAGCGCGGCGGTGGCGGCGACGGCGGTGATGACGGCGGCGGTCTTGAGGCGGGTGAACATGGGCGTCCTCCGGGTTCGGGGTTTCGACAGACCGTATTGAGCCGCCCGCACGTATCCGGCATGTGTGCGCCGGAGTGCCTGTTTGCAATGTCGTGTGTCTGCGTCCGCGCCGGATACATTGGGATACAAAGCGGCCCGCGAGCTGCGGTATAAAGCAGCATCGCCCGGGCCTCGCCGCCCGCACTCCACCCATTCGGCGGCACACGCCGCGAGTATGATGGCCTCCATGGAAAAGACCGACCACGTGCTGATCGTCGACGACGATCGCGGCATCCGGGAACTGATCGCCGACTATCTCGAGAAGCAGGGCATGCGCGTGTCGCTGGCCGCGAACGGCCGCGAGATGCGGGCCGTGCTCGACAGCGGCGCGCCCGACCTGATCGTGCTCGACCTGATGCTGCCCGGCGAGGACGGCCTCGTGCTGTGCCGCGAGCTGCGCGTCGGCAAGTTCCGCGCGGTGCCGGTGCTGATGCTCACCGCGCGTGGCGACGAGACCGATCGCATCGTCGGCCTCGAGATGGGCGCCGACGACTATCTCGCGAAGCCGTTCGCGGTGCGCGAGCTGTTCGCGCGAATCCGCTCGGTGCTGCGCCGCACGCGCATGCTGCCGCCCGGCATGCAGGTGACGGAGACGGCCACGCTGCTCGCGTTCGGCGAATGGCGGCTCGACACGACCGGGCGCCACCTGCTCGATGCCGACGGCACGCTGGTCGCGCTGAGCGGCGCCGAATACCGGCTGCTGCGCGTGTTCCTCGACCATCCGCAGCGCGTGCTGACGCGCGACCAGCTCCTCAACCTCACGCAGGGCCGGCAGTCCGACCCGTTCGACCGCTCGATCGACCTGCTCGTGAGCCGCCTGCGCCAGCGCCTGCGCGACGGCGCGCGCGAACCGCGCTACATCAAGACGCTGCGCAACGAGGGCTATGTGTTCTCGTCGGCCGTGACCGCCGTCGAAGGCACGCCATGATGCCGCGCGTGAGCTGGCAGTGGCCGCGCACGCTGTTCGCGCGGCTCGCGCTGATCCTGTGCGTGGGCCTCGCGCTCGCGCAGACGCTGTCGTTCTGGCTCACGGTGATGGAGCGCGACCAGGCCACCACCAACCTGATGATGGGCTACATCGAGCGCGAGGTCGCGAGCTCGGTCGCGCTGCTCGACCATCTGCCGCCCGGCGAGCGCGCCGAGTGGGTGCCGCGGCTCGCGCGGCGCAGCTACCAGTTCATCCTCGGGCCGGGCGAGACGGGCACGCCGCCGCAGGCGCGGCTGTCGGCGCGCGTCGAGCGCTCGATCTCGGACGGCATCGGCGGCGCGTATCCGCTCACCGCGAACGCGATGCCCGGCGACCGCGAGCACCTGCAGGTGCATCTGCGCCTGACCGACGGCTCGCCGCTGACGATCGACGTCCATCCGATGTCGACGGTGCCGCTGTCGGGCTGGCTGCCGCTCGTGCTCGCGCTGCAGCTCGCGGTGCTCGCCGCGTGCTGCTGGCTCGCGGTGCGGCTCGCGACGCGGCCGCTGAAGCAGCTCGCGCAGGCCGCCGATGCGCTCGGCCCCGACCTGAAGGGCGCGCGCCTGAGCGAAGGCGGCCCGTCGGAGGTCGCGCGCGCGGCGCGCGCGTTCAACGCGATGCAGGACCGCATCGCGCAGTACATGGCGGAGCGCATGCAGATCCTTGCGTCGATCTCGCACGACCTGCAGACGCCGATCACGCGGATGCGGCTGCGCGTCGACGTGATGGACGACGACACGCAGGGCGCGAAGCTGCGCCAGGACCTGATCGAGATGGAGCATCTCGTGAAGGAAGGCGTCGCGTATGCGAAGACGCTGCACGGCACCGAGGAGGCCGCGCGACGCACCGATCTCGATGCGATGCTCGACAGCATCGTGTGCGACTACACGGACGCGGGGCAGGCCGTGACGCTGGCGCATCGCGCGCCGCTCGCGCTCGTCACGCGGCCGAAGGCGCTGCGCCGCATCGTCGGCAACCTGGTCGACAACGCGCTGAAGTTCTCGGGCGCGGCCGAGATCGACGTGGCGGCCGCGCCGGACGGCGGCGCGGTGATCGCGGTGCTGGACCGCGGGCCCGGCATTCCGGACGACCAGCTCGACGCGGTGTTCGAACCGTTCCGGCGCATCGAGACGTCGCGCAACCGCGAGACGGGCGGCACCGGGCTCGGCCTCGCGATCGCGCGGCAGCTCGCGCTCGCGATGGGCGGCGCGCTGACGCTCGCGAACCGGCCGGAAGGCGGGCTCGAGGCGCGGTTGACGCTGCGCAATCTCGACCGCTGACGTCGCTGGTTTTGCCGCCTGCGGCGCGTGATTCGATCAGACGCGCTGCAGGTGCGCATCCACCAGCGGCGCGAGCGCGGCCGCGTGCACGGCGGCGAGGTCGTGCCGGCCGCCCGGCACGACATGCAACCGCGCGTCGGGCAGCCGTTCGAGCAGGCGCTTGCCGGCCGCGACCGGGCTGATCGGATCCGCGTCGCCCCACAGCAGCAGCGCCGGTTGCGTGACTCGGCCCAGCTCGCCCGACAGGTCGGCGCCAAACGACACGAACCAGTCCGGAAGATGCGGATTCGCGCTGACGAAGCCGGCCCGCCAGTCCTGCGCGCCGAGCCCCTGCATGTCGAGCCCGCCGGACGTGACCGTCAGCACCAGGTGCGTGACCTGTTCGGGCCGTTCGAGCGCCGCGCGCAGCGCGATCACGCCGCCCATCGATTGCGCGATCACGGCCGTGGGCCGGTCGAGGTGGCGCAGCACGCGCCGCACGAGGCTGTCGAAGTCGCTTACGCCGGGATCGTCCGGCTCGCCGCCGAAGCCCGGATACGCGACCACGCGCCGCTCCGCAGGGTGGGTCAAATGGTCGATCAGCGGTTGCCAGAATGCGGTGCTGCCCGAAGCGCCGGGCAGGAAAAGCAGTTGCGATGGAACCGGCATGTCGGTTGGATTCCCCTTGGTGGATGTGGTGACGATGGCGCGCGTCAGGCCGTGCCGTTCAACACCGCCCGCTGCGCAGCGCGACGGACCAGTCGTCGCGCCCGATCGCGGCGGCGGTGGCCGCCGCCGTCTGCCAGTCGTATTCGACCGCGTGGAACTCGACGGCCCAGCCCGACCCCGTGCGCGACGCCGTCGCATAGCGCGCATGCGGCGAGCCCGTCTCGACCCGGTGGGGGAACGGCAGGTCGTCCGTGTACGCCTGCAGGCCGACGCTGCCCGGATTGACGATCAGGCGGCCGTCGTCGAGCGTGAGCGCGCGCGGCACGTGCGTATGGCCGCACAGGATCAGCGACGCCGCCGTGTCGCCGGCACGCTGCTTCGCCTCGTCGTGCGTCGCCGCGCGGCAGCCGTCCGCGGTGACGGTCTCCAGGAAGTATTCGAGGTCGCTGGCCGGCGTGCCGTGTACCAGCAGCGCGTCGTCGCCCAGTGCGAGACGGGTGGGCAGGCTCGCGAGCCACGCGAGCTGGTCGGCGCGCAGCGTGTCGTGCGCGTGCCGGTCGGACGGCCCCATCGCGTCGCGCGAGCCTTCGAGCACCTGCCGTTCATGGTTGCCCTTGATGGTGGGCAGGCCGAGCGGCATCAGGCGGTCCGCGGTTTCGCGCGGGTGGAGCGCGCCGGACAGGATGTCGCCAAGGTTGACGATCACGTCGGCGCCGCGTCGGCGGATGTCGTCCAGGACGGCGTCGAGGGCGGCCAGGTTGCCGTGGATGTCGGAGAGCGCGGCTATTTTCATGGGCGGGGAGCGAGGGGGCGGAAGGGCGATTGTCGCCAATTCGCTGGATGCGCGCATCAGTCCGTCGACAGTCGCGCGTACAGCTGGAAGTTGCCGGGCGTGCCGCGCACCATCCGGTATGCGCGCAGCAGCCCTTCGTGGCGATAGCGGCACTTCCGCAGCACGCGGGCCGACGCCGCGTTGGTGTCGAGCACGGCGCCCTGGATGCGCACGAAGCCGTAATCGGCGAACGCCCATTCGGTGACGGCGGCGCAGGCCGCGCTCGCGATGCCGCGCCCCCAGTGCGACGGCGCGAGGTCGTACGCGATTTCGGCGGAGCGATTCACGCTGGAAACGGTATGCAGCCCGATTGTCCCGACCAGTGCGCCGCCCGCGTCGTCGTCGACGATCGCGAGCCGCCGGATCGAATCGGCCGCCGTCGACTCGATCCCGTCGAACAGCGGCAGCAGGTCGTCGCGCGAACGCAGGTTCCAGCTCGTGTGCCTGAACACGTCCGGATTCGACAGATAGGCGTACCACGCGTCGAGGTCGGCGCGTTCGAGCTGGCGAAGCGACAGGCCCGGGTAGCCGGGCCGGGGCGGAGCATCGATTCTCATCGTCGGATCTCGCAAGGGGCATCGGATCGCGCAGCGGCGCGTCGTCGAACTATCTCACTTTCCGAAAAAGAGTGTTTTTGGGCATTGGCTTACTCAAGAAACCGGTTCCAATTACCATGAGCGCCGCCACAGCGGGGGCATTCCCGCCACGCCGCATCCCGGCGGCCGGCCATTTCAACTCGCAACAAGCCAGCCAGATAGAACAACGGGTCAAACGCCCGGAGACGCCACAACCATGAACAAGCAACTGATCGCAGCCCCGCTGCTGCTTTCGCTCGCCGGCATCGCGTCCGCGCAGAGCGCCGTCACGCTGTACGGCATCGTCGATGCGGGCATCACCTATCGCAGCAACGAGCGCGTCGGCGCCCCGGGCGCGTACTCGGGGCATTCGAACGTCGGGCTCACGACCGGCAACCTGTCCGGCAGCCGCTGGGGCATCAAGGGCACCGAGGATCTCGGCGGCGGCCTGCGTGCGCTGTTCGTCCTCGAAAACGGCTTCGACATCGCCAACGGCACGTCCGGCCAGGGCGGCCGCCAGTTCGGCCGGCAGGCGTTCGTCGGCGTCGGCAGCGAGCGCTACGGCACGGTCACGCTCGGCCGCCAGTACACGTCGCTCGACGACTTCGTGAGCCCGGTCGGGCCGTCGTCGTTCATCGGCGGGTTCGGTGCGCACCCGGGCGACATCGACGATCTCGACCAGACCGCGCGCGTTGACGGCGCGATCAAGTACACGAGCGCGAACTACGCGGGCTTCACGTTCGGCGCGCTGTACGGCTTCGGCGGCCAGCCGGGCAGCATGAAGCAGCGCAATACGTGGAGCGTCGGCGCGGCGTACGCGGCGGGCCCGCTGCGCGTCGGCGTCGGCTACGAGCGCTCGGACAACAGCAAGACCGGGCCGGCCGACACGACGGCCGGCAAGTGGCAGGGCAGCGACGACGGCCTGTTCAATTCGTCGATCAACGAAGGCTACGCGAGCGCGCAGTCGCAGCAGATCATCGCGACCGGCGCGACGTACGACTTCGGCCCGGCGCTCGTCGGCGTGAACTACAGCAACGTGCAGTACCGCGCCGGCGACCAGTCGCGGTTCTCCGGCCACGCGACCTTCAATGTCGCGGGCGTCTTCGCGCGCTGGAAGGTCCGGACCCAGACGCAACTGTTCGCCGGCTACAGCTACACGCGCGGCAGCGACGTCGACGGCATCGACGATCGCGCGCAGTACCACAACGTGACGCTCGGCGCGGTCTACGACCTGTCGAAGCGCACCAGCGTGTACCTGCTCGGCGCGTACCAGCATGCATCCGGGATGACGCTCGACGCGCTCGGCCGTCCGGTCGCGGCGAGCGCGTCGGTGTCGGACAAGGCGAACAGCCATTCGTCCGATACGCGCTCGCAGACGATCGTCAGCGTCGGCCTGCGCCAGCGATTCTGACGGACGGCGGCGGGCGGCCGGCATGCCGCCCCTATACTTGTGCCTCTTTTAAAGGAGGCGACATGACTCGAATGCGTTCCGTGCGCTGCCTGTGCGGCACGGTGACCGTCACGCTGCACGGCGAGCCGGCGGCAAGGGCGAACTGCCATTGCACGACGTGCCGCGATTTCTACGGCACGTCGATGCTGTCCGCCACCGCGTGGGCGAGCGATCGGCTGTCCGTCGACGGTGCGAGCGCGACGTTCGCGCATCCGTCGAAAACGATGTCGCGCACGTTCTGCGCAGCGTGCGGCGAAATCGTGTTCGGCACGAACCGGCTCGGCATGCGCGTCGTGCCGAACAGCCTGAACGCGCGCGCCCATGACGGCGTGCTGCCCGGCGACCTGCAGCCGACGATGCACCTGTTCTACCGGCAGCGGGTGATCGACGTCGTCGATGCGCTGCCCAAGTATCTCGACGGCTGGGACGGTCCGACGCTCGACCCCGCAAGCTGATGCTCCCGGGAGGCGCGGCCGATCCGCCTCCCGTTCCCCTGCGATTCCATTCCCCCGCGCATTCCGCAATCGACAATAAATATTCGAAGATTAATTTTTGCTTGCATTCGAATTTCATTTGGCAATGATTGAGTGAATTTCCGGCGATTTCCGGAAATGCGCGTCAATGCGAAAAAATGACGCGCAGTTTCTTGAACAAACCGGAAGAAAGTGCCGAAAAAGCGTCGCCGCCGGCCTCACGGGCGAAGGCGCGCCGCGCATGCGCAAAAAAACTGGCGCGGCCGAATGCGGGTGATGAACAATGCATCACGCCGCCGGTGCGTCATTCAATGCAATCACCAACATTTCATGTCCGGCGATTTACATTGTCGGGGGACGATCGTCAGGAGCGGATTATTCATGTTCAAGAAACTGATTCGCGCGGCATGGCTCGGCGCCTGGGTCGCGATGCTGGCGCCGGCGGCCCATGCGCAGTACTCGACCGACTGGATCGCGAATACGTTCGGCACGATCGCCGCGCACGTCGGCAACGGCGCGCGATCGATGTGGGTCGCGCCGGAAGGCGTGGTCTACACGGCGTCCCGCTGGGACGAGAACGCGGGCGGCGTCGCGATGTACCAGAACGGCCAGGGCATCGGCACGATCGGCCTGCACGACGAGTTCCACGGCGGCGCGATCACCGGCAACGCCTCGTCGATCTTCGTCGCGCTCGGCTACAACCGCACGTTCGGCAGCGGCTCGGTGGGGCGCTACAACCGCTCGACGAACACCCGCGACCTGCGGATTCCGGTCAGCGTGTGGACGGGCGTCCAGTACGCCGACGTGATCACCGGGCTCGCGACGGCGGGCACGCTGCTGTACGTCAGCGATTTCTACGGCAATCGCGTGCGGGTGTACACGACTGATGGCGTCTGGCAGCGCGACATCGGCGTGACGGGCCCCGGCGCGCTCGCGCTCGATGCGGCCGGCAACCTGTGGGTCGCGCGCATGAGCGCGGGCGTGGTCGTGCAGTACAGCCCGGCCGGCGTGCTGCTGAACACGATCCAGATGCCGGCCGGCGCGCGGCCGTCCGCGCTGTATTTCGACGCGTCGACCGGGCTGCTGATGGTGGGCGACCAGGGCCCCGACATGAACATCAAGCACTACAGCATCGTCGGCATGCCGGCGCAGGTCGGCACGTTCGGCGTGCAGGGCGGCTATCTCGACACGACGTCGGGCATCAAGGGGCAGGTGGGCGACAAGCGCTTCACGCGCGTCGTGGGCATCGGCAAGGACGCGGCCGGCAACCTGTACGTGCTCAACAACGCCTGGGGCGGCGGCTGGGATCTCGGGCGCAACGGCAGCACCGATCTGCATTCGTACAGCCCGGCCGGCGTGCTGCAATGGAAGCTGCAGGCCCTGAACTTCGAGGGCATCGCCGCACCGGACCCGGTGACGGACGGCGCGTACTTCTACAGCGGCAACAACATCTACACCGGCACCGCGGGCGGCACGTTCGTCGCGAACACGATCGACCCGTTCACCTACAAGAACGATCCGCGCCTCGACATCAAGGACTACCAGCGCGGCCAGCATTTCGGGCAGCTCGTGGCGGTCGGCGGCAACCGGATCCTCGTGGCGTCCGGGCAGAACCCCGGCAACTTCAACTTCTACTACTTCAACGCGGCGAACGGCTACATCGCGATTCCGGCCGGCATGCTGCCGGGCAAGCCGTTCAACACGACGCTGCAGGTCACCACGGGCTTCGCGATCGACGGCAACGGCGACGTGTGGGCCGGCCTCAACGGCACGAACGCGATCACCCACTATCCGATGACGGGCTTCGACGCGACCGGCAAGCCGTCATGGGGCAAGCCGACGACGACGCCGGTGCCGGCCACCGTGGCGCCGACCACGCGCATCCTCTACCAGTCGGACAGCGACACGATGATCCTCGCGCAGGGGCTCGCCGGGAACTGGGACTGGACCGCGATGAACGGGCACCTCGAGGTCTATCACGGCTGGAAGGCCGGCAACACGACCGCGCCGAACCCGGTGATCGACCTGACCAGCGCGAACCCGAAATCGATCGCGGCGGCCGGCCACTACCTGTTCGTCGGCTACGTGCACACGGTGCCGAACATCGACGTGTTCGACCTGAACACCGGCAGCCTCGTCACCACGCTGACGAATTCGAATACGGCGGCGATGGACGTCGGCAACGACGTGGACTCGATGTACGGGATCCGCGCGTACCTGCGCTCGACCGGCGAGTACGTGATCACGAAGGACAACTACAACGGGTCCAGCATCGTCGTGTACCGCTGGCGGCCGTGACCGCGGCGGCGCGCGCGGCTCAGCGCGCGCCGAGCACGCGCCCGTTCACGGTCAGGCCGTACATCGAGTCGGGCGTGTCGTGGAACTGCGCGCGCGTCGCGGCCACCGATCCGGTGAAGCGCGGGTCCTGCGGGCGTTCGTGGCTGTCCATGAACGTCGCGACGTCCCACGCTTGCTGGTCGGTCAGCGTGCCGCCGAGCCCGAGCGGCATGTTGGCCTTGATGAAGCCGGCCGCGTTGCGGATGTCGCTCATCCCCGCGCCCCAGTTGAACGAGCGCGCGCCCCAGAGCGGCGGGAACACCGGCTTGCCGCCGCTCGATTGCCCCTGCCCGTCGGCGCCGTGGCACAGCGCGCAGTGTTGCGCGTAGACCGCGCTGCCGCGCGCGTAGTCGGCCTTCAGCGCGGGCGGCGGCAGCTTCGGGAAGCCCTGGCCCGGCAGTTTCTCGCCGATCGGCGCGCCTTTCGCGAGCCAGTATGCGTACGTTTCGAGCGCCACCAGGATCGGGTCGCCGTTCGGCGGCGCCTTGCCGTTCATGCTGTAGCGGAAGCAGCCCTGCAGGCGTTCGGCGAACGTGTTCACGTGGCCGTTCTTGATGCGGTACGCCGGATACAGCGGATACGCGCCCCACATCGGGCTCGAATCCGGCCGGCGGCCCGCGTCGAGGTGGCAGCTTGCACAGGTCAGCTTGTTGCCGACGTACTTGGCGGCGAACTCGGGCGTATGCAGGAAGATCTGCTCGCCGAGCTTCACGGTCTTGCCGAAGTCGCCGCCGGGCATTGCCGATTCGGCGGGCGGGGTGAAGCGTTTCGCGGGGGCGGCGGAAGCGGGGGCCGGTGGGGCCGGCGCGTCGGCGGCAACCCCCGATCCGCTTGCCGTCCACAGCAGCGCGGCGAGCGTGCCGCGCACCCACCCGGACAGGAATCGATCGATCATGGCGTGCTCCGTTGCGTGGCCGTGACGGCCGGCGTGGCGCCGGTGCGGGCGTAGTAGTCGGCCACCGCGTCGATGTCCGCGTCGGACAGCTTGCCGGCGATGTGCGGCATCAGCGCCATCGGCCCGGGCGGCCGGGTGCCTTGCTGCCACGCATGCAGCTGGCCCGCGAGATAGGCGGCCGGCTGCCCGGCCAGCGGCGGAAACGCGGCGCCCACGCCGATGCCGCCGGGGCCGTGGCACTGCGCGCACGCGGGCAGGCCGTCGGTCCAGCGCCCGCGCGTCGCGAGCCACGCGCCGGTATCTGACGGCCCGTTGGGCGCATCGTCGCCGGACGCGATGCCGGGCGGCGCGGGCAGCGCCGCGAAATACGCGGACACGGCGTCGCGCTCGGGGGCCGACAGCAGTTTCGCGAGCGGCTGCATGACCGGGTTCTGGCGGCTGCCGTCCGCGAACGCGGCGAGCTGTGCCGACAGATAGGCGGCCGGCACGCCGGCAAGACGCGGAAAGCCGGCCGCCGCGATGCCTTCGCCGTGCGCGCCGTGGCAGCCGATGCATGCGGCGGCGCCTGTCGCGCTGCCTTGCGTCGCGATGGTCTTGCCGAGTGCCGCGTCGGCCGCGTACGTGCCGGGCGCGGCCGACAGCAGGCCGGCCGCGGCCAGCCACGCGGCGGCCATGCGGCGGCGCGGCCTCACGATCGAATCGTTCAAGTCTCCTCCTGGGTGGGGATGCGTTCTATTTGTTGCTATGGGTGTGTGTGTTCGGCTTGCGCGTTGGTGTCGGTGCCTGAGGCCGGCACCGACCCGGCGCCCGCTTCGGCATCGTAGCGCCCGAAGCCGTAGCGCTGGAAGATCCGGTACGCATCGGGCGAGCGCAGGAACGCGAGCCACTGGCGTGCCGCGTCCGGATGCGGCGCGCCGTTCACCAGCGCGCCCGCGTAGATCTCGGTGGCGTTCTGCGCGGCCGGAATGTCGACGTGACCGAGCGGATGCCCGGCCTGCTCGTGGAACATCGCCTCGGAGCGCCACAGCACGCCCGCGTCGGCGCGCCCCTGCATCAGGAACAGCGCCGTCTCGCGATGATGGATGCGGGTCAGCTCGGTCGTGCCGGCCCGCACCTTGTCGTCGTAGACGGCGCGCGCGAGCCCGTCGCCGCCCGCCTTGACGAGCGACGCACGGATCTGCCGCGCGACGCCCTCGAATTCGGGGTTGGGCATCGCGAGCCGCAGGCCCGGTTTCGCGAGATCGTTCAGCGACGCGATGCGCGCCGGGTTGCCCGCGCGCACCATGATCGTCAGCTGGTTGGTCACGTACGGCACCGCGGGGCCCGTGAGCGTGCCGTCCGCGATCAGCTCGTTGACCTTCGACAGGCCCGCGAAGTACGCGTCGGGCTTGACCGTCCACGTCATGTTGCCGACGGTGATGGTGCCGCCGGCCTTGATCTGCGTGACGAGCAGGCCGGGCGGGATGGTCTCCCAGAAGATCCTGCCGCGAAACTCGGGATGGTCCTGCTCGAATTGCGCGACGAGCGGCGCCATCGCGAAGAAGTAGTTGCCGCCGACGAACAGCACCAGCTTCGGGGCGCTCAGGTCGCCGTGGAAATCGGCGAGCACGTCGACCTGCGGCACCGTGAATTCGAGGCCGCGATGCAGCGCGTCGTTGTTGCGGCCGTGCTGCCACGGCGGGAACACGGCGGTGTCGGTGGCCGTGGGCGTGGCGAACGCGGCCGGTGCGCCCGCTGCGGCAACGGCAGTAACGGCGGCGCACAGCGCGCTCGCCAGCGCGGCCCGCAGGACGCGGCGTGCCCGGCTCGATGTGACCGGTGCGAGAGGAGATGTCATCGTGTGCGTCATCTTGCGTAGGAGAAACCGGCTCGATGCAGTTCCGGCAGCGTGCCGACCGCGCCGGGCGTGACGATCGCGCTCGGGATCACATGGTTGGTCAGGTCGGCGGCGAGCGCGTCGAGCGGCAGCTTGTCCGGGTTCGCGTTTGCGCCGGCGAGCCGCTCCGCGAGTTCCCAGATCGCGTTGTGGCACGTCAGGAACACGACGCCGCGCTGCAGCAGCGCGGCGATGCTGTTGTCGCGCGCGGAAAACGCGCCGTCGGCGCTTTCGTGATCGCCCGCGCCTTTCGCCTGCGCGGGTTTCGCGTCGAGCAGCGTGTTGGTCGGGAACGCGTCGCCGGCCAGTTTCGCGAGGCCGTATTTGTCCCACGCGGCCTGGTCGTACAGCGCGAGATGCGCGCTGCCGTGCGTCGCGGACACCACCAGGAAATCCGGGTGCCCGAACGACCAGACCTGCGCGTTCAGCGCGTTGCGCATCAGGTTCAGCCACGGCCCGCCGAGCTCGGTGTTGTCCCACGCCTGCTTCGGGCCGCCGCGATAGCCGAGCACCTCGGCGAGGGCCGCGTGGTCCCACTGGTCGGGATGCTCGAGGATCATCGGGACGGTCTTGAAGTCGCGCCGCCTCGGCGTGGCGGCCAGCCGCCGGGTGAGATCGGCGAGGCGGGCGGCGCCGCCGGGCAGCAGCGCGCCGGCGTCGGCGGTGGCCGCCTGAGAGCGGCTCGCGGCGCCGAGCAGCGCCGTGCCGGCGGCCAGGCCGAACGTCTTCAGCGCGCCGCGGCGCGCATGCGGTTTCGTCATCGCGTGTCTCCGGATCGGGATTCGGTTCGACGGCCGCAGGCGCGGCGCCGCGTCGAGACTGCGCAGCCAGTCTAGAGGGGCGCGATCAATCGCGGAAATCGCGATATCGGATGGGAGCTATTCGGGGGCCCGATGATTCGTCCGATCAAACGGGCGCGCATGCCGCGCGTCAGAACGACACCGTCGTCGTGAACGTGACGAGGCGCGGCTCGCCCACCGCCACGATCAGGTTGTTGTTGCTCGACGGGTAGTAGGTCTTGTCGAGCAGGTTCTTCACGTTGAGCTGGAAGCGGGTCGGGAACTTGCCGATCGTCGTTTCGTACGCGGCGAACGCGTCGACGGTCACGTAGCCGGGCAGCGTGAAGCGGTTCGCCGTATCGCCGGGCCGCGCGCCGACGAAGCGTGCGCCGCCGCCGAGGCGCCAGCGGCCCGGCAGGTTTGCGAGCGCGGTGTCGTACACCGCGAACAGGCTGCCGGTGTGATGCGCGACGTTGATCAGCGGCAGGTTCGCTTCGCGGTCGTTCGCGTTCGTGTACGCATAGCTGCCGATCACGCTCCAGTGACGCGTGAGCTGCCCCGCGACGTCGAGTTCGACCCCGCGCGAGCGCGCGGCGCCGATCGTCGACGTCACGTTGTCGACGGTCACCGCGACGTTGCGCTTGTCGATCTGGTAGACCGCGAGCGTGCCGGTGATCGCGCGCGCGACGCTGAACTTCAGGCCGGCCTCGACCACGCGGCCCGATTCCGGCGCGAGCGGCGCGGCGGCGTTCGACGACACGTTCGTCTTGAACGAGCGGCTCACGTTCGCATACGCGGTCAGCGACGGCGAGATCGCGTACGCCAGCCCGAATTGCGGCAGCCACACGTTTCCGTGCGAGCGGTCCGCGAACACGAACGGCCGCCCCATCCCCGATTCCTGCTGCCAGTCCTCCCAGCGCAGCCCGGCCACCGCGGTGAGCCGTTCGGTGAGGTTCACCGAGTCCTGCAGCACGATCGAGTACGCGTGCATCTTCGACAGGCTGTCGCTTTGCGCGCGGTTCGGCGTGCCGCCGGGCGCGAGCAGGCCGTAGACGGGATCGAACAGGTTGAAGCCTGGCACCGCCTTGCTGCGGACCGTGTCGCCGCGGAAGCTGCGCTGCCGCTCGTATTCGCCGCCGATGTAGAGCGCGTGCTTCATCCCCGCGAGCGTCACGTTGCCGAGCAGGCCGAGCGTCGCGATCTGGTCCGAATCGTTGCGCCCGAGGTTTGCGTCGGACGAGCGCATCATCGCGCCCGTCGCGCCGTTCAGGCTCGTGGCGCGCGTAATGGTCTGCGCGTAGCGGTCGCGGCCCCAGCCATACGTCGCGCGCAGCCGCCACGCGTCGGACAGGCGATGCTCGACGCGCGCGCGGAACGTCTCCTGGATGCCGCTGCTTTGCGACCACGCCTCCTCGTAGCGGCGATAGCGCAGCGCATCGTCGAGCCGGCCGTTGACGAGCGGGGTGCCGCGGTCGAACGGCGTCGTGTAGTCGACGTACTGGTAGCTGACGTCGATCGACGTCTTCGCGTCGTGCCACGACAGCGCGGGCGCGATCAGCGCGTCGCGCTGGCGGCCGAACGTGCGCCAGTAGCGGCGCGTGTCGTATTCGCCGGTGAGGCGGAACGCGAGCGTGCCGCCCGCGACCTGGCCCGGCTTGCCGAGCGGGCCCGTGAGGTCGAACGTCGCGCCCGCGCCGCCGTGGCTCGTGCGCGTCGCGGAGATCGAGCCGCCGAACGTGTCTTCCGGCTTGCGCGTGACGAGGTTGATCACGCCGCCCGGATCCTGCATCCCGTACAGCAGCGACGCGGGGCCCTTCAGCACTTCGACGCGGTCGATCGTCGCGAGATAGCTGTGCAGCACCGGCGTGCGCATGCCGTCGACGAGCACGGAGCCGTCGTTGTTCGAGCCGAAGCCGCGCTTGATGAACGCGTCGCGCGTGCCGCCGAGCGTGTTCGTCTGCGTGACGCCGCTGATGTTGCCGAGCACGTCGTCGAGCGAGCGGGCCTGCTGGTCCTGCATCACGCTGCTGCTCACGACCGCGACGGATTGCGGGATCTTCTCGAGCGGCGTGTCCTGCGCACCCGCGATCGACGTGGCGCGCGGCTGGTAGCCGATGGTCGGATCGGCGAGCGCCGACGCGTTGACGCTGATCGTCGGCAGGGCCGGCGCAGCCGGGGACGGCGAGGCGGCCCCGGCTGCATCGCCGGCGGCGGCATGCGCGCCGCTACTCGCGACGCAGAACGTGATCAGGGTGGGCAGGCTCGCGCGCAACGGGCGGAAGGCGCGGGCGCGGCGGGGCGTTCGGCGGACAGGCATGAATCGGTAGCGGATCGGAAGCGGGAAATCGGAAACACGAAGGCCGGCGCGAGGGCGGCCGGACGCGGCATCATATTGTTAATGAGAATCATTTGCAATAAGAATGTAAGCCGGACTCATGTGGAACGCCGTTTCCGGCGGGACTCGGGAAGACCGTTTCAGCCGATGCCGGCCGCGCGGCGCGCGATTGCACCACCATGGGCCGTCTGCTACCGTAGCGCGCACATTCGAACGCACAACCATTACGAGAGCGGGGGCCTGTCATGTCATCGACGTGTCGCGTCGACATCGACGCATGGTCGCGCGCCCGCTCGGGTCGCGCCGGCAGCGGGGCGATCGCAGCCATTTGCCGTCGGCCGAACAACTGAAACACGGCGGCGAACCCCGCGGCGCATGGCCGGGCATCCGGCGCGGCGCCGTCTTTTACTTCAAGACCTGAGAGACCAGAAAATGAACACCATTTCCGCGCGACATGCGGCGGCCGCGCTCGCGGCCTGCGCCGCGCTGGCAGGCGCCGGGCAGCACGCCGTGGCCGCGCCGGCCGACGGGGCCGCGATCGACACGCAATACGGGGCCGTGATCGAGGCTTACACGAAAGACATGGCGGCGGCCAAGGCGAAATACGACGGCAAGCGGCTCGCGTTCGTCGGGGCGGTGATCCGGATGGGCAGCGACCCGGGCGGCACGTATTTCGGCGCGGTGACGGCCGACGGCGCGCAATTCGATACGCATTTCGACGTGGCCGACCAGGACGCGCTGAAAGCGAAATTCCCGGGGCGCGAGATCAAGGCGTTCACGGCGTCCGGAAACCTGCGCTTCAGCTGCCTGAACGAGGGCTACATCGACGCGCCGGTGCTGCCGGGGCTCAAGCTCACGCACTGCCGCCTGGCGGATTGACCGATTGATCGCCTGACCGGCGCGCTCACACTCGCGCGCCGTTTCCTTCCAGCCGCCGCACGGCTTCGGCCACCTCGTTCCTGAAGCGCACGAGCGCCGCCTGTTCCGGCGCCGGCGGCTGCATGGCCGCCCACAGCATGTCGGTCAACTGCGCGGCGGTGGCATCCGTATCGAGCTTGCGGTGCCCGAGGATCGCGTCCCACAGCACGTGCTCCATCGGGCCGAACACCATCGAGCGCAGCAGGCTCAGCGGCAGGTCGGTGCGTACCTGGCCGGCCGCCTGGCCGCGCGCGAGCACGTCCATCAGCGGCGCCGTGTAGCGCCGCTGCAGCGCGATCAGCTCGTCGCTCAGCGCATGCTGTTTCGCGCGGCCTTCCGACAGCACGAGCGCGCACAGCCCGGTGCCGTTCACGAGCATCAGCCGCAGGTGCGTGTGCACGATGAACGCGAACTGCTGGCGCACCGGCGCGTCGAGCGGCATGCCGTGCTCGAATGCCGCGATGATTTCGTCGTACCAGTCGGCGATCACGCGCGCGCACAGCTCGCGCTTGCCGCGAAAGTAGCTGAACACGGTCGCCTCGGACACGCCCACCCGCTGCGCGATCTCGGCGGCGGTCGCGTGCTCGTAGCCCTTTTCGGCGAACACTTCACGTCCGGCGCGCAGGATGTCCTGCACGCGCTGCTGGGATTTGCGGCCGGCGGGCGCACGGGGCGCGTCGGCGCGGTCGGCTTTGACGGTGGCGGTCATGGTGTCGGATGCGGCGGCTGTCATTCGATGATCATATCTGAGTATCACTCAAAAAACTATTGACGACGGCCCGCGCCAGGCGCGACACTACGCAAAATTTCCGCAGTATTGGCTAACGAATCGGCGCCGTAACCGATTTTGAGCAAAACTCAGAAATCGGTGCGCACAACGCATTTTCTGGAGACGGAGGAGACATGATCAACCTGCCCGGCGTGCAATTCATGCTCGGTGAAGACATCGAGATGCTGCGCGACGCCGTCGCGACTTTCGCGGCGAAGGAAATCGCGCCGCGCGCGGCGGAGGTCGACCGCACCGACCAGTTCCCGATGGACCTGTGGCGCAAGTTCGGCGACCTGGGCGTGCTCGGCATGACCGTCGCCGAGGAATACGGCGGCGCGAACATGGGCTACGTCGCGCACATGGTCGCGATGGAGGAGATCTCGCGCGCGTCCGCGTCGATCGGCCTGTCGTACGGCGCGCACTCGAACCTGTGCGTGAACCAGATCCACCGCAACGGCACGGAAGCGCAGAAGCAGAAATACCTGCCGAAGCTCGTATCCGGCGAGCACATCGGCGCGCTCGCGATGAGCGAGCCGAACGCCGGCTCCGACGTGGTCAGCATGAAGCTGCGCGCGGACAAGCGCGGCGATCGCTACGTGCTGAACGGCACCAAGATGTGGATCACCAACGGCCCCGACTGCGACACGCTCGTCGTCTACGCGAAGACGGACATCGAAGCCGGCCCGCGCGGCATCACCGCGTTCATCGTCGAGAAGGGGATGAAGGGTTTCTCGGTCGCGCAGAAGCTCGACAAGCTCGGCATGCGCGGCTCGCACACGGGCGAGCTGGTGTTCCAGGATGTCGAGGTGCCGGAAGAGAACATCCTCGGCCAGCTGAACGGCGGCGTGAAGGTGCTGATGAGCGGCCTCGACTACGAGCGCGCGGTACTGTCGGGCGGTCCGACCGGCATCATGGCCGCGTGTCTCGACGCGGTCGTGCCGTATATCCACGACCGCAAGCAGTTCGGCCAGGCGATCGGCGAATTCCAGCTGATCCAGGGCAAGGTCGCCGACATGTACACCACGTTCCAGGCGTGCCGCGCGTACCTGTACGCGGTCGGCCGCCACCTCGACTCGGCGGGCAGCGACCACATCCGCCAGGTGCGCAAGGATTGCGCGGGCGTGATCCTGTACACGGCCGAGAAGGCGACGTGGATGGCCGGCGAGGCGATCCAGATCCTCGGCGGCAACGGCTACATCAACGAATACCCGGTCGGCCGCCTGTGGCGCGACGCGAAGCTGTACGAGATCGGCGCCGGCACGAGCGAGATCCGTCGCATGCTGATCGGCCGCGAGCTGTTCGCGGAAACGATGTAACGCCACGCCACGCCACGCGAACGGAGCCCTGTCGATGCCGATCATCGAATCCAAGCTGAACCCGCGTTCGGAAGAATTCCGCACGAATGCCGCGGCGCTCGAGGCGGTCGTCGCCGACCTGCGCGCGAAAATCGAACAGCTCGCGCAGGGCGGCGGCCCGGCCGCGCGCGACAAGCACCTGTCGCGCGGCAAGCTGCTGCCGCGCGACCGCATCGCGCAGCTGCTCGATCCGGGCACGCCGTTCCTCGAGCTGTCGCAGCTCGCGGCGAACGGCATGTACAACGACGACGCGCCGGGCGCCGGCATCATCACCGGCATCGGCCGCATCGCGGGCCGCGAGTGCGTGATCGTCTGCAACGACGCGACGGTCAAGGGCGGCACCTACTACCCCGTGACCGTGAAGAAGCACGTGCGCGCGCAGGAAATCGCCGCGGAAAACCGGCTGCCGTGCGTGTATCTCGTCGATTCGGGCGGTGCGAACCTGCCGAACCAGGACGACGTGTTCCCCGATCGCGACCACTTCGGCCGCATCTTCTACAACCAGGCGACGATGTCGGCCGCGGGGATCGCGCAGATCGCCGTGGTGATGGGCTCGTGCACGGCAGGCGGCGCATACGTGCCGGCGATGAGCGACGAGTCGATCATCGTGAAGAACCAGGGCACGATTTTCCTCGGCGGCCCGCCGCTCGTGAAGGCGGCGACGGGCGAGGAAGTGAGCGCCGAGGATCTCGGCGGCGGCGACGTGCATACGCGCCTGTCGGGCGTGGCCGACCATCTCGCGCAGAACGACCCGCACGCGCTGTCGATCGCGCGCAGCATCGTCGGCAACCTGGGCCCGCGCATCGCGACGCCGGTGACGCTGCGCGACGCGAAGCCGCCGCGCTACGACGCGCAGAGCCTGTACGGCGTGATTCCGGTGGACACGCGCAAGCCGTTCGACGTGCGCGAGGTGATCGCGCGCATCGTCGACGATTCCGAATTCGACGAGTTCAAGGCGCGCTTCGGCACGACGCTCGTCACGGGCTTCGCGCACATCTGGGGCCATCCGGTCGGGATCGTCGCGAACAACGGCATCCTGTTCTCGGAATCGGCGGTGAAGGGCGCGCATTTCATCGAGCTGTGCTGCCAGCGCAAGATCCCGCTCGTGTTCCTGCAGAACATCACGGGCTTCATGGTCGGCCGCAAGTACGAGAACGAAGGCATCGCGCGGCATGGCGCGAAGATGGTGACGGCCGTGTCGAACGCGAAGGTGCCGAAGTTCACGGTGATCATCGGCGGCTCGTTCGGCGCGGGCAACTACGGGATGTGTGGCCGCGCATTCGGGCCACGCTTCCTGTGGATGTGGCCGAACGCGCGCATCTCGGTGATGGGCGGCGAGCAGGCCGCGTCGGTGCTCGCGACCGTGCGCCGCGACGGCATCGAGGCGAAGGGCGGTTCGTGGCCGCTCGAGGAAGAAGAGGCGTTCAAGCAGCCGATTCGCGACCAGTACGAACGCCAGGGGCATCCGTACTACGCGAGCGCGCGGCTGTGGGACGACGGCGTGATCGATCCCGCGCAGACGCGCGACGTGCTCGGCCTTGGCCTCGCCGCGTCGATGAACGCGCCGATCGACGACACGCGCTTCGGCGTGTTCCGCATGTAAGGAGGCTGCGATGCGCTACGAAACCATCAAGGTATCCGAATCAAACCGCGTCGCGACCGTGACGCTTGCGCGCCCCGACGTGCGCAACGCGTTCAACGAGACGATGATCGCCGAGCTGACCACCGCGTTCGAATGGCTCGACGCGCACGCCGGCGTGCGCGCGGTCGTGCTCGCGGCCGACGGCCCCGCGTTCTGCGCGGGCGCGGACCTGAACTGGATGAAGAAGATGGCCGGCTACTCGGACGACGAGAACCGTGCCGACGCGCGCAAGCTCGCGCGGATGCTCGAGGCGATCCACCGCTGCGGCAAGCCGGTGATCGCGCGCGTGCATGGCGACGCGTATGCGGGCGGCGTCGGCCTCGTCGCGGCCGCGGACATCGCGGTCGTCGCGGACGGCGTGAAGTTCTGCCTGTCCGAAGCGCGGCTCGGGCTGATCCCGGCGACGATCGCGCCGTACGTGGTGCGCGCGATGGGCGAGCGCGCGGCGCGGCGCTACTTCACGACCGCCGAGGTGTTCGACAGCGCGCGCGCGGCGGCGCTCGGCTTCGTGCACGAGACGGTGCCGGCCGATGCGCTCGACGAGACCGTCGCGACGCTCGCGGCGGCGCTCGTCGCGAACGGGCCGGACGCGGTGAGCGCGTGCAAGCGGCTCGTGGCCGACGTCGCGGGCCGTCCGCTCGATGCGGCGCTGATCGAGCAGACCGCCGACTGGATCGCGCGCACCCGCGCGGGCGCGGAAGCGCGCGAGGGCATCGCCGCGTTCCTGGAGAAGCGCACGCCGGCATGGCGGGCTTGACGCAGGCCACGACCGCAGACCACGACGCTTCGCCTCGCGTGAGCGGCGGGCGAAGCGCGAACCCCATCCCTTACCGGACGACATCGAAGCCATGTTCGACAAGATTCTGATCGCCAACCGCGGCGAAATCGCCTGCCGGGTCGCCGCGACGTGCAAACGTCTCGGCATCGCCAGCGTCGCCGTGTATTCCGACGCGGACGCGCGCGCGAAGCACGTCGCCGCGTGCGACGAAGCCGTGCATATCGGCGGTTCGGCGGTTGCCGACAGCTACCTGCGCATCGAGCGCATCATCGAAGCCGCGCGTGCGACCGGCGCGCAGGCGATCCACCCCGGCTACGGGTTCCTGTCCGAGAACGAGGATTTCGCGCACGCGTGCGAAAAGGCCGGCATCGTCTTCATCGGGCCGCCGGTCGACGCGATCGCCGCGATGGGCTCGAAGGCCGCCGCGAAGGCGCTGATGCATGCGGCCGCGGTGCCGCTCGTGCCCGGCTACCACGGCGACGAGCAGGACGCCGCGCTGCTGCATCGCGAGGCCGACGCGATTGGCTACCCGGTGCTGCTGAAGGCGAGCGCGGGCGGCGGCGGCAAGGGGATGCGCGTCGTCGAGCGCTCGGACGATTTCCCGGCGGCGCTCGCGTCGTGCCAGCGCGAGGCGGCCAGCAGCTTCGGCAACGACCGCGTGCTGATCGAAAAGTACCTGCAGCGCCCGCGCCACGTCGAGGTGCAGGTGTTCGGCGACACGCACGGCAACACGGTCTACCTGTTCGACCGCGACTGCTCGGTGCAGCGCCGTCACCAGAAGGTGCTCGAGGAAGCGCCCGCGCCGGGCCTGCCCGACGGCGTGCGCCGCGCGATGGGCGAGGCGGCGGTCGCGGCCGCGCGCGCGGTCGGCTACGTCGGCGCGGGCACCGTCGAATTCATCATGACGGGCGACGCGTTCTACTTCATGGAGATGAACACGCGCCTGCAGGTCGAGCACCCCGTCACCGAGATGGTCACGGGCCTCGACCTCGTCGAATGGCAGTTGCGCGTCGCGGCGGGCGAGCCCTTGCCGTTGAAGCAGGATCAGCTGCGCGTGACCGGGCATGCGATCGAGGCGCGCCTCTATGCGGAAAACCCCGCGCGCGGCTTCCTGCCGTCGACCGGCACGCTGAAGCACCTGCGCCTGCCGGACGGCGTCGAGTTCGACATCGGCGCGCCGGTGCGCATCGACAGCGGCGTGCGTGAAGGCGATGCGATCACGCCGTTCTACGATCCGATGATCGCGAAGCTGATCGTGCACGGCGCGGACCGCGCCGAAGCGCTCGGCCGGATGGCGCGCGCACTGCGCGACTGCGAAGTGGTCGGCCTGTACACGAACGCGGCATTCCTGCAGCGCATCGTCGCGTGCCAGCCGTTCGCCGAAGCCGATCTCGACACGGGCCTGATCGAACGCAATCACGACGCGTTGTTCGCGCCGCAACAGCCGCCGCGCGCGGCGCTCGCGCTCGCCTGCGCGGCGCTGCGCGCGCGCGAGCGCGACGGGGTGTCGGACAGCGGCACGCCGTGGGCGGCGCTGTCGAACTGGCGGCTCAACGCGGGCTTTCGCCGCAAGATCGAATGGCATGCGATCGAGCGCGACACGCGTGTGACCGTCACGGTCGACGACGACGCGGCCGGCAAGCGGCTCACGATCGGCGATGCGCCGGCGCAACCGTTCTCGTGGACGCGCGACGCGAGCCCGCTCGACTTCGACGTGACGCTCGACGGCGTGCGCAGCAGCGGCCGCGTGTTCGCGGACGGCGACACGTTCCACGTGTTCACGCAGGGCGCGGCCGAAGCGTTCGAGTGGCGCAACCTGCTCGCGCATGCGGGCGATGCCGAGCATGGCGGCGGCCGCCTGACCGCGCCGATGCCCGGCAAGGTCATCGCGGTGCTGGTCGAGGCCGGGCAGGCGGTCGAAGCCGGCACGCCGCTGATCGTGATGGAAGCGATGAAGATGGAGCACACGATCGGCGCGCCGAGCGCCGGTGTGGTCGCGGAAGTGCTGTATGGCGTCGGCGATCAGGTTGCGGATGGCGCGCAGCTGCTCGTGATGAGCGAGAGCGCTTGATGACGAGCATGAGCGTGGAGAAGGCAGCGTAGCCGGGATGTTTGTCGGTGTTCCGATGCAGGTGCCAGGCGACGCGTAGCCGGTCGCGTCGCCGCCTGGCGCTAACCTGCAGGAAGGCTGGCCTAATGCCGGCGCATGCCGCCGAACCCGTGCATTCCGCCGAAGCCGTGCATTCCGCCGGATCCCCTCACCCCACCAAAGCCGCGCATACCGCCGCCGGGGAACGGGCCGCGATGATGAAAGCCCGCTCCGATTGGCGCGCCGAAATGGCCGTGATTGATCGGATGGAAGCGATCGAAGCGGTGAAAGTGATGAAATCGATCCACGAAGATCAGGCTCACGCCCGCGCCGATGAAAAACGGAGGGCCCCACCACCAGGGGTCGGGATACGGATAGGCCGCGACCGGATACCACAGCACGCTGCCATCCGGGCTCTGCACGATCTGCCAGGTGCCATCGCTTTGCAGGCACGCGCGTCCGACGACCTGCTGCATGGTTCCGTCAATGTCCGCCTGCCCGACCACGGCACGGCAATTCGTGCTGTCGGCCAGCACGGGTGACTCGTCATACGATTGCGCGAGCGCCGGCGCGGCAAGGCCGAGGCAGGCGAGCAAGGTCCCGAAACGAAGCAGCTTGTCCATGATGGATGACCGCATGCATGTCCCGACGTTTTCGACGTCGCGTCATCGGCGTCACCCAGCACATCGGTGTACTGGCGCAACTTCACGCCGCCGGCTTGCCGGTCGGGACGTGGTTGCCCAATCGGTAAACGTTGGAGCAAGCCGGCTTATTCCAGTGCCTGCCTGACGATATGTGACAGTCTGGCGGCCTGCGATCCGCTAGACTGTCGCGTTGCGCTGGCCGCTTGACGCGCGCGGCGCCGCGTACGCTACACTGCGCCAACCCATCACTCCTCTTCGCCGACGATGACGTCACCTGTCCTGAACGGCCTGCGCATCGGCATCACGATCGGCCTGCGCGCCCCCGACGAAAGCCTGTGGATCAACGGCATCAAGCA
>LOZU01000100.1:0-15005 GCA_001527685.1 Burkholderia pyrrocinia
GTCAAGCGCGATGCGAAGCGCGGGCTGGCGTCGCTGTGCATCGGCGGCGGGATGGGCGTCGCGCTCGCGCTCGAGCGCGACTGAGCATGGCCTGAAGACACGGCCCGCTCGCGGCGCACGCATGCACCGCGAGCGGGCCACACGGCATTCGCGCCGGACAAGCGGTTCACAACAAGGGCGCGATTCTGCGATGCGCCGGATGGAGCGGGCGCATCGAAGCGGTGTGTGCGGCGGCGAGTGCCACGTTGCCGCGCCACATCATCGATCACTTTTCTTGTCGGTAAACTATAGGATGACTAAGCGAATTGCAGTTGTGACAGGTGGAATGGGCGGCCTTGGCGAATCGATCAGCATCCGATTGCACGACGCGGGCTACCGGGTTGTCGTCACGTATTCGCCGAACAACAATGGCGTCGACCGCTGGTTGACCGAGATGCATGCGGCCGGCCGCGAATTCCATGCGTATCCGGTGGACGTGGCCGACCACGATTCGTGCCAGCAATGCGTGGAGAAGATCGTGCAGGAGCTCGGCCCGATCGACGTGCTGGTGAACAACGCGGGCATCACGCGCGACATGACGTTCCGCAAGCTCGACAAGGTCAACTGGGATGCGGTGATCCGCACCAACCTCGATTCCGTGTTCAACATGACCAAGCCGGTGTGCGAAGGGATGGTCGAGCGCGGCTGGGGCCGGATCGTCAACATCTCGTCGGTCAACGGCTCGAAGGGCTCGGTGGGCCAGACCAACTACGCGGCCGCGAAGGCCGGCATGCACGGTTTCACCAAGTCGCTCGCGCTCGAGGTCGCGCGCAAGGGCGTGACGGTGAACACGGTGTCGCCGGGCTATCTCGCGACGAAGATGGTGATGGCGATTCCGCAGGACGTCCTCGACTCGAAGATCCTGCCGCAGATTCCTGCCGGCCGGCTCGGCAAGCCCGAGGAAGTCGCGGGGCTGGTCGCGTATCTGTGCTCCGACGAGGCGGCCTTCGTGACCGGCTCCAACATCGCGATCAACGGCGGCCAGCACATGCATTGACGCGCGGCGGCCCGGGTCGCGCGCTCGCGCGCCCGGGCCCTGCTCCCGCTGGATCCAGTGCCGGGGCCGCGTGCGTGTACGCGATGACGATGACGGACGCGCCCGTGCGGGGCGGCTGCCGCACGGCGTGTGCGGCGGCGGCTGTCTGCGATCGCAGGGGCGTGCGCCGGCAGGCGTCGCGCCGCGTGCGTGGCCACGGCTTCACGTTCCGGAGTACGAATGGGTGACACCTGGATGGGGCTCTTGATCGGCGGTTCCGCGCTCGCCGTCGCGCTGACGATGATGGTCGTGCTCTACTGGCTCGAGCGGCGCCGCGCGCGCCTGCTGCGCGAGTTCGATCATCGCGATTGCTGGCGCGCGGCGTACGGCGGGCATCCCGCCCGGCGCGCACGCCGGGCAGGCGGCAGGGCGGCCTGAGCGGCCCGGTCGCGGCGCAGCTTACGGCTGCGTCGCGACGCACGGCGCTCAGTCGCTGCCGTCCTTGTGGAAGACGCGCTTCGTGGTGCGCTTGGTGGCGTCCCAGCCCTCGCGCGACGCATGCTTCGTCGCATCCCAGCCTTCGCGCGACGCATGCGCGACGCCGTGGCCGACGGCCTTCGCGGCGCTCGCCGTCGCATGGCCGAAGCCGCGCGCGGCCTCGCCGGTCTTGTGCGCGGCTTCCTTCGAATCCCGCTTGATGTCCTGTTTCACTTCGGACAGATCCGCGTGCGCGATCGGGCTGATCAGCGCAAGCACGAGCGTGGTGCAAATGAATTGACGACCTTTCACGACCTGGTTCCCATCAACGTTGTCATCGAATGTCCGCGCCGCCGGCAGCCGGCGGGCGCAGCGTGGCGGCCGCCGATGCATCGAGCATCACCGTGGCGCGGCCGGTCAGCAGCACGCGTTCGCCACAGCGAAGCGTGAAGCCGTAGAGCACGGTAACGGCGTCGCCGCCGATCCGCTCGGCCTCGACGGCCAGCGGTGCGTCGCAGGTGTCGAGGCGGTCGACGAACGCGTCGACGCCGCGCACGCTCGCGAGAAAGCCGGCGCGCGGGCGCGCGTGCGACGCGCCGACGAGCGCGCCATGCACGGCCATCGCCTGCGCCGCGTACTCGATCCCGCATACCGACGCGAGCCGGCCGTGCGCGCGCAGCGGATTGCGCGGGTCGCGGTGGCTCGTCGCGCTGCAGCGGATCCGCGTGTCGTCCCATGCGTCGACCGTGTCGAGCACGCACATCGCGCCGTCGTGCGGAATGTGCGCGGCGATCCATGCGTGATCGAGCGTCGTGCCGGCGGCGAGCGTCATCGCGCGCCCTCCGCGAACGCATCCGGCAGCGCGATGTCGACCTGCACGCGCGTATCGTCCAGATAGTCGAGCACGACGCTGGCCGGGCGCCGTGCGGCCAGCGCGGCGAGCAGCGGCAGCGCGCGCGCGGCCGGATTGCCGGTGCGCAGCGCTTCGAGCCCGGGCGACGCGAGCGTCGTCGCGGGCGCGTCGGTGAGCCGCACGTCGATGCGCGCGAGGGTCCCCGCGCACGCCTGCGGCGCAAGCACGAGCGCGACGCCGAACGCGTCGACGATCGGCCGCACCGCGCGCAGCGGCTCCGGATAGTCGGTGTCGTACGCGATCAGCAGGCTTGGCACGTGGTCGACCGCTACCTGGCAGACGCTTTCGAGCAGCCCCGCGGCGAAGCTGCCGTCGTACGCGCACAGCACGTTCGACGTGGCCATCGCGCCCGTCGCGATGCTCCAGTAGCCGGCCGGCGCGTTGTGCACGGAATTGTGGAAGCGCGTCGGCGACAGGTGGCGGTCGTCGCTTGCGAGCGTCTCGCAGATCGCGTGGCAGTTCTGGCCGTCGCCGCCCGATGCGCTGAACACGGTGGCGAGCGTCGCGGCGTCGCGGCCGCTCGCCGCGACGGCCGCGTGGCCGGCCGCGAGCGCGACCCGCACGGCCGGCCCGGTGCGCCGCCGCTCGGCCGGCGGCAGGCCGGCCGGCGGCGGCAGCACGGTGCGCGCGTGCGCGTAGGCGGTGCGTCCGGCGAGCACGTCGGATGCGTGCGGCCAGTCGGTCAATCCCGGCCCGATCAGGCCGACGCTGTCGATGAAGGCGCTCAGTCTCATGTCGGTGGTCAACGGCTTGCGCGGTCCGCGCGGCCGAGCAGCAGGCTGCAGTTCGTGCCGCCGAAGCCGAACGAATTGCTGAGGACGGTGCGCACGCGCGCGTCGTGGCTCGCGAGCACATAGCCGGGCGCGAGCGCAGGGTCGGGGTGTGTCGTGTTGACGCCGGCCGGCACGAACTGGTCGCGCAGCGCGAGCGCCGCGACGACCGCCTCGAGCGCGCCGGCCGCGCCGAGCGTGTGGCCGGTCGCACCCTTCGTCGAGCTGCACGGCGTGTGCGCGAACAGCGCGCCGACCGCGCGGCTTTCGGCCGCGTCGTTGCTCGGCGTCGCGGTGCCGTGCAAGTTGATGTAGTCGACGTCGTCCGCGCGGCAGCCCGCCGATGCGAGCGCCTGCTCGATCGCGGCGCGCGCGCCGAGCCCTTCCGGGTGCGGCGACGACATGTGATGCGCGTCGCTCGATTCGCCGATGCCGAGCAGCAGGATCGCGTCGTCGTCGAGCACGTTGAGCCCGTCGGGCGCGCGTTCGACGAGCGCGAACGCGGCCGCCTCGCCGATCGAGATCCCGTCGCGCGCGACGTCGAACGGCCGGCACGGCTGGCGCGACAGCAGTTCGAGCGAATTGAAGCCATACAGCGTCGTCAGGCACAGCGAATCGACGCCGCCGACGATCGCCGCATCGATCAGCCCCGCGTCGAGCATGCGGCGCGCGGAGCCGAACACCTTCGCGCCGGACGAGCACGCGGACGAGATCGCCGCCGCCGGGCCGCGCAGCGCGAAATACGCGCGCACGAACGCGGCGGGCGAATACGGGCTGTGGGTCTGCGCGTAGCGGAAGTTGGCCGGCAGCGCGCCGCTTTGCGGGTCGCGGCGCCGGTACGCGTGCTCCGTCTCGAGGATGCCGGCCGTACTCGTGCCGACGAACACGCCGACGCGCTCGGCGCCGTAGCGCGCGACGGCCGCCGCGACGCGCTCAGCGAAGCCGTCCTGCACGAGGCCGAGCTGCGCGAGGCGGTGGTTGCGGCAGTCGAAGGCGGCGAGGTCGGCGCGCACCGGCTGCGCGTCGACGCCGGCCACTGCGCCGATCCAGGTGTCGAGGTCCGCGTGCTCGAAATCGCATCGCGTGAGGCCGCCGCGCGCGCTGCGCAGCGCGGCGACGGTCGCGTCGAGGCCGCGGCCGATGCAGCTGGTGGCGGTGAAATGCGAGAGCAGGAGAGGTTTCACGAGGGTCGAATCCGATGGCCGGATCGGGCGCCGCGGTGAGGCCAGGCGGCGCGCCGAGTGCGCTTCAATTTTATCAAACGGGGGGTGTCGGGCCGCGCGTTGCCGGCGGTTCCGGCGCGAGCGCGGCACGCAGCGTGGTCCAGCGCAACTGCGCGTCGGCCGCCGCGCGCAGCACGGTCGGCAGCACGTCGAGCACGATCGGTTCGCCGCGCGCGTCACGCGCCGCGTGGCCGTCGTGCACCAGCAGGATGTCGCGCGGCGCGAGCCCGTGCAGCAGGCGGCGCGTGATCGTGCCCGCGTCGTGCGGGCGCGTGTCGAAGCCGCGCCGCGTCCAGCTCGCGAGCTGCAGGCCGAGTTCGCACAGCACCGGTTCGAGAAACGGATTGCGCAGGCCCGCGGGCGCACGGAAGAACAGCGGGCGCGTGCCGCCGAGCTCGGTCAGTGTGCGCTGCGCGGCGTCGATCTCGCGCCGCAGCGCGGCCGGCCCCGACAGCGAGAACGTATGCCGGTGCCGCTGGCTGTGGTTCTCGAGTGCATGGCCGCGCGCGACGATCGCCTCGATCCACTGCGGGTAGCGGCGCGCGCGATCGCCGATGCAGAAGAACGTCGCGCGCGCACCGTACCGGTCGAGCAGGTCGAGCACGCGCGGCGTGACGTCGGGGTCGGGGCCGTCGTCGATCGTCAATGCGATCGTGCGGCCGGCGTGCTCCGGCAGGCGCGTCCAGTTCGGCCCGAGCAGCGCGCTGCGCGGCCACAGGCCGGCCGCCGTCAGCGCGAGGTGCGACGCGATCACGCTGCCGGCCGCCCACGGCCAGGTGGCCGGTTGCGCGACGACGGCTGCGGCCGCGCCCGCATGCAGCGCGGCGGCGCCCGCGATCAGCGGCGTCGGCTTCCAGCGGCGCGCGGCGCCGGGCAGCGGCGAAACGGATACAGGTGCGTTCATGCGCGGTCTTCCGATGAATGCGCGGCGGCCGGCCGCGGCGCGAGGATCGCGGCAAACGCCAGCGCGAGCATCGCGCCGGGGCCGACGGTCAGGCCGAAGGTTTCGAGCATCGGCACGTGCGACAGCGCGAGCAGGCCGAAGCCGGCGACCGTCGCGAGATTGGCGACCAGCAGCGACACCAGCGTGTGCGGCGTGACCGGCTGCGCGTCGTCGCGCTTGCAGAAGAACAGCGCGTAGTTCGAGCCGACCGCGACGATCAGCAGCATCCCGACCAGGTGCAGGATCGTCAGCGGCACGCCGGCGAGCGCGAAGCCCGCGGTCACGACCAGCACCGCCGCGACGAGCGGCGCGAGTGCGCGCACGGTGCGCCGCGGCGAGCGCAGCGCGACCAGCAGCAGCACGGCGATCGCGGCGAAGCCCGCGAGCGACAGTCGCAGATCCTCGTGCACGTAGTTGACGTACAGGCTATCGGCTTCCGCCTTCAGGTCGACGAACAGCGCGCCGGGAACGCCCGCGCGCATGACGGCGGCGCGGATCGGCGCTGCGTCGAGGCTCGGCGCGGCGGGCGCGACATTTGACGCAGCATCGGGCGCGCGCAGCGGCAGCATTGCGCTCCAGCGTCCCGCGCGTTCGGTCAGCAGCGCGTCGACGGCGAGCGCCATCGACGTGCCCTGCAGGTCCGCGCGTGTCAGCAGCGGCGCATGGCGCGCGGCGGCGACATCGGCGACGAACGGCGCGAACAGGTCGGGCTTCACCGCGATCGGCTGGTTCGCGACCGCGTCGCGCATGCGCGCGGCGAGCACGTCCGCCGACGGCAGGCTCGCCTGCCGCGCGCGCTGCGCGGCCTCGCTCGGCAGGAAGCGCGCGGGGCTGTCGAAGCCCGCGAGCGTGCCGCCGTCGACGAGCGGCTGCAACTGCGCGGCGACCTTCTCCGCGCCTTCGAGCGCGGCCTGCCCGGTCGCGGCCGGGATCACGACGAGGTAGCGCACGTCGGGCGCGCCGACATCGGCGCGCAGCCGCGCGTCGAGCGCCTGCGCGCGCACGGGCACCGGGCTCAGCGCGGCGAGCTCGCGGCTCCACAGGCCGTCGCGATGCAGCGCGAGCACGGCGCACGCGGCCAGCACCAGCGCCGCGAGCGGCCAGCGCAGGCGCGGGGCCGCCGCCGCCGCGCGCGCGAGCCGCGCGCCGGCGCGCGACACGTCGCGCATCGCGACACTCCCGTCGTACAGGTGCGGCAGCACGAAGCGCGTGACGAGCGCGGCGGCCGACAGGCCGGCGATCGAGAACAGCCCGATCTGCACGAGCCCCGGGAACCCCGAAAACAGCATCGACGCGAAGCCGCACACGGACGTCAGCACGCCGAGCCGGATCGTCGGCCAGTACGCGGCGAGCCATGCGCGCGTCGCGTCGGCCGGGTGTGCCGAACTGCGCGGGCCCGCCTGCGCGGATTGCACGAACAGGTAGATCGAGTAGTCGACCGCTTCGCCGATCAGCGTGCTGCCGAAGCCGAGCGTCAGCCCGTGGACGGTGCCGAACGCGACGCTGACCGCCGCGATCCCGGCCGCGATGCCCGACAGCACCGGCAGCAGCCCGAGCGCGAGCGTGCGCAGCGAGCGGTACAGCGTCAGCAGCAGCGCGACGATCAGCAGCGCGCTCAGCGTCGACAGGCGCTCGACGTCGCGCCGGATCGTGTCGCGCGCGTCGACCGAGAACACGCCCGGGCCGGTCATCGCGAGCGTGTACGCGGCCGCGTCCGGCATTGCCGGCCGCGCGGCGGCGAACGCGCGCCGCACCGCATCGATCGCGCGCGCCTGCGCGTCGGTGTCGGCGCCGGCGGCGGCCGTCTGCGCGACGAGCACCGCGCGCGTGCCGTCGCGCGACGCCCATACGCCGTCGCGCAGCGAAGGCTGCGCGCCGCTGTCGAGCTGGCCGACGAGCGCGGCGACTTCGCCGGTCGGATCGCGCGGCAGCAGCGCTTTCGTCACGAGGCCCGCGGACGAGCCCAGCAGGTCGAGGCTGTCGCCGAGCGCGCGGTGCAGGCCGTCGGCCGAGAAACGCTGCGGCGTCACGGCCGGGCTCAGCAGGTAGCGGTGATCGAGCACGAACTGCTGGTCGCGCGTGTCGTCGGCCGCCTCGCCGTTGCTGACCGCCGCGAATTGCGGGTCGACGCGCAGCCGCGCGGCCATGCGGCGCGACAGCGCGGCGCGCGTCGCCGCATCGCCGCCGTCGATCGCGATGAGGATCAGCCGCGACACGACGCCGTCGCGCAACTGGTCGACGAGCACGCGCTGCCCGGCGCTCGGCGCGCTCGGCAGGAACGCGGACAGGTCGGCCGTGAAGCTCGCGCGGCCGATCGCGAACCCGCACGCGAGCAGGCCCAGCAGCCACGCGAGCACCGCGCGCTGCCGCAGCGCGCGCAGGCCTCGGGCGACGGGGGCGGGCCGGGTGCGCTGGTCCATCAGTTCGGGCTGGCCGGCAGCGGTTGCAGCCGCATCAGCGAACGGTCGCCGTCGGCCTGGCGGATCGCGACACGGCGCAATTCGTCGCGGGTGCCGTCGAGCGTGATCGTGCTGACCACCTTCAGCATCCGCGCATCGAGCGGCGTGAGCGTGAGCGTCCAGTCGTCGCCGCGCCCCGACAGCGCGACCTTGTACACCTGCTCGAGCGCGAAGCGGTTGCCGGCGAGCGTCGCGCGGATGCTGTCGATGAACGCACCGAGCTCCGGATAGCGCGCGAGCGCGAGCGTGTATCGGCGGTTGTTGCGCTCGACGCTCAGCATGTCGCCGTCGACCACGAGGTGCTCCGGCTTCGGGCTCAGCGTGTGCTTCTCCAGGTGGTCGGGCGCGACGAACACCAGCTCGCCGGACGATTCGACCGGCTGCGCGGCGATCGACAGGTACTTGGTCTCGGTGAACGTCGCGCGCCCGGCCTTGTGCTGCGCGAGCGTCGACATCAGCCGGTCGAGCGTCCACGGCACATCGGCGCCGGCCGCATGGGTCGGGGCGGCGATGGCCAGCGCGGCGGCAGCGGCGACGGCAAGCGTTCGGGCGGCGCGGCGTAGCGTGCGCGGGGTGGGCAGAAGGACGGTCATGCGTCAGCGATTCCTCACGGCGGACAGGTTGGGGCGCGCGGGCGCGTCGTCGCGACGCGCGGCGGCGGCGCCGCCGTCCTGCCAGAAGTCGAAGTAGTTGAACCAGTTGTACGGCGCCGCGCGGCAGTACCGGTCGAGCAATGCGACATAGCGCGCGAGCGCGGCGTCGACGGCGGCCGCGCGCGTGTCGCGGCGCACGTCGGAGAAATCGGCGAGCCGCTCGAAGTGCACGTCGTAGCGGTTGCCGTCGCGATAGAGGCCGGTCATGAAGATCACCGGGCGCCCGAGCATCGCGGCCATGTACAGCGGGCCGAGCGGGAAGGCGGCCGGCGCGCCGAGCAGGTCCAGCCGCCGCACCGATGCCGCGGCGTCGTCGCGCAGCGTGCGGTCGGCGAGCATGCCGACCAGGCTGTTCGCGTCGAGGCGCTCGCGCACCTTCAGCATCGAGTCGACCTGCCCGAGGCTGATCACGTCCGGCTTCGCGGCGGGATTCACCGCGGCGAGCGTCGCGTTGATCTTGCGCGCGTTTTCCTCGTACATCGTGATGGCCACGCGCAGGCCCGGCCGCGTGCGGCCGAGCGCGCGCACGACCTCGAAGCTGCCGAGGTGCGCGCCGATCAGGAACGCGCCGCGCCCGTCCGCGAGCGCGGTTTCGACGAGCGCCTCGCCGTGCAGGCGGATGTCGAACAGGTCGAAGCGCGCGTTCATCAGGTAGACGCGGTCGTGGATCGTGGCCGCGAACGTGAACACGTGCCGGTACACGTCGAGCCAGCGCGCGGGCCGGCCGAGCACGCGGCGCAGGTAGTCGCGTGATGCCGCGCACGCGGCCGGCGAGAACAGCACGAAATACGCGGCGACGAGATGCAGCACGACGCGCGCGGCGCGCCGTCCGAAACGCAGCGAGATCCACGTCATCGCGCGCAGCAGCAGCGTGTTGCTGCGTTCCTGGCGCTCGGCCCATGCGGTGCGCTTCATGCGGGCGCCTCCCCGCGCGCGGCCGGCGGCGCGGACAGCACGCCCGTCGCGACGTCGCGCCGCCCGGCGCGCACCGTGAAGCGGATCGCGCCGCTCGCGGCCGCGTCGAACGCGAGATCGAGCGGCTCGCCGGGCGCGGCCGGGCTCGGGAATTTCGCCGAGCCGAGCCGCCACGCGTGCAGCGGACGGTTCAGCGCCGCGCCGATCGCGGTGATCGCATGATCGAGCAGCACGACGCCCGGCACGATCGGGTGGCCGGGGAAATGGCCGGGCAGCGCCGGATGGTCGGCCGGGATCGTGAAGGTGGCGGCCCCGGCATCCGTGGCGGCGCAAGCGGGCGCGGCGGCGGTGGCAGCAGTTGCCGCGGCGTCGCGCGCGTGTTGTGCGACGAGCGCCGCGAGCCCGTCGCGCGGCAGCTTGCCGGTCTCGTTGCGCGGCAGCGCGTCGACGAACACCAGCGGGCGCGGCATGAACGCGGGGTCGATCCGCTCGCGCAGCGCGCGCTGCAGGCCGGCGGCCGAGAGCGTCGGCGCGACGACCAGCGCGACGAGGCGCGTGACGGGCTCGGCGCTCGCGCTGCGTGCGGCGGATACCGCGTCGTCCGGCATGAAGAACACGCCGTCGACGACGCCCGGGATCGCGTTCAACTGGTGATTCAGGCAAGCGAGCGACGTGCGCTTGCCGGCGATGTTGATCAGGTCGGCCTTGCGGCCTTGCAGCAGGAAGCGGCCGTCGCCGAGCAGCTCGAGCGCGTCGCCCATCGGCACCGGCGGCGCGACGTGGGCGCCGGACACCCAGACGGTCGGGGCGCTGTCGTCGTCCGCGCCGGCGCGCGCATCGAGGCGAATGCCCGGCATCGGCTCCCATGCCGCGCCCTGCGCGGTGCGGCGCGTCGCGATCTGGCCGGTTTCGGTACTGCCGTAGATCTCGACGAGCGGCGCGCCGAGCGCGGTCTCGGCGTCGCATGCGAGCGCTTGCGCGAGCGGCGCGGTGGCCGACAGCACGAGCCCGGCACGCGGCAGCGCGCGCCCGGACGCCAGCAGCGCGCGCAGGTGGATCGGCGACGTGACGAGCACGCGCGGCTGCGGCACCGCGTCGAGCGCGTGGCGGACGTCGACCGGGTAGAACGGCAGGCGGTTGCTGAACGCGAGCCCGCCGGCCAGCGCGAGCAGCACCGTCGATTCGAAGCCGTACATGTGCTGCGCGGGTACCGTGCCGACCAGCGCGTACGCGCGGCCGTCGAGCAGCCCGAGGCGCTCGGCCGCCGCGCGCGCGGCGCCGACCATCGTGCCCCAGGTCTTGCGGTGCGGCACCGGCGCGCCGGTCGAGCCGGACGTGAACAGGCAGGCCACGACCTGCGCGGCGTCGATCCGCGGAATGGCGAAGGGTGGGTCGTCGGCCACGGCATCGGCCGCCGCGGCATCGGCAGGCGCGGCATCGGCCGCCGCGGCATCCGGATACGCGAAGCGCGGCAGGCCGATCGCGCAGTCGGGCGCGTCGTGCAGGCAGAACGCGTCGGGCGCGAACGCCGCGAGCTGGCGAATCGCCTCCGGCGCGAGCGACGGCGGCAGCAGGCTGACCTTGCGCGCGACGAGCGCCGCGCACAGGCCGACCGTGAAGCGGTAGCGGTCGCGGCACACGTTGAGCACGTGGCCGCCCGCCGGCAGCACGGCGGCTACGCGGGCGACGTCGGCGACGAACGCGCGCACGGTGACGGGCGTGCTGTCGCGCCAGGCGATCGTCTGGTCCGGGGACGAATGGAATACCAGCGGGTAACTCGGCATAACAGGTTCGGAAACACAAGCGGGGCCGGCGCGGCCGCAACGCCGCGCGGGCCGTGAATTCATCGTGCAGGGCCCGCACCGGCCTGCGTCGACTGCCGGTACGCGCGCACCGCGTCGAGCATGCGCGGCCGCGGCTCGTGCGGCAGCGCGAAGCGCCGGCACGCATGCTCGGCCGCGAACATCACGGCGACGAGCGGCAGCGACAGGTAGTTCGCGAACGTCGACCACGCGACGATCGACGCGGCCGCGAACAGCAGCGTCGACACGGCGGCGATCGCGACGAAGAACAGTGTCCACGCCACGGTGATCTGCCGCGTGTAGCGCGCGACGGCCGGCGTCGCCGTGCCGTGGATCAGCGTCGCGAACTGCGTGCACAGCGGCACCTGCCCGGCCGCCAGCGTGCGGCCGAACAGCAGCGCCATCGCGACGTTGAAGCTCAAGTGCTCCAGATAGAGCCCCCAGCCGAAATGCCGCGCGAGCGGCTCGCGCGCGGCCCACAGCGCCGCGGTGGCGAGCGTCCAGGCCGGCACGAGCCACGCGCGCCGCGGCGAGCGCCACGCGGCGCCGAGCGCGAGCAGCAGCGGCGGCACGAGCGCCATCGCGAGCCCCAACGCATGCGCGCCGGGCGTCGCGGCCGCGTAGTGCGCGCCGGCCTGGTAGGCGATCACCGCGCCCACGGCCAGCACGCCGTGCGCGATACGCTGCGGCGCGCTCATCGCCCGGCTCCGGGCGAACGGCGCGCGGCCACGGCACGGCCGCGCGCCGCGACAGCGGCGGGAACGCGGCGGGCGGGCAGGCGCGGCAGGGCGGAATGCGTCGAGGCGGAGCGGGGGAGAAGGGCGGTCGTCGGGCCGTTAATCGTCATATGAATGGCGGCCGGAACGCGTGTCCGGCCAGCTATCGTGGCATGCACATTCTAGGGCCCCGGCACGGCGTCTTCCTGCCCTGCGCGGACAGGTTTTGTAACCGAATGTATGGCGTCGCGCGCGCCGCGCCGCGCGCCCGATGCAGGTCCGCCCAAAGCGGCTCAGGCATCCGCTGCGTTCGCGTCCCGAAATGCCGCGTGGCGCGCCCCGCACGTCTGTAACCCTTTCGCCGTATACGCCCCTATACCCATCGACTAGAATCCGCCGTACTTTTACCTAACGATCCCCAAATGACGCGGGCGGGGTAGCCGGCAGACGCCGACGGGACGGCAACGGGCGCGCGCCGAGCGCACGCGCGTCGCCGTTTCCATGCGCCTTCCGCTGCCGGGTGCTGCCTGTCTTGCAAGCATGATGAACGCACTGGAACAAGAGCTCGCCACGCTGATCGTCGGCGAACTGAATCTCGAAGACGTGCCGCTCGATACGGTGAGCGCCGATACCCCGCTGTATGGGGAAGGATTCGGGCTCGACTCCATCGACATCCTGGAAATCGCGCTGCTGATCTCGAAGAAGTACGGCTTCGAGCTGCGCTCGGACAATCCGGATAACGAACGGATCTTCGCGACGCTCGGCGCGCTCGCCGCCTACGTCGCCGCGCACCGCGCGAAGTGACGCCGGGCGCGTCGCGCAATCGATGACAACGGCACGCGGCGGCGCGCGGAGCATCCGCTTCGCCGCCGCGTCGATCAAGGTGGAATCCGAATGGGAGGAGGCAGTCGATGCGGGCGCTCGTGACGGGCGGCAGCGGCGCACTCGGCCAGGCGATCAGCGAAGCGCTCGCCGCGGCCGGCCATGAAGTGTGGGTGCACGCGAACCGCCATCTCGCGCAGGCCGAAGCGGTCGCGCAGCGGATCGTCGCGGCGGGCGGCGTCGCGCAGGCGATCGCGTTCGACGTGACCGACCCCGACGCGACCGACGCCGCGCTCGCGCGCGTGCTCGCCGACGCGCCGGTGCAGATCCTCGTCAACAACGCGGGCATCCACGCCGACGCGCCGCTGGCCGGCATGACGCGGCAGCAATGGCGCAGCGTGATCGACGTGTCGCTCAACGGTTTCTTCAACGTCACGCAGCCGCTGCTGCTGCCGATGATCCGCACGCGCCGCGGGCGGATCGTCAACATCGCGTCGGTCGCGGGCGTGACCGGCAACCGCGGGCAGGCGAACTACGCGGCCGCGAAGGCCGGGCTGATCGGTGCGACGAAATCGCTGTCGATGGAGCTCGCGTCGCGCGGCATCACCGTGAACGCGGTCGCGCCCGGGATCATCGAATCGCCGATGGCCGGGCACGCGTTTCCGGCCGAACGCATCAGGCAGCTGGTGCCCGCGCAGCGCGCCGGGCGGCCCGACGAAGTCGCGGGCATGGTCGCGTATCTCGTGTCCGATGCGGCGGCCTACGTGACGGGGCAGGTGTTGTCCGTCAATGGCGGTCTCGCATGACGGCGAGCGTCGACGACACCTGCCGCCGGCCATCGGCAGGTCATAAAATTTCGACAGGATCCTCGTCTTCGCCTTCGGCCGCCGCCATGTTCACACCGTGCGCTTCATCCACCCATCTCGTGCTGATCCCGAGCTACAACCCGGGCGTCAAGGTCGACGCGACCGTGCGCAGCGCGCGTGCGCAGTGGAATCCGGTGTGGGTCGTCGTCGACGGCAGCACGGACGGCAGCGCCGAGCGCCTGCAGGCGATGGCCGCGCGCGATCCGGGGCTGCGCGTGATCGTGCTGCCGGAGAACCGCGGCAAGGGCGTGGCGGTGCTCGCGGGGCTCGACGCGGCTGCCGCGAGCGGCTTCACGCACGTGCTGACGATGGATTCCGACGGCCAGCATCCGGCCGACCTGATCCCGCGCTTCATGGCCGCGTCGCAGGCCGCGCCCGACGCGATGGTGCTCGGGCTGCCGCGTTTCGACGCGAGCGCGCCGCAGCTGCGCGTGCAGGGGCGGCGGCTGTCGAACGTATGGGCGGACATCGAGACGCTGTGGGCCGGCATCGGCGATTCGCTGTACGGGTTTCGCGTGTATCCGGTCGCGCCGCTCGCGGCGATCATGCATCGCCAGCCGTGGATGCGCGGCTTCGATTTCGATCCGGAAGCCGCGGTGCGGATGTGCTGGGCCGGCGTGCGGCCGATCCGCATCGATGCGCCGGTGCGCTACTTCCGCGCGAACGAGGGCGGGGTGTCGCATTTCCATTACGGGCGCGACAACCTGCTGCTCATATGGATGCACCTGCGGCTCATCGCCGGTTTCGTGCTGCGGCTGCCGCTGCTGGTCGCGCGGCGCCTGATGCGGCGCGGCGGGCAAACGGCCTGACCCCTTCCCGAACCTTCGCGGCGGTTGATCCAGATCGTCTTTTATCGGCGAGCCCGGTGTCTAGAATCCAGATACGCGCGATGCGGCGCCGCCGACGCCGTCGCCAGGGCGTGTGCGTCACCGCTCGCGCGCGGGCAATTCCGACACGGTTCAATCGTAGGGGGAATCGTCATGGCGACTTATGTGGTTCTCGCAAACTTCACGGATCAGGGCATCCGCACCATCAAGAGCACGCGCCAGCGCGCCGGACAGGTGGCGGAGATGGCCCGGAGTTTCGGCTGCGAAATGAAGGAAGTGTTCTGGACGCTGGGTGCATTCGACATCGTCACGATCGTCGATGCGCCGGACGAGCAGAGCCTTACCGCATTCGGCTTCGCGCTCGGCTCGGCGGGCAACGTCCGCACGCAGACGCTGCGCGCATTCACGAGCGCCGAGGTCGGCGACATCATCGCGAAGATGTAGCTGTCGCGCACGCAAGCAGCGCTCGTGCGCGCATGCCGGTTCCGCTGACCGGGGCACGCGTCGATCGACGCGGCAGGCGGATTCGCGGCGTGCGCGCTTTCTTTCGCGTGGCGGGCCGCCTGGCATGCCGCACCGCGTCACCCGCCCCCCCCCCCCCCCC
>LOZU01000101.1:0-847 GCA_001527685.1 Burkholderia pyrrocinia
GCGGTATCGCCGTACATCTGGTGGATCGCAATCGGATACTAAAGGAATCGGGCTCATGGGCCAAAAACAAGCAGCATACGATTCGAACGGCAACATTGTGGCGTTCCACGATAGCGCGGACTGCCCGGCCCCGCATGGGGTATCTGTCATCGACATCAGCGACGAGCGGTGGCTCGATCTCATCAATGCGCAGTCGGCCGGCAAGCGCCTTGTCGTCAATAGCGAGGGTGAGCCGGTCGCACTCGATCCTCTTCCACCGACGCGAGCGGAGATCGCCAGCGCCAAGCGCGCGCAGCGCGACTCGGCGCTGGCCGCAACCGACTGGCTTGTCGCTCGTCATCAAGACGAAAAGTTGCTTGGCAACGGGACGACGCTGACGGGCGACCAGTTCGTGATGCTGCTCAGCTATCGGCAGTCGCTGCGGGAATGCAGCGGAATGCCGAACTGGCCCGACGTCACGCTTCCGTCGCCGCCACCGTTCGCCAGCGAACAGGGGATCGCGTCCGCCTGACGCCCCCTTTGATCACACGCAATGCAGGGCCGCTCAATTCGAGCGGCCCTTTTACTTTGTGGCTTTCTCGGAGATCTGAATGGCTGCTACATCCTTCTATCACGGCGTCACGACCGTGTTGGTCGACACCGGCCCGCGCACGATCGCGGTGCCGTCGACGTCCGTCGTCGGCATCGTCGACACGTACACGCCCGGCGCGGGGCTCGTTGCGCCGAATGTGCCGGTGCGCATCACCAGCGAATACGACGCGGTCGCCGCGTTCGGCGAGACGAGCGCGATCACGCGCTCGATCCAGGGCATCTACAAGCAGAGCAAGACGGTGATGGTCGCTGTCGG
>LOZU01000102.1:0-192961 GCA_001527685.1 Burkholderia pyrrocinia
CGGGCGAGCTTCGTCGCGGTGCGGGCGAAGGTGCACAACGCGAAGACCGGCAAGAAGATCGATCTCACGATCCCGAATCCGGATGCGCCGCCAGGTGCTGCTGCAGTTCATACCGAGCGCCATTCGTACGCCAGTCCGGAGGCCGCGAAGGCGGCTGCGAAATCCCGCCTCGAGAAGCTGAATCGGCATACGGCGAAGAGCGTGCTGCGCATGCGCGGCCGGACGGATATCGCGGCCGAGAAGACGGTGAAGTTGAAGGGCTTCAAGAAGGAGGCCGACGGCGAGTTTCTGGTCGAGTCGGTGAAGCACACGTACGCCGGCCGAAGTTGGGAGACGTCGGTCGATCTGAACGCCGGCAACAAGGGGAAGGCGAAGGCCGGTCACGGCAAGAAGCCGAAAAAGAAGATCGACCTGGTCGTGCCGGCACCGCAGAAGTAACGCGCGTGCCGGTCGTTTTATAGCAGCCGCCTCGAGGCAACTCGGGCGGCTTTTTCTTTTTTCAACGGGGGTGGGATGCAAGACCACGAGAAGACGATTCTGGAGCTGATCATCATGGGCGGACTGATTGGTATCGCGAAGGTGCTGGTCGGAAGTGAGCAGATGACATTTCGGCTGGTTGCCGGTCGGGCAATGTTGGGTTCGGCGACGTCGATGGTCGCTGGTATCGCGCTGCTGCAGATCCCGGATCTGCCGCCGATCGCGCTGCTCGGCCTTGGGAGCGCGCTCGGCATCATCGGATCGCAGTATCTGGAGGTGCTGCTGCGCCGTAACGCGAAGCGCCTGTTCGGGGAGAAGTGACGATGGCACGAATCGACATCGCCGCCGCTGGCGGCAAGAACCGCGTCGCGTTCCTCGACATGATCTCGGTGAGTGAAATTGGCTCCGCGCTGCTCGCGAAGTCGGACGACGGCTACAACGTGCTGGTGGGGTCGACGGCGGGCCGGCCGCTGCTGTTTGCGAGCTACGCGGAGCATCCGAACGTGCTCAACCGGCAGATCCCGGTGCCGTCGACGGCGGCCGGTCGCTACCAGATCCTCATTCGCTGGTGGCGGATCTATCAGGCGCAGATGAAGCTGCCGGACTTCGGCCCGGTCTCGCAGGATCGATACGCGCTGCAGCAGCTGCGCGAGCACGGTGCACTGCCGCTGATCGACGCCGGCAGGTTTCATGAGGCCGTCGCGAAGGTGTCGAACGTGTGGGCCAGTCTGCCAGGCGCCGGGTATGGCCAGCACGAAAACCGAATTGAGTATCTGTTGGCCGTGTACCGAGCGGCCGGCGGGGAGGTCGTCGCATGAACTGGTTCGATCCGCGCATCTGGCTGGTCGTGATCGCTGGCGTCGTCGCCGGTTCGGCCGGCGGATATTTCAAGGGGTATCGGGACGCCGACCGATCTGCAACGGTCGCAGACCAGGTGCGGCAGATCGACGACCTGAAGACCGAGCGTGATGAGTTTCGCCGCCGATCGGCGGCACAAGAGGAGGTCGCAACCCATGCTGCGAAAGAACGTGATCAGGCACGCGTTGATGCCGATGCTGCCGCTTCTGCTGCTGACGGCCTGCGCAGACAGGTCGCCGCGCTCGTCGCTGATGTTCGACGTTCCACCGCTTCGAGCGGAGGCTCGTCAGCCGGCAACGCCCTCGATGTGCTTGCCGACGTGCTCGGCCGGGCTGATGCGCGAGCGGGAGAGCTGGCAAAGGTCGCTGACGAGCGAGGCATCGCCGGCCAGCAGTGCGAACGCAGTTACGACGCGTTGACGGGCGAGACGCAAGTCGATCTGCCGCGATAGCGCGGCATGCGAGGCCGGTTGGCCTCGAGAGAAACAGGGCGACCGGAGAGCGTGCGCGAACACGCTCGCCGGTCGCCTTTCCACTGTGCGTGCCAGTGAATCGGCCAAGGCCCTGCTACCTACCGGTAGGCGGGCCGGATTCTACACCAAGTTTAAAAACGGCTTTCACAATGGCAAATCCGATTATTCCGTGGATCGGCGGCAAGCGCCGTCTTGCAGACCATCTCATCCCGCGCTTTCCTGCGCACGACTGCTACGTCGAGGTGTTCGCGGGCGGGGCGGCGCTGTACTTCCTGCGCCCGCCGGCTAAGGTCGAGGTGATCAACGACGTCAACGGCGAGCTGGTCAATCTGTACCGGGTCGTGCAGCACCACCTGGAGGAGTTCGTGCGGCAGTTCAAATGGGCGCTGACGAGTCGGCAGGTGTTCGAGTGGCTCAAGCAGACGGTCCCGGAAACCCTCACCGATATCCAGCGCGCGGCGAGGTTCTATTACCTGCAGAAAAGTTGCTTTGGGGCGAAGCTGGAAGGGCAGTCATTCGGCACGGCGACGACAACGCCGCCCGGCCTGAATCTGTTACGCATCGAGGAGGAATTATCAGCGGCGCACCTTCGGCTCGCTAACACGTTCGTGGAGCGGCTGGATTGGGCCGCGTGCATCGATCGATACGATCGGCCGCACACGCTGTTCTATTTGGATCCACCGTACCACGAGACGGAGGGGTATGGCGTCGCATTCCCGTTTGCGGAATACGAAAAAATGGCCGAAAAGTTGCGTTCTATCAAAGGCCGGGCGATCGTAAGCCTGAACGACCATCCGGACATTCGGCGTGTATTCGACGGGTTCCATTTGGAGACCGTGCCGATTCAGTACACCGTTGGCGGAGGCCATAGGACCGCGGAACGGAACGAACTGATCATTTTCAGTTGGGATGACGCGGCGCAGCCCGTCGGGCTCTTTTAACAAATATCGAGAGATGTTGCGCAAGACGATATCGCGGCCGTCTTGCGCATGAGGTTCGCCGCGACAGCATCAAATTACTTCTAAATTCTTTCTAATTCATTTCGACACATAATTATTTGTAAGAATGCGATTTCGTCATCTGAATATGGTACGGTGTGAAAAAATTACCGAGTCGAATCGAGAATTCTAATTTTTACATGGGACTTGAGTCTGCTTGATTGTTAATCGGTTGTCTTCAATGATGTGTTTCGACGGATTTTTACTTAACGCCATTATTTAATTGGCTGGGCGCAATAACTATGAATGGATGGCGTGCGGCGTTTGGGGCGGTGCTCACTGGTGTTCCTGTCGGTGTCGTCAGAGTGGAAAAATGGAAGAGGGTGCTGTTGTCGCTTGCGATAGTTTGGACCTTGTTCTCGCCGGTGATTACTTACTATATGTCATTGCCTTATCAAGGGCGCATCCCGCCGGAAAGCTCGATACAAAAAAAGACGGGGCGTCTTGAGTATCGAACCGAGCAGCATGGCATGAAGCAAGTTCTCCAGCTTGTGTTGATACAAGAGGGCGGGAAGATTGTTGATTTTCAGGACCCTGCTGGATTGGAGAGTGTTCGGGCGTGGGAACGTAGAACTGGAGTTGATAGTGTCTATGTCGAAGGATTTTATCTTCGGGATGGTGACGGGTTATTCTGGCCGACATATATAACAACTCTAGATGGAACACCTTTGGCGACGCGGTTGGATCAATCTAGGAAGCTGAGCGTGGCGCGTGAGCCCTTCGGTCAGGTATTGTTGATGATGTATTTGTATTCGTTGCCGATGTGGATTGTTTCTCTGATTAATATCTGTAAGATAAAGAGCAAAATCGAGGTCTGATTATGGGTACTGTTACGACAGCACAAGGCGCTGCGGCACTTGCGAATTTTCTTGTTGGAGGTTCGGCAAGTTTTGGTGATGCGGCGTATGCGACATCTCAGGCGCTAAGTGCAAATAATGCGCCAGACAAAATTATTAACGCGGTAACCGCGACTGCAGACGTGTCAGGGGTTGGTGCGACTGGTGTTCAAATAATTCAGCAATTTGCGAATAACTCAGCAGAGGCAGGTGCGCTTGCGGGTTCGCTTGGAACTGCCTCCGTTCAACTTACTGTGGCGGCTAATGCGGCATCGATAACTAAAACTGCTATTCAAAACGGACCTGAAAGCATTAGCGTTAGTCAATTGGATGCCTTATCTGCTTCTCTCCTGGCAGCCGGTGCGATTGTTGCTGCTCCGGAAGTGGCAATCGTTCTTGGGGTTATGTCTGCTGGATTGATGGCCTTTAGTTGGTCTAAGCAGGCTAATAGCACTACATTTTCGAGTGCTTTTGCGCAAATTCAAGGCATAGTTCAGAGCTATTACTCAAAGCTTTCGGCGAGTGATCAGGGCGTATTCTCGAGCGGATTGGTTAACTCGATGCAAGCTACGCTTTCTGGTGGCATGATGGTGCCGCAGATTAATTCGTCCGGTCAAATTGTTGGTTATGGAGTTGATGTTCCAACGAGCGTGCTTTCACAGCCTGATGGCAGCACCCTCTACACATTTTCCTCTGGTGTCACTTATCAGCAAGGAATAAGTGGCGTTTCTGGATCGCTTCAAAATACATCGAGCTCTGTCGAGAATGTATGGACGATTCCCGATCCGAATTCGACTTTACCTGCGACATTGAGTATGTTGAGTGGTGGAGGTTATTCGTACAACTTCAACGACTTGCAAAATAATAGTGTGGCAGAAGTGTATATTGAAGAGTCGGGGACGTATTCAATCTCCGGTAGCTCCGGTGTGGCGACCCTCGGGAGTGTGCAGTCTTCCGGGGCTACTATTTCTGCTGGTTCTAAAACGCTGCTAAAAGTACTGGGTAGCGCGGACAGTGTGACTATTAATGGATCTGGCAGTGGTGTCACCATCGGTGGCAATGGCCAGAACACGACGCAGTTCGACACGGTGAACTTCAACAACGGCGGGGCTGGCGGCAGCGTGGTGGAGTACGACAACTCGCACGTGAACGTCAACGGCAGTGCCGTGACGGCGTCGGTTGGCAACAGTGATACGTTGGGAATCTCCGGCAGCAATAACACGGTAAACGTGTCGGGTACGGGCGGCAGTATCTGGATGGGCGGCAATGGCCAGAACACGACACAGTTCGACACGGTGAACTTCAATAACGGCGGGGCTGGCGGTGGCGTGGTCGAGTACGACAACTCGCACGTGAATGTCAACAGCAGTGCCGTGACGGCGTTGGTGGGAAACGGAGATACGTTGGGGATCTCGGGCAGTAATAACACGGCGAACGTGTCGGGTACGGGCAGCAGCGTGTGGATGGGCGGCAATGGCCAGAACACGACACGGTTCGACACGGTGAACTTCAATAACGGCGGGGCTGGCGGCAGCGTGGTCGAGTACGACAACTCGCACGTGAACGTCAATGGCAGTGCCGTGACGGCGTTGGTGGGCAACGGTGATACGACCGGAATCTCGGGCAGCAATAACACGGCAAACGTGTCGGGTACGGGCAGCAGCGTGTGGATGGGCGGCAATGGCCAGAACACGACGCAGTTCGACACGGTGAACTTCAACAACGGCGGGGCTGGCGGTGGCGTGGTCGAGTACGACAACTCGCACGTGAATGTCAACGGCAGTGCCGTGACGGCGTCGGTTGGCAACAGTGATACGTTGGGAATCTCGGGCAGCAATAACACGGCAAACGTGTCGGGTACGGGCAGCAGCGTGTGGATGGGCGGCAATGGCCAGAACACGACGCAGTTCGACACGGTGAACTTCAACAACGGCGGGGCTGGCGGCAGCGTGGTGGAGTACGACAACTCGCACGTGAACGTCAACGGCAGTGCCGTGACGGCGTTGGTGGGAAACGGAGATACGTTGGGGATCTCGGGCAGTAATAACACGGCGAACGTGTCGGGTACGGGCAGCAGCGTCTGGATTGGCAATAACGGCGAGAATGCGACTGCGGCGCAGGATGATCATGTAAATTTCACCAGCAGCGGCGGTTCGGTTACCGAGTACGACAACTCGCGGGTTGATGTTAATGGTAGTAATTTGACGATAAATGCGGGGTATCAGGATTTATTAGGGGTGGCGGGGAACTCGAATAAGATTGCGGCGGGAGCCGGCGACACGATTGCGCTCGATGGCCAACAGAATGTAGTTGGGTTGTCGCATGGAAATCTTTATGCTGCCAACAACAATCAATTTTCGCTTTCTGGGTCGTATGATGGTGTTACGGTCGGTAATGGCGTGGTCGCCACGTTGTGGGGGGATGACAATATCATCACATCCGGAACTAATTCAATTATTAATGCATCTGGGCTTGGTGATGAAATTTACGCCGGCGCAGGAAGTGTTATTGGGATAACCGGTGGTGATGCCGCGATTGAGACGTCTGGGGTGACTGTATACGTTGCTGATAATAGTAACGTCGAGATATGGGGTAGTAGTGACAATGTCTACTGTGGGGCGAATTGCAATGTCACTCTTGTTGGTAATGGTAATGCTGTCCATGGTGCTCAAGGCGATTGGGTTGGGATTTCCGGTGGTGCGAATAACAACACCATATCCATTGGTAATCAAGGAAGTGTCTATATTGGTGGCTCCAACAATTCGGTGACAACGGGTACGGGGTCCACCGTCGATACTATTAACTCTTCGGCAACTGGTAATGCAATTAATGCGGGTTCTGGTAGTACGGTTCAGAACGGGGTTGGATCTCTTTCTGCCCCATCACAGACTTTGCCCAACACGTCGCTGCCGGCTTCAACGCAAATTATCACGGATCCGTATGCGAACCTTCCTTTCGTTTACGTAAACACAAGCATTCCACCGGCAAATTACTGGCAGGACGTTGTGAATACGACTACGGGTAGTAGCCCGATCTATTTCCCGTGGATACCTTCGGAAGAAGATCCGACCGTGGCGGTGCCAGTGCCCGTGACCGCTACCCCCCTCGACCCAATCATTCTGAATCTTGAAGGCGGGGCAGTCAAAACAACGTCGCTGGCTGATTCATCGACTTATTTTGATATGCAAAACAATCGTCAAAAGGTCCAGACTGGCTGGGGCACCGCGGGCGAAGGTTACCTCGTCTACGACCCGAACGATCCGAACAACACGATGGCAGTAACGCAAGACAGCCAGCTTGTGGCAGGGTTCGGTGCGCTCCAGTCGTTGGCGCAGCAGGTCGATGGTGTCGGACACGGTGCACTTACGGCGGCCGATGCCCTGTGGAGCAGTCTCAAGGTATGGGTCGATACGAGCGGGACCGGGCAATTCCAGAGCGAACAACTGATGAACCTGGATCAACTCGGTATCACGTCCATCAATCTCGACGGCGCTCAAGTCAATCAGAACACCAATGGCAATGAGATTCTGGTCGACAGTACGTTCACGCGTGCCGACGGCAGCACGGGGGACGTCGCGGGCGTGAACCTGATGTATAACCCGACTGCCACGGCGAGTCCGGCAGACGGTCAGGTCCGCAGCCTGATTGCCGCGATGGCGTCATATGGAGCGCCAGCGGCCAGCACAACGCTCTCTGCCCCGGTCCAGCAGGATCTGCACACGGCGCTTGCGGCGAGCGTGCACTGAGCGGATTGTTGCCTGCGTCGGTGTGGCTCCGGCCACGCCGGCGTGGCCGACATTCCTGATGCCTTGTATCGCTGCCCGGACCGAGTCCGGGTAGCTCTGTTTCTGTTACATGAACGCACCTCATCATGCCGGCGACGTTGGCTCGTCGCCCGTGGCCGATTGCGGCCTTGCGTGTCTCGTCGCGATCGCCCGGTTTCACGGCATCGTTGCGGACCCAGCAAAATTGCGCCACGTCACCGCGCAAGGCGCTGCGCCGTTCGATCCTGAGGCGCTTGTGCAGGCAGCCCGGTCGCTCGGCCTCAAGGCGCGGATCGTTCCGTTCGTGCCCGCGCGCCTTAATCGTGTCCCATTGCCAGCTCTGGTGCTCGATTTAGACGGCCAGCATTTCATTGTCGCGCGCGGCGATGGCGAGACGGCACTTGTGCTCGAGGCGGACGGCACCGCGCCGACGGTCGTGCCGATCGACACGCTGACGGCACGTACTACCGGCCGTCAGATCCTGTTCGCATCGCGCGCTTCGCTCGCGGGCGAACTGGCGCGCTTCGATTTTTCGTGGTTCATCCCCGCAATCGTCAAATATCGACGGTTGTTGCTTGAGGTGCTTGGCATATCGCTCGTCCTTCAGGTCTTCGGGCTCGTGTCGCCGCTAATGTTTCAAGTCGTGATGGACAAGGTGCTCGTCAACCACACGACCAGCACGCTCGCGGTGGTGTGTATAGCGCTATTTGTGAGTTCGACATTCGAGGTCCTGCTCACGGGGCTGCGCAACTACATCTTTTCGCATACGACGAATCGCATCGACGTCGAGCTCGGTGCCCGTCTGTTTCGGCATCTAGTTGCGTTGCCGTTGGATTATTTCGCCGCACGTCGCGTCGGCGACACAGTCGCGCGCGTGCGCGAGTTGGAAAGCATCCGCAATTTTTTGACCGGTCAGGCGCTGACCGCTGTCGTCGATCTCGCATTTTCGTTCGTTTTCCTCGCGGTGATGTGTATCTACAGTGTCTGGCTCACGCTGATCGTCGCCGCATCGCTGCCCCTGTATGCCGTCATTTCCGCGACGCTTGTGCCGATCTTGCGCCGTCGGATCGACGCGAAATTCGTGCGCGGGGCTGACAGTCAGGCGTTTCTGGTCGAAGCCGTATCGGGCGTCGAAACCATCAAGGCGATGGCGGTTGAACCGCAGTTCGTCCGGAAGTGGGAGTCCCAACTGGCTGCCTACGTGACAGCAGGGTTTCGTGTGACGTCGATCGGCAACATAGGGCAGCAACTGATCCAGTATGTCGGCAAGCTCGTCACGCTGGCGACGCTGTTCTTCGGTGCCAAGCTCGTCATCGACGGTCACCTGACCGTTGGCGGGCTGATTGCTTTCAATATGCTCGCGCAGCGTGTCGCGTCGCCCGTGTTGCGGCTCGCCCAACTTTGGCAGGATTTTCAGCAAACTGGCATCTCGATGCAGCGCCTCGCCGATATCTTGAACGCCCGCACCGAACTGCCGCCCACCGCACCGGCCTTGCCCCCCGTCCGCGGCGATATTCGTTTCGAGCATATCCGGTTCCGTTACCGGCCCGACGGTCCGCCGGTGCTGGACGATGTCTCACTGGATATTCGCACCGGACAGGTCGTCGGCATCGTTGGCCGTTCAGGGTCAGGCAAAAGTACTTTGACGAAACTGCTCCAGCGCCTGTATCTACCGGAGACCGGTACGGTCCGGATCGATGGCGTCGACCTGGCGCTGGCCGATCCGGCGTGGTTGCGCCGACAAGTGGGGGTCGTGCTGCAGGAAAATCTTCTGTTTCGTCGCACGATCCGCGAAAACATCGCTCTGACCGATCCGGGGGCGCCGCTCGAAGCAGTGATGCGTGCCGCTCAACTGGCCGGCGCGCATGAGTTCATTTGCGAATTGCCGAAGGCGTACGACAGCTTGGTCGAGGAACATGGCGGGAATCTGTCCGGTGGCCAGCGCCAACGTATTGCAATCGCACGGGCGTTACTGACCAATCCGCGCATCTTGATTTTCGACGAAGCGACGAGTGCGCTCGACTTTGAGACTGAGCGCGCGATCCAGAACAATATGCGGGCGATCTGTGCCGGCCGGACCGTCATCATCGTCGCACATCGCTTGACTTCCGTCCGTCATGCCGACCAGATCGTCGCGATGGATCGGGGGCGTATCGTCGAGCGCGGCGTACATGACGCGCTGCTTGCGCACGGTGGCTACTACGCGCACCTCGTATCGCTGCAGAACGGGGTGTAACGATGTCACTCCGTTTTGATGCATTCCGGGATCTGATCCGTCGATATACCGCCGTATGGCGCACGGCGTGGAACGTCCGGGGCGAACTGGATACCGAACCCAAGCTGGATTACGAACTCGCCTTCCAACCAGCACATCTGGAGCTAGTGGAAACGCCTGTTCATCCTGCGCCGAGATGGACAGCGCGTGTGATCTCGGTACTCACGATGGTGATCCTGTTGATCGTGCTCTTTGCCCAGCTGGATATCGTCGCGACTGCAAAGGGCAAACTCGTGCCCAACGCGCAGGTCAAGATTATCCAGCCCGCTGTGACCGGAGTCGTGCGCGACATTGCCGTGCGTGATGGTCAACGGGTCAACGCAGGCCAGTTGCTGTTAAAGCTGGACACGACGCAAGCTATGGCCGACGAGGACAAGGCAAAGGCTTCGCGACTGGATGCTGCGTTGGCGGCTGCTCGCGCGCAAGCGCTGCTGGACGCGTTGCAAACGAGCGCTTTGCCCAAAGTGGCAGTGGTCGATGGTGCGCCGGCTAACCGGCAGCAGGAGGCGCAACGCCTTTCCGAAGGGGCGTGGCGCGAATACCGCGACAAGCTGACATCGTCGAACGCCGAACTTGCGAAGCGCGAGGCTGAGTTGGATAGCACGCGCGCGGAAGTGGCGAAGCTGGCAGCAACCGCGCCGCTTGCCCGCAAGCAAGCGAACGATTATCAGGCGCTCGCAGTTGATCAGTACGTCGCCAAACATGACTATCTGGAGAAGGAGCAAACCGCGATCGAGCAGGAGCACGAGCTGGCCGCGCAGCGCAGCCATGCCAGAGAGCTGACGGCCAGTATCGCCGAACAACGCGCGGACATCGAGACTGCGACCTCGCGGTTCCGGCACGAGCAGCTCGACGCGCTCGAGAAGGCCAACGAACAGCTCACGCAAAGCCGCAACGACGAGACGAAGGCGCACACGCGCGCCGGGATGATGGACCTGACCGCGCCTGTCTCAGGAACAGTACAGCAACTTGCCGCGCACACCCTCGGCGGCGTTGTGACGACGGCGCAGGCGGTCATGGAAATCGTGCCGGACGATGCGTTGGAAGTCGAGGCGACGGTTGAAAACCGCGACATCGGATTCGTGAAGATTGGTCAGCGCGCGGCCGTCAAGGTTGAGGCGTTTCCGTATACGCGTTACGGGTTGCTTGAGGGCGAGGTTGTGTCGGTCGCGAACGACGCGGCGCGGGACAAGAAGCAGGGACTAGTCTTCACAGCCCGAGTCCGTCTCAGGACCAATAGGATTCGGGTCGATGACCGGTGGATTGCGCTGACGCCCGGCATGGCAGTGACAGTCGATATTAAGACCGGCAAACAGAGCGTCGCGCAATATTTCCTCGGCCCGTTGATCGAGGGTGCGCAGGAGAGTCTGCATGAACGGTAAGTGGTTCAGTTGGCTCGTGGCGGCCTGCCTGACGCTCGCTATTCTGCCGGCATGGGCGTTCGATCCGCTTCTCGCCGAGCGCAGCGTGCCTGATACGCCGGCTGCCGGGATCGTTGCCGGCCCACAAGCCTGCCAGTTCGGGCCGCTGGGCTCGCCGCTGGCGTTGCCGGAGGCCGTAGCGCGGGCTTTATGTCACAACCCGAAAACGCGCGCTGCATGGGCGATCGTGAAAGCGCAGGCGGCGGCCGTCGGTGTGGCCCGCGCGGCATTCCTGCCGACCGTGTCGGGTGACTGGCAGGGGGTGCGTGACAGCTCGAGGACGGACGTCAATGCTCGCCCGCAGCTAAGTTCACATACGACTGCCACGATCCGTTCGGAGAGTCTCACGTTGAACTGGCTGCTGTTCGACTTTGGGGGGCGCACGGCCGCCGTGCGCAACGCGTCCGAGCTACTGGCGGTGGCCCAAGCGACGCAGGATGCGACGTTACAGGACGAATTCGCGACCGTGGCGAAGGACTACGATGCGGCCCAGGCGGCGCAGGGCGCGCTCGATGTAGCGCGTGAGATCGAACGTTCAGTGGCCAACAGTGCGACGGTGGCGCAGGCGCGTGTCGACCGTGGTGTTGCTCCGATCTCGGATGCCCTGCAAGCGCAGACCCAACATGAACTGGCGGTGACGGACCGCATCAAGGCGGAAGGCGATTTGCAGGCCGCGATCGGCATGCTCGCGACTGATATGGGACTCGATCCAAGCGTCCCGGTTGCGGTGCCTTCCGTGACCGCGACATCGCTACCCGGACGAGATTGGGATGAACCGGTCGCTCAGTTGATCGACGAGGTCAAGCACACCCATCCGACTGTGCGGGCTGCCCAAGCGCAATTCGAGGCGGCGCAGAACAAAGTCACGCAAACCCGTGCGGCAGGGCTACCAAGCGTGAGCCTCGTGGCAAAATACAGCCGCAACAATCAACCGGCGAGTCTTGGACTCGGGATTCCGACATTCCCAGCAACGGGGCGTGATGCGTACATCGGCGTTCAGGTGAGCATTCCGATCTTCGAAGGATTCGGTCGACATTACCAGATCGAGCAGGCTCGCGCGGAAGCCGAACGGCTGCAGGATGCGTTGGATGGCGCGCGCGAACAGGTTGCGCTGGATGTCTGGACGGCCTGGCATGCGTTGCACACCGCGGCCTCCAGCGCGTCGCAGAGCGAGACATTGCTGGCGATTGCGCGACGCGCATTCGACGCGGCACAACATCGCTATCGGGCCGGCGTTGGCAATATTCTGGAGCTGCTGAATACCCAAGCAGCTTTGGCGACGGCGCAGCAACGCCGCGTACAGGCGCTGGCCGATTGGCACACTGCACGGCTTGTGCTGGCGTCGCGATTGGGACGACTCAACGTAGGTAGTGTGGAGGTTGGCTCGTCATCGATAGTTGAGCGATGAATGTCCGCAGCTCGGACCACGGCAGTTGCGTATCGCCGCTAGGATGCCAAGGAACGAGCGTTCTGTGCGCTACAAAATTGCTACAGCGCGGGGCGGGAGCCTTGCTAGGTAAGCCTTGCGCTTATCATTCCATCCCCTGAACTATGGCGTGGATTGTGCGCGAGAAGGAACGGAAGTCGCGGAAAACCAAAGGCGTTCGGGATATCAAGTCACGGCGTATGCCGCTATTTATTTATACGGATGTTTCGGCAATTTATAATTCCGGCGAAACTTTTCCCGTCGCTGGCGGCAGCGACAATATCAGTTGTAAATTCAAATGTTCTATGGTGTATCGAGCCACCGATGTCCGAATATCGAATGTCGGCCAGTAGGTTTGGAAGATCAAATGATAGTGTTTTTTCTCCGTTCGCTTGCGATGCTTGTTTTAAAGTGAGAAATATTTCGATGCAGTATATTGCGATATAGGCATCCGGTATTTCGACAGGTATCGTGCCCCCCGCGTCTGTAAGCGGCATGACATAATTAAGGGAAGCTTGTTTCTGATTTCTCCAGAATGAGGAAAAGTTTCCAAAGGCATCGCCGGAGACATGCACAATTTGATTTTCCTGTTTAAACGATGCGGAAGTATTTGTTCTTTGTGCTGCATCGTTTAGACGCTCAATTGCCTGATCTAGTGCGAATGACCAGGTAATTTGTACGTCTCGAGCTGCCCCAAGGCCGACGTTTGACAGAGGAAGCGTCAGATTTGTTTTTGCCGGGCTTGCGGTGCCATCGGGCGATTGTTGTCCGTCGCGGGGAATCCAATAAAGCGGTAGTGCTGTTTCAACAACTGGCTTACTACGCGCGTCAAACACGACACGGGAGAAAGCAAGTTCGGGCTGGTAGGATGCTTGGCGTTGTCTCACCATTTCCTTGTTGGTGCGAAGTGCAGCAAATCCTGAGATGGCGCCAGCTACGCCAGAGACGCAGGCGGCAATACTTGCTGAGAGCGCGATAATTTGGTCGTTTGTCATTGCTCAATTTTTGGAGCATTTCGGGATGCCTCGATCCACGGTCTTGGCATTTTCGATCGCGGCGGCCGGTCCTGAGTGAACTATCATACGCGTATGGCGGTTTGATGTTGCGAGCGGACGTCGGCGTTGCACAGAGCCGAATGATGGGAAGGGATCGCCGACCGCGTTTTCGTTGCACAAGAGCGCAACTGATGGCGTGGCTTTTGGAATGAGCCCCTTGTCAGATAGGGACTTCGGTACTCACCGTTCACGAAGCGGTCAATTCAGGTGGTCAATTATTATAAGTGCATGATTTAACGTGGCTTGCGACGGCCTGCAAAGCCGTTTAGGCCGGTTCGACTCCGGCTCGCGCCTCCAGAAAAAGCCCCGCGTTTGCGGGGCTTTTCTTTTTTCCGCGCGTGGCAGAAGCGGGCGGATCCCGGCACGCATCGTCAAGAAAGCCCCGATCGATCGGGGCTTTTGCTTTTCGATGCCTCGGGCGCCGCGATCGCAGCGCCGGCTCGCCGTACGCTCAGCCTCGCGCCTTCTTCCACGCATGCTCGACGAACACGCGGCACAGCGCTTCCATCCCTTTCCGGTCCTCGTCGTCGAAGCGCGCGGCGACCGGGCTGTCGACGTCCCATACGCCGATCAGCGTGCCGTCGTTCGCGACGAGCGGCACGACGATCTCGGATTCCGATGCCGTGTCGCATGCGATGTGGCCCGGGAACGCGTGCACGTCGCGCACCACCTGCGTCTCACGCGTCTGCGCGGCCGTGCCGCACACACCCTTGGCGAGCGCGATCCGCACGCACGCGGGCTTGCCCTGGAACGGGCCGACCACGAGTTCGGCGCCGTCGAAGAAATAGAAGCCGGCCCAGTTGAGCCGGTCGAGCGAGTGATAGACGAGCGCGGAGAAGTTCGCGGCATTGGCTATCAGGTTGCGTTCCGATTCGACGAGCGAGCGGGCCTGCTCGACGAGCGTCGCGTATTGATCGGCCTTGGAGGCGTGTGCGTCGTTGGACAGCGTGAACATGGCTGAAGTGCGAAAGGGTGGTCGAAACGAACATGCGCAATGCGCGCATGCGGCAGTCTACGGCACATGCCGGCGATGTGCAGCGCGCGTCATCGCATACACGCACGCATGCGCCGCGGATTCAGTCGGGCTCGAGCTCGGCAAAGCGCTGCGCCAGAAAATCCAGCAGCGCGCGCACCGACGGCAGCAAGCCGCGGCGCGACGCGAACACCGCATGCACGATCTCGCGACGCGGCGCCCAATCGGGCAGCACGGCGCTCAGCGTGTGCTGTGCGAGTTCGTCGCGCACCATCATCGTCGGCAACTGCACGATGCCGACGCCGGCCACCGCGGCCGCGCGCAACGCGAGCATCCCGCCCGTGACGAGGCGCGGCTGGTGATGGATTTCCGCGCGCGCGCCGTCGGGCCCGTGCAGCCGCCACACGTGCGCGCCCTGCGGAACGCCGAGGTCGAGGCTCGGCAGGCGGGCGAGGTCGGCGGGCACGGCCGGCGTACCGTGTACGCGCAGCAGCGCCGGGCTCGCGACGAGGCATTGCCCGCGCTCGGCCAGCACGCGCAGCGCGAGATCGCTGTCCTCGAGCGGCGGCGGCCGCACGCGGATCGCCACGTCGATGCCTTCGCCGACCACGTCGACGCGCCGGTTGGTCGCTTCCAGGTGAATCTCGACACGCGGGCACGCGTTCATGAACGCCGCGATCATCCCGCCGACGAGCGAATCGAGCAGCGCGACCGGGCACGTGACCCGCACGATGCCGCGCGGCTCCTCGTGCATCAGCGCGATCGCCTCGTCGGCGGCGTCGGCCTCGACGAGCATCGCGCGGCAATGCGCGTAGTAGGTCTGGCCGACCTCGGTCACCGTGAAGCGGCGTGTCGAACGCTGGATCAGCCGCATGCCGACGCGTGCCTCGAGCAGCGCGATGCGCCGGCTCAGCTTCGATTTCGGCATGTTCAGCGCGCGGCCCGCCGGCGCGAAGCCGCCGTGGTCGACCACCTGCACGAAGTAATAGAGATCGTTCAGATCTCGCGGGTTATCGTTCATCAAATAGAACGCTGAGTGCGATTTTCGCAGTCTACCGAATCGATCGTCCTGATTCTATATTCCTATCCAGGATGCGAAACACGGGTTTCGCCGCAATTCGGAGAGGATGATGAAGAAGATCCAGGGTGTGTACAGTGCGCCGCGCGGCCATTGGGTCGGCGACGGGTTCCCGGTGCGTTCGATGTTCAGCTACCAGTCGCATGGCGCGCATCTGAGCCCGTTCCTGCTGCTCGACTACGCGGGCCCGGCGACGTTCGAGCCGGGTTCGGCCTCGGCGCCGCGCGGCGTCGGCCAGCATCCGCATCGCGGGTTCGAAACGGTGACGATCGTCTATGACGGCGAGGTCGCGCACCGCGATTCGACGGGCGCGGGCGGCGTGATCGGCCCCGGCGACGTCCAGTGGATGACCGCCGCGAGCGGGATCCTGCACGAGGAGTTTCACTCGGAGGCGTTTACGAAGCGCGGCGGGCCGCTCGAAATGGTGCAGTTGTGGGTGAACCTGCCCGCCGCGGACAAGATGGGCGCGCCCGGCTACCAGACGCTGCTGGACGCGGACATCCCGGTGGTCGAACTGCCGGACGGCGCGGGCCGCGCGCGGATCATCGCGGGCGAACTCGACGGGCGGCGCGGCCCGGCCCGCACGCACACGCCGATCGACGTGTGGGACGTGCGGCTCGCGGCGGGCGGCCGCGCGCGGTTTCCGGTCGCGGAAGGGCGCACGCTCGCGGTGGTCGTGCTGAGCGGCACGGTGCTCGTGAACGGCGAAACGGTCGCGCGCGAAGCGCAGTTCGTGCAGTTGAGCCGCGACGGTCGCGACGTCGAGCTCGAAGCGAACGGCGACGCCAAGCTGCTGATCCTGAGCGGCGAACCGATCGACGAGCCGATCGTCGGCTACGGGCCGTTCGTGATGAACTCGCAGGCGGAGATCCGCACCGCCATCGACGACTTCAACAGCGGCCGCTTCGGCCGGATGCCGGCGTAACGGACAACGGGCCCCGCGCGATGCGGGGCCCGTTGTCGTGCGGGCAGGGCGGTCGCGCGGCGCATGCGCTTCGAGGCATAATCGACGATTGCCCGCGCCGGCCGGCGCGACCGAATCAGGACCGCACATGAACGCTCCCGTCTCCGCTGTACACCCGCCCGCCACCGACGCGCTCGAGTGGCGCTGGAAAGCCTTCGACGCGCTGTCGGCGCGCGAGGTCTATGCGATTCTCGAGGCGCGCAGCGCGGTGTTCGTCGTCGAGCAGAACTGCGTGTACCGCGACATCGACGACGCGGACCAGGCCGCCTGGCATCTGGCCGCGTACGACGACGCGGGCCGGCTGGCCGGCTACCTGCGCGTGCTGCTGCCCGATGCGCAGGATCCCGACATCCGGATCGGTCGCGTACTGACGACCGCCGCGCTCCGCGGCGCGGGCCTCGGCAACGCACTGCTCGCGCGCGCGCTCGAGCAGATTCGCGCGCAGTGGCCCGACACGCCGGTCAGACTGCATGCGCAGGCCCATCTGCAACGCTTCTACGGCGGGTTCGGCTTCGCGCCGAGTTCCGACGTGCACGACGAGGACGGCATCCCGCACGTGTGGATGCGCAGCGCGCGCGCCTGACGCGGCGGCGCGCGCCGCGTCAATGCGCGGCGGGTGCGACCGTGCGGCCGGCCGCGCGTGCCGCCTTGCGCTCGTCGAGCAGGCGCCCGCGCGCGGACAGCCGCAGCCAGTGGCGCAGCGCGATCAGCGCGCCGATCACGCTCATCATCGAGCCCGGAATCCACAGCAGCAGGCCGCCGATCTGCTGGTCGCGCAGCGGGCTCAGCCACGTGAACGCGCGGCCGCAGATCGAGTAGATCGGATACAGCTCCTGCGGCGTGAAGAAGATCATCGCGCCGAGCACGATCTGCGGCGGAATCGCCGCGACGACGATCAGGATCCGGCGGCCCGGCGACAGCCGCGCGGGCGGCGCGGGACGCGGATCGACGACGAGCCACCAGAACAGCAGGCCGTCGATCACCATGCTCCAGTTCATCACGCGATACAGGCGCCAGTCGAGCATCGCGATGAAGTGGATCGGCGACAGCAGCCAGAAATAGATCAGCCCGACGAACAGCACGACCGCGACGACCGGATGGAATACCACGTCGAGCGTCGCGCGCACCGGCCCCCAGGCGAGCGCGGGCCGCACGAAGCGCTGCCGCCAGCGGAACGGAATGCCGGCGCGGATCGCCGCGCCCGGATAGGCGAGCGCGATGAAGAACGGCCCGAGGTGGTGCAGCACGAGGTGCTGCGCGCGGTGCAGGAAGAACTCGTGCTCGAAGAAATAGTCGAGCCGCGTATGCAGCGCGACGTACAGCGCGGTCAGCCCGAGCCAGAACGAGAACTGCCGCAGCGGCGTGACCTTCGCCTTTTTCGCGCCGCGCGCGAACAGCACGGCGGCCGCCAGCACCGCGACGACCACGGTCGGCGACGGTTCCCACGGATCGAGCCAGTACAGGAGATCCATCGCGCGGCGTTACTTCGCCTGGGCCTGGGCCGGGGACTTGACGGCGAACGGCGTGTCGAGCGATTCGCCGTCGGAGAACTTCAGGCGCAGGCGCACGGTGTCGCCCGGCTTGATCGCGTGCTTCGGCTCCTCGAGCATGAAGTGGTAGCCGCCCGGCGCGATGTCGACCTTGCCGCGCGCGGGGATCGTCAGCTTGTCGACCATCTCCATCTTCTGCGTCGAACCGTTCGACACGGTCTGGTGCAGCATCGTCATCCCGTAGTCGGGGCTGTTGACGTCGACGAGATCGACCGGCTTGTCGCTCGTGTTGACGAGCGTCACGTAGCCGCCCGCGGGCAGCTTGTTCGGCAGCCAGCGCACCCAGCCGTTCTGCGCGGTGATCGCACCGGCGGCATACGCGTGGGCGCCGGCGGACAGTGCGGCGAGGAGGGCGAGCGTCTTGAGTTTTTTCGTCATGGTCGGGGCTCAGGTGGAGGAGGCGGGAGCGAGGATCCGGCGCACATCGGCGGCGATGGCGTCGGGTTTGTCGCGGTCGGTTGCGAGCAGTCGCGCGTGGCCGTCCGCGTCGAAGATGTAGACCGCCGAGCTGTGCGTCACTTCGTAGCCGCCGGACGGATCGCGTTTTTCCATCTGGTACGCGACGCGATAGCGCTTCGCGAGCGATTCGACCTGGCGGTCGGTGCCGGTCAGGCCGCGCGCGTGCTCGGCGTCGAATGCGGCGACGTACGACTGCATCGCCTGCGGCGTGTCGCGCGCGGGGTCGACCGACACGAACAGGATGCGCACGTCGCGTGCCTGCGGGCCGAGCTGCGCGAGGACTTCCATCAGGCGCGCCAGCGTTTCCGGGCAGACGTCCGGGCAGTGCGTGTAGCCGAAATAGACGAGCGCGACGTGGCCGCGGAACGCGGACGCATCGACGGGCCGGCCGTCGCCGCCCGTCAGCTTGAACGACAGGTCGGGCAGGTGGCCGGTGACGTCGGTCAGGCGCCAGGGCGGCTCGGCGCGCGTGCAGGCGGCGAGCGCGATCGCGGCGGCGAGCGCCGCGCCGGTGCGGACAAAGCGGCTGAAGCGGCTGAAGCGGGAGTGGCGCCGGTACGGCGCGGAACGGGCAGGCGACATCCAGGGGCTCGATCGGACGGAACGGTCGTACGGCCGCGCGGCGCCAAGCGTCGCGCGGCCGGCGGTTGCGACTGTAGCGCAATTCGCGCGCCGGCGTCCTTCCGAAACGCGCGCGATGCACCGGAGCGGGGCAATATGTCGCAGATGCCGGAACGGGGGCGCGCCACCCGCGCCGGGCGCCCGTTTCGCCCATCTCGGCGCGAAGGCGCGGTAAGATGCGCACAATTCCTTTCGCGCAGCGGCGGCCTCGAGGGCCGCCGTTCAGACTATCGAATCGATGCAACCTGTCCCGGCTTCCCTGTCACTCACCGATACCGCGTTCTTCTTCGACTTCGACGGCACGCTCGTCGAGCTGGCGCCGACGCCTGACAGCATTCACGTGCCGCCGTCGCTGCTCGCGCTGCTCGACGCGTTACGCCGCCGCTCGCACGGCGCGGTCGCGATCGTGTCCGGGCGCGGCATCGACAACCTCGACCAGTTCCTGAAGATGCCCGACCTGCCGGTCGCCGGCCTGCACGGCGCGGAGCGTCGCGATGCGAACGGCGACACGCAGCGCATCGGCTTCAACGACGCGCGCCTGCTGCGCATGGAGCGCGAACTCGCGGCCGTCGTCGATCGTCATCCGGGCATGCTGCTCGAGATCAAGGGCGCCGCGGTCGCGCTGCACTACCGCAATGCGCCCGAGCGCGAGAAGGTCGCGCGCGAGGCCACGGAGCGGCTCGTGGCCGACTATGCGAATGCCTACGTGCTGCAGCCGGGCAAGATGGTGTTCGAGATCAAGCCGAAGGGCGTCGACAAGGGGCGCGCGCTCGCCGCGTTTCTCGACGAGCCGCCGTTTGCGGGCCGCACGCCGGTGTTCGCAGGCGACGACCTGACCGACGAGAAGGGCTTCGCGGTGGTCAACGCGCGCGGCGGCCTGTCGATCAAGGTCGGCGCGGGCGAGACCTCGGCGCGCGCGCGGCTCGACTCGGTCGACGCGCTGCACGCACAGATCGCGAGCTGGCTCGACGTGGAGCTGCCGCACGCATGAGCCGCCTGATCATTGTTTCGAACCGCGTCGCGCCGATTTCCGAAGGCGAGCCGGCGGCGGGAGGGCTCGCGATCGGCGTGTACGACGCGCTGAAGGAAACCGGCGGCATGTGGTTCGGCTGGAGCGGCGAGGTGGTCGCGCACGGCGCGCCGCAGATGCGCGTCGAGGAGCACGGGCCGGTCACGTTCGCGACCATCGGCCTGTCGCGGCGCGACTACGACCAGTATTACCGCGGCTTCTCGAACGCGACGCTGTGGCCCGCGTTCCACTACCGTGCGGACCTGATCCAGTACGACCGCCACGAGTTCGAAGGCTACAGCCGCGTGAACGTGTGGCTCGCGCAGCAGCTCGTGCCGCTCCTGCAGGACGACGACGTGATCTGGGTGCACGACTATCACCTGATCCCGTTCGCCCGCGCACTGCGCGCGGCTGGCGTGAAGAACCGCATCGGCTTCTTCCTGCACATCCCGTTTCCGGCCGCGCAGGTGCTCGTCAACGTGCCGCCGCATCGCGACCTCGTCGAGTCGCTGTGCGCGTTCGACCTGCTCGGCTTCCAGACCGAACCCGACCTGCGCGCGTTCTGCGACTACGTCGAATCCGAAGCCGGCGGCGCGGTCGAACGCGACGGCCGCATGGCGACGGTGCGCGCGTTCGGCCGGACGCTGCGCGCGGCCGCGTATCCGATCGGCGTGCATCCGGACGAGATCGCATCGCTCGCGCAGGCCGGCGAGCACGGCAAGGCGGTGCGCACGCTCGCGAATTCGCTGCGCGGCCGCAAGCTGATCATGAGCGTCGACCGGCTCGATTACTCGAAGGGCCTCGTCGAGCGCTTCCGCGCGTTCGAGAAGCTGCTCGAGCACGAGCCGTCGCACCGCAATCGCGTGTCCTTCCTGCAGATCGCGCCGTCGACCCGTGCGGAGCTGCGCGCATACCAGGACATCCGCCTGCAGCTCGAAGGGGAGTCGGGGCGCATCAACGGGCGCTTCGCGGAGCTCGACTGGGCGCCGATCCTCTATATCCACCGCCAGTACGACCGCCAGCTGCTCGCCGCGCTGTACCGGCTCGCGCGGGTCGGCTACGTGACGCCGCTGCGCGACGGGATGAACCTCGTCGCGAAGGAATATGTGTCCGCGCAGAATCCGGAAGACCCGGGCGTGCTGGTGCTGTCGCGTTTCGCGGGCGCCGCGCGGGAGCTGACGGGCGCGCTGATCGTCAACCCGATCGACATCGCGGGGATGGCCGAGGCGCTGTCGCAGGCGCTGTCGATGCCGCTTGCCGAGCGCCGCGCGCGCTACGCGGACATGATCGCGCAGCTGCGCGAGAACAACGTGTCGGTGTGGCGCGACAACTTCCTGCGCGACCTGCAGCAGGCCTGAGCCGGCCCGGCGGTCGAAGGACGAAAAAAAGCCGCAGTGCGTCATGCACTGCGGCTTTGTTTTTGCGACGCGGCGCTGCGCGTCAGGCGACGCGTTCGCCGGTCGGCGCGCCGCCGTCGGGCGCCGCGTGATGGCGGCCGTGCTGCTTCGCGAGCAGGTCGCGGTACAGGCCCGGGCGGTTGCGCAGCACGTCCGGGCTGCCGTCGTCGATCACCTTGCCGTTGCTCATCACGATGATCCGGTCGAAGTTGCGCAGCGTCGACAGGCGGTGCGCGATCGCGATTACCGTGCGGCCGACCATCAGGCGATCGAGCGCGCTCTGGATCGCCTCCTCGGACGCGCTGTCGAGGGCCGACGTCGCTTCGTCGAGCAGCAGGATCGGCGCATTCTTCAGGATCGCGCGCGCGATCGCGATGCGCTGGCGCTGGCCGCCCGACAGCTTGACGCCGCGGTCGCCGACGATCGTGTCATAGCCTTCCGGCATCGCCTCGATGAATTCCGCGCAGCGCGCGTCGCGCGCGGCGGCGAGCACTTCGTCGCGGGTCGCTTCGGGGCGGCCGTACGCGATGTTGTCGTAGATCGTCCGGTGCAGCAGCGAGATGTCCTGCGGCACGAGCGCGATCGCGTGGCGCAGGCTGTCCTGCGTGATCGACTTCACGTCCTGGCCGTCGACCGCCACGACGCCGTCCTGCGTGTCGTAGAAGCGCTGCAGCAGCGCGAGCACGGTCGACTTGCCGGCGCCGGACTTGCCGATCAGGCCGACGCGCTGGCCCGGCTCGATGTGGAGGTCGAAATGATCGAGGATCGGGCGGCGATGCGGATACGCGAACGTCACGCGCTCGAAATCGACGCGGCCGCCGTGCGCCGACAGCGCCACGGCGTCGGAGCGGTCCGGCATCCCGTGCGGTTCGAGCAGCGTCTTCACGGCTTCGGACAGGCGCGCGACGTGCTGCGTGACGTCGACGAGCGCCACCGCGAGATCGCGCGTGCCGTGCAGGATCGTGAAGCCGAGCGAGCTGACGAGCACGATGTCGCCCGACGTCGCGCGGCCCTGGTCCCACAGCCACAGCGCCCAGCCGAGCAGGCCGGCGGACAGCATCGCGGTGATCACCGCGTGCAGCAGGCGCAGCTTCTCGAGGTAGAGCAGGCTCTGCTGACGCGCGTCCATCTCGGCCTTGACGGTCGCGCCGAAGCGCTTCTGCTCGCGCAGCGTCATCCCGAACGCGCGCACGAGGCCCATGTTGCCGATCACGTCGACGAGCTCGCCGTCGACCGCCGCGGCCTTCGCCGCGAATGTGTGATGGCGCGCGGAGCCGCGTCCCGCGAGCTTGAACAGCACGACCGAGAGCACCGCCGAGCAGCCGAGCAGGCCGGCCGCCATCAGCGGGTTGACGACGATGATCATCAGGATCGCGCCCATCACCGCGATGCACGGCGGCAGCACGTTCCACGCCATCGTGTTTTCCGACGTGTAGACGGCGTTCGACGTCGCGGTGATGCGGCTCGCGAGCGTGCCGGGCTGCTTTTCCGCGTAATAGGTCGGCGAGTGGCCGATCAGGTACTGGAACAGGTCGCGCCGCAGGTCGCCGGTGACCGCGACGAACGTATGCGCGGCGAACCAGCCGCCGACGCGCCACAGCAGGTTGTCGGCGGCGATCAGGCCGACGAGCAGCGCGAACGCGCTCCACAGCGGGCCCGGATGGTGGCGGCCGGTCGCGAGCACGTCGATCAGGTGCTTGATCGCGTACTGCGAGCCGAGCGCGCAGCCGACGGCGGCCAGCACGCTGACGAGCACGACGAGGTGGGCGACCGGATGCAGGCGGATGTAGCGGAACAGGAACGCGAGTGGCCGGTGCGCGTAGCTCGACAGCTTCGCGTTGTAGGCGTTGCGCTGGGCAGGGGTGAGAGCTTCCAAAATGTGCGTGCGGTGAATCGGTGGTTGAGCGTCGCGGCCTGATCGCATGCGGACCTTTGCACGGACGTAATCCGGCATTGTAAACAAGGCCCGGCATCGCGCTGCGCGAATATGGGGGGCGCGCGACCATTTTTGAGATAAAATCCGGCATCCCGCGCCGCATGGCGGCTGCCGCTTGCGCGGCCCGATGATGCGGAGCGCGGCCTGGAATGCCAAAAGGGCCTTCCACTCTAGAACGGACGCAAACGTCCGCGGGTTGCAAAGTGTTGCCACTTTGTAACAAAGTAAAGAGTTTGAAATGTCGTGCGCCGTATCAGGGCTAACCCTAGATAATCGGCTCCGGGTTCGCGCAATAGGATTTTTACGAACCCCTGTCAACGGGTCTCCGTTTCAAACGTTCTATGCCTGTCGCGTCGCCGACGCTCCTTGAGCAGCGCGGGTCCGACGCCACCAGCAGGCCGATTCGTCCGATTGCCGGACGAGACGCGACCCACCGGGATCGCCGGCAGGCTGCTGACCCAACGCTTGTTTTTTGCCGATTTTTTAGGAGTTACGCATGCGAATCGCCCAAATCGCTCCGTTGCACGAAGCGGTTCCCCCGAAGCTGTACGGTGGTACCGAGCGGGTGGTGTCCTATCTGACCGAAGCACTCGTCGAGATGGGGCACGACGTCACCCTGTTCGCGAGCGGCGATTCGCAGACCTCGGCGAAGCTCGAAGCCTGCTGGCCGCAGGCGCTGCGCCTCGACCCGACGATCCGCGACGTGATGGCCCCGCACATGCTGCTCCTCGAGCAGGTGCGCCGCCGCGCGGAAGAGTTCGACGTCCTGCACTGCCACATCGACTACTACCCGTTCTCGCTGTTCTCGCGCCAGCCGGTGCCGCATCTGACGACGATGCATGGCCGCCTCGACCTGCCGGAACTGCAGCCGATCTTCAACGCGTTCAGCGACGTGCCGGTCGTGTCGATCTCCGACAACCAGCGCATCCCGCTGCCGCAGGCGAACTGGCTGTCGACCGTTTACCACGGCCTGCCGGAAAACCTGCTGACGCCGATCCCGAACGTGAAGCCGAGCTACCTCGCGTTCCTCGGCCGCATCTCGCCGGAGAAGCGCGTCGACACGGCGATCCGCATCGCCGAGCAGGCCGGCCTGCCGATCAAGATCGCCGCGAAGCTCGACAAGGCCGATCGCGCGTACTACGAAGAAAAGATCAAGCCGCTGTTCGCGCTGCCGCACGTCGAGTACATCGGTGAAATCAGCGAATCCGAAAAGACGGAATTCCTGGGCAACGCACACGCGCTGCTGTTCCCGATCGACTGGCCGGAACCGTTCGGCCTGGTGATGATCGAGGCGATGGCGTGCGGCACGCCGGTGATCGCGTTCAAGCGCGGCTCGGTGCCGGAAGTGATCGACAACGGTGTGTCGGGCTTCGTCGTCGAGGACGAGCTGTCGGCCGTCGCGGCGCTCAAGCGCCTCGACACGCTGCCGCGCGAGAAGGTTCGTGCCGCGTTCGAAGCACGCTTCTCGTCGAAGGTGATGGCGCAGAACTACGTGAAGGGCTACGAAGAGTTGCTGCGCCAGAAGCGCCGCACCGTGCTGCGCGAAGTCAACGCAGGCTGACGCCGACGCCGGCCGCGTCCCGCCGGCCGGCTTCACCGACGCCCCGCCCGGGTCTCCCGGCGGGGCGTTGTCACATCCGCGGCGCCAATCTGTTGTATTCTCGCCGCGCTCGGCGGCCGCGACGGCCCCGAACACGGGGCAGCACCGCTGCCATTCGTCTGTCCAGCCGGTAATGTCCCTATAATGGCCGTGCCGAAAAATCCGGCCCTGCCGATCATCGAGAGGAGAGCAGTCTTGGCGAGAACGAAAACCACGCGCGCAGCCCCGGCACCGGGCGCCGGCGTGATCTTCGCGTTGCGCGCGATCGGTCTCGTGCTGCTCGCCCGGTGGCTGTTCTCGATGTCGCAGATGGGCTATCGCGAGTCGCTGTCGGCGATGGCGTCGTCGCCGTGGGCGTTCGTGTACCTGGTGCTGATGTTCCTGCTGCTCGCATTGCCGGGTGCGATGGCGCGCGCCGAGCGCCCGTTCCATCCGCTGCCGCAATGGTTGCGCCAGGCGCTGCGGTTCTTCGCGCTGATCGGTTTCCTGTTCGCGGCCTGGTCGATCGGCGTCTATGTGTGGGCGGCCGGCTGGCGCCACGCGCTGCATGCAGTGACCGCGACCAACGGCTGGCTCGTCGCCGCGCCGGCGCTGTATGCGGCCGTCATCTGGATCTGCCGGCCGCGGCCGCTGTGGCGCACCAACGTCGCCGCGCGGCGCTTCGCGGTCGGCCGCTATGCGATCTCCGTCGATACGCTCACCCGCACCGCGATCGTCTGGATGGAAAGCCGCAAGGTCGGCCAGTACGACGCGCGCGAACTGTCGGTGCGCTGGCCCGGCCGCACCGCGCCGGCCGGCCAGCCGGACGCGGGGCAGGCGCGCGTCGCGCCGCCGCGCCGCGCGGGCGGGTTCAAGCGGCCGACAGTCGAGCTGCTGTGGGATTCGCCGGCGGCCGTCGGCCATAACCGGCAGATCGTGATGCGCGCGCCGCTCGCCACCGAGGGCGACCGCGTCGCGGTGCTCGCGCTCGACGCGGCGCTCAGGCAAATCGTCTGACGACTCGGCCGGCGCCGCGCGCGCGGCCCGCTGCTCAGCGCACCAGGCAGGGGCGCTTGTTGTCGAACGTCCACCCCGGAATCAGGTACTGCATCGCCGCCGCGTCGTCGCGCGCGCCGAGTCCATGCTGCTTGTACAGCTCGTGCGCGGCCGCGACCGCGTCCATGTCGAGCTCGATGCCGAGCCCCGGCCGCTTCGGCACATCCACCAGCCCGTTCTCGATCTTCAGCGGCTCGCGCGTGAGGCACTCGCCGTCCTGCCAGATCCAGTGCGTGTCGATTGCCGTGACCTTGCCCGGCGCGGCGGCCGCGACGTGCGTGAACATCGCGAGCGACACGTCGAAGTGGTTGTTCGAATGCGAGCCCCACGTGAGGTCCCAGTCGCGGCACATCTGCGCGACGCGCACCGAGCCCTGCATCGTCCAGAAATGCGGATCGGCGAGCGGGATGTCGACCGCGTGCAACTGCACCGCATGGCCCATCTGCCGCCAGTCGGTCGCGATCATGTTGGTCGCCGTCGGCAGGCCGGTCGCGCGGCGGAATTCCGCCATCACCTCGCGGCCCGAATAGCCGTTCTCCGCGCCGCACGGGTCTTCCGCATACGCGAGCACATGATGCTGGTCGCGGCACAGCCGCACGGCTTCGTCGAGCGACCACGCGCCGTTCGGGTCGAGCGTCACGCGCGCGTCCGGGAAGCGCTCGGCCAGCGCGGTCACCGCGTCGATCTCGCGCGCGCCTTCGAACACGCCGCCCTTCAGCTTGAAGTCGTTGAAGCCGTAGCGCGCATGCGCGGCCTCGGCGAGCCGCACGACGCCCTCCGGCGTCAGTGCGGGTTCGTTGCGCACGCGCGTCCAGTCGTCGGTCGCGCCGCTGCTGTCGCGGTAGGGCAGCGCGGTCTTCGCGCGGTCGCCGACGTAGAACAGGTAGCCGAGCATCTCGACGCGCTCGCGCTGCTGGCCTTCGCCGAGCAGCGCGGCGACGGGCACGCCGAGGTGCTGGCCGAGCAGGTCGAGCAGGTCGAGCAGCGCGGCTTCGAGCGCCGTGACCGCGTGGATCGTCGTGCGCAGGTCGAAGGTCTGCAGGCCGCGGCCGCCCGCATCGCGATCCGCGAAGCGGCGGCGCACGTCGTTGAGCACGGCGTGGTAGTTGCCGACCGGCTGGCCGACGACCAGCGCGCGCGCATCGTCGAGCGTGCGGCGGATGCTTTCGCCGCCCGGCACCTCGCCGACGCCCGTGCGCCCCGCGCTGTCCGTCAGGATCACGAGGTTGCGGGTGAAGAACGGGCCGTGCGCGCCGCTCAGGTTGAGCAGCATGCTGTCATAGCCGGCGACCGGGATCGCTTGCAGGTCGACGATGCGCGGCGTGTCGTGAGGAGGCGTGGAAGTGGCGGCGTTCATGGGCGGCGAAGGCAAAAGGGTGGGCGGTGCCGTGCGCGGCAAAAGCTTTGCCGTGCCCGGCAGGAGGTGCGATCATTCGACAACCGACGTGCGCGGATCGTCTGTGACCGCCGCATCGAGGCAATTCAATCAGGATAGCGGCGTGACGCGCCCGATGTCAGGAGACAGATACGGTGATCATCAGTCGTCGGATGACTTGTGACGCAGTATAATGAATCATCGGCTTTCGCTCAAACCCCGCGTAAACCCTCGGCTCACCCCAGGATCATTCAATAAGGAACCGGCCTCATGTCCGTGCCCACGCTCCCCGCAGCGCCGCGTCGCCGCGCGCGCAGCCTCGCGCAAGATGTCGTCGACGCGCTGACCGCGCAGATCGAAAACGGCACGCTGCGCCCCGGCGACAAGCTGCCGACCGAAACCGAAGTGATGGCGACGCAGGGCGTGAGCCGCACGGTGGTGCGCGAGGCGATCTCGCGGATGCAGGCGAGCGGGCTCGTCGAGACGCGCCACGGCATCGGCAGCTTCGTGCTGGAGCCGTCGCGCCGCCAGGCGCTCGGCATCGATCCCGCGACGATCACGACGCTGCGCGACGTGCTCGCGGTGCTCGAGCTGCGCATCAGCCTCGAGAGCGAGTGCGCGAGCCTCGCCGCGCAGCGCGCGAACGACGCCGATCTCGCCGCGCTGCGGCGCGCGCTGGACGCGATCGCGTCGGGCTCGGGCGGCGGCCGCGACACCGCGCAGCTCGACTACCAGTTCCACCTGCAGATCGCGCAATCGACCGGCAACCGGTATTTCGTCGACATCATGTCCCAGCTCGGCGCGTCGATCATCCCGCGCACGCGGGTGAATTCCGCGCGCTTCGCCGGCGATGACCTGGAGCGCTACGTGGCCCGGCTGAACCACGAGCACGAGGATATCTACGAAGCGATCGCGCGCCACGATCCGGAGGCGGCGCGCGCCGCGATGCGCACGCACCTGACCAACAGCCGCGAGCGGCTGCGCCGCGCGCACGAGGCGGCTGAAGCGGAGCGCGACGCGCACGCCGAGTAAGGCAGGAGGGGGCGGCCGGCCCGGCAGGGCGGGGCCGCCTTCGATTGAAGGGTGCGCTGGCCGATGAAAATGTCAGTCATCGTATGATTTGCCCGGCTCGTTCAGCCCGATGAACCGGCCCGGCGGCGCGGCGCCCATTTTCCGTGGGCCGCCGCCGGGCTTGCGCCGCGCGATCAGCCGCCTTTCGTCACGATCGTCTTCCAGTTGCCGCCCTTCACCTGGTAGAGCGTCGACATGCCGCTCCTGAGCGAACCGTCGTTCGCGAACGAGATGCGGCCGGTGATCCCTTCGAAGTCGATCTTCTTCAGCGCCGGGCGATAGACCGCCGGATCGGTCGAGCCGGCCGCCTGCATCGCCTTGATCGCGGCCCAGGTCGCGTCGTAGCCGAACTGCGCGTACGACAGCACGTCGACGCCGAAGCGCTTCCTGAAGCGCTGCTCGAAATCCTTGCCCTGCGGCAGCTCGTCGAGCGGCCGCCCGTATTCCCATGCCATCGCGCCTTCGGCCGCAGGGCCGGCGATCTTGATGAACTCGTTGTCCTTCACGCCGCCGCCGCCGACGAACTGCGCGTTCAGCCCGAGCTGGCGCATCTGCTTGACGAAGTTCGCGGCGAGCGCGTCGAGGCCGCCGAAGAAGATCAGGTCGGGGTTCTTGCCCTTCAGGCTGGTGATCTGCGCGCGGAAGTCGACCGCCTGGTTGCTGGTGAACTCGCGCGCGACGATCGCGCCGCCGGCCGCCTTCACCGCCTTCTCGAACTCGTCGGCCTCGCCCTGGCCGAACGCGGTGCGGTCGTCGACGATCGCGATGCGCTTCGCCTTGGTCACGTCGACCGCGTACTTGCCCGCGTTGCCCGCGTTCTGGCCGTCGGTCGCGATCACCATGAACATGTTCGCGAGCCCGCGCGACGTGAGCGTCGGGTTGGTCGCGGCCGGATCGATGACGGGAATGCCGGCCTTGTCGTAGACGACCGACGCCGGAATCGTGGTGCCCGAATTGAAGTGGCCGACGACCACCGACACGTTCTTGTCGACGAGGCTCTGCGCGGCCTGCACGCCGACGCGCGGGTCGGCCTGGTCGTCCTGCACGACGAGCTCGAAGCGCGCCGGCTTGCCGGCGATCTGCACCTTCTGCGCGGCGGCGTCGTCGAGCGCGAGCTGGACGCCGTTCTGCAGATCCTTGCCGTAGCCGGCGTTGACGCCGGTGAGCGGCGCGGCGAAGCCGACCTTGACGGCATCGTCAGCCGCGGCGGCCTGATGCGCGATGACGGCGAGGGCGGAGGCGAGCGAGACGGACAGCAGCGAATGGCGGAATCTCATATGCGTTCCTTCGAAGGCAAGACACGAAACCGCGCGTCGGGGCGCGCGCGGGCGACGCGGATGCGGGGCCGGCCGGCGGCGGGCCCGAGCGTCTGACGACGATTTATAGGGGGCCAAATTGGGCGAGTCTTGTCGATTTGGCGCACGAAACATGCGGATTTCCGCACAACGTCGGCGGGGCAAGGGAGAGCGGCGATGAGGGAATTCCCGTGTCGGCGCAGGCGCGGGAACGGGAGGGGGCAGGACCGGGCGGGGCGGCGCGCGCCGCGCCCGGCGAAGGGGTGTGCCGGCCCCGTCGGACGGGGCCGGCACCGATCGACGGTGTTACTCGGATTCGGCCTCGGACGCGACGTCGGCTTCGGACGAAGCCGCGTGCTCGGCCCGGATCAGCGGGTCGCTCGTGCTCGGGCGGCCCGTCTCGACGTGGCCGGCGAAGCGGCGCAGGAAGCCGAGCGGCTTGCCGTCGCTGACCGTCAGGTCGTACCAGCCGTTGCTGCCGCGCAGGTCCCAGTAGTCGTCGACGCGCGCCCCCGGCGCGAGGTCGAACACGCGTGGCTGCCCGTGGCCGTACGCGCTCGTCACCTTGAGCCGCACCGCACGGTGGCCGCGGTTCATCAGGCGCAGCGTGATGTTGCCGTTGGCGACGTCGTAGCCGTAGATCACTTCCGGGTTGACGCTCGCGGGCCCGACCGCCTTTGCGGCGGGGCTGCGGAAGTGGCAGTAGAAGCCGTTCGGGCCGTATACGTCGAGGTCGTACAGGCCGAGCGACGGCGCGGGGTTCCAGATGTCGGAGATCCGCTTGCCGGCCTCGACCGTGTAGGCCCACGGGCCGTCGGCGCGGTTGCGCGCCTGGACCTGGAACGCGGCGCCCGCGCGGCCGGTGTTCGCGAAGGTCAGCCGGAACTGGCCGCTGGCGTTGTCGATCCGGCCGTACGCGAACAGCTCGTACGGCAGCGCGCGCGCCGGACGCAGGCCGTGCTCCTGCTTCGGCAGCTTCTGCGCGATCGGCGGGATCGGGATGTAGTCGGGGTGGCGGTTGCGGTCGGGCGGCGCGTAGCCGCTCGTGTCGGGCAGCTGCGGCCAGCTCGCGTCGGCTGTCGCGAAGTCGAACGCGGAGGTCAGGTCGCCGCACACCGCGCGCCGCCACGGCGACACGTTGCCGGCCGTCACCGCGTACTGCGCGCCGAAGCGCGCCTCGATGAATTGCAGCAGCGACGTGTGATCGAAGGTCTGCGAGCAGACCCAGCCGCCCTTGGTCCACGGCGACACGACGAGCATCGGCACGCGCGGCCCGAGGCCGTACGGGCCGGCCATGTGCGATGCGTCGCCGGGGAACGCCTCGTTGGTGGTCGCGACGGTCGACAGCCCGTTGTCGCGCGACTGCGGCGCGAACGGCGGCGGCACGTGGTCGAAGAAGCCGTCGTTCTCGTCGTAGGTGATGAAGAGCGCGGTCTTGCTCCACACGTCCGGGTTCGACACGAGCGTCTTCAGCACCTGCTCGATGTACCACGCGCCGTAGTTCGCCGGCCAGTTCGGGTGCTCGGAATACGCTTCCGGCGCGCAGATCCACGACACCTGCGGCAGCGTGCCGTTCTTCACGTCCTGCTGCAGCACGTCGAACAGCGTGCCGCCCGCGCTGATGTTGGTGCCGGTGCGCGCCTTCTCGTACAGCGGCGAGCCGGGCAGCGCGGTGCGGTACTGGTTGAAGTAGAGCAGTGCGTTGTCGCCGTAGTTGCCGATGTACGGATTCTGCGTCCAGCCCCACGAGCCGTTCGCGTCGAGGCCCGTGCCGATGTCCTGGTAGATCTTCCACGACACGCCGGCCTGCTCGAGCACTTCCGGATAGGTGGACCAGCCGTAGCCCTTCTCCTCGTTGCCGAGCACCGGGCCGCCGCCGACGCCGTCGTTGCCGACGTAGCCGGTCCACATGTAGTAGCGGTTCGGGTCGGTCGAGCTCGGGATCGCGCAGTGGTACGCGTCGCAGATCGTGAACGCGTCGGCGAGCTGGTAGTGGAACGGGATGTCGTCGCGCTTCAGGTACGCCATCGTCGTGGTGCCCTTGTTCGGCACCCACTGGTCGTAGCGGCCCTTGTTCCATGCGGCGTGCATGTCCTGCCAGCCGTGCGGCAGGTCCTGCAGGAACTGCTGGCCGAGCTTGTCCGCGCGTGGATGGAACGGCAGCAGCTCCGCGAGGCCGACCGGCTGGTGGAACACCGACTTGCCGTTCGCGAGGCGCAGCGCGCGCGGATCGCCGAAGCCGCGCACGCCGCGCAGCGTGCCGAAGTAATGGTCGAACGAGCGGTTCTCCTGCATCAGGATCACGACGTGTTCGATGTCGCGGATCGTGCCGGTGCGGCGGTTCGCGGGAATCGCCAGCGCGTCGCGGATCACGGGCGGGAAGAGGTTGAGTGTGGCTGCGCCGGCGGTGCCGGCGGCAAGGCGCAGGAAGTCACGACGGTTCGATCGGGTCATGGTCGGTATCGTGCGGAAAAGGTAGGTGCCGGATGGCGGGAAGTGATGCAAGCGTGCTGGCGCGGCGCGCGTGGGCGAGCCGCACCGGGCCGTGCCGCCGCGAGCATAGCGGCGAAACGGTGTCATTCATGTGAAGCGGTGGAAACGTTTGCGCGGGCGGGCCGGGCAGGGCCGCAAGGTGCGCGTCGGGCGTCGTCACGCGGCGCGGGCCGTCAGACGTCCGTGACCCACGCGCCGAACCATTCGCTCGGGCTGGCGATCTCGTCCTGCGCGGCGATCAGCTCCAGCTCGTAGCGGCGCGCGTCGTAGGTTGCCTTGACGACCGCGTGCACGGCCGCGAGCGTGTGTTCGAACGCGGCGCGCACCGAGTCGCCGCGCAGCCGCCGCGCGACGAACACCGCGCTCGTCAGGTCGCCGACGCCGACCGGATGGCGCGGGAACGCGTACAGCGGGCGCTGGCCGATCCACGCTTCGGTCTCGGTGACGGCCAGCATGTTGAAGCGGTCGGCGGGGCTGTTGCGGTCGTGCAGGTGCTTGACGAGGACGATCTGCGGGCCGCGGCGGATCAGCGCGCGGCATGCCTCGACCGCCTCGGCGACAGTCTCGATGCGCCGCCCGGCGAGCTTCTGCAGTTCGGTGTGGTTCGGCGACATGCCGTCCGCGAGCGCGGGCATTTCGTGGACGATGAATTCTTCGACGCCGGGTTCAGGGCGGATGCCGCCCGTCTGGCCCATCGCGGGATCGCAGAAGTACCACGCGTTCGCGTTCGTCGCCTTGACCGAGCGCACGATCTCGACCGTCGCGCGCGCCTGCGCGGGGGAGCCGAGGAACCCGGAGAGCACCGCGTCGCAGCGCTTGAGCCCGCCGATCGCGGCGATGCCGTCGACCAGCTGCTCCATCTTCGCGGCATCGATCGCGCTGCCCGCCCAGTGGCCGTACTGCATGTGATTCGACAACTGCACGGTGTTGAGCGGCCAGACATTGACGCCGAGGCGCTGCATCGGAAACACGGCCGCGCTGTTGCCGGCATGGCCGTAGATCACGTGAGACTGAATGCTGAGGACGTTTTTCATGGGGATTCGCCTGCACGCGGATCAGGGTCACGTCACACGATACCCGAGTTTCTCGCATGCGAGAAAGCCGCCCGGCAACGGAGTGTTGCGCGCCGTCGTCATCGCGACCCGCGTAGAATCGCGTGGCGCGGCGCCGACTGGCCGCCGGCGTGCGTCTCCACTCATCGTCTCCGCCATGCCTTCGATTTGCAAGATGTTGTCCGTATTTCGCGTTGCGCTGTTCGGCGCGTGCCTCGCCGCCGCGGGCGCGGCGCCCGTCGCCACGGCGGCGAGCCCGGCGCCCGGCGGCAACGACGGGCCCGCCTACGGCCCGCGGCTGGAAGGCTTCACGTATCCGGAGCCCGTGCATCGCTACGCGTTCGTGTCGCAGCGCGAGACCGTCGAGATGATGTACATGGACGTGCAGCCCGCGCATCCGAACGGGCGCACGATCGTGCTGCTGCACGGGAAGAATTTCTGCGCGGCGACCTGGGAGGAGACGATCGCGGTGCTGGGCCGCGCCGGATATCGCGTGATCGCGCCGGACCAGATCGGCTTCTGCAAGTCGTCGAAGCCCGAGCGCTACCAGTACAGCTTCCAGCAGCTCGCGCGCAACACGCATGCACTGCTCGAATCGCTCGGCGTGAAGAACGCGACGCTCGTCGGCCACTCGACGGGCGGCATGCTCGCGATGCGCTATGCGCTGATGTATCCGAAGGCGACCGAGCAGCTCGTGCTCGTCAACCCGATCGGCCTCGAGGACTGGAAGGCGCTCGGCGTGCCGCCGCTGTCGGTCGACTACTGGTATGCACGCGAGCTGAAGACGACGGCCGACGGCATCCGCCGCTACGAGCAGGCGGCGTACTACGCGGGCAAGTGGGCGCCGTCGTACGAGCGCTGGGTGCAGATGCTCGCGGGGATGTACCGCGGGCCCGGCCGCGACACGGTCGCGTGGCAGTCCGCGCTGCTGTACGACATGATCTTCACGCAGCCGGTCGTCTACGAGATGGGCGCGATCCGCGTGCCGACCTTGCTGCTGATCGGCGACAAGGACACCACGGCGATCGGCAAGGACGTTTCGCCGCCCGAGGTCCATGCGAAGCTCGGCCACTATCCGGAGCTCGCGAAGCGCACGCAGGCGGCGATCCCCGGCGCGCAGCTCGTCGAATTCCCGGCGCTCGGCCACGCGCCGCAGATCCAGGATCCGGACACGTTCCACAAGGCGCTGCTCGACGGGCTCGCGCAGGCGCATCCGCAATAACGGCGCGCAGCCGCACGCCAGGCAGGCCCTGCGCGGCGCGAACGCCGCTCAGCGCGCGTCGCTCGCCAGCTCGTCGCGGACTTGCGCGGTGATCTCGAACGAACGCAGCCGCGCCGCGTGATCGTGGATCTGCGCGGTGACGATCAGCTCGTCCGCGCCGGTGCGCGCGATCCGCTCGCGCAACTGCGTACGCACGGTGTCGCGCGAGCCGACCGCGGCGAACGACAGCGAATGCGCGACGCTCGCGAGCTCGAGCTCGCTGGCGTCGAGCATGTCGACGGGCGGCGGCAGCTTGCCCGGCGTGCCGCGCCGCAGGTTCAGGAACTGCTGCTGCAGCGACGTGAAGAGGTGCCGCGCCTCGTCGTCGGTTTCGGCGGCGAACACATTCACCCCGACCATCGCATGCGGTTTCGGCCACGCGGCCGACGGCCGGTATTGCGCGCGATAGACGTCGAGCGCGCGCAGCAGGTAGTCGGGCGCGAAATGCGACGCGAACGCGAACGGCAGGCCGAGCATCGCGGCGAGCTGCGCGCTGAACAGGCTCGAGCCGAGCAGCCAGACCGGCACGTCGAGCCCGGCGCCGGGCACCGCGCGCACGCGCTGGCCGGCGGCCGGCTCGGCGAAGTAGCGCAGCAGCTCGGCCACGTCGTCGGGGAACGAATCGGCGCTGCCGACCAGGTCGCGGCGCAGCGCGCGGGACGTGGTCTGGTCGGTGCCCGGCGCGCGGCCGAGGCCGAGATCGATCCGGCCCGGGTACAGCGACGCGAGCGTGCCGAACTGCTCGGCGATCACGAGCGGCGCGTGGTTCGGCAGCATGATGCCGCCCGACCCGACCCGGATCGTCTTCGTGCCGCCCGCGACGTGGCCGATCACGACGGCGGTCGCGGCGCTCGCGATGCCCGGCATGTTGTGGTGTTCGGCGAGCCAGTAGCGCTGGTAGCCCCAGCGCTCGGCGTGCTGCGCGAGATCGAGGGTGTTGCGGAATGCCTGCACGGCGTCGGCGCCGGCGGGAATGGGGGCGAGATCGAGTACGGAGAACGGAATCATCGGATGGGCCTTCGAATGGCGCCGCACGGTGATGCGCGGACGCAACAGATGCGGACGATTTTGCCAAAGGGTTCCGGAACGCGCTGGCGGCGCGCGGATACCCCTGCAACCGTCAGGGGCGCCCCGCGTCGCGTGCATCGATTGTTCCAAAAATCGTGCCAATACGATAAAAATTACGGATTCTTACGGCGATTGGTCGCGATTCCGCACGCAGACACAAAAAGGCACGAAATGCCGAAAATCCAAGACTGCAATATGCCTGCAAAGCGCTTACGCTAAGTTGAACGGGGTTGTATCGAATCGGATCTCCGCAATGCGGGTTTGCCGGATTTGCATCAGTCCGTTTCATCAGGCGCCAAGCGATTCATGTCGCGCACTGCTAAAATCCGGCGGTTGTCCATGTCGCGCTCGCGGTTTCCGTTCGACCTTCCTGCGTCCCGCCCGGGCGTCGCGCAGGGGGCGCCTCGCAAGAGAGGGGCATGGCCGGATTCGGGTTTGGCGTTCATCCCCCCCAATTCAGACGCTGCCGGAACAAGGAGTCGGGTCGTGCCCGTGTTCGTCCCAATCGCATCATCCAAACCACGCTCAGTCGATTGCCGCCGCGGCCAGGCCGCCGCAGGGCGGTGTGCATGACGCCCACCGTATCGGTCTTCGAGTGGCTGCTGGTCGCGTTCACGCTGGCCGCGGCCGGCTATGCGCTCGTCGCGGCGTTCGCGCCGCGCCCGCGCACGCCGCGCACGGCCGCGCGCGACGGTTTCGCGCCCGTCAGCGTGCTGAAGCCGCTGTGCGGCGCGGAGCCGCACCTGTACGAGAACCTCGCGACCTTCTGCGAGCAGCGCCATCCGCGCTACGAAGTGCTGTTCGGCGTCGCGTCGGCGGCCGATCCGGCGGTGGCGGTGGTCGAGCGGTTGCGCGCGGACTATCCGGAATGCGACATCACGCTCGTGATCGATGCGCGCGTGTACGGCAAGAACCTGAAGGTCAGCAACCTGATCAATCTTGCCGGGCGTGCGAAATACGGGCGGATCGTGATCGCGGACAGCGACATCGCGGTGAAGCCCGACTACCTGGAGCGCGTGACGGCGCCGCTCGCCGACGACTCGGTCGGCGTCGTCACGTGCCTGTATCATGCGCGCAGCGTCGGCGGGTTCTGGACGCGGATCGGCGCGCAGTTCGTCGATGCGTGGTTCGCGCCGTCGGTGCGGATCACGCATCTCGGCCGCTCGAGCCGCTTCGGCTTCGGCGCGACGCTCGCGCTCACGCGCGACACGCTCGACCGGATCGGCGGCTTCAAGGCGCTGAAGGACGAGCTGGCCGACGATTTCTGGCTCGCCGAGCTGCCGCGCCGCCTTGGCCGGCGCACGGTGCTGTCGGAGGTCGAGGTCGCGACCGACGTGATCGAAGCGTCGTTCGGGCCGCTGTGGCATCGCGAAACCCGCTGGCTGCGGACGATCCGTTCGCTGAACCCGGGCGGCTTCGCGTTCCTGTTCATCACGTTCACCGCGCCGTGGCTCGCGATCGGCGCGGCGCTCGCGCTGCGTCTGGACGGCACGTTCGCCGGCACGCTGGCGGGCGGGGCGGCCGTCGCGGGCGCGTTCGGGCGGCTCGTGCTGCATGCGCGCGGCGAGGACGGCTGGCGCGCGTTCTGGCGCGATTTGCCGCTCGTCGCGGTGCGCGACACGCTGCTCGCGCTCGAGTGGCTCGTCGCGGCGTTCGGCACGCAGGTCGTGTGGCGCGGCGCCAGGATGACCGTCGTCGGCGGCGAACGCGCGACGGCCGTGGAAGGCGGCGACGGCCGCTAGCGGCGCGACGCGGGCCAATACCCATTCCGATAGCGGGCGCCTTTGTGGCGGCCCGCGGTTTTTTTACTAGATTCTTGAAACGAACTCGAACTATGCAGGCTACCGGAGCATTCATGAAAACGCTGTTCTTGCAGGCCCCTTCGTACGACGGCTTCGACGGCGGAGCCGGCTCCCGCTACCAGGCGAAGCGCGAAATCCGCTCGTTCTGGTATCCGACGTGGCTCGCGCAGCCGGCCGCGCTCGTGCCGGGCAGCCGCGTCGTCGACGCACCGGCCGACGGCCTGTCGGTCGACGAGACGCTGAAGATCGCGAACGACTACGACCTCGTGATCATCCACACGAGCACGCCGTCGTTCCCGACCGACGCGATGTTCGCGCAGGATCTCAAGAAGATGAAGCCGTCGATGCTGGTCGGCATGGTGGGCGCCAAGGTGATGGTCGATCCGCACAACTCGCTCACGGCGAGCGAGGCAATCGACTTCGTGTGCCGCGAGGAATTCGACTACACCTGCAAGGAAATCGCCGAAGGCAAGCCGTTCCCCGAGATCAAGGGCTTGAGCTGGCGCGCGAAGGACGGCTCGATCGAGCACAACGAAGCGCGTCCGATCCTCGAGAACATGGACGAACTGCCGTTCGTCGCGCCCGTCTACAAGCGCGACCTGAAGATCGACAACTACTTCATCGGCTACCTGAACTACCCGTACGTGTCGATCTACACGGGCCGCGGCTGCAAGTCGCGCTGCACGTTCTGCCTGTGGCCGCAGACGGTCAGCGGCCATCGCTACCGTACGCGCTCGGTCGAGAACGTGCTCGCGGAAGCGAAGTGGATCCGCGACAACATGCCGGAAGTGAAGGAACTGATGTTCGACGACGACACCTTCACCGACGACCTGCCGCGCGCCGAAGCCATCGCGATCGGCCTCGGCAAGCTCGGCATGACGTGGTCGTGCAACGCGAAGGCCAACGTGCCGTACAAGACGCTCAAGGTCATGAAGGAAAACGGCCTGCGCCTGTTGCTGGTCGGCTTCGAATCCGGCGACGACCAGATCCTCGTGAACATCAAGAAGGGCGTGCGCACCGATTTCGCGCGCCGCTTCAGCGCGGACTGCAAGAAGCTCGGCATCAAGATTCACGGCACCTTCATTCTCGGCCTGCCGGGCGAGACGCAGGAAACCATCAAGAAGACGATCGAGTACGCGAAGGAAATCAATCCGCACACGATCCAGGTTTCGCTCGCCGCGCCGTATCCGGGCACGACGCTCTACAAGCAGGCCGTGGAAAACGGCTGGATGGAAGAAAACAAGACCATCAACCTGGTGAGCAAGGAAGGCGTGCAGCTCGCGGCGATCGGCTATGCGCACCTGTCGCGCGACGAGATCTATCACCACCTCGAGCAGTTCTATCGCCAGTTCTACTTCCGTCCGTCGAAGATCTGGGAGATCGTCCGCGAGATGCTGACGAGCTGGGACATGATGAAGCGCCGTCTGCGCGAAGGCGTCGAATTCTTCCGTTTCCTGCGCGCGCACGAGGCCTGATTCGTGACGACGCAGCGGGCGGCGCGGGCGCTCATCTTCACCGCGGACGACTTCGGGCTGCACCCGCGCGTGAACGCGGCGGTCGAGCGCGCGCATCGCGACGGCGTGCTGAACGCCGCGAGCCTGATGGTCGGCGCGAGCGCCGCGCAGGATGCGGTCGAGCGTGCGCGGCGGCTGCCGTCGCTCGCGGTCGGCCTGCATCTCGTGCTCGCCGACGGGCCGGCCACGCTGCCCGCGCGTGAGATCCCGGCGCTCGTCGGCGCCGACGGGCGCTTCGGCGACGCGATGGCGAAGGACGGCTGCCGCTTCTTCTTCCTGCCGCACGTGCGTGCGCAGCTGCGCCGCGAGATTCGCGCGCAGTTCGACGCGTTCGCGGCGAGCGGCCTGCCGCTCGATCACGTGAACGCGCACAAGCATTTCCATCTGCATCCGACGATCCTGTCGATGATCATCGAGATCGGCCGCGACTACGGGCTGCGCGCGGTCCGGCTGCCGTACGAGGTGACCGCGCCCGCGTGGCTGAAGCCGTGGATCGGGCTCGTGCGCGCGCGGCTCGACCGCGCGGGGCTCGCGCACAACGACTACGTGGTCGGCATCGAGCACACGGGCGGGATGGACGAGGCGGTGCTGCTCGATGCGCTCGCGAAGCTGCCGCCGGGCGTCGGCGAGATCTACTGCCATCCGGCCGAGGCGGGCGAGGGCCCGATCACGCCGACGATGGCCGGCTACCGTCCGGTCGACGAACTGGACGCGCTGCTGTCGCCGCGCGTCGGCGCCGCGCTGAAAGCGTCGGGCGTCGCGACGGGCGGCTTCGCCGCGGTGTTCGGCCAGGCCGCGTCGCCGCGCGCCGCGCGCGCGGCGCGTCAACCGGGAGCGCAGCCATCATGAAGTGGATTAAATGGCTCGGCTGGCCGATCGGCATCGGGATCCTGCTCGCGCTGGTGCTGCACGAAGGCGTCGGCGACGTCGCCCGGATGATCGAGCAGGCCGGCTTCGCGCTGCTGTGGCTCGTGCCGTTCCATGCGCTGCCGCTGCTGCTCGACGCGTATGCGTGGCAGCTGCTGCTCGGCAAGCGCAGCTCGCTGCCGTTCCTGTGGTGGATCGCGACCGTGCGCGAAGCCGTGAACCGGCTGCTGCCGGTGGTCGGGATCGGCGGCGAGATCGTCGGTATCCGGCTCGCGCGCTGGCAGGTGCCGGACGCGAGCCGCGTGACCGCATCGGTGATCGTCGAGGTGCTCGTCACGATCGTCGTGCAGTATGCGTTCGCCGCGCTCGGCCTCGTGCTGCTGCTGGCGACGACCAACAACATGGGCGGCGGCACGATCGGCCTTGCGCTGCTGCTGTCGCTGCCGCTGCCGGTGCTCGGCGTCGTGCTGATGCGGCGCGGCGGGATCTTCCATGCGATCGAGCGCTTCGCGGGCCGCCTGCTCGGCGATTCGCACCGGCTGCTGCAGGGCGTCGACGGCCGGCGGCTCGATGCGGACATCGACGCGCTGATGTCGCGCACGGGCCTGCTGTTCAGCGCATTCTTCTGGCAATTGCTCGGCTACGCGGTGGGCGCGCTCGAGATCTACTGGGCGCTCGCGCTGCTCGGCCATCCGGTGTCGATCGGCGGCGCGCTCGCGATCGAGGCGATGACCCAGGCGGCACGCCATGCCGCGTTCATGGTGCCGGGCGGCCTCGGCGTGCAGGAAGCGACCGTCGTGCTGCTCGCGCAGATGTTCGGTGTCGACCGGGACACGGCGCTGTCGCTCGCGCTCGTGAAGCGTGCGCGCGAAGTCGTGTTCGGCTGCATCGCGCTCGGCTCGTGGCAGCTCGCCGAGCTGGTTCGCACCCGTCGCCGGATGACCGCGCCCGCGCCGCGCGCGCCGCAGCCGGCGAAGGCCGCGCGCGAAACCGAAACAATGCATTGAACGAGACGGGCCGCGCGCCCGTCTCGTCCCTCCGCCTGCTCCCCATCTCGCGCTTTTGGCGGCGCGCGGGTATGCTTGCCGCCTGTTTGTCCCGACGCCGTTTCCTCCGATGATTTCCCGTTTCCGGCTGTTTCCCGTCGCGATGCTGGCCGCCGCCGTGGCGCTGAGCGCGTGCGACGACAAGCAAGGCGAGCTCAACGTGCAACGTATCCGCGATTTCTTCAATGCGATCAAGCCGGCGCCGCTGCTGCTGAAGGGGCTGAAGCCGGGCGAGTCGACCGAGGCGGACATCCGCGGCACGATGGGCAAGCCCGAGACCGAGCGCGTGTTCACCGACGGCTCGAAGCGCCTCGAGTATCCGCGCGGCCCGATGGGCAACCAGACGTGGTTCGTCGATCTCGACGCGAACGGGCGCTATGCGGGCGCGACGCAGGTGCTCACCGCGGACAACTTCGCGAAAGTGCAGCCCGGCATGCATGCGGACGAGGTCCGGCGCCTGCTCGGCAAGCCCTGCGACGTTGCGCAATATCCGCTGAAGCCCGAGACGGTCTGGAGCTGGCGCTGGCTCGAGGACGGCGTCAACCAGGACGCCTTCTTCAACGTGCATTTCGGGCCGGACGGGCTCGTCTACACGACCTCGCGCTCCGATATCCTGAAGGGCCGCTGATCGCTTCGCTATATCGAAAAAGCGACCGGAATATTGCAAAAAGTCCGCTTCCCGACCGCTCGCCCGACGGTCAGCAAGCGGCTTTTTTCTTTTCGAAACAGACGTGTAGCCTACGGTCGGCAATCATTCGACGGATTGTTGCGATGCAGCAACCATGCCGACCATAATTTGAGATAAACATTTTCGCTTGCGACTATCCGCGTCAGCCCGGCGCGGGGAGGAGTTCGCGCCGGCATCCATACCAACTCTGGAGACGCGCGTGTTCCTTTACGGCTTTGGTCCTGTCCTGTGGGCGGGCACCGTGCAGACGATCGAGCTGTCGGTGCTGTCGCTTGCCACTGCGGTGGCGCTGGGGCTGATCGGCGCAGTGGCGAAGCTGTCGCATAACCGGTTCCTGCGTTCGATCGCGACCGGCTACACGACGCTGATCCGCTCGGTGCCCGATCTGGTCCTGATGCTGTTGCTGTTCTACAGCATCCAGATCTGGCTGAACCAGTTCACCGACCTCGTCGGCTGGGAGCAGATCGACATCGATCCGTTCGTCGCCGGCGTGCTGACGCTCGGCTTCATCTACGGCGCGTATTTCACCGAGACGTTCCGCGGCGCGTTCCTGTCGGTGCCGCGCGGCCAGCTCGAGGCGGGCGCCGCCTACGGGATGAGCGGGCTGCGGGTGTTCGTGCGGATCATGTTTCCGCAGATGATGCGCTTCGCGCTGCCGGGCATCGGCAACAACTGGCAGGTGCTCGTGAAGGCCACCGCGCTGGTGTCGATCATCGGCCTCGCCGACGTCGTGAAGGCGGCGCAGGACGCGGGCAAGAGCACGTTCAACATGTTCTTCTTCATCCTCGTCGCGGCGCTGATCTATCTCGCGATCACGACCGTTTCCAACCTCGTGCTGATGCAGCTCGAGAAGCGTTACTCCATGGGCGTGCGGCACGCAGAACTATGATCGAGATTCTCCAGGAATTCGGCCAGGCGTTCCTTTACTGGGACGGCCAGCGCCTGTCGGGCCTTGCGGTCACGCTGTGGCTGCTCGTTGCGTCGATTTCGCTCGGCTTCGTGTGCGCGGTGCCGCTCGCGGTCGCGCGCGTGTCGAAGAAGAAGTGGGTGTCGATGCCGGTGCGCTTCTACACCTACGTGTTCCGCGGCACGCCGCTGTACGTGCAGTTGCTGCTGCTCTACACGGGCATGTACAGCCTCGAATTCGTGCGCTCGCACTCGCTGCTCGACGCGTTTTTCAGGAGCGGCTTCAACTGCGCGATTCTCGCGTTCGCGTTGAACACCTGCGCGTACACCACCGAGATCTTCGCCGGCGCGATCCGCGCGATTCCGCACGGCGAGGTCGAGGCCGCGCGGGCGTACGGGATGACGCCGTTCACGATGTACCGCCGCGTGATCCTGCCGTCGGCGCTGCGCCGCGCGCTGCCGCTGTACAGCAACGAGGTGATCCTGATGCTGCACGCGACGACGGTCGCGTTCACCGCGACCGTGCCGGACATCCTGAAGGTCGCGCGCGACGCGAATTCGGCGACGTACATGGCATTCCAGTCGTTCGGGATCGCCGCGCTGATCTATCTTGCGGTATCGTTCGCACTCGTCGCGGCGTTTCGCCGGGCAGAGCGCCACTGGCTCGCGTACCTCGCGGCCGGCCGTCATTGAATTCACTTCGAGGAGAGCCAGATGGCCGAGATCAATCAAACGAGCCCTGCCTGCAAGCTTGCGGCGCTCGACATTCACAAGCGCTACGGTGACAACGAGGTGCTCAAGGGCGTCTCGCTGAACGCGAAGGCCGGCGACGTCATCAGCATCATCGGCGCGAGCGGCTCGGGCAAGAGCACGTTCCTGCGCTGCATCAATTTTCTCGAGCGGCCGAATGCCGGGCAGATCGTCGTCGACGGCGAGGCCGTGCGCACCCGGACCGACAAGGCCGGCGCGCTCGAGGTGGCCGACCACAAGCAGCTGCAGCGAATCCGCACGAAGCTCGCGATGGTGTTCCAGCACTTCAACTTGTGGGCGCACATGAACGTGCTCGAGAACGTGATGGAAGCGCCGCTTCACGTGCTCGGCATTTCGAAGAAGGAAGCCGAGGAGCGCGCGCGCGAATATCTCGAGAAGGTCGGCCTGGCACCGCGCGTCGAGAAACAGTATCCGTCGCACCTGTCGGGCGGTCAGCAGCAGCGCGTTGCGATCGCGCGGGCGCTGGCGATGCATCCGGACGTGATGCTGTTCGACGAGCCGACTTCCGCGCTCGATCCGGAACTCGTCGGCGAAGTGCTGAAGGTGATGCAGAAGCTGGCCGAGGAAGGCCGCACGATGATCGTCGTCACGCACGAGATGGGCTTTGCGCGCAACGTGTCGAACCACGTGATGTTCCTGCACCAGGGGCGCACGGAGGAAGAAGGCGATCCGAAGGAAGTGCTGGTGCGTCCGCAGAGCGAGCGCCTGAAGCAGTTCCTGTCGGGCAGCCTGAAGTAACGCGACAGGGCAGGCTGCATACGTGGTACCGGTGTCCCGTCCCGCAGGCGCCACCCGCACGACGCAGGTGGTGATCGTCGCATTGCCGCCCGTGTCGATGTCGGGCGTGGGTCCGATCGTCGATGCGTTGAATCTCGCGAACGAGATCGACGGGCGGCTGTTGTATCGGTGGCAGGTGTGTTCGTGGGACGGGCGGCCCGTGCCGCTCGCCGGCGGCGCGCAATGGCATGCCGATGCGGCGTTCAACGATGCGATCGCGTGCGACTGGCTGATCGTCGTCAGCGAGCGGTTCCAGCAGTTCGCGGACTACCGGTTGTTTCTCGCGAGCCTCGCGCGGGTGGGGCCGCGCACGCCGCTCGTGACGGGCATTCACCATGGCGTGTGGTGGCTCGCGATGGCGGGGCAGTTGTCCGGTTATCGGGTGAGCGTGAACTGGGAGACGTACCAGCAGTTTGCCGAGCAGTTCGAGCGGTCGATCGTCACGCAGCAGATTTTCGAGATCGACAGGGATCGGGCCACCTGTGCCGGTGGGCAGGCGACGGTCGATTTCATGCTCGCCATGATCGGGCGAGAGCACGGGCCGGAGCTGGCGGAGCGGATTGCCGATGCGCTCGGCGCGGGCACGTTGAGGAGTGGCGAGGAGCGGCAGCGGATTCCTTTTGTTACGGCGCCGGGCGAGCGGCATCCTCGGTTGAATGATGCATTGCTGTTGATGGAAGCGAATATCGAGGATCCGTTGACGACCGATGAGATCGCCGGGTTGGTTGGCGTGTCGCGGCGGCAGCTCGAGCGCTTGTTTCGGCAGTATCTCGGCGCGATGCCGTCCAAGTATTACCTCAATTTGCGGTTGCTCAAGGCGCGCACGCAGTTGCAGCGCACGAGCAAGTCGGTCGTGCAGGTCAGTCTCGCCTGTGGGTTTTCTTCTGCCGCGCATTTTTCTAATGCGTACCGGGAGAGGTTTGGTGTGACGCCGCGGGAAGATCGGCGGGCCTGGCTCGAGAAGCAAACCGGCGGCGGCGGTGAGCCGCGGGCCGGGGCGCTCGTCGAGCGCGGGGATAAGGGGTAGTGGGCGGTGCGGTTGTCGTGAATTGCCTGTGACGTTTTCGGTCCCTTTGCGTCGCCCCTCCCCGGGGCGGGGGTCACTTTTCTTTGTCTTGCCAAAGAAAAGTAACCAAAAGAAAGGCGCCGGAAATGCCCAGGCCTCCAGTGCGATCGCCTTCTGAGTGGACCGCGCAAAAGTGTCCGCGCCAGCGTCCATGCCAGAGTGGTTCGAGCAATGGTTCTGACACTTCGCACCACCCGACAGAGCGGTATACCGCCCGCCAGCTCCGTCCTCGCTGCGCTCGGCCGACAGGTCCACACTTGCGGAACAGGGTGATTGGTGTTGGTTATTGCCGGTGATTCGCGTGTACCGCGATTCATGAAGTACCTTGCAGCCGAGCGTAGCGAGGATGGAGCTGATGAGCGGTATACCGCTCCGTTCTGTGGTGCGGTGCGTCAGAACCATTGCTCGAACCACTCTGGTGTCGTGACTGGCTCGGACACTTTCGTGCGATCCACTTTGATGGCCATGGCAGGGGAAGTCTTGCGTTATCTGGCGCCTTTCTTTTGGTTACTTTTCTTTGGCAAGACAAAGAAAAGTGACCCCCGCCCCGGGGAGGGGCGACGCAAAAAGACCGCTGACAAATCGGGACAGGCGAAACCCCAAGCGCACCGAAGGCAACAACCCCAAAAGGCCGAACGGCACAAAGGGCATCCCGATAGAACCCGTCGCAATTCCGCAAGACGCTTGCGTCACCCTTACCTAAACTTGAACCTATCGCTTCAAGCCCTCTTACGAAACCGAAAGGAACCCGCCATGACGAACCTGACCGTGAACCGCCAGACTTTCGACGAAGTGATGGTGCCGGTGTTTTCCCCCGCGCCATTCGTGCCGGACCGCGGCGAAGGCTCGCGCGTATGGGACACGGCAGGCCGCGAATACGTGGATTTCGCATGCGGCATCGCCGTGACGTCGCTCGGCCACGGCCATCCGGAACTGCTGAAGGTGCTGGACGAGCAAAGCCGCAAGCTCTGGCACATCGGCAACGGCTACACGAACGAGCCGGTGCTGCGCCTCGCGAAGCGCCTCGAAGCACTGACCTTCGCCGACCGCGCATTCTTCGCGAACTCGGGCGCGGAAGCGAACGAAGCCGCGCTGAAGCTCGCCCGCCGCGTCGCATTCGAACGCCACGGCGCAGACAAATATGAAATCGTCTCGTTCGTGCAGTCGTTCCACGGCCGCACGTTCTTCACGGTCAGCGTCGGCGGCCAGCCGAAATACTCGGAAGGCTTCGGCCCGGTGCCCGAAGGCATCAAGCACCTGCCGTTCAACGACATCGAAGCGGCCAAGGCCGCGATCGGCCCGCAAACCTGCGCGGTGATCGTCGAGCCGGTGCAGGGCGAAGGCGGCGTGATCCCCGCCGATCCGGCCTTCCTGAAGGCACTGCGCGAAGCGTGCGACGCAAACAACGCACTGCTGATCTTCGACGAAGTGCAGACGGGCGTCGGCCGCACGGGCCAGTTCTACGCGTACATGGACACGGGCGTCACGCCGGACATCCTGACCACCGCGAAGGCGCTCGGCAACGGCTTCCCGATCGGCGCGATGCTGACGACCAATGAACTGGCCGCCCACTTCAAGGTCGGCGTGCACGGCACGACCTACGGCGGCAACCCGCTCGCGTCGGCGATCGCCGACAAGGTCGTCGAACTGATCGGCGACCCGGCGCTGCTCGAAGGCGTGCGCGAACGCAGCGTGCGCCTGAAAGGCGCACTCGAGCGCATCAACGCGCGCTTCGGCATCTTCAAGGACGTGCGCGGCAAGGGCCTGCTCGTCGGCGCGGAACTCACCGCCGCATTCGACGGCCGCGCGAAGGACTTCGTCAACGCAGCCGCCGAGCAGGGCGTGATCATGCTGATCGCGGGCCCGAACGTGCTGCGCTTCGTGCCGTCGCTGGTGATCCCGTTCGACGTGCTCGACGAAGGCCTCGCGCGCTTCGAGAAGGCGGTCGAACAGGTGCTCGCCGCACAGGAAGCCACCGCGCGCTGAACGGCGCGTCCATCGCAGACAGGAACGACGATGCTATTTGTTCGCCCCGGCAAACTCACGGATCTCGATGCGCTCGCGCAGATGGCGCGCACGGCGCAGCCGGTCCTGCACTCGCTGCCGCACGATCGCGCGGCGCTCGAGGCGCGCGTCGCGCTCTCGGAGGATTCGTTTCGCACGGACGTCGACTTCGCCGGCGAGGAGTTCTATCTCTTCGTGCTCGAGGATTCGGCCACCGGCAAGCTGCTCGGCACCGCCAGCATCGTGGCGGCGGCCGGCTACTCCGAACCGTTCTACGCATTTCGCAACGACGCGCTGATCCATGCGTCGCGCGAACTGCACGTGAACCGCAAGATCCACGCGCTGACGATGTCGCACGAGCTGACCGGCAAGAGCCGGCTCGCGGGCTTCTACGTCGATCCGTCGCTGCGCGGCGACGCGGCCGCGCACCTGATCTCGCGTGCGCGGATGATGTACATCGCCGCGAACCGCCGCCGCTTCACGCCCGAAGTGTTCACGCTGCTGCTCGGCGTGAGCGACGAGAACGGCGCGTCGCCGTTCTGGGAAGCGGTGGGCCGCAAGTTCTTCGGCCGCGATTTCGAAGACGTCGACATCGCGTCGGGCGGCCGCAGCCGCACCTTCATCGCCGAGGTGATGCCCGCGTATCCGCTGTACGTGCCGCTGCTGCCGGAAGCCGCGCAGCGCGTGCTCGGCGAGCCGAACGCCACCACGCTGCTCGCGTACGACATCCACCTCGAGGAAGGCTTCGAGCCGGACCGCTTCGTCGACATCTTCGACGCGGGCCCGGTGCTGACCCAGCAGGTCGACCGCACCGCGTGCGTGAAGCACGCGGCCGAACGCACGGTGCGCGAAGCCGCGCACCAGCAGGGCGACGTCGCTTACCTCGTGTCGAGCGGCAGCGGCGAGTCGTTCCGCTGCGTGCTCGCCGACCTGCCGGGCGACGCAGGGCATGACGCGCCGCTCGCCAGCGACGTGCGTGCGGCGCTGAACGTGAAGGATGGCGATGTCGTGCGCTGCGTGCCGCTGCACCAGCGCGACGACGAAGATTTGAAGGGAGACGCAGCATGATCGTCGTTCGGGTCGTACAAACGGGCGACGTGGACGCGCTCGTGTCGCTCGCGAAGGAAACCGGGCCGGGCCTGACCACGTTCAAGCCCGACCGCGACGCGCTCGCCGCACGCATCGAACGCACCCGCCGCACGCTCGACGGCCAGGCCGCCGCAGGCGAAGCCGGCTACTTCTTCGTGATGGAAGATTCGGCGACGGGCGACATCGCGGGCGTGTGCGGGATCGAGTCGCAGGTCGGCCTCGAACAGCCGTTCTACAACTACCGCGTGAGCACGGTCGTGCATGCGAGCCAGGAGCTCGGCGTGTGGACGCGGATGCACGCGCTGAACATCTCGCACGACCTGACCGGCTACGCGGAAGTGTGCTCGCTGTTCCTGAGCCCGCGCTATCGCACGGGCGGCGTCGGCGGCCTGCTGTCGCGCTCGCGCTTCATGTTCATCGCGCAGTTTCGCGAACGCTTCCCGGAACGCATCTGCGCGGAGCTGCGCGGCCACTTCGACGAGGACGGCACGTCGCCGTTCTGGCGCGCGGTCGGTTCGCACTTCTACCAGATCGACTTCAACGCCGCGGACTATCTCAGCTCGCATGGCCGCAAGTCGTTCCTCGCGGAACTGATGCCGCGCTATCCGGTGTACGTCGACCTGCTGCCGCAGGACGCGCAGGACGCGGTCGGCCTCACGCACCGCGACACGCTGCCGGCCCGCAAGATGCTCGAAGCGGAAGGGCTGCGCTACCAGAACCACGTCGACATCTTCGATGCGGGCCCGGTGCTCGAATGCCACGTCAACGACCTGCGCACGGTGCGCGAGAGCGTCGTGGTGCCGGTGTCGATCGGCGCGCCCGGCGCCGACGACACATCGAAGTCGCTCGTGTCGAATACGTCGCTCGGCGATTTCCGCGTCGGCGTCGCGCCGGGCGTCGTCGCGAACGGCGCGTTCGTGATGTCGGCGGCCGACGCCGCCGCGCTCGACGTGAAGGCCGGCGATCCGGTCCGCGTGCTGCCGCTCAAAGTCAAACAGGGATAAACGAATCATGACGGAACTCTTCATCGACGGCGCCTGGGTCGCAGGCTCGGGCCCCGCCTTCGCGTCGCGCAACCCCGGTACCGACGAGATCGCCTGGCAGGGCGCCAGCGCATCGGCCGCCGACGTCGACCGCGCGGTCACGAGCGCGCGCCGCGCGTTCGCCGGCTGGTCGGCGCTCGCCTTCGAAGCGCGCTGCGAGATCGCGAAGCGCTTCGCGACGCTGCTCAACGAACGCAAGGAAGCGCTCGCCGCGGCGATCGGCCGCGAGACCGGCAAGCCGTTGTGGGAAGCGCGCACCGAAGTCGCGTCGATGGCCGCGAAGGTCGGCATCTCGATCCAGGCCTACCAGGAGCGCACCGGCGAGAAGCGCCAGGACATGGCTGACGGCGTCGCGGTGCTGCGCCATCGCCCGCACGGCGTCGTCGCGGTGTTCGGCCCGTACAACTTCCCGGGCCATCTGCCGAACGGGCATATCGTGCCGGCGCTGATCGCGGGCAACACGGTCGTGTTCAAGCCGTCGGAACTCGCGCCGGGCGTCGCGCGCGCGACCGTCGAGGTGTGGAAGGACGCGGGCCTCCCGGCCGGCGTGCTGAACCTCGTGCAGGGCGAGAAGGACACCGGCATCGCGCTCGCGAACCATCGCCAGATCGACGGCCTGTTCTTCACCGGCAGCTCGGACACGGGCACGCTGCTGCACAAGCAGTTCGGCGGCCGTCCGGAGATCGTGCTCGCGCTCGAGATGGGCGGCAACAACCCGCTCGTGATCGGCGAGGTCGAGGACATCGACGCGGCCGTGCATCACACGATCCAGTCGGCGTTCCTGTCGGCCGGCCAGCGCTGCACCTGCGCGCGCCGCATCTTCGTGCCGCAAGGCGCGGCCGGCGACCGCTTCCTCGCGCGCTTCGCCGACGTCACGGCGAAGATCACGGCGGACGTCTACGATGCCGATCCGCAGCCGTTCATGGGCGCGGTGATCTCGGCGCGCGCGGCCGCGAAGCTTGTCGACGCGCAAGCGCACCTCGTCGCGCAGGGCGCGAAGCCGATCATCGCGATGGCGCAGCGCGACCCGCGCCTCGGCTTCGTGAACGCGTCGATCCTCGACGTCACGGACGTCGCCGGCCTGCCCGACGAAGAGCATTTCGGCCCGCTCGCGCAGATCATCCGCTACGCGACGTTCGACGAAGCGATCGAGCGCGCGAACGACACGGCATTCGGCCTGTCGGCGGGCCTGCTCGCCGACGACGCGCGCGTGTGGGAGCACTTCCGCCGCACGATCCGCGCGGGGATCGTCAACTGGAACCGGCCGACCAACGGCGCGTCGTCCGCCGCGCCGTTCGGCGGCGCGGGCCGCTCCGGCAACCACCGCCCGAGCGCGTACTACGCGGCCGACTACTGCGCGTTCCCGATGGCATCGGTGGAAAGCGCCCAACTGACCCTGCCCGCGAGCCTGTCGCCGGGCCTGCATTTCTGATCGAGGGAACGACGATGAACGCACAAGAAGCCAATTTCGACGGACTCGTCGGCCCGACCCACAACTACGCCGGGCTGTCGTTCGGCAACGTGGCGTCGCTGAACAACGAGAAATCGGCCGCGAACCCGAAGGCCGCCGCGAAGCAGGGCCTGCGCAAGATGAAGCAGCTGGCCGACCTCGGCTTCGCGCAGGGCGTGCTGCCGCCGCAGGAGCGCCCGTCGCTGCGCCTGCTGCGCGAGCTGGGCTTCTCGGGCAAGGACGCGGACGTGATCGCGAAGGCCGCGAAGCAGGCGCCCGAGCTGCTCGCCGCCGCGAGCTCGGCATCGGCGATGTGGACCGCCAATGCGGCCACCGTCAGCCCGTCGGCCGACACGAGCGACGGCCGCGTGCACTTCACGCCGGCGAACCTGTGCAGCAAGCTGCACCGCGCGATCGAGCACGAGGCGACGCGCCGCACGCTGTCGACGCTGTTCGCCGATCCGGGCCGCTTCGTGGTGCACGAGGCGCTGACCGGCACGCCGGCGCTCGGCGACGAAGGCGCGGCGAACCACACGCGCTTTTGCGCGGAGTACGGCAAGCCGGGCGTCGAGTTCTTCGTGTACGGCCGCTCGGAATACCGCCGCGGGCCGGAGCCGAAGCGCTTCCCGGCACGCCAGACCTTCGAGGCGAGCCGCGCGATCGCGCATCGCCACGGGCTGAACGAGGAAGCGACGGTCTACGCGCAGCAGGATCCGGACGTGATCGACGCGGGCGTGTTCCACAACGACGTGATCTCGGTCGGCAACCGCGACACGCTGTTCACGCACGAGCGCGCGTTCGTCAACAAGCAGGCGATCTACGACACGCTGACCGCGGCGCTCGACGTGCGCGGCGCACGCCTGAACGTGATCGAGGTGCCGGATGCGGCGGTGAGCGTCTCCGACGCGGTGACGTCGTACCTGTTCAACAGCCAGCTGCTGTCGCGCGCCGACGGCTCGCAAGTGCTGGTCGTGCCGCAGGAATGCCGCGAGAACGCGAACGTGGCCGCCTACCTCGACAGCCTCGCGGCCGGCAACGGCCCGATCCGCGACGTGCTGGTGTTCGACCTGCGCGAAAGCATGAAGAACGGCGGCGGCCCGGCCTGCCTGCGCCTGCGCGTCGTGCTGAACGACGCGGAGCGCGCGGCCGTCACGTCGAACGTGTGGATCAACGACACGCTGTTCGCATCGCTCGACGCGTGGATCGAGAAGCACTACCGCGACCGCCTCGCGCCGGAAGACCTCGCGGATCCGGTGCTGCTCGACGAGTCGCGCACCGCGCTCGACGAGCTGACGCAGATCCTGCGCGTCGGGTCGCTGTATGACTTCCAGCGCTGAGGCCCGCATGCACGACGCGGCCTGGCTCGGCGACTTCCTTGCGTTCACGCTGGCCGGCGACGCGCCGGCCGCGCGCGACGGCGTGTGCGCCGACGGCGCGGTGCGCTGGCGGTGGCAGGGCGAAGGGCTGCTCGTGCTCGAGCCGCGTGACGCCGATGCGGCGTCGCGCCGCAGCGTGCTCGTATCGGCCGGCGTGCACGGCGACGAGACCGCGCCGATCGAGCTGCTGTCGATGCTGGTGCGCGACGTCGCCGCCGGCACGCTGCCGCTCGCATGCCGGTTGCTCGTCGTGCTCGGCAATTCGCCGGCGATGCGCGCGGGCGAGCGCTACCTCGACGACGACCTGAACCGGCTGTTCAGCGGCCGTCACGCGCAGGTGCCGGACAGCCGCGAGGCGCCGCGCGCCGCGCAGCTCGAAGCGGCCGCCGCGGTGTTTTTCGCCGATGCGCCGGATGCGCCGGGCGCGCGCTGGCACGTCGACATGCACACGGCGATTCGCGCGTCGGTGTTCGAGCAGTTCGCGCTGCTGCCGCATACGGGCACGCCGCCGGCGCGCACGATGGTCGAGTGGCTCGGCGATGCGCGCATCGCGGCGGTGCTGCTGCATACCGCGAAGGGCGCCACGTTCTCGCACTTCACGGCCGAACACTGCGGCGCGCTCGCGTGCACGCTGGAGCTCGGCAAGGTGCGGCCGTTCGGCCAGAACGACCTGGCGCGCTTCGCGTCCGCGGACCAGGCGGTGCGCCGGCTCGTGTCGGGCCAGCCGCGCGATGCCGATGCGCCGCTGCCGCGCGTGTTCACGGTGATCGACCAGATCACGAAGCAGAGCGACGCGCTGGAACTGTTCGTCGCGGCCGACGTCGCGAACTTCACGCCGTTCCCGCGCGGCACGGTGCTCGCGCAGGACGGCGCGTACCGCTACACGGTGCGGCACGACGAGGAGCGGATCGTGTTTCCGAACCCGTCGGTGAAGCCCGGCCTGCGTGCCGGCCTGCTCGTCGTCGATACGACGCGCGAGACGCTCGGCGCGCTGGTCTGACCCGCCGGGCGCGGGCGCCTTGCGTATTTGCGACATCGTCTTGCAAGTTCGGCCTCGCGCCCGTGCGGCGCCGTGCGCGCAGTGCAGCAACCGCCGCGGCGGGTTGCTTGCCGGGCGGCGCGCGCGGATTGGTACAATCGCGGCCTTGCGGCTGTTGCGCCGCATCACGGCGGCGTGCTGCGATTGTCCGGCCGTTCCGGCCCTGCAATGATGCATCGCCCGTTGTTTGAGAACTATCGTTCGTATCGAGGAGATTCCCCTGATGAAGTTGGATTGGCGAAAGATGGCCGCGCACGCGGTGGTGACGGTGGTGGCCGTGGCGGCAGGCAGCGCGTTTGCGGCGGATCTGAAGGAGATCCGTTTCGGCGTCGAGGCATCGTATGCGCCGTTCGAGTACAAGACGCCCGACGGCAAGCTGACCGGCTTCGACATTGACATCGGCAACGCGGTGTGCGCGAAGCTGAAGACGAAGTGCGTGTGGGTGGAGAACGACTTCGACGGCCTGATCCCCGCGCTGCAGGCACGCAAGTTCGATGCGATCAACTCGGACATGACGATCACCGACCAGCGCAAGCATGCGATCGCGTTCACCGATCCGATCTACACGATCCCGAACCAGCTGATCGCGAAGCAGGGCAGCGGCCTGCTGCCGACCCCGCAATCGCTGAAGGGCAAGCGCGTCGGCGTGCTGCAGGGCACGATCCAGGAAGCGTACGCGAAGAAGAAGTGGGCGCCGGCCGGCGTGGAAGTCGTGCCGTACCAGACGCAGGATCTCGCTTACGCGGACCTGAAGTCGGGCCGCCTCGACGCCGCGTTCCAGGATTCGGAGGCGGGCTCGAAGGGCTTCCTGTCGAAGCCGCAGGGCGCGGGCTTCGCGTTCGCGGGCGGCGCGGTCAGCGACGCCGAGATCCTCGGCTCGGGCGTCGGTTTCGGCCTGCGCAAGAACGACGCGGCGCTGAAGACGGCGCTCGACCAGGCGCTCAAGGAGCTGAAGGCGGACGGCACGATCGACAATCTCGCGAAGAAGTACTTCAGCGTGCCCGTGACGCTCAAGTAAGCGCGCGATCGAATCTGTCGCACGAAGCAAACCGGCCGCTGATGCGGCCGGTTTGCTTTGGGGGACGGGAAACGACGGAAAACGACGAGAAGCGCGGGGCCGCTCAGGCCTTGAAGAACCGCCCCAGCTCCCGCGCCATCTCGTTGAGCACGGCCATCTCCTGCTGCGTGATCTTGCGCGCGGGCTGCGCGCCGGCCCAGTCGCCGTACAGCAGCGCGACCGTCGACCCGCCGACCCGCACCGGCAGCAGCACGAACGCGTGCGCGTCGTCGAACGCGTCGAGATACCACGCGGGCAGGCGCTTCACCATCTTCGGCTCGCGCGCCTGCTCGATGAAGATGCCGACCGAATTGGTGATCGCGAGGTGGAACACGTCCGGCTCGAAACGCTCGTCGAAGCGCAGCTGGCCGAGCGCCGCGTCGACGTCCGCGCCGAAGCCGAGGCGCGCGGCGAACGTGCCGTCGTCGTGCCGCACGAACATCACGGTGCGGGTGAACGCGAGGCCCGCGAGCAGGCTTTCCGACGCGAGCGCGAGCACCGGCGTGAGCACGTGCTCGGACGGCAGCGCGCGCAGGTCCGCGAGACCGGCTTCGAGGCAGGCCTCGGGCTCGCCCTGCGCGCGCGCGATCGCGTCCGCGTTCGCGCGCAGCTCGACGATCTCGCGCATCACGGTGTCGCTCGCCTCTTCGCGCGCGAGCAGCTCGGCCATCTCGACGAGCGCTTCGGGCTCCGTGTCGAGCACCGTGCCGTAATGCTGCGCGAGCGACGCGATGCGCGCATCGCGCTGCGGGCTCGCCGGCGTCGCCAGCGCGTTCGCGACGTCGGTCGAGCAGCGGCTCACCGCGCGCAGCCAGTGGACCTCGCTGGCCGGGCTGTCGTCGTCGGTCGTGTCGCGCGGCGCGTCGTCGCCGTCGTCCACGAGGCTGGCGAGGCGGTCGTCGTCGGCCATGCCCGCGCGGATCACGTCGGGCAGCCGCCAGCGGGCCGCGGCCTCGAGGCCGATCTCGTCGAAGCCGACGCCGAGCACGTCGACGCAGGCCGTCGCCTCGTCGCCGTGCAGCTCGGCGGCGCGCCGGCGGATCCGGTCCCATTCGCTGTCGAGATAGCAGACGACCAGCAGCTTGCCGACCTGGCGCATCAGCGTGCAGACGACCGCTTCCTCGCCGGCGCGCAAGTCCGCGTGCTCGGTCAGCTTGCGCGCGACGCAGCCCGACAGCAGCGCGCGGTTCAGCTCGAGCTTCGCGTCGATCCGGCGCGGGGTGCTCTGATGGAAGTGATCGACGAGCTTCAGGCCGACGACGAGGTGGCCGACCGCGTCCATGCCCAGCACCATCAGCGCGCGGGTCACGGTCGTGATGTTGCCGCCGAACGCCATGTACATCGCGGAGTTGGCGAGCCGCAGCACTTTCTGCGTCAGCGCGAAGTCGGACAGCACGACGCGCACGAGCGCGGTGAAATCCAGGTCGTCGTTCTTCATCGCGGCCATGGTGGCGCGCAGCGATTCCGACAGCAGCGGGAAGTCGCCCCGTTCGTTCATCCGGGCCCACAGCTTGTCGAGCAGCGTCGTCCGGGGCAGGTGTTCGGTGATTGACATACGGATCTGTTCGGTTCGCGGCGGCGGCGCGTCAGGCCGCCGCGTGCAGGCGGAGCTGCCGGGCCTCGAAGCGCTGCGCCAGTTCCTCGGACGGCAGCGCCTGGCAGACGAGCCAGCCCTGGATATGGTTGCAGCCCATTTCGGTCAGCAGCTCGCGCTGCGCCTCGGTCTCGACGCCTTCGGCGACGAGTTCGAGGTCGAGCGTCTGCGCGAGGCCGACCACCGCCGACACGATCGCGCGGTCGTTGCGCGAGGTCAGCAGGTTCTCGACGAAGCTGCGGTCGATCTTCAGCTTCGCGAGCGGGAAGCGCTGCAGGTAGGCGAGGCTCGAATAGCCGGTGCCGAAATCGTCGATCGCGAAGCGGATGCCGAGATCGGTCAGCTCCTCGAGCAGCGCCTTCGCATGCGCCGGATCGTGCATCAGCAGGCTTTCGGTGATCTCGAGCACGATGCGGCGCGGGTCGATGCCGGTCAGTGTGATCGCATCGCGCACGCTTTGCGTGAAGCGCGGGTCGCGGAACTGCTGCGGCGACACGTTGACCGCGACGTACTGCAGCGCGAGCCCCTGGCGATCCCACGCGACGAGCTGCATGCACGCGGCCTTCAGCACCCAGTTGCCGAGGTAGTTGATGAGGCCGATCGATTCCGCGAGCGGGATGAAGGTGGCCGGCGGCACGAGGCCGTGCACCGGATGCCGCCAGCGGATCAGCGCCTCGACGCCGACCACCGCGCCCGACTGGCTGCGCGTGATCGGCTGGAAGTGCAGCGAGAATTCGCCGTTGCGCACGCCGTCGTACAGGTCGGCTTCGAGCTTCAGGCGCTCGGCGTCGGCCGGATCGTCGATCGGCGTGTGGAACGCGAGCGCATTGCCGCCCGACGCCTTCGCCTGCGCGAGCGCGTGGTCCGCGCGGCGCAGCAGCGGGCTGTGGTGCTGCGCGCGATGCGGCGCCGCGCGCTCGTCGGGATACAGCGCGATGCCGATGCTCGCGGACAGGTGCACCGGCTGCCCGTGGTACACGTACGGCTGCCGCACCGCGGCCTGCAGCCGGCGGCCGAGCGCACCCGCGATGTCGCTCGCGAGCCCGCGGTCGGGCGCGGTAAACACCACCGCGAACTTGTCGCTCGCGACCCGCGCGAGCTGTTCCTGCGGCGCCATCAGCGCCTGCAGCCGCTGCGCGGTCTCGCGCAGCAGCGTGTCGCCCGCGTCGTAGCCGAGCGCGCGGTTGATCCGCTGGTAGTCGTCGAGGTCGAGCAGCACCAGCGCCGCGCAGGTGCCCGTCTCGTCGGCGGTCTGCTGCGCGCGCATCAGCGCCGGCACCAGCGCCGACAGGTTGTCGAGCCCGGTCATCGGGTCGTGGTGCATCTCGTAGGTGAGGCGCGCCTCGAGCGCGCGCCACGACGACACGTCGAACGCGGCGATCGCGAAGCCGTCGACGCCGTGGTGGCGGCTCTTCACCGCGCGCACTTCGACGTCGAGCGGGTAGGTCAGCGACTTGACGATGCACATCGTCGCCTTCTCGACCTGGCCGGAGCGCGACGCGCGCGCGAGCAAGTCTTCGAGCGCCGCGGTATCCTGTTCCGCGATCAGGTCGCGCAGCGTCAGCGTGTGCAGATAGTCGCGGTGATAGCCGATGAAGCGCAGGCTGGCATCCGACACGTAGAGAAAGCGCAGCTCGCGATCGACGTGGGCGAGGAAATCCACCGGGCCGACCGTCTGCTCCAGCCAGTTGCGCACGGTGTCGTCGCGACGCGGCGCGCTGCCGGCGCGCGCGGGCATCAGCGCGCCGCCCGACCAGGCGAAGCGGCGCAGCGTATGCAGGGCGCTGCGCCAGGAGCCCTTGCGTGGCGTCTGTTTCCTGTTGGCTTCCATGTTTCTCGCTGACGTGAAGGGCTGGAACCGGTTGTCCGGAAGCAATAACGGCAAACTGCGCGAAATCTTTAATGCGCAGCCTGCATGGAAGCGGTTCCGCGCGACCGGATCGTCCGCTGGTGTTCGACAGGCGAACGCCGGCGCGACCCGCATCGAGGCTGACTTTATAAGAAATGAGGACGCAGATGAAGCGAAAACTGATGATGTGCGCCGCTGCGGCGCTGGTGGCAGGCCATGCGCTGAGCGCGCAGGCGGAACTGAAGGCCGGCGACGCCGCGCCGGATTTCACGACGCAGGCGTCGCTGGCCGGCAAGACTTACACGTACTCGCTCGCCGACGCGCTGAAGAAGGGCCCGGTCGTGCTGTACTTCTACCCGGCCGCGTTCACGAAGGGCTGCACGATCGAGGCGCACGCGTTCGCGGACGCGGTCGACCACTACAAGTCGTACGGCGCGACGGTGATCGGCGTGTCGTCCGACGATATCGGCACGCTGACGAAGTTCTCGGTCAGCGAATGCCGCAGCAAGTTCCCGGTCGCCGCCGACCCCGACGCGAAGATCATTCGCGCGTACGACGCGAAGCTGCCCGCGCTCGACCGCGCGAACCGCGTGTCCTATGTGATTTCGCCGGAGGGGAAGATCCTGTACGAGTACACGAGCATGTCGCCGGACAAGCACGTCGAGAATACGCTCGGGGCTGTCAAGGCATGGGCGCAGGCGCACCCGAAACCGTGACGTGACCGGCGCGGCCGCCCCGTGGGGCGGCGCGCGGGCGTCAGGCGCGCAGCGCCTGCTCGATCGGCACGCCGCCGCCGACGAAGCCGATGGTCTTGCGCGAGATGCCGAGCTTGATCGCCTCGATCGCGGCCCAGGCAACGTCCTGGCGCGATACCGGCGGCGCATGGTCGAGCCGCTCCTCGGTCAGCGCGATCTTGCCGACGCCGGGGCCGTCCGCAAGCGGGCCGGGGCGCAGGATCACGTAGTCGACGCCCGACGCGATCACGTGCTCGTCGCCTTCGCGCTTCATCTGCGAATAGTGGCGCAGCGTGTCGGGGCTGCGTTCCGGCCAGTAGGCCGACAGCGAGCTGATCACCACCAGCTTCTGCACGTTGCAGGCGAGCGCATAGTCGGCCGCGCGGGCGACCGCGTCGCGGTCGACCTGTTCTTCCTCGGCGGCGCCCTCCGATTCGGCCGAGCCGGCCGCGTAGATCGCGTGGGTGATGCCCTGGAACGCGTGCGAGAAATCGTGCTTCAGGTCGGCCTCGATCACCTTCGCGCCCGGCAGCGTGTAGCCGGGCCGGCGCACGAGCGCCGTGAGCTCGAATTCCGGCTGCTCCAGCAGCAGATCCGCGCAGGCCTGGCCGGTGCGGCCGGTCGCGCCAATCAGCAGTACCTTCGTCGTCATGAAACCGCTCCTTGATCGATGCGTCGTCGGTCCAGATGGGGACGGACGACCGATACTCAAGTGTATGTCGAATTGGCGCGGCGGCGGGCGGGTAATTGGGGGCGTACCGGCGAGGGCATACCGGCGACGAGGAAGCAGCGGGTGCTCACGCGTAATGGAGGAATGGCCCGCCGACCGGCTATCATGTGCGCGACGCATTTTCCGCCGCCGCGTTGCGACGCGCCGGCCAACCGGTTGGAGTACACATGGCATTACCCCTGGATAACGTCAGCATGGCGGTGTTCTGCGATTTCGAGAACGTCGCGCTCGGCGTGCGCGACGCGAAGTACGAGAAGTTCGACATCAAGCCGGTGCTCGAGCGGCTGCTGCTGAAGGGCAGCATCGTCGTCAAGAAGGCCTATTGCGACTGGGATCGCTACAAGGGCTTCAAGGCGTCGATGCACGAGGCGAGCTTCGAGCTGATCGAGATTCCGCACGTGCGCCAGTCGGGCAAGAACTCGGCCGACATCCGGCTCGTGGTCGACGCGCTCGACCTGTGCTACACGAAGTCGCACGTCGACACCTTCGTGATCATCAGCGGCGACTCGGATTTCTCGCCGCTCGTGTCGAAGCTGCGCGAGAACGCGAAGAGGGTGATCGGCGTCGGCGTGAAGAAGTCGACGTCGGACCTGCTGGTCGCGAACTGCGACGAATTCATCTTCTACGACGACCTCGTGCGCGAGCAGCAGCGCACGCTCGCGAAGCGCGAGCAGCAGCGGGCGGCCGGCAACGGCGGCGCCAAGCGGCCGGACGAGCCGTCGCGCAAGCCCGAGCTTGAGGCGCGCAAGGCCGAGGCGATCGCGCTCGCGGTCGAGACCTTCGATGCGCTCGCGTCCGAGCGCGACGACGTCGGCAAGATCTGGGCGTCGGTGCTCAAGAGCGCGATCAAGCGCCGCAAGCCGGACTTCAACGAGTCGTATTACGGCTTCCGCGCGTTCGGCAACCTGCTCGACGAGGCGCAGGCGCGCGGCCTGCTCGAGGTCGGCCGCGACGACAAGTCGGGCGCGTTCGTGTCGCGGGCGCGCCAGGCGGCAATGGCGGAGCAGGTACACGTCGACGTGCCGGCGGCGGCCGACGACACGCGGGCGGCCGAGCCCGCGCCGGCCGGGCGCGATCGCCGCCACGGGCGGCACGGCGCGCCGCGCACGCAGGAAGTGGCTCCGGCCGTGGTCGAGGCGGTGGCGGCCGCGGCGGTGGAGGTCGACGCGGAGACGGCCGATCACGCCGCGGCAGAGGCGGGCGAGTCGAACGGTGCGCATGACGTGCACGCTGCGCACGACGAGAAGAAGGACGGCCGCAAGCGCGCGCGCAAGAGCACGGCAAAGAAAGCCGCGACGAGAAAGGGCGACGCGAAGAAGAGCGACGCGAAGGACGCCGGCGAGCGGCATGCGGACGCGAAGCATGGCGACCGGAAGCACGGCGACGCGAAGCACGCGGAAGGGCAGCACGGCGAGGCTGCGCATGCTGGCGTGAGCAACGGCCACGGTGCGCATGCCGACGCCGTGGCGCCGGATGCCGGGGCGGCCGCCGCGCAGCCGCGGCACGAAGCGGCCGCGCCGGTCGAACCGTCCGCCGAAGCGACGGCCGAGGCGGTGGCCGACGCCAAGCCGAAAAAGCCGGCCCGCAAGGCGGCGCCCCGCGCGCGCCGGCCGCGCAAGACTGCGACGGCGGCGGAATGAGCGCCGGATGACGCGTGCCGGCGCGGCGCGTCAGCGCGCCGGGCCGGGCGTCGCGCGCTGACGCGTCACGCCTGGCCGTCCAGCACGTACGGCCGCGTCATCACTTCCAGGAAATGGCCATCCGGGTCGTCGAAATACAGCCCCCGGCCGCCGTTGTGCCGGTAGATTTCGCCGGCGCGCTGTTTCGACGGATCGGCCCAGTATGTCAGCCCGCGCTCGCGAATGCGCGCGAACACGCGATCGAAGGCCGCCTCGTTGATCAGGAACGCATAGTGCTGCATCGCGATCGCGCCGCTGCGCTCGTAGAAATCGAGCGACACGCCGTTGTCGAGCTGCACGACCAGCATCGATCCGAACGGGACCGGCGGCGGCAATTCCAGCAGGTCCGTGAGAAACCGGGTGGACGCGAGCTTGTCGCGGCACCAGACGATCGTATGGTTCAGCTGCACGTTCATGGATGTGTCCCCGTGACGGGCGCGGCAGCGCGCATGGACACACGATAGACGATGTCCGCCCGCGTTCAAGGCGGATCGGCGGCGGGAGGGGGAGGCGGGCGCGCTCGCGCGTCTTGCCGCCGATCACGGCCGGCCGCCGTTAGCTGCCCGCGACCGTCGCGCCGCCCGACGCGCCGCCGCGGCGCTTCTCGACCCACACCCGCAGCCGGTCCATGTACAGGTACACGACCGGCGTCGTATAGAGCGTCAGCACCTGCGACACGATCAGGCCGCCGGCGATTGCGATGCCGAGCGGCGCGCGCAGCTCGGCGCCGTCGCCGCTGCCGAACGCGAGCGGCACCGCGCCGAGCAGCGCGGCCATCGTCGTCATCATGATCGGCCGGAAGCGCAGCCGGCACGCCTCGCGGATCGCGTCGAGCGACGACATCCCGCCGTTGCGCGTCGCGTCGATCGCGAAGTCGACCATCATGATCGCGTTCTTCTTCACGATGCCGATCAGCAGGATCACGCCGATCAGCGCGATGATGCTGAACTCGGTCTTGAACAGCAGCAGGCCGAGCAGCGCGCCGACGCCGGCCGACGGCAGCGTCGACAGGATCGTGACCGGGTGGATGTAGCTCTCGTACAGGATGCCGAGCACGATGTAGACGGCCATCAGCGCGGCGAGGATCAGGATCGGCTGGTCGTTCAGCGACTGCTGGAACGCCTGCGCGGTGCCCTGGAAGCTGCCGTGGATGGTCGGCGGCATGCCGATCTCGGCCATCGTCTGGTAGATCGCCTGCGTCGCGGTCGACAGCGACATGCCCGGCGGCAGGTTGAACGAGATCGTCGTCGCGACGAACAGCCCCTGGTGGTTGACCGACAGCGGCGTGGTGCTCGGCCCGAACGACGCGATCGCCGACAGCGGCACCATCGTCGACTTCGACGTCGACACCGCCGCGCCCGACGACGCGCTCGACTTGCCGCTCGCCGCGATCGAGTTGAGCGCCTGGTTGCGCGCGGAATCGGATGCGATCGCGGCGGCGCTCTGCGTGCCGGTGCCGGCGCTCGACGTGCCGGCCTTCGTCGCGGCGTAGGTGCCGGCCGCCGCGTTGGTCGTCTGCGCGCCGCTCGCGCTGCCGCCCGACGTGCTGACCCACACCTGGTTCAGCATCTCCGGGCTCTGCCAGTACTTCGGCGCGACTTCCATCACCACGTGATACTGGTTCAGCGGGTTGTAGATCGTCGAGACCTGGCGCTGGCCGAACGCGTCGTACAGCGTGTTGTCGATCTGCGCGGGCTTGATGCCGAGCCGCGCGGCGGTCGCGCGGTCGATCGTGACCATCGCCTCGAGGCCGCCCTGCTGCTGGTCGGAGTTCACGTCGGTCAGCTCGGGGCGCTTCTGCAGCGCCTCGGTGAGCAGCGGCCCCCACTTGTACAGCTCGGCGCTCGAGTCGCCGAGCAGCGTGAACTGGTATTGCGCGCTGCTCTGGCGGCCGCCGACGCGGATGTCCTGCGCGGCCTGCAGGAAGGTGCGCGCGCCCGCGACGTCGGACAGCCTGGGGCGCAGCTGCTGGATCACCTGGTCGGCCGACAGCTTGCGTTCGGTGCGATCCTTCAGCGTGACGAACATGAAGCCCGAGTTGGTCTGCGTGCCGCCGGTGAAGCCCGCGACGCTCTTCACGTTCGGGTTCGCCTGCACGATGCGCATCATCTCCGAGAACTTCAGCTTCATCGCCTGGAACGACGTGCTCTGGTCGGCCTGGATGCCGCCGATCATCAGGCCCGTGTCCTGCTGCGGGAAAAAGCCCTTCGGCACGACGACGTACAGGTAGACGTTCAGGCCGACCGTCGCGAACAGGATCGCCAGGATCAGCAGCGGATGGCGCAGCGCCCATCCCAGCGAGCGTTCGTAGCCGTGCTGCATGCGCGCGAAGCAGTGCTCGAGAAAGCGCGCGAAGCGGCCTTCGTCGCGCTTGTCGTGCGTCTCGCGCAGCAGGCGCGCGCACATCATCGGCGTGACGGTCAGCGACACCGCGAGCGACACCGCGATCGCGAGCGACAGCGTCAGCGCGAATTCGCGGAACAGGCGCCCGACGATGCCGCCCATCAGCAGGATCGGCAGGAACACCGCGACCAGCGACAGGCTCATCGACAGCACCGTGAAGCCGACCTCGCGCGCGCCGTCGAACGCGGCCTGCAGCCGCGGCGTGCCGTTCTCGATATGGCGCGAGATGTTCTCGAGCACGACGATCGCGTCGTCGACGACGAAGCCGGTCGCGACGATCAGCGCCATCAGCGACAGGTTGTCGATCGAGAAGCCGAGCAGGTACATCGCGCCGAACGTGCCGACGATCGAGATCGGCACCGCGACGCTCGGGATCAGCGTCGCGCGCCAGTTGCGCAGGAACAGGAACACGACCATCACGACGAGCCCGACCGCGATCAGCAGCGTGTGCTCGGTGTCGCGCAGCGACGCGCGGATCGTCGTGGAGCGGTCGAGCACCGGCGTCACCTCGATGTCGGCGGGCAGCGCGGCGGTGAGCTTCGGCAGCGCCGCGTGCACGCGGTCGATCGTCTCGATGATGTTCGCGCCGGGCGAGCGGTAGAGGATCACCAGCACCGCGCGCTTGCCGTTCGCGAGGCCGAGGTTGCGCAGGTCCTCCACCGAATCGACGACGTCCGACAGGTCGGACAGCCGCACGGCGGCGCCGTTGCGGTATGCGACGACGAGGTCGCGGTATTGCGATGCCTGCGACGCCTGGTCGTTCGTATAGAGCTGGAAGCGCTGCGGGCCGAACTCGATCGCGCCTTTCGGGCTGTTCGCGTTGGCGGACGCGAGCGCGGCGCGCACGTCTTCCAGCCCGATCCCGTAATGGAACAGCGCGTGCGGTTCGAGCTCGACGCGCACCGCGGGGTTCGCGGAGCCGCTCACCGACACCTGGCCGATCCCCTCGACCTGCGACAGCGACTGCTGCAGCACGGTCGACGCGGCGTCGTACAGCTTTGCGGGCGACGAGGTTTCCGACGTCAGCGACACGACCATGATCGGCGAGTCGGCCGGGTTCACCTTGCGGTACGTCGGGTTGCTCTTGAGCGCGGCGGGCAGGTCGGCGCGCGCGGCGTTGATCGCCGCCTGCACGTCGCGCGCCGCGCCGTCGATGTCGCGGTTCAGGCCGAACTGCAGGATGATCCGCGCGTTGCCGACGGTGCTGGTCGACGTCATTTCCGACACGTCGGCGATCGAGCCGAGATGGCGTTCGAGCGGGCTCGTCACGCTGGTCGCGACGGTTTCGGGGCTCGCGCCGGGCAGCGACGCCTGCACCGAGATCGTCGGGAAATCGACCTGCGGCAGCGGCGACACCGGCAGCTTGATGAACGCGAACAGGCCCGCGAGCGCGACGCCGAGCGCGAGCAGCGTGGTCGCGACGGGGCGGGTGATGAAGGGGCGCGACAGGTTCATCGCTTATGCATCCGTGCGCGTGCCGGCGGCCGGGCCGCGGCGCTCGAACCAGCCGCGCACGCGGCGCGCGAGCGAATCGAAGCCGAGGTAGATCACGGGCGTCGTGAACAGCGTCAGCACCTGCGACACGATCAGGCCGCCGGCGATCGCGATGCCGAGCGGCTGGCGCAGCTCGGAGCCGGCGCCGGCGCCGACGATCAGCGGCACCGCGCCGAGCAGCGCGGCGAGCGTCGTCATCAGGATCGGCCGGAAGCGCAGCAGGCATGCCTGGTAGATCGCCTCGCGCGGCGGCTTGCCTTCCGCGCGTTCGGCCTCGAGCGCGAAGTCGATCATCATGATCGCGTTCTTCTTCACGATGCCGATCAAGAGCACGATGCCGATGATGCCGATGATGTCGAGGTCGTGCCCGGTGATCATCAGCGCAAGCAGCGCGCCGACGCCGGCCGACGGCAGCGTCGACAGGATCGTGATCGGGTGGATGTAGCTCTCGTACAGCACGCCGAGCACGATGTACATCGTGATGATCGCCGCGAGGATCAGGAACAGCTGGTTCGACAGCGATGCCTGGAACGCGAGCGCCGCGCCCTGGAAGCGGGTCTGGAACGACGCGGGCAGGCCGATGTCCTGCTCGGCCGCGCCGATCGCCTTGACCGCCTCGCCGAGCGACGCTCCGGGCGCGAGGTTGAACGAGATCGTGGTCGACGGGAACTGCGACAGGTGCGCGACGAGCAGCGGCGACGGTCGCTCGTGGAACGTCGCGATCGACGCGAGCGGCACCTGGCCGCCGCCCGCGGACGGCAGGTAGATGTTGTTCAGCGAGTCGGTGTAGTGCTGCATCTGCGGCTCGGACTCGAGGATCACGCGGTACTGGTTCGACTGCGTGAAGATCGTCGACACGATGCGCTGGCCGTACGCGTCGTACAGCGCGTTGTCGACGGTCGCGGGCGTGATGCCGAAGCGCGCGGCGCTCGCGCGGTCGATCTCGACGTACACGGACTGGCCGCCGTTCTGCAGGTCGGTCGCGACGTCGGCGAGCGACGGCTCCTGCTTCAGGCGCGCTATGAGCTTCGGCACCCAGGTCGCGAACTCGTCGTTGTTCGGGCTCGTCAGCATGAACTGGTATTGCGTCGGGCTGACCGTCGAGTCGATCGTCAGGTCCTGCACCGACTGCAGGTAGAGCGAGATGCCGGGCACGTGCGACACGCGCTGCTGCAGGTCGCGGATGATCTCGGCCGCGGTTTCCTTGCGCTGGTCGCGCGCCTTCAGGTTGATCAGCATCCGGCCGCTGTTCAGCGTGATGTTGGTGCCGTCGACGCCGATGAACGACGTCAGGCTCTCGACGTTCGGATCCTTCAGGATCTCGGCGGCGAGCTGCTGCTGGCGCTCGGCCATCGCGCCGTACGAGATCGACTGCGGCGCCTGCGTGATCGCCTGGATCACGCCGGTGTCCTGCGACGGGAAGAAGCCCTTCGGGATCAGCACGTACAGCAGGCCCGTCAGCACCAGCGTCAGCACCGCGACGACGAGCGTCGAGCGCTGGCGGTCCAGCACCCATTCGAGCGCGACCGCGTAGCGCGCGATCACCCAGTCGATCGCCTGGTGCACGCGCGCCTCGAAGCGGTGGCTCTCGGGCGGCGGCGAGTGGCGCAGCAGCTTCGCGCACATCATCGGCACGAGCGTGAGCGACACGATCGCCGAGATCACGATCGTCACCGCGAGCGTGATCGCGAATTCGTGGAACAGCCGCCCGACCACGTCGCCCATGAACAGCAGCGGGATCAGCACCGCGATCAGCGACACCGTCAGCGAGATGATCGTGAAGCCGATCTGCTTCGAGCCCTTCAGCGCCGCCTCGAGCGACGAATCGCCTTCCTCGACGTAGCGCGCGATGTTCTCGATCATCACGATCGCGTCGTCGACGACGAAGCCGGTCGCGATCGTCAGTGCCATCAGCGACAGGTTGTTCAGCGAGAAGCCGGACAGGTACATCACCGCGAGCGTGCCGATCAGCGACAGCGGCACCGACAGGCTCGGGATGATCGTCGCGTAGACGTTCGCGAGGAACAGGTACATCACCAGCACGACCAGCGCGACCGCGACGCCGAGCTCGAACTGCACGTCGCGCACGGCCGCGCGGATCATCGTCGTGCGGTCGGTCACGATGCGCACGTCGAGCGCGCCGGGCAGCGATTCCTGCAGCTTCGGCAGCTGCGCCTTGATCGCGTCGACCGTCTGGATCACGTTCGCGCCCGGCTGGCGCTGCACGTTCAGGATGATCGCGGGCTCGGCGTCGACCCACGCGCCGAGCTTGGTGTTTTCCGAGCCGGCGACGATCTTCGCGACGTCGGTGAGCATCACCGGCCGGCCGCCCTTGTATGCGACGACGGCGTCCTGGTACTGGTCGGCGCTCGTCAGCTGGTCGTTCGCGTTGATCGTGTATGCGCGGGTCGGGCCGTCGAAGTTGCCCTTCGGCGTGTTGACGTTCAGGTTCGAGATCGTCGTGCGCAGGTCGTCGAGGTTCAGCCCGTACTGCGCGAGCGCGGTCGGGTTCGCCTGGATCCGCACGGCCGGCCGGTTGCCGCCCGACAGGCTGACGAGGCCGACGCCCGCGACCTGCGAGATCTTCATCGCGAGCCGCGTATCGGCGAGATCCTGCACCTGCGTGAGCGGCAGCGTCTTCGACGTGACGGCGAGCGTCAGCACCGGCGCGTCGGCCGGGTTGACCTTCGCGTAGATCGGCGGCGCGGGCAGGTCGGACGGCAGCAGGTTGCCGGCCGCGTTGATCGCGGCCTGCACTTCCTGTTCGGCGATGTCGAGCGGCAGGTCGAGGTTGAACTGCAGCGTGATCACCGACGCGCCGGCCGAGCTTTGCGACGACATCTGGTTCAGCGACGGCATCTGCCCGAACTGCCGCTCGAGCGGCGCGGTGACCGACGACGTCATCACCTCGGGGCTCGCGCCCGGATAGAAGGTCTGGACCTGGATGGTCGGGTAGTCGACCTGCGGCAGCGCCGCGAGCGGCAGGAAGCGCAGCGCGACGAGGCCGGCCAGCAGGATCGCGGCCATCAGGAGCGCGGTGCCGACCGGCCGGAGAATGAAGATGCGGGACGGATTCATCGAGCGGCCTGCGCGTTATTGGGCCTGCGATGCGCCGCCGTGATGCCGGCCACTATGTCCGGCCTTCGCCCCGGAGGCCGCGCTCGCGCCTTTCGCGCCCGATGCGCTCTTCGGCTTGTCGGCCGGGATCGTGATCATCGCGCCTTCGCGCAGGCGGTCCGAACCGTCGGTGACGACCCGCTCGCCCACCGCGATGCCGTCGGTGATGCTGGTGCGCTCGCCGTCGACCGGGCCGACCTTCACCTTGCGCACCGTCACCGTGCTGTCCGGCTTGACGACGTACACGAACTGGCCGATCGAGCCGGTCAGCACGGCCGCGGTCGGCACGATGGTCGCGTCGCGCACCACGTCGACGAGCAGCCGCGTGTTGACGAACTGATTCGGGAACAGCAGCCCGCCCTGGTTCGCGAAGGTCGCGCGCAGCTTGACCGTGCCGGTGGCCGTGTCGATCTGGTTGTCGAGCGTCTCGAGCGCGCCGGTTTCGAGCGGCACGGTGTTGTTGCGGTTGTACGCGGTGACCGACAGCTTCTTGCCGGTGTTCACCTGCTTGAGGATCTGCGGCAGGTTGTCCTCGGAGGTCGTGAACAGCACGCTGATCGGCTGGATCTGCGTGATCACGACGAGGCCGTTCGTGTCGCCCGGCGTGACGTAGTTGCCGGGGTCGACCTGGCGCAGGCCGACGCGGCCCGACACCGGCGCGGTGATGCGCGCGTACGCGAGGTTCAGCTTGGCCGAATCGATCGCGGCCTGGTCGGTCTTCACCGTGCCTTCGTACTGCTTGACGAGCGAGGCCTGCGTGTCGACCTGCTGCGACGCGATCGAATCCTGCGCGAGCAGCGTCTGGTAGCGCTTCAGGTCGAGGCGGGCGGTCGCGAGGAGCGCCTGGTCGCGCGCATGCGTGCCTTCGGCGTTCGCGAGCGCGTTCTGGTACGGGCGCGGGTCGATCTGCGCGAGCACGTCGCCTTTCCTGACGAGCTGGCCTTCCTGGAACGCGACCGACTGCAGGTAGCCGGACAGCTGCGTCTTGACGGTCACGTTCGCGAGCGGCGTCACGGTGCCGAGCGCGGACAGCACGACCGGCATTTCGCCGCGCGTCGCGGTCGCGACCTGGACCGGCTGCGGGATGTTCGCCATCGCGGCGGGGCCGCCGCGGCCGTGCCGGCCGCCGCCTGCGCTGGCGCCCGCGTCCGCGCCGGGCTTGCCGGCGGGCGCGCCGCTCCACGGATGCCACCACAGCAGGCCGCCGGCCACGGCGAGCGCGAGCGCGCCGAGCATCAGCTTGCGGCGCGGGCGGCGCGCGGCGGGGGAGGCGGGCGCGGGTTCGTGTGCGGGGGGCGTGGGCTTTTGTTGGTTGTCCATCGGTTCGGTCTGGAAGACGGCGCGGCGTGCCGCGAAGTGGGCGGCGAAGCGGGCTGCGCGTGGGCATGCGGCGTCAGGCGGGCCGGCCGGGCCCCGGCCTGCGCGGGAAAAGAGCGGTGCGCACCGCGAAGGCGGCGCGACGATGGGCATGATGCTACGTGCCGTCCCCGTTACAGTCCAGCGGTCTATCTTTCAACGGGTTACGGTCGTTACACAACGCGCCGGACCGCGCGCGGGCGCGTTACGCGCGGCTGCGCCGGGCCGGTGCGCCGCCGATCTCGCGCGTGATCTTCGCGATGCATTCGTGCAGCGCCGGCACCACGTGCTCGGCGAGCCATTCGGGCGGGCATTGATGCGCCGCGCCGCCGCAGTTCACCGAATAGCATTGGCCGGACGGCCCGACGAAACCCGCGGCGACCGCGTTCAGGCCCTCGCGCCATTCGCCGATCGCGATCGTGTGGCCGTCGCGCGTCGCTTCGTCGAGCGACGGGTTGAGCCGCGCGAACACATGCGGCCAGTCGTCGCCGGCGGCGGCCCGCAGCGCGTCGATCAGCGCGCGGCGTTCGTCGGCGTCGAGCGCGGCGAGATACGCGCGGCCGACCGCGGTGCGCGCGATGTCCATCCGCGAGCCGATCTCGAGCCGCGTGACGAGCACCGCCGAGCGCGGCCGGATCACGTCGATCGCGACCATGTCGAGCCGGTCGCGCACCGCGAGGTGCACGGACAGCGACGTGCGCTCGGCCAGCTCGATCATGAACGGCCGCGAACGCGCGCGGATGTCGAAATTGCGCAGGAAGCCATGGCTGAGCTCGAGCACCGACGCGGTCAGCACGAAGCGCTCGCTGTCCGGCAGCTGGAACAGGAAGCCGGCGCTGACGAGCGTCGCGGTGATGCGCGACACGGTCGGCTTCGGAATGCCGGTCAGTTCGGTCAGCTCGCGGTTGCTGACCGGCGCGTCGGCGGCGGCGATGCGCCGCAGCACGGCCAGGCCGCGCGCGAGCGCGGTTATCTCGTCGGGGGACGAATCGCGTTCGCGGGGAGCAGGAGGGTTCACGGGTGTCGACACGGGGCGTTCTCTCTATTTCCGAAACTCGATTTCAATTTTGTTGGATTTGTAGGACGATTGTCAAAGGATGCATGTTATCCGGATGAACCGTTCATCGTATGGGATTTTACGGGTTCACCCTTGGTTTATTAGGAAAACGCTGAAGCTTGCGGCGCTGTAAACCGTATGGGCCGGTGCAAATACCGCTTGACTTGTCGGTCGGAAACGGAAAGAATGTCTCACGTTTTCGAAACATCGTTTCGGAGTTTAACCGGCAACGGTGTTTCGCGCAGTCTCTCAGGTTCTAGCACGGCCCTCGGAATGGCTAGAACTTTTTTAGCGCCACGGTCTCCGTGGCGCTTTTTTTTGCCCGTTCGCCGCGCCATCTCCGCGCCCGGCCCGCATTATCCCCCCGTCTTCGAATCGTCCCGCGCGAACGCGCGCTGCCCGCGCGCGCAAAAAAAAGCGCGATGCCGCAGGGGCATCGCGCGAAAGACGGCGTGGAGCCGACGAATGAAGCGTGATGAAGAAACCGGGGCCGCGCCGAGCGTCAGGCCTTCGCGAGCTTGATGCTGGTCGGCTCGGCCGTCAGGTAGCCGACGCTCGCGCCGAAGCGGTCCTTGTAGTTCGCGCGCACGAGCGGGTCGAGCGTCGGCTTGACCTTGTCGTGCAGCGGCGACTCCCAGTCGCCCGCGTGCTGGAAGTTGCTCATGATGTAGGTCCAGCTGTTGATCTCGTCGACCGCGTGCAGGCCCGTCGATTCGGCGCCGGCCGGGCAGGACAGCACGCGCGCGAGCGACTTCGTGTCGACGTTGTACGCCCACAGGAAGTTGGTCACGTGCATGCCCGAATCTTCGCCGATGAACAGCGTGCGCAGCTTTTCGGAGAACTTCAGGTTGTCCGGGTTCGCGATCTTGTCCGGGTTCGCGAGGTTGCCGAGCGCGTCCGCGGCGGCCAGATCCTCGCCGACCAGCGCGGCCGGCGCGGCCATGTCGACCGGCACCCACTCGCTGTCGATCGCGGCGCCCGTCGAGTCGCGCTGGCCGCCCTTCAGGTTCAGCGCATAGGTCGCGCCCGCGGCGATCTTCTTGTCGAGCGCGACGTCGCGCGACACCGCATTGCCCTTGACCATCGACGTCTCGATCCGCGACATCGCCGTGTAGACGATCTTGTCCTTCGCGTTCACCGTCGTGCCTTCGAGCTTCGTGAACGCCATGCTGCCGCCGAGCAGCGCCGCGTAGCGGTGCGTCTCGAGGAACGCGGCGGCCTTTTCCATGCCCGGCTTCACGCGGATCCAGTTGAACTTGCCGCTGAAATGGACCTTCGTGAAGCTCGCGTCGGCCGGATCGGTCGTCGCGACGTCCATGATGTCCGATGCCTTCAGCGTATTCGCGAGCGCCTCGATCTCGGCGCTCGTCGAGTGGCCGACCTTGATCCACGTGAGCGTCGCGGCGCCCGCGCCGGCCGACGACGTCTGCGTCCACTTCGCGACGTACAGCGTGCCGGCCGACAGGTCGGCCGCCTTGTCGGCGACGAACATGAACAGGCCGCCGTTGGTCGCGTCGTCGCCCATCATCACCGTGCGCTGGTCCGGCATCACCTGGATCAGCTCGTGCGAGATGCGGCCGAGGCAGTAGTGCTTCTTCACCGTGCCGGTGCCGTCCGGGTTCACGGTGATCTCGGGCAGGTGGCCGTAGTGGTAGGGGTTCGCCTTGGTCTCGTCGCCGAACGTGTTCTTGCTGAACGCCTTGAACTGCGCGTCGGTCGCGGCCTTCGTCGCGTCCGGTTCGTATTCCTCGCTCGACAGGTGCGTGCCCCACGGCGACAGGCTCGCGCCGCAGGTGATCCACAGGCCGTGCGCCTTCGACGTGTCGACGTTGTGGTACTTGACGAGCTTCAGCGCGCCGGTGGCCGGATCCTGGTCGAGCGTGAGCACCGCGATCGGCGACGGCAGCTGGCCGTACTGCGACACGCTCGCCTGGTCGCGCGTCGTGTATTCGAACTGCACGACCGCGAACACCGTGTTGCCCTTCACGCCGGCCACGCTGGCGTTCTTCAGCGTCAGCAGCGAACTGCCGTCCGGGCAGTCCGAATAGAACTGGCGCTCCCTGCCTGCGACCGAGCGGTCGATGATCGGCTGGTTGTTGATGTCGTAGTAGCCGCCCGCGAGGATCGTGCCGCCCTTGCCGTCCGGCACCTGGTCGCCCGTCACGAAGAACGGCTTGTACGCGAGCTTGTAGTTGTTCGACGTGCCGTCGGCGAAGGACACCGACAGCGTCGAGCCGACCGTCGTCGTGGCCATGGCCGCCGCGTTGGCGAGCGTCGGCGCCGCCATCGGCGAGAACGTCGCCGCGGCGAACGCGGCGGCGGGCGTCGACGCGGGATGGTCGTCGCCGCCGCAGCCCGTCAGCAGGGCGGGCAGCGCGAGCCCGGAAAGCGGCAGCATGGGTGCGCCGGCGAGGATCTTCAGGGCGTGACGACGGGAAGCATTGGGCAACGCGGGCATGTGGTGTCCAGTTTCGGTTGTTGGAAGAATGTCGCCTTCACGGTGCTTGCGATCGCAAGCCGTGTGAAGGCGAATTGAAAACTGGACCGCAGTTTAGGGACGCCAGATGAAAGTTTTTTGAATTGAAGTTGTAGGGATGTCGAGCGCCCGTTCGAATCTCAATCGCGCTCGGGCGTTGCCGAGATGCGATGGATCGACAAGTCGGCGCCGTCGAATTCCGCTTCACGGTCGAGGCGCAGGCCGACCGTCGCCTTCAGCGCGCCGTACACGAGCGTGCCGCCGGCCAGCGCGATCGCGATGCCGCCGAGCGTGCCGACGAGCTGCGACATGAACGACACGCCGCCGAGGCCGCCCAGCGCGGGCAGCCCGAACACGCCGGCCGCGAGGCCGCCGAGCGCGCCGCACATCCCGTGCAGCGGCCACACGCCGAGCACGTCGTCGATGCGCCATTTGTTCTGCACGCAGGTGAACATCGCGACGAACAGCGCGCCGGCCGCCGCGCCGGTCGCGAGCGCGCCGATCGGGTGCATCACGTCGGAGCCCGCGCACACCGCGACGAGCCCCGCGAGCGGGCCGTTGTACGTGAAGCCCGGGTCGTTGCGGCCCGCGAACCACGCGGCGAGCGTGCCGCCGACCATCGCCATCAGCGAGTTCAGCGCGACGAGGCCGCTCACCTTGTCGAGCGTCTGCGCGCTCATCACGTTGAAGCCGAACCAGCCGACCGCGAGCACCCACGCGCCGAGCGCGAGGAACGGGATGTTCGACGGCGGGTGCGCGGCGATCCGGCCGTCGTTGCCGTAGCGGCCGTGGCGCGCGCCGAGCAGCAGCACCGCGGGCAGCGCGATCCAGCCGCCGAACGCGTGCACGACGACCGAGCCCGCGAAATCGTGGAACGGCGCGCCGAACGCGTGCGCGAGCCACGCCTGCACGCCGTAGCGTTCGTTCCACGCGATCCCTTCGAAGAACGGGTAGAGGAAGCCGACGATGATCAGCGTCGCGACGAGCTGCGGGTTGAATTTCGCGCGTTCGGCGATGCCGCCGGAGATGATCGCCGGAATCGCCGCGGCGAACGTCAGCAGGAAGAAGAAGCGCACCAGCGCGTAGCCGCTGTGCTGCGACAGCGTGCCGATGTCGTCGAAGAATTCGACGCCGTACGCGATCGTGTAGCCGATGAAGAAGTACGCGATCGTCGACACCGAGAAATCGACCAGGATCTTCACGAGCGCATTGACCTGGTTCTTCCGGCGCACCGTGCCCAGCTCGAGAAACGCGAAACCCGCGTGCATCGCGAGCACCATGACGGCGCCGATCAACAGGAACAGCGTATCGACGCCGGATTTCAGACCATCCATTCCAAGGCTTCCTTGCGCAAAAAACGGGCAAGGAACGCAAAAATCGAGCCAAGCTGGTGAATGCCTGCGTGGAATTGGTGCGGCGCGCCGCGCGGCGCGGCATGCCGGCAGTGCGCGGATGCACCGTGGCGTGGCGGCGGCGATCGGGAGCGGGAACGGGCCGCACGCGTATGGTGCGGCGTGTGCCGGACTGGTGCGCGCCGGACGCGGGATGGTGCGCCGCCTGCATCGCCGCGCACCGCCGTGGCGCGTCAGGCGTGCGTAAACAACGCGCGGGGCCGGCGCAGCCGCAGCGCGCATACCGACCAGTATGCGGCGACCGACGCCAGGCCGAGCGCGGCGAATGCGATCGCCGCGCATCCCGCCGGCGACACCTCGTCGCCGTCGCTGACCAGGATGCCGCGCACGACGATCAGCGCGGCCGTCCAGAAGCCGAGGATCGCCTGCGACATCAGGCGGGCGGATTCGACGCGGCGCTGGCGGCCGATATCAGGCGGATGACGCAGATGCGGCGCGCGCAGGCACAGGAACAGGCTGGCGGCCAGCAGGGCGGCCAGGGCGATGAGCCAGTTGATGAGGAAATTCATGGAGGTCGGGAGGCGGGCGATGCGGGTTGAAGCTGCACCACTTTAGAGGGATCGCGCGCGCGATTGAATCAGACGAGTCCGAAATTGAAAGCTATCTTTAACCTGCGGTTGGCGAATGCGGCCGGCATCGGCGGTATCATCGTCGTCGGTTCAACCAGAAAGGCCGTGCGACGCGCGGCCAGGACATGCTGATGAAGATGAAGACATGGCGAGTGGGAAGCGGGCGCGGGCCCGCGCTGGCGGCGGCCGCCGCATGCGCGGCGCTGCTGCTTGCGGGATGCGACAAGCAGGACGCACCGTCCCCGCAATCCGACACGGCCGCGAGCGCGGCCGCCGACGTCGCGAAGCACGCGACGCAGGCGATCGACCAGATGGCCAGCACGGTCAACCAGCAGCTCGGCGTCGCGAAGGCGGGCATCGCGTCCGCGGCGTCGGCCGTGCCGCCGCTCTCCGCGAGCGGCCTCGCGTCCGCCGCGCAGGCGCAGCTCGACGCGGCGGCGTCGGCGGTCGTCGCCCACGCGGCGTCCGAGGCCGGCGCGCGGATCGCGGAGGCGGGCCGCAAGCTCCAGCAATGGAGCCAGCAGGGCGCATCCGCGCCTGCGTCGGCAAGCGGCCATTGATTGGGCGCTTGCGCAATCCGCAAAATGTAATTATCATGGTTACACATGTTGCCGGCTGCAGTCGGGGCCGGCAACGCCGAGTGAGTCAGGAATGAATACCAGCAGCCGCTTTGCGTTTGCCGTGCACGTGCTTGCCTTGCTGTCGATGCAGGAAGGCGAGCCGCTGTCGTCCGACATGATCGCCGGCAGCGTGAACACGAACCCGGCGTTGATCCGCCGGCTGCTGTCGATGCTGGCGGCCGCCGGGCTGACGACGTCGCAGCTCGGCGCCGGCGGCGGCGCGCTGCTGGCGCGGGAGCCGGGCAGCATCACGCTGCTCGACGTCTACCGGGCGGTCGACGACGCGCAGCTGTTCGCGCTGCACCGCGAGGCGCCGAATCCCGCGTGTCTCGTCGGGCGGCACATCCAGGGCGCGCTGACCGACTACATCGGCGATGCGCAGCGCGCGATGGAAGCGTCGCTGGCGACCCGCACGCTGGCCGACGTGACGGCCGACGTGCTGAATTCCGAGCAGCTTCGGCTGCATCAGGCCGGCGCGGGTTGACGACTGGCCGGACAGCAGGGCAGTGAGCCGGGCGGCGCGACAGCGGCGGCCGGCGCAACGGGGTGGATTACCCCATTTTTTTCGCACTTATCTGTAATTAACAAAGTTACATATTTATTTACTTTCTGGAGAATCGACATGACGCAACGTACCTTGAACATCGCACTGTTTGGCGCCACCGGCACGATCGGCTCGCGCATCGCCGCCGAGGCCGCGCGACGCGGCCACCGCGTGACGGCGTTGTCGCGTACGCCGGGCGCGAGCGGCAACGGCATCACCGCGCAGGCCGCCGACCTGCTCGATCCGGCCAGCATCGCGGCCGCGCTGCCGGGCCACGACGTCGTCGCGAGCGCGTACGGCCCGAAGCAGGACGATGCGGCGAAGGTCATCGCGGCCGCGCGCGCGCTCGTCGACGGCGTGCGCCAGGCGGGCCTGAAGCGGCTCGTCGTGGTGGGCGGCGCGGGTTCGCTCGAAATCGCGCCGGGCAAGCAGCTCGTCGACGCCGACGGTTTTCCGGACGCGTACAAGCCGGTCGCGCTCGCGCACCGCGAGGCGCTTGCCTACCTGCGCACCGTCGGCGATCTCGACTGGACGTTCTTCGCGCCGGCCGCGCTGATCGCGCCGGGCGAGCGCACGGGCGCGTTCCGCACGGGTGTCGGCGCGCTGCTCGTCGATGCGAACGGCGACAGCAAGATCTCGACGGAAGACTACGCGGTGGCGTTCGTCGATGCGCTCGAGCAGGGCAGCTTCGTGCGCGAGATCGCGACCGTCGCGTACTGAGCCGTGCGGCAGGCGGCATGAGGCGGCCTCCCGCCCGTTTCGGCGGGGCCGTCGCCGCTTGCGGCTACACTAGGCGGTCCGTGTTACCCCAGACAGGATCGCAATTTGCTTTCGTTCTCCTTGCAATTTCTGGGCTGGGCCTTGATGGCCTGCTGTCTTGCGTTGCTGTTCCGCCGCGCCGCGACGGGCCGGCCGCTCCGGCCCCGTATCTTGTCCGGCATGGTCGTGTTCGGCGTCGCGCTTGCATGCGCACAGCCGGCGACCGCTGCGGCCGTGCCCGGACTCGCCACCTTCCAGAAGCTGATGACCCCCGCCGTGGCCGAGGCACCCGCGTCGGCGGCGTCGGGCGCTGCCGCGTCGGGCGCCGCGGCGGCATCGGCGCCGTCGCCGGCGAGCGCCGCCGAGATCGCGCAGTCGTTCAATGCGGTGATCCGCATGCTCGACAACGACCGGCAGCGCAGCGCGCTCGTGTCGCAGCTCAAGGCGCTGCGCGACGTCGCGCAGACCGCGCAGGCGGCATCCGGCGCTTCGGCCGCGTCGGCCGCGAACGCGGGCCTGTGGGGCGCGATCGCGTCCGGCATGGCGTCCGTCGAATCGAGCATGAAGCAGGGCGACTCGCCCGTGCGCTACTGGGCGGGCCGTTTCAACGCGGCCGGCAACGAGCTGTACACGATCATGAGCGGGCACGGGCCCGACTCGTTCGGCCGGGTGCTGCTCGACTTCGCGCTGCTGCTCGTCGGCTGGGGCGCGTGCGCGGTCGTGCTGATCGCGATCCAGCAGCGGCTTGCCGCGCGGCTCGGCGTGGCGATGAAGCTCAATCAGCTCAATCCGAACCCGAGCGCGCACGAGATGCTGATGTTCGCGCTGCGCCGCGTAGGCCCGTGGATCATCGCGTTCGTGCTCGTGCTGACGATTGCGCGCAACCTGCCGGAATCGCTCGGCCGCACCGTCGCGCTGGTGATCGCGTACGCGATCGTCGCCGGTTCGGTGTTCGCGGCGCTGTGCCTGATCATGTTCGCGCTGTTCAGCGCGGGCCACCGCCGCGCGGCGGGGCGCGTGCTGATCGAGCGGTCGTGGCGCCTGCTGCGCGTGATCGGCGCGTTCGGGGCGCTCGGCGATGCGTTGCTCAACTACGATGTCGGGCACCTGCTCGGCACCAATCTCGCGGGCCTGATCGCGACGGTCGCAAACATGGCGGCGGCCACGCTGTGCGCGTATTTCGCGCTCGCCTACCGGCGCCCGGTCGCGCACCTGATCCGCAACCGCAGCTACGCGCAGCGCACGGGCCATCGCGCGACCACCGAGATGGCCGAATTCGCCGCGTGGCTGTGGCCGGTGCCGGTGCTGCTGCTCGCGTTCGCCGCGGTGTTCGGCACGCTCGCGGGCAGCCGCACGTCGTCGAACCTGCTGCAGACGTCGATCGTCACGGCGCTGCTGCTGGTGCTCGCGTTCTTCCTGTCGGCGGTCGTGCTGCGCATCACGCGGCCGAACCCCGCGCACCGCCGCGTGCGGCGCAACCAGTCCGCGTATGTCGCGCGCCTCGTGCGCTTCGCCGGCTCGCTCGCGACGCTGTTCGTCTGGCTCGGCTACATCGAGCTGACGTCGCGGCTGTGGGGCATCTCGATCGCGCGCATCGTCGAGCACAGCGTGGCCGCGCGCGGCATCGCGCAGGCGATGTCCGCGATCGTCGTCACGTGGTTCGTGTCGTGGCTCGTGTGGATCATCGTCGACACGGCGATTCTCGAGGCGCTCAACTCGGCCGCCGCGCGGCGCGGCCGCAATCCGAGCGTGCGGGCGCGCACGATGCTGCCGCTCGTGCGCAACGTCGCGTTCGTGTCGATCATCACGGTGGCCGCGATCGTCACCGCGGCCAACCTCGGCATCAACGTGACGCCGCTGCTCGCCGGTGCCGGCGTGATCGGCCTCGCGGTCGGCTTCGGCGCGCAGTCGCTCGTGACCGACCTGATCACGGGGCTGTTCATCATCGTGGAGGACACGATCTCGGTCGGCGACTGGATCGACGTCGACGGCGGCCACGCGGGCACCGTCGAGCACCTGTCGATCCGCACCGTGCGGCTGCGCGACGGGCAGGGCGCGCTGCACGCGATCCCGTTCTCGCAGATCAAGATCGTCAAGAACCTGTCGCGCGACTTCGGCTGCGCGGTGTTCGAGGTGCGCGCGCCGCTGTCTGCCGACGTCGACGCGATCACGACGCTGATCCACGACGCGGGTTCGGACCTGTGGGGCGATTTCGCGGTGCGGCGCCAGATGCTCGGCGGCGTCGAGGTATGGGGGCTCGACCGGTTCGAGCCGAACTGGCTGATCGTCAAGGGGCAGATCCGCACGCAGCCGCTGCAGCAGGCGACGGTGATGCGCGCGTTCAATGCGCGCGTGAAGGCGAGGATGGAGGCGGCGGGCATCGAGATCCCGGTGCCGCAGATGCAGGTGGTGTCGCCAGCGAAGCATGGCGCCGCGCAAGGGCCCGTGACGGCGGCCGGCGAGATCGGGGCGGCCAACGAGGCGACGGTGGCGCCAGTCGTGCCGGTCGTGCCGGTGGACGGGGCGCAAGCGGCACCGGTCTCGACCTCGGCCGCGCGGGACGGCGGCGGCGCGACCTGAGCCGGCGCGGGCCGCCTCGCGCGCATGTCGGTATTTATACCGGTCGACGCGGAGAGGCGGTTTTCATATTGTTCCCCGGGATGCTATATGCATAGAATAAATTTCTATCGACAAAGGGCCGGGGAAATGGATGCCATCGATCGCAAGCTGCTGGAGTTGTTGCAAGCGGATGCCACGCTGCCGATTGCGGAGCTCGCGCAGCGCGTGAACCTGTCGCAGACGCCGTGCTGGAAGCGCGTGCAGCGGCTCAAGGAGACGGGCGCGATTCGCGCGCAGGTCGCGCTGTGCGATCCGCGCAAGCTGGGCGTCGGCACGACGGTGTTCGTCGCCGTGCGCACCAACCAGCACACCGAGGAGTGGGCGCAGCGCTTCACGGCGGCGGTGCGCGACATGCCCGAAGTCGTCGAGGTCTACCGGATGAGCGGCGAGACCGATTACCTGCTGCGCGTCGTGGTTGCGGGCATCGACGACTACGACCGCGTCTACAAGCAGCTGATTCGCGCGGTGCCGCTGTTCGACGTCAGCTCGTCGTTCGCGATGGAGCAGATCAAGTATTCGACCGCGCTGCCCGTGCGCGACGTCGCCGAGCCGGCGTAAACGCCGGTTCGACGCGCGCCGCGGTTCAGCGGCCGCGCGCGAGTGCGCGGGCGCGTTCGTCGGCGAGCGCGTCGCGGCGCACGAAATCGGCGACGAAGGCGCTGGCCGGCGCGTGGTGCAGCGCGTACGGCGTATCCCATTGCGCGAGCCGCCCGTGCTGCATCACGCCGATGCGGTCGGCGATCGCGAACGCTTCCGCCTGGTTGTGCGTGACGAGGATCGCCGTGTGGCCGGTGCGCTTCAGGATGTCGCGCAGCTCGAACGCGAGCCGCTCGCGCGTATCGACGTCGAGGTTCGAGAACGGTTCGTCGAGCAGCAGCAGCTCCGGCGACGGTGCCAGCGCGCGGGCGAGCGCGACGCGCTGCTGCTGGCCGCCGGACAGCTCGTGCGGATACGCGCCGGCGGCATCCGCCAGGCCGACGAGCGCGAGCATCTCGGCGACGCGCGCGCGCCGTTCGGCCGCCGGCCGCCGCCGCAGGCCGAACGCGACGTTGTCCGCGGCGCTCAGGTGCGGGAACAGCGCGTAATCCTGGAACATCATGCCGATGCGCCGCCGCTCGGGCGGCACGTCGACCGACGGCGAAGCGACGGGCACGCCGTCCAGCACGATGCGGCCCGCGCGCACCGGCTCGAAGCCGGCGATCGCGCGCAGCACGGTTGTCTTGCCGCAGCCGGACGCGCCGAGCAGGCAGCCGATATCGCCGCGGGGCAGCGCGAGGCTGAGCCCGTCGACCACCGTGCGGCGGCCCTGCGGCGTGTCGTAGGCGAGGGTGAGGGCGTCGAGTTCGAGCAGGTTCACAGTGTCAGGCTCCGATCTTGTGGCGGGTGCGGGCGAGCAGGATCACGGGCACGAGCCCGGCGAGCACGATCGCGAGCGCGGCGACCGCGCCTTCCTCGTAGGTGCCGCGCGCGGCTTCCGCATACAGCCAGGTCGCGAGCGTGTCGAAGTTCAGCGGGCGCAGCAGCAGCGTCGCCGGCAATTCCTTCATCGCGTCGACGAACACCAGCAGCGCGCTCGTCGTCAGCGCGGGCCGCAGCAGCGGCAGGTGCACGCGCCGCAGCGTGCCGCCGGCGGTTTCGCCGAGCGAGCGGGCCGCCTGTTCGAGCGACGGCGGAATGCGCGCGAGGCCGGCCTCGATGCTGCCGGCCGAGATCGCGAGGAAGCGCACCGTATAGGCGATCACGAGCGCGGCCGCCGACCCCATCAGGATCAGCCCGTCACGGCCGAGCACCGCGCCGATCACGCGATCGGCGGCCGCGAGCGGGATCAGCAGGCCGATCGCGAGCACGGTGCCCGGCACCGCGTAGCCGAGGCTCGCGATCCGCGCGCAGACGCGCGCCGGGCCCGCGCCGGCGCTGTCGCGCTGCGCGCGCGCGGCCCATGCGACGACCAGCCCGCACGCGAGCGTCGCCGCGGTCGCGGCGCCCGCGACGGTCAGCGTGTTGACGAGCCCCGTCAGCAACTGTGCGGACACGCCGCCGACGAGATGCAGCCGCTTGCCCGTTTCGACCGCGAGATAGGCGGCCGGCGCGCCGAAGCCGAGCAGCACCGGCAGCCAGCCGAGCGCCGCGGCGCTCCACGCGGCCGCGCCGCGCAGCCGGCGCGGCGCGATCGGGCGCATGCGCCGGCCGTGCGCATAGCGCTGGCGGCGGCGGCCGTAGCGCTCGAGCACGATCATGCCGACGACGATCGCGAGCATCGCCAGCGCGATCTGCGCGGCGCCGGCGAGGTCGGAGCGGGTGATCCAGGTGGTGTAGACCGACACGGTCAGCGTCTGCACGCCGAGAAATTCCGATGCGCCGATGTCGTTCAGCGTCTCGAGCAGCGCGAGGCTGACGCCGACCGCGATCGCCGGCCGCGCGAGCGGCACGACGACCCGCCAGAACGTCGCGACGCGCCCGGCGCCGAGCGTGCGCGCGGCTTCGAGCAGGCTCGCGGACTGCGTGACGAACATCGCGCGGGTGCTCAGGTACACGTACGGGTACAGCACGAAGCCGAGCACGAAGATCGCGCCGGGCAGCGAGCGCAGGTCGGGCAGGCGGAACTGCCGCGGGCTGTCGAAGCCGAGCAGCCAGCGGATCGCGCCCTGCACGGGGCCGATCGGGTGCAGCAGGTCGAGATACGCGAACGCGACGATGTAGGTGGGCACCGCGAGCGGCAGCAGCAGCGCCCAGGTCAGCGCGCGGCGCCCAGGAAAGTCGTACGCGGTGACGAGCCACGCGCTGCCGGTGCCGACGATCGTGACGATCGCGCCGACGCCCGCGAGCAGCAGCAGCGTGTTCGCGAGCGCGTGCGGCAGCACGAATTCGGCGAGATGCCGCCAGTGCGCGAGATCCGCGCCGAACGCGGCGCCGACGAGCACGGCAAGCGGCGCGGCGACCAGCGCGGCGATCGCGAGGGCGGCCGCGAGCCACACGCCGCCTTTCAGGCGCGGCGCCCGCCGCGGGCGGCGGGCGGGCGCGAACGATGCATCAGTTGTCAAAGCCGACCTTGTCGACGAGCTGGCTCGCCTGCTTGCGGTATTTCGCGATTTCCGCGAGCGGCAGCGGATCGACCTTCAGCGGGCCGAAGCTCGCGACGACAGGGTCCAGCTTCACGTTCGCGCGCACCGGATACTCGTAGTTCGCCTGCGCGTACAGCGTCTGCGCATCCGGCGACACGAGGTATTCGAGCAGCTTGACCGCGTTGGCCTTGTGCGGCGCGTGCTTCGCGACCGCCGCGCCGCTGATGTTCACGTGCGTGCCGCCGCTTTTCGCGTTCGCGAAGGTCGGCCGCACGACCTTGATCGCGTCGCCCCACTTGCGCGCGTCGGTGCCCGGTTCCGCATTCTTCATGTGGCCGACGTAGTACGCGTTCGCGAGGCCGACGTCGCAGATCCCGCCGAGAATGTCGCGCGCGACGTCGCGGTCGCCGCCCGTCGCCTTGCGCGCGAGGTTCGCCTTCACGCCGCGCAGCCATTTCTCGGTCGCGGCCTCGCCGTCGTGCGCGATCATCGACGCGACCAGCGCGGTGTTGTACGGATGCTGGCCGGAGCGGATGCACACCTTGCCCTTCCACTTCGGATCGGCGAGGTCCTCGTAGCGGAACGCGTCGACCTTCAGGTCCTTCTCGACGTACAGCACGCGGTCGCGCAGCGACAGCGCGTACCAGTCGCCCTGCGCGCCGCGCAGGTTCGCGGGAATCGCGTCGTCGAGCGCCTTCGAGCGGATCGGCTGGGTCACGCCGCCGTCGACCAGGTCGAGCAGGTTGCCGATGTCGACCGTCATCAGCACGTCGGCCGGCGACTGGCCGCCTTCCGCCTTCACGCGCTCGAGCAGGCCGTCCTTCACGAACACGGTGTTGACCTTGACGCCGCTCTGCTTCGTGAACGCGTCGATCAGCGGCTGGATCAGCTTCGGCTCGCGGGTGGTGTACAGGCTGACTTCCTCGGCCGCGTGGGCGAGCGGCGCGAAGGCGGCCGCGGTGACGGCGAGGGCGCCGACGAGCGGCAGCAGGCGGGTGCGCGGATGCGACATGGGAGCTCCGGTGAGGCAGGTGGACGAAGAAGGTGCGCCGGGCTGCGCCTGCCGCTCGAATGGCCCGGAACATTACGAAATGAAAGACTTGGGATTCTAGATCGGAATGGGAATGATTATCAAATGAAAGCTTGCGTCGGGCCCGGGAAAGGCCGCGCGGCGGGGCGGCGGGGAAGGCGGGGAAATGTGGCAAGGTGCGGCGGCAACGCGCGCGCATGCGCGTAGAATGCCCGCTTCAATGAATTTGACGGAGCCGGCCCGACCATGAACGATCAGCGCAAGAAGAATCCTGTCCGCAACGTGAGCATCCTGATCGTCGTGGCCGTCGCGCTCGTGATCGGCACGATCCTCTACAACGCGGTCTCGCAGAAGCGCGCGTACGACGAAGCGCATCCGGCGGTGGCATCGAGCGCGTCGGCGGCGCACTGACGGTGTGCGGCGGCGGGCGTGCCGTCCGCCGCATGGCAGGGAAAGGGATCGGGAACCGGCAGGAAGGGGGCGGCCGGTGAGGACGCGGGCGCCGGAGCCGGCGCGCCGCGTGCGTGCGTCAACGTGACGCAGGCGCGAACTTCGGGCGGATCCGGATGAAGAACACCGCCGCGAGCAGCACCATCCAGGCGGCGCCGACGTACAGCGCGATGCGGGTGTCCTCGAACCAGCCGAGCATCACGATCACGAAGCCCATGAACGCGATCGTCAGCGCCGGCGCGACCGGCCACAACGGCACCTTGAACTTCAGCGCGGCGACTTCCGCGGCCGACAGGCGGCGCCGCATCGCGACCTGCGACAGCAGGATCATCAGCCACACCCACACCGTCGCGAACGTCGCGATCGCCGCGACCATCAGGAACACGTCCTTCGGCATCAGGTAGTTGAGCAGCACGCCGAACAGCAGCGCGCCGGCCATCACGAGCACCGTGACCCACGGCACGCCGTGCCGCGACGTCGCGGTCAGCACGCGCGGCGCCTGGCCCTGCTGCGCCATCCCGAACATCATGCGGCCCGCGCCGAAGATGTCGCTGTTGATCGCCGAGATCGCCGCGCTGATCACGACGAGGTTCAGGATCGTCGCGGCCGATTTCACGCCGAGCGCCGAGAAGATCTGCACGAACGGGCTGCCGTTGCTGCCGACGCTGGTCCACGGGCTGATCGACATCAGCACGACCATCGTCAGCACGTAGAACAGCAGGATGCGCGCCGGCACCGCGTTGATCGCGCGCGGGATCACGCGCTCCGGGTCCTTCGCCTCGCCGGCGCTCATCCCGATCACCTCGATGCCGCCATACGCGAAGATCACGACCGACAGCGACGCGATCAACCCGCCGATGCCGTTCGGCAGGAAGCCGCCGTGGCTCCACAGGTTCGCGAACGACGGCGCGTCGGCCGCGTGGCCGAGATGCATGCCGGTCAGCAGGAGCGCGACGCCGCCGCCGATCATCGCGACGATCGCGCCGACCTTGATGATCGACAGCCAGAACTCGAGCTCGCCGAACACCTTCACGTGGCACAGGTTGAGCCCGCAGATGATCGTCACGACCGCGAGCACCCAGATCCACTGCGGCACGCCCGGAAACCAGAAGCCCATGTAGATGCCGAACGCGGTGATGTCCGCGATCGCGACGATCACCATCTCGAGCGTGTAGGTCCAGCCGGTGACGAAGCCCGCGAACGGGCCGAGGTTCTCGGTCGCGTAATGGCCGAACGAGCCGGCGACCGGCTCGCGCACGGCCATTTCGCCGAGCGCGCGCATCACCATGTAGACGGCCGCGCCGCCGAGGATGTACGCCAGGATCACCGCCGGGCCCGCGAGCTGGATCGCGGACGCCGAGCCGTAGAACAGGCCGGTGCCGATCGCCGAGCCCAGCGCGAGAAAGCGGATGTGCCGCGCGCTCAGGTGGCGCTGCAAGTTCTTCATCGAGTCTCCGAGATGTTTTATGCGACGTACCGGGCGAGCGGATCGATCCCGCACGTCAAGTTGTCTATACAACTTAAGTGTGAACGAATGATAACAAGCCGGGCCCGGTGGCTGGAATCGGGTATTCCCTGACTGGCGCGCCGGACGGAATGGCGCATCGCGTGCGCGCGGGCCGCGCGAGGCGGGCAGGTCATGCGTGGGGCTTCGATTTATCGGGAAGCGCCGCGGGCCGGCCCGCGGCGCGAAACGTCAGGCGGGCAGGCGGATGACGCTGGCATCCTTGCGGATCAGCAGCGACGACGCGAGCATCTGCTTGCACTGGTGCGCGAGCACCTTCAGGTCGTGCGTGAGCTCGGCGCCGACCGCGTCGGAGCGTTCGGCGGCGACGACCATCGCGTCGAGGTCGCGCGTGATCTGCTTGCTGGCCTCGAGCTGGTGCGCGGGCGGCGGCTCGCCGGACTCGGCCCGCTCGAGGTTCTCGAGCACGGCGGCGAGCCCGCGCTCGAGCGCGCCGTCATGGACGGCCGTGCACTCGGCGGGGCTGCCGTCGGCCGTGCACGCGTTGCGGATCAGCGGCGCGGCCGCCGTGATCTGCGCGCCGAGCACGTGCGTCTGCACGAGCAGGTCGTTCAGCTCGGGCACGAAGCGCTGGTGCGCCTTCGGCTCGATCATCATCCGCTGGAACGCCTGGCCGAGGTTCGCGAACGCGATGTGCACGTTCTTGCGCGCGAGACGGTACTGGTAATCGTCGTCGAGGCTGCCGGACGGCGTCTCGACCGCCGCGGCGATCACCGGCACCACGGCCGCGCCGTCGGCTTCCGGCACGACCGGCGCGCGCGTGCCGCGCCCGGCGTGCCACGCGGCCTGGAAGTACTTGCGGGTGGCGGTCAGCATGTCGGCGACCTGCTTGCCCATCAGCCGGTATTCCCAGTACGGGAACAGCCGGCTCGCGGCGATCGCGATCATGCAGCCGACCACGGTGTCGATCGCGCGCTCGCCGATGATCGCCATGTTGCCCGGCGCGAGCAGGTGGAACATCAGCAGCACGTACGCGGACGTGAACACGACGCTCGCCGCGTAGTTGAACAGCAGCAGGCTGTAGCTCATCACCATCGAGCCGAACATGATCGCGATCAGCAGGTGCGTATCCTTGACCGTGTAGATCAGCGCGACGCTCGCCGCGCAGCCGATCAGCGTGCCGACGATACGCGCCGCGTTGCGCTGCTTGGTCAGCGAATAGCCGGGCTTCAGGATGATGATGGTGGTCATCACGATCCAGTACGCGTTGGTGAGCGGCAGCAGCCGCCCGAGCCAGAAGCCCACCGCCACCGCGATCGTCACGCGCAGCGCATGGCGGAAGCTCGGCGAGCGCATGTTCAGGTTCGAGAAGACCAGCAGCGGCGATACGCTGCGGCGCTGCAGGAAGCGCGTGAGCGCCTTGTCGATCTTCAGTTCGGTCTGCTGCGGATCGGCGCGGCCCGACAGGTTGCGGCGCATCCGCTCGATCAGGCGCGTCGCGCTCCAGATGCGCCGGAACGTCGCGAGCACGGCCGCATACGCTTCCGCGTTGGTGGCCGGGAAGTTCTTCTTGCGCATCAGCTCGATCTCGTACTCGATCGCGCGCAGCTCGGCCTTCACGCTGATGCGCGAATGCGGCGTGCGGTTCTCGAGCACCGCGAGGCCGATCTCCTCGAGATCGGCGGCCGCCTTGCGGATCAGGTCGCGGTAGAAGATGATCAGGTCCGAGCCGCCGAACGTGTTGCGCACGAGCGGGTAGTCGGTGTGCGCGCCGACGAACAGCTCGTGCAGGTCGACGCTGTTGATGAACAGGTTGTACATCGCCACGCGGCCCGGGTCGAGCTTGCCGCGCCGCAGCTTCGGCAGGTTGCGCAGCACGATGTCGCGCGCGGTTTCCTGCGTCTCGACCGCGGTGATCTGCCTGGCGACCAGGTTGCGGTAGCACTCGTCGAGATCGGCGTCGAGGTCGTAGAATGCCGCGCGGGCGAGCAGGTAGTCGGCGCACGCGAACAGGCTCTCGGCAAGCGCCTGCTGCTCGATCCGGCGCGCCTGCCATTGCGACACGACGGTGGCCCAGTACGTGTACCAGAGGCCGCCCGCGAGAATCCAGCCCGCGTTGATGAACGCCTGCAGCGGTGTGAGCTTCTCCTCGAGCGTCATCACCATCATGAACAGCGTCGCGAAGCTGATCTGCGGCCAGCGGTTGCCGTACACGACGATCAGCGACAGCACGAACGTGAGCGGCACGATCGTCAGCCACAGCGCGAAGATGTTCGGCGTCGCGAGCCCGGTGGCGAGCGCGGCGAGAAAGCCGATCACGCTGCACGCGAGCATTTCGTTGTGCTTGTACTTGAGCGGGCCCGGCATGTCGACCACGCACGCGCCGAGCGCGCCCGTCGCGATCGTGAAGCCGAGCTCGCGGTTGTTGAACACGATCAGGCACAGCACGGCCGGCAGCGACACGCCGACCGCGATCCGCAGGCCGCCGAAAAAATACTGGCTGTAAAGAAACTTTCTGATTTCGACGGAATAGCGCATCGATAAGCGGTATGGCTGACGGCGACGCCAGGGGGGGCGTCCGGACTGGCGACGAGTCTATCGTATTTCGCGCTGCTCAAGACCCTGGCCGTTCGGCGGATGCCTGCGGCGGCGGCCCCTTTGCTATCCTTGGTGCTTTCGATCGCACGGCCCGGCCGGCGCGACGCTCCGACGCCCGCTTCATGCTCCATCTTTTCTATTCGAACCGCCACGAAACACTCGCCGACGCGCTGCTCGACGATCTTGCCGCATTCCCGGCCCGCAACGGGCCGTGGGCGCAGCAGCAGATCATCGTGCCGAGCGCGGCGCTGCGCCGCCGGCTCGAGCTCGACATCGCCGAGCGCCACGGCGTGTGCGCGAACGTCGAGTTCACCTATCTCGCGCAGTGGCTGTGGGCGCAGATCGGCCGCGTGCTGACGGTGCCGGCGCGTTCGCCGTTCGCGCCCGACCGGCTCGTCTGGCGCTGCTACCGGCTGCTCGCCGAAGCGGCAGGCGACGCGCCGTGGCGCGCGTCGCCGCGGCTCGCCGCGTATCTCGCCGCGTCCGACGACGCGATGCGCTACGAGCTCGCGCACCGGATCGCGTCGGTCCTCGATCATTACCTGACCTATCGCCCGGAGTGGCTCGCCGCGTGGCAGGCCGGCGAATCGGTGCTCGCGGGCGACGGCGCGCCGCGCGGGGCGGACGACGCCGCGCGCGACGACGAGCGCTGGCAGGCGGCACTGTGGCGCGCGCTGCTCGCGGAGCTGAGCGACAGCGGCACGCCGCCCGCGCACCGCTTCCTCGGCGACGCGCCGCATCTCGACCTCGACACCGTCGCGCGCGCGGATTGGCCGGAGTCGGTCAGCGTGTTCGCGCTGCCGACCATGCCGCCGCTGCACGTCGCATTGCTGCGCGAGCTGTCGCGCTGGATCGACGTGCGCATCTACGCGCTCAACCCGTGCCGCGAATTCTGGTTCGACATCGTCACCGCCGCGCGCGCCGAGGCGCTCGACGCGGCGGGGCGGCTCGACTACCAGGAAGTCGGGCACCCGCTGCTCGCCGAATGGGGCCGCCAGACGCAGGCGCAGCTGCACATGCTGCACGAGCTGACCGAAAGCGCGGCGTCGAGCGACGCGACGCGCTACGTCGAGAATCCCGCGCCGACCTGGCTCGCGCGCATCCAGAACGCGATCCTCGACCTGCAGCCCGAAGCGGCGCTCGGCGAGCCGCCGGCGGAGCACGGCATCGAGGTGCATGTCTGCCACAGCCTCGCGCGCCAGCTCGAGGTGCTGCACGACCGCCTGCTCGCGTGGTTCGACGCCGACGCCAGCCTGCGGCCGTCCGACGTGCTCGTCGCGGTGGCCGACCTCGCCGCGGCGGGGCCGCTGATCGACGCGGTGTTCGGCACGGCCGGCACCGGCAGCGCGCGCATCCCTTACCGGGTGTCCGGCCTGCCGCCGTCGCAGGCGAATCCGGTCGCGCGCGTGCTGCTCGACTGGCTCGCGCTGCCCGAGCGGCAGGTCGGCGCGCCGGAGCTGATCGAGTGGCTGCGCGTCGATGCGGTGGCCGCGCGCTACGGCATCGACGCGGCCGCGCTCGAAACGGTGCAGACCTGGCTCGCGGCCGCCGGCGCGCGGCGCGGGCTCGCGCCGCAGGCGAGCGACGACGCGCGCGTGCCGTCGCCGCGCCATACGTTCTCGGATGCGCTGGCCCGCCTGTTTCTCGGTTATGCGATGCCGGACGGCGCGGCGCCGGTCGGCACGTGGCTGCCGGTCGAGGCGGCGACGGGCAGCGAAGCCGAACTGCTCGGCCGGCTCGCGCGCTTCACCGACGATCTCGACGGCTTTGCGCGGCGGGTGTCGGAGCCGCACACGCCGCGCGCGTGGAGCGAGCTGTTCGCCGACACGCTCGCACGCTTCTTCGATTCCGGCGCCGCGTATGCGGACGCGCTGTCGGGCGTGCGCGACGCGCTCGACGCGATGCTGGCCGCGATGACGGAGGGCGCGCCCGAGCAGGTGCTGCCGGCCGCCGTCGTGCGCGCGGGGCTGGCCGCCGCGCTCGACGATCCCGCCCGCGGCGGCGTGCCGTGGGGCGGCGTGACGTTCTCGTCGCTCACGAGCCTGCGCGGGCTGCCGTACCGGGTCGTGTGCCTGCTCGGCATGGACGACGGCGTGCTGCCGAGCCTCGCGCGCGCGGACGAATTCGACCTGATGGCGGTGCTGCCGAAACTCGGCGACCGGCAGCGGCGCGACGACGAGCGCAACCTGTTCCTCGACCTCGTGCTCGCCGCGCGCGACCGGCTGCTGATCGCGTATACAGGGCGCAGCATCCGCGACAACGCGCCGCTGCCGCCCGCCGCGCTCGTCGACGAATTGCTCGACCATCTCGCGCTGGTCGCCGCCGGCCCCGACGCCGCGCCGGACGCGGTCGACGCCGCGCGCCGCGGGTTCGTCGTCGAGCATCCGCTGCAGCCGTTCGCGGCCGCGTATTTCCAGCCGGCGGGGCCACTCTTTTCGTACGACGCGGAGCGGGCGTCGCTCGCGACGCTGCTGAGCACCGAGGCGTCCCGCGACGGCGCGCGCGGCGCGGCGTTCTTCGCGCAGCCGTTGCCGGCCGAGCCCGTCGAGCCCGTCGCGTTCACCGACTTCGAGCGGTTTTGGCGCCACCCGGCGCGCGCGCTGCTGCGCGAGCGCCTCGGCATCGTGCTGCTGGACGCGCAGGCCGAACTGCTCGACACCGAGCCGTTCGCGCTCGACTTCGCGGGCAGCGACGCGCTGGCAGGGCGCGTGCTGCCGCTGCTGGTCGAATCGGGCGACGCGCGCGTGCAGGATCACGCGCTGCGCATCGCGGACGCGAGCCCGGAACTGCCGGGCGGCGCGACCGGCGCCGTGTGGCGCGACCAGGCGCTCGGTTCGCTGGCGCAACTGGCCGCCAACGTGCGGGGCGCGCTTGCCGACGGCGCCGAGCGCCGGCCGTTTTCGATCGAGGTCGCGCCGGCGTGGCCCGAAGCGGAACATGCATGGTTCGTGCCTTTTGACGCCGCGCTGTCGCGTGATGCGGTGGCCGAGCCGCTCGTGCTGCACGGCACGCTGAACCGGCTGACGGCCGCGGGGCAGGTGATCTATCGCTATGCGCGGCCGAGCGCGCGCGATTACCTGTCCGCGTGGCTCGCGCATCTCGTCTACTGCGCGGCGGTGCCCGACGGGCCGCGCCGCACGCTGTGGTTCGGCAGCGGCGGCGCGTTCGAGCTGACGCCCGTCGCGGCGCCGCTCGCGCGTCTTGCGCCGCTCGCCGCGCTGTTCCGCGCGGGCCGGCGCATGCCGCTGCGTTTCTTCCCGCGTAGTGCGTGGGCGTGGGTGAACGAGAGCGAAGCGAAGGCGGCGAGCGTCTGGATCAACGACCGGGTCGTGAGCGAATCCGACGACCCCGCGCTCGCGATCGCGTGGCGCGGCGCGAACCCGTCGCTCGACGAACCGTTCGGCGCGCTCGCGCGGCTCGTGTTCGAGCCGCTCGTCGAACACCTGAAGGAGCTCGCATGAGCGGCGCATCGCATCCGCAGGCGGCGCTCGAGCTCGACGTGTTCGCGTGTCCGCTCGACGGCGTCAACCAGATCGAGGCGTCGGCGGGCACCGGCAAGACCTGGAACATCTGCGCGCTGTACGTGCGGCTGCTGCTCGAGAAGGATCTCGGCGCGGACCAGATTCTCGTCGTGACCTTCACGAAGGCCGCGACCGCGGAACTGCACGAACGCATCCGCGGCCGGCTCGCGCAGCTCGCGCATGCGCTCGACACCGGCGACGACGGCGGCGATCCGTTCATCACGCGCCTCGTCGACACGACGCTCGGCGACGCCGGCGTGCTCGATCCGCAGACGGCCGCGAAGCGGATCCGGCGCGCGCTGCGCGCGTTCGACCAGGCGGCGATCCACACGATCCACGCGTTCTGCCAGCGCGCGCTGCAGGAGGCGCCGTTCGCCGCCGCGATGCCGTTCGCGTTCGAGATGCAGGCCGACGACGCGGCGTTGCGCTTCGAACTGGCGGCGGATTTCTGGCGCACCCGCGTCGAGCCGATCGCGGCGCGCTGGCCGGGCTTCGCCGCGTGGCTCGTCGAATCGGGCGCGGGCCCGGCCGCGCTCGATGCGCAGCTCGCGCGCCGGCTGAAGAAGCCGCTCGCCGCATTGCGCTGGGACGGCATCGCCGAGCCCGACGAAGCGGTGGAGGCGGCCGCGGCCGAATGCTTCGCGGAGGCGGCACGAATCTGGGCGGCCGAGCGCGACGCGATCGACGCGTTGCTGCGCGCCGCGCAGCCGGCGCTCAACCAGCGCTCGCACAAGCCCGAGGCGATCGCCGACGCGCTCGATGCGTGGGGCGCGCACTTCGCGCATGCCGATGCGACGGCCGGGTTGCCGAAGGCCGCGCTGCGGCTCACGCGCGCGGCGCTCGTCAAGGCGACCAAGAAGGGCGGCGCGACGCCGGACCATCCGTTCTTCGACGTCGCGGACGCGCTCGACGCAGCCGTGGCCGCCGCCGAGGCCGCGCAGCGCGCGCGCTGGCTCGCGCTCGTCGCCGTATGGCTCGACGAAGCACCGCGCGCGCTGGCGGAGCGCAAGCGCACGCGGCGCGTCGTGTCGTTCGACGATCTGCTCGCGAACCTGTACGACGCGCTGCACACGCATCCGTGGCTCGCGCAGACACTGCGCGCACGCTATCCGGCCGCGCTGATCGACGAATTCCAGGATACCGACCCGCTGCAGTTCGCGATCTTCGACCGGATCTTCGCGCCGGGCGGGCCGCTGTTCCTCGTCGGCGATCCGAAGCAGGCGATCTACAGTTTCCGCGCGGCGGATCTGCACACGTACCTGGCGGCGCGCGCGCGGGCGAGCGCGTGCTACACGCTCGCGGTCAACCAGCGCTCGACGCCGGCGGTGGTCGACGCGTGCAACCGCTTCTTCATGTCGAACCCGCGCGCGTTCGTGCTCGACGGCCTCGACTATTACCCGGTGCGGGCCGGCACGCGCGCGCGCGCGCCGCTTGCCGACGAGACGGATACCGGGCCGGCCGGCGACTTCCGGATCTGGACGCTGCCGGGCGGCGAAGGCGTGTGGCTCAAGCGCGATGCGCAAGCGCACGCCGCGCAGGCCTGCGCGGCGGAGATCGCGCGGCTGATGCAGGGCGCGCGCGACGGGCGCGTGCGGCTCGGCGCCACGCCGCTGTCGCCGGGCGACATCGCGGTGCTCGTGCAGACGCACAAGCAGGGCAGCCTCGTGAAGCGCGTGCTGGCGACCTGGGGCATCGGCAGCGTCGAGCTTGCGCAGGCGTCCGTGTTCTCGACCGGCGATGCCGAGCAGCTCGAACGCGTGCTGGCGGCGATCGACGCGCCGGGCGATCTGCGGCGCCTGCGCGCGGCGCTCGCGTCGGACTGGTTCGGTCTCGACGCAGGCGCGCTGTGGCGGATGGAGCAGGGCGATGGCGACGCCCGTGGCGCGGCGATGCAGGATGCCGACGGTGCCGATGCGATGAGCTGGGTCGAGCGCTTCTCGCGTTATCGCCTGTTGTGGCGCGAACGCGGCTTCGCGGTGATGTGGCGCACGTTCACGCGCGAGCTGCGGATCGCCGAGCGGCTGATGGCGGGCGCCGACGGCGAGCGCCGCGTGACCGACGTGAACCATCTCGCCGAGCTCACGCAGGCGCGCGCGTCCGCGCAGCCGGGCATCGCGCCGACGCTGCGCTGGCTCGCCGCGCAGCGGCTCGACGGCGGCGGGGAGGAGGCGCAGCTGCGCCTCGAATCCGATCGCAACCTCGTGCAGATCGTGACCGTGCACAAGTCGAAGGGCCTCGAATACGCGATCGTGTTCTGCCCGTTCCTGAACGACGGCGCGCTGCGCGAGCCGTTCCCGTCGGCGTTGCCCGATGCGCGCGAGTATCACGACGAGGCGGGCGACGCGGTGCTGCACTACGGCTGCGACGACGAGGCCGCCGAGCATGCGGCGCGGCAGGCACTGCGCGAGCAGGCGGCGGAACGCGCGCGGCTCGTCTACGTGGCGCTGACGCGCGCGGTCTATCGCTGCTACCTCGTCGCGGGGCCTTACCTGTCGTCGCGCTCGACGCGCGAATCGCGGCGCAGCGTGCTGAACTGGCTCGTGGCCGGCGGTGGCCAGTCGTTCGACGCGTGGCTCGACGAGCCGCCCGACGAGGCCGCGCTCGACCACGCATGGCGCGCGCTCGCGGGCGGCCCGGTGAGCGTCGCGCCGCTGCCGGCGCCCGCGCGCCGCGAGCGGCTGGCCGCCGGGCACGACGCGTCGCAGGCGCTCGCCGCGCGGCACGCGTCGCGCCTGCTGCGGGACGCGTGGCGGATCGCGAGCTTCAGTTCGCTGACTGCGTCGGCGGCGCGCGAGGAGGCGGGCGTCGCGGCCGTGCCGGACGACGAGCTGCGGCCCGACCATGACGCGCTGGCCGAACTCGCGCCGGACGGCGACCAGGACGGAGCGTCGCCGGCGCTCGCGCCGCCCGACGACGACATCCTCGTGTTTCCGCGCGGCGCGGCGGCCGGCGAATGCCTGCACCGCCTGTTCGAACTGAGTGATTTCACCGACCCGGCGTCGTGGCATGCGGCCGCGCTCGGTGCGCTGCACGACCGGCCGGTGGAGGCGGAGCCCGAGCTGGGCCAGCGGCTTCCGGCGATGATGACGCGGCTCGTCGACGACGTCGTGCGCACGGAGCTGGTGCCGGGCATGCGCCTCGCCGATCTCGATCCCGCGAAGCGGCTGAACGAGACGGGCTTCCTGTTTCCGGCGCCGTCGCTGGAGCTTGCCGCGCTGCGCCGGCTGCTGATCGCGCACGGCTATCCGGACGTCGCACTGGAGGCGGGCATGCTCGCCGGTTTCATCAAGGGTTTCATCGACATGATCGTCGAACATGACGGCCGGTTCTGGATCGTCGACTGGAAGTCGAACCATCTCGGCACTACGCCGGACGCCTACGGCCCGCGCGCGCTCGACGCGGCGATGGCCGATCACGCGTATCACCTGCAGGCGCTGCTCTACACGGTCGCGCTGCATCGCTACCTGCGCGGCCGGCTGCGCGACTACGACTACGACACGCACATCGCGGGCTACCTGTACCTGTTCGTGCGCGGCGTGCGGCCGGGCTGGCGCAGCGGCGGCGAGCCGGCCGGCGTGCACGCGCGGCGGCCGGCCCGTGAGCTCGTCGACGCGCTCGACCTGCTGATGGACGGAGGCCGCGCATGAGCACGCCCGACGATCTGCTCGAATTCACCGGCGGCCTCGTCGCGCGGCTGCCTGAGCCCGCGGATTTCGGCATCGCGCTCGCGGAAGGTTTCGCGCGCCGGATCGGCGAGCTCGCGCGCCGCGCCGGTGCGCCGGCCGCGGCGTCGCGCTGGGCGGCACGGGCCGCGTTCGCGGCCAGCCGGGCGACCGCGGGCGGCCATGTGTGCGTGGCGCTCGGCGCGCTCGCGCAGCGCTACGACGAACCGCTCGCCGACGTGCGCGCGGCGCTCGCGGCGAGCGGCATCGCCGCGTTCGGCGCGCTCGAGCGCGGCGACGAGCGGCCGCTGATCGTCGACCGTCACGACCGTCTCTATCTCGCGCGCTATTTCGACTACGAGCGGCGGCTTGCCGAAGCACTGGTCGCCCAGGCGGGCGAAGGCGCCGCCGCCGACGCGCTGGCGCCCGACGTGCTGCGCGAACGCCTCGCCCGTTACTTTGGCCCGGCGGCCGGCGATGTCGACTGGCAGCGCGTCGCGGCGATCGTTGCGTTGACGGGCCGTGTGACGATCGTCAGCGGCGGCCCCGGCACCGGCAAGACGACCACGGTCGTCGGCGTGCTCGCGTGCCTGCTCGACGCGCATCCGGACCTGCGCGTCGCGCTGGCCGCGCCGACCGGCAAGGCGGCGCAGCGGATGCAGGAAGCGCTGCACGCGCGCGCCGGCGACCTGCCGCCCGAGCTCGCCGCGCGGCTGCCGGACACGTCGTACACGCTGCACCGCCTGCTCGGCGGCGGCGGCGCGGCGGGCTTTCGCCATCATCGCGACAACCCGCTGCCGTACGACCTGATCGTCGTCGACGAGGCGTCGATGATCGACGTCGCGCTGGCCGCGCATCTGCTCGACGCGCTCGCGGCGGGCGCGCGGCTCGTGCTGCTCGGCGACAAGGACCAGCTCGCCGCGGTCGAGGCGGGCGCGGTGTTCGCCGAATTGAGCGCGCGGCCGTCGTTCAGCGCGGCGGCCCGTGCGCGCATCGCGGAAGCGCTCGGCATCGACGAAGCGGCCTTCGTCGCGGCGCTGCCGGTGCCGGACGATGTCGCGCCGGCCGCCGCACCTGTCGCGGCCGAGCCTGTGCGCCGGCCCGCTGCAGCGGCGAAGATCGACACCCGGCAGGCGTCGCTGTTCGACGACGAACCGCCGGTGGAAGCGGCCGTCACGATCGATGAACCGGCCGGCGACGCAGACGAAGCGCCCGCGTGGATCGAGGCCGACGAGCTGCAGTGGCTCGACGCGGTGCCGCTGCCACCGCTCGATGCCGCGCCGCTTGTCGACGCGACGGTCAAGGCGATCATTGGCGCTGCGGGCACCCCGTCGCCCGCGCCGCTCGCGGACTGCGTCGTCTGGCTCGAGCGCAATTACCGCTTCGGGCTCGACTCGCCGATCGGCCGCCTGTCGCTGGCGATTCGCCGCGGCGCGGTGCAGGAGGCGCTCGACGCGCTGCCGGCGAGCGACGCGGCCGCCGCGTCGTTCCACGAAGATGCGGGCGACATGTTGGCCACGTCGACCATCGAGCGCCTCGCGCAGCGTTTTTCGGCCTACCTGGACGCGTTGCGCGACGCGCTCGCGGCCCCCGCGCCGGACCCGTTGCCGCTGTTCGACGCGCTCAATCGTTTCCGGATCCTGTGCGCGACGCGCGGCGGGTCGCGCGGCGCCGAGCACGTCAATGCGCTCGTCGCGTCGCACGTGCGCCGTGCCGCGCGCGTGCCGCTCGCGGTCGGCGCGCACTGGTTCACCGGCCGGCCCGTGATGGTGACGCGCAACGACTACGCGCTCGGGCTGTTCAACGGCGACATCGGCATCGCGCTGCCCGACGCGCACGGGGCGCTGCGCGTGTGGTTCAGGCGCGCGGACGGCACGGCGCGCGCGGTGTCGCCGGCGGCGCTGCCGCCGCACGAGACGGCGTTCGCGCTGACCGTCCACAAGTCGCAGGGCTCGGAATTCGACGAGGCCGCGCTCGTGCTGCCGGCGACGTTCGGCCGCGTGCTGACGCGCGAGCTGGTCTACACGGCGGTGACGCGGGCGCGCACGCGCGTGCAGGTGATCGGCGGCCGTCGCGTGCTCGCGCAGGCGATCGCTGCGCGCACGCAGCGCGATTCGGGCCTGTCGGCGCGCATCGACGAGGCGCTCGCGCGGCGCCGTGCGGAGGTGTCGCGATGACGATTCGCTACGCGCTCGATCCGGCCGAGATCGAATGGACCGCGGTGCGCGCGCAGGGGGCGGGCGGGCAGAACGTCAACAAGGTGTCGAGCGCGATTCACCTGCGCTTCGACATCCGCGCGTCGTCGCTGCCGCCGCTGCTCAAGGAGCGCCTGCTCGCGCTGTCGGACCAGCGCATCACGCGCGACGGCGTCGTCGTGATCAAGTCGCAGGAGCACCGGACGCAGGAGCGCAACCGCGAAGCCGCGCTCGCGCGGCTCGACGCGCTGATCCACGGGGTGGCCGTCACGCCGCGCGCCCGCATCGCGACGCGCCCGACGCGGGCATCGAAGGAGCGGCGGCTCGAGCACAAGGCGCGCCGCAGCGACGTGAAATCCGGGCGTGGGAAAATCGTGGATTGAGGCGTGCGTGCGGCGCGTCAGCGCATCACCGTGCCCGCGCTGTCGAGCACGAAGTCGACGCAGAACACGACGAGCCGGTCGTGCATGCGCGTCGCGACGGCGGCCGTATAGCAATCGCGGCCTTCCGTCAGCGAGAAGTGCGGGCCCATCAGCGCGACGCGGCCCGGTGCGGCGATCGCGCGCTGGAAGTACGGGCGGCGCGACCAGTTGCTGTGCGTTTCCGGAAAGAGCGGCGAGAGGCGCGTCGTCGCCGGATTGCGGTCGTCGGGCTGGGCGCCGATCGACGGCAGGAACTGTTCGCCGATCTCGTTCGTGACGAACACGCGGCGCGCCGACGGCACGACGAACACGTGCTGCGCGGCTTCCGGCAGGCTGTCGCTCGCGACGAACGTGGCCGCGCCGGCGAGCACGAGGCGCTCGATCGCGTCGAAACCCGGCTGCTCGGCGCTCGTCTGCGCGCGGCGGCGCGCGATGAAGCGCGCCCACGCGGCGTCGAGCATCGCAGGTGCCGAGGCGCTCGCGCGCGCGATCGACGGGTCCGGCTGGCCGAACTGGAAGCCCTGCACGAAATCGATGTCCGCCTCCATCAGCGCCTGCAGCGCATCGTCGCTCTCGACGCCTTCGGCCAGCACCATCGCGCCGGCCTGATGCAGCATCGACACGAGGTGATGCATGATGCGGCGGTCGTCGGCGGCCCACGTCGCGCGTTCGACGAGCGAGCGGTCGAGCTTGACGATGTCGGGCTTCGCGCGCCACACGCGGTCGAAGTTCGAAAAGCCGGTGCCGAAATCGTCGATCGCGATCAGGAAGTTGCGGTGCTGGATCATGTCGATCGTGCGGGCGAGCGCCGCTTCGTCGCGCGACGGCTGCTCGACGACTTCGAGCACGATGCGGTTCGGCGGCAACGCGAAATGCTTGCACAGCGATTCGACGAACTCGCGTTGCACGAGCCCGGAATCGAGCACGCGCGGCGTCACGTTCAGGAACAGCCAGCCGTCGCCGATGCCTTGCGCGACGAAATTGGCGGTATGCAGGCAGCGGGCGAGGCGGTCGAGGAGCAGGGCGTCGGCGACGCCGCGCGTCTTGTCGAACAGCGCGCCGGGCGAGACCGTCGCGCCGGATGCGTCGACGATGCGCAGCAGCGCTTCATAGCCGACGACGCGCTTGTGCGTGATCGACAGCACCGGCTGGAACACGCTGCGCAGCATCACGCCGCGATAGTCGGTCACCCAGCCGCTGGGCGTCGGCGTCAGGCGTTCGAGCAGGGATTCGAGCGAGAGACCGCGGATCTGCGTCATGTCAGCGGCGCGCGGGGACGGACGGCCGCCCGGCGGCACGGTGCGTCGCCGAAGCGGCCGCACGCGCAGGCAGGCGCGGTAGAACGAGGTCCATCTTGACCGCCTCCTGCGGATAATTGTTCGGAGTGTAGCGAGAACAGGCCGGTTCGCGTATCAGGGTAACTCCACACGCAAGCCGCAGACAAGCCGGCCGGGCCGGAAAACCTGCCCGAACGTAGACGCAGATCAAGATTGCGCGCCGCGGCGCGAAGCCGCGTGACACGCGCCGCGCTTGCGCCGCCCCGTCAGGCCGCCTCGCCGCCGCGCGACCGGATGCCCGGGATCCGCCGGATCACGCCGGTCGCGAGCGCGGTGCCGACGAGCACGATCGCGCAACCTTCCAGCATCACGGCCGATACGCGTTCGCTCAGGAACAGCGCGCCCCACAGCAGGCCGAACACCGGAATCACGAAGGTCACGGTGATCGCGCGGGCCGGCCCGACGTGCGCGATCAGGTAGAAGTAGATGAAATACGCGATGCCCGTGCACGCGATGCCGAGGCTGAGCACCGAGCCCCACGCGTGCGCGCTGATCGGCGCGGCCGGCCAGGTCGCGATCGCGAACGGCAGCAGCAGCACCGTCGAGCCGATCATGCTGCCGGTCGCGTTGACGATCGGATCGACGCCGGTGAGCTTGCGCTTCGTATAGTTGGCCGCGATGCCGTACAGCAGCGTCGCGCCGAGCGCGGCGGCGGCGGCGAGCATCGTCGCGCCGGCGCCCGTGCCGCCGTGCGCGCTTGCCACCTGGTCCCAGACGAGCGTCAGCACGCCGGCGAAGCCGATCACGAGGCCGAGCGCGCGCGGCAGCGACAGCTTGTCCTTCAGCCACAGATACGCGACGAGCGCGCCCCACAGCGGCGTGGTGGCATTGATCACCGACGTCACGCCGGCCGACAGCGTCAGCTCGGCGAACGCGAACAGGCAGAACGGCGCACCGGAGTTGAGCGCGCCGACGACGAACAGCGGCCACGCGCGCTGGCGCAGTTGCGTACCGAGATCGGCGGGTTTCATGCGGGTCAGCGCGAGGCCGACCAGGAACAGCGCGCCGATGCCGACACGCAGCGCCATCAGCGGGGCGACGCCGAGCTCGGCGACGCCGATTCGGATGAACAGGAACGACGCGCCCCACAGGGCGGCGAGGATGGTCAGCAGGACTGCGTTTTTGGGGGACATCGTGCGTGGGCCGGGGGGGGCAGCGGAGGGGATGCGGTGAATCTTACACCCCGCGGCCCGGCCCACGTTTCACGATCGGATGAAACGGCAAGAAACGGCAGGAAGCGTCAGGAAGCTCTCCGGCGGGTGGCGATCAGCGATGGCGCCAGCCGCCGCCGCGGCCGCCGCCGAAGCCGAAATTGAGCGACACCGCCGGGCCCCACCAGCCGCCGTAGGCCGGCGCATAAGCCGGCGCCGGATAGTAATAGGCGGGCGCGGGTTCGACATAGGCCGGCGCGGTCGGCACCGGCGCCGCCGCGTAATAGCCTGACGGATAGTAGCCGTACGGGTAATAGCAGCCGGCGAGGGACGCGCACGCCAGTGCTGCTGCGACGAAAGTCCTGGTCATGATGGTTCCCCGGCAAGGCTGGCTTGGCGCCGATGCTTCAGCTTAGGCCGTGTGCGTGTGACACGGTGTGCAAAACGGTAACGGATCATTTCGTGATCCGTAAAATGGACCGCGACGGCATCCGCCTCGCAAGCCCCCCGGCGTGCACGCGAAAACGGCGTTTCCGCGCTGCGAAAACGCCGTCCGTCAGGTCATGCCGCGCCCGGCGAGCGGGCCGCCGGCTTACTTGCCGACCTGGTTGCCGATGATGCCGCCGACGGCCGCGCCGCCGATGGTCGACAGCGCATTGCCGCCGATCGCCGCGCCGGCCACGCCGCCGACGCCCGCGCCGATTGCCGTGTTGCGCTGGCGTGCGGTCATCGAGTCGCACGCCGTCAGGCTGGCCATCGTCGCGACGAGCAGTGCGCATACCCCAATACGCCGGATCGAGTTCATGATCGTTGTCCTGGATGTTGTGAACGGAGGACGCGCGACCGATCGGTGGCCGCGCATGAACCCAATCTACGCGCGGGCCCTGGCCGCTGCTGTAAGGACTTGTTAGGGCGTTCGCGCTTTCGTAATCAATTGTTTCCCGGCGCATTGGCCCGCACGCGCGATATAAAAAAGCCCGCTCGAAAGCGGGCTTTGTGCATCGCGGTACGACCCGGCGCCGGTTGCGGCGCCGATTGGTCCGCTTATTGCCGGTGATAGATCTCGGCGCCGGTCTTGACGAACTCGACGGCCTTGACCTCCATGCCCTTCTTCAGCGCTTCGGTTTCGGACACGCCTTGCTGCGCCGCAAACTCGCGCACGTCCTGCGTGATCTTCATCGAGCAGAAGTGCGGGCCGCACATCGAGCAGAAGTGCGCGACCTTCGCCGAATCCTTCGGCAGCGTTTCGTCATGGAATTCGCGCGCCTTGTCCGGATCGAGGCCGAGGTTGAACTGGTCTTCCCAGCGGAACTCGAAGCGCGCCTTCGACAGCGCGTTGTCGCGCACCTGCGCGCCCGGGTGACCCTTGGCCAGGTCGGCCGCGTGCGCGGCGAGCTTGTACGTGATGATGCCTTCCTTCACGTCGTCCTTGTTCGGCAGGCCGAGGTGCTCCTTCGGCGTCACGTAGCACAGCATCGCGGTGCCGAACCAGCCGATCATCGCGGCGCCGATTCCCGACGTGATGTGGTCGTAGCCCGGCGCGATGTCGGTGGTGAGCGGCCCGAGCGTGTAGAACGGCGCTTCCTTGCACCAGTCGAGCTGCAGGTCCATGTTTTCCTTGATCAGCTGCATCGGCACGTGGCCGGGGCCTTCGATCATCACCTGCACGTCGTGCTTCCACGCGATCTGCGTGAGCTCGCCGAGCGTCTTCAGCTCGCCGAGCTGCGCTTCGTCGTTCGCGTCGTAGATCGAACCGGGGCGCAGGCCGTCGCCGAGCGAGAAGCTCACGTCGTACGCCTTCATGATTTCGCAGATTTCCTCGAAATGCTCGTACAGGAAGCTTTCCTTGTGATGCGCGAGGCACCACTTCGCCATGATCGAGCCGCCGCGCGACACGATGCCCGTCATCCGGTTCGCGGTGAGCGGCACGTACTGCAGGCGCACGCCCGCGTGGATCGTGAAGTAGTCGACGCCTTGCTCGGCCTGTTCGATCAGCGTGTCGCGGAAGATTTCCCAGGTCAGGTCCTCGGCCTTGCCGTTGACCTTTTCCAGCGCCTGGTAGATCGGCACCGTGCCGATCGGCACCGGGCTGTTGCGAATGATCCATTCGCGCGTTTCATGGATGTGCTTGCCGGTCGACAGGTCCATCACCGTGTCGCCGCCCCAGCGGATCGCCCACGTCATCTTGTCGACTTCCTCGCCGATCGACGACGTGACGGCCGAGTTGCCGATGTTCGCGTTGATCTTCACGAGGAAGTTGCGGCCGATGATCATCGGCTCCGATTCCGGGTGGTTGATGTTCGCGGGGATGATCGCGCGGCCGCACGCCACTTCCGAGCGCACGAATTCGGGCGTGATCTCGGTCAGCGCGTTCGGGCCGAACGCGGCGGCGCCGAACGCCTGGCCCGGGTGCTGGCGGCCCATCATCGCGGCGAGCTTCGTGCCGTTCGGGCCGCTCGCCTTCAGGCTTTCCAGGTACTCGGCGCGGCGCTGGTTCTCGCGGATCGCGATGTATTCCATTTCCGGCGTAATGATGCCCTGGCGCGCGTAGTGCATTTGCGAGACGTTCTTGCCCGCCTGCGCGCGGCGCGGGTTGCGGTGCAGGCCCGGGAAGCGCAGGTCGGCCGTGGCCGGATCGGCGGCGCGCTCGAGGCCGTACTGGCTCGTGAGGCCCGACAGCGTCTCGGTGTCGCCGCGCGCTTCGATCCAGCGCTGGCGCAGCGCGGGCAGGCCCGCGCGGATGTCGATCTTCGCTTCTGGATCTGTGTAGGGGCCCGACGTATCGTAAACGTAGATCGGCGGATTCTTTTCGCCACCGAAGCCGGTCGGCGTGTCGGCCTGCGTGATTTCGCGCATCGGCACGCGGATGTCGGGCTGCGAACCCGTCACGTAGACCTTGCGCGAATTCGGCAGCGGGGCGACGGCTGCGGCGTCCACGTGGGCGTCGGCGGAAAGAAACTTCGGATTGGCGTTCATGCGATCTCCTGTGTCGGCCCGAGTTGGCGCTTGAGCGCTCGATCGGGCCCCATGCAAAGCTGTTGTGGGGCGCGAGCTAAGCAGGAGACGAGATTCGTGAGGCGGCGGGATTCGTCAGAAGGAATGGCGGCGAAGCCCGTACGCTTCCCTGCGCTGGCATTACCCAGATCAGGTTCAAAGGGTATTTCTCACCCGCAATTGCCGGTTTGTTGACCGAGCGCATTGCAGGACCCCCGCGTTAGCAAGCGCACACGATACACCGGCTTCGCGGCGGTTTCAACCGGGGACAGATCCGTGCCGGCGTGCGGCCGCAACATCGGGCGGCATGCATCGGCGGCACGGCGCGCGCCGCACTTGGAGCGGCGGCCGCACGGGCGCTGCGGCGCGATGCAGCATCGGGCTGCTGCGCGCGCCGCAAAAATTTTTTCGCGGCGGCCTGTCATATCGCGTCGCGTCGTCCGTCTATTCGGCTCCTCAAACCCATGTACTGGAGTGAAGTCATGAAAAAAGCACTGATGGCCGCCTGTGTCGCCGGCCTTGCATTCGCGGTGACGGGCGCCTACGCGCAGAACGACGCGATGTCGAAGGATCAGGCGCCGATGTCGAAGGACGCGATGGGCCACGACGCGATGGCGAAGGGCGACACGATGAAGAAGGACGGCATGAAGAAACATGCGATGAAAAAAGACGCGATGAAGAAGGGCGCCATGTCGCACGACGAGATGGGCAAGCCGAAGCAGGACGACAAGATGAGCCCGTCGAACTGACGGGAGGTCCGCACGCGTGGCCGGCCACCGCGCTGCACGCGGCCGGCGCGTGCGCGGATGCACACGTCGTGCAGGCCGTTCGCACGGCTGCGCCGCGCACCGAAGGAGTCTTCACCATGCAAACCGTTCCCGCCGCGGGCCGCTCGGCCGCGTCGCCGCCCGCCCGACCCATCCATCCGCTGTGGGTGCGCGTGAGCCACTGGCTCAATGCGCTCGCGGCGCTCGTGATGGTGTTGTCCGGCTGGCGCATCTACGATGCGTCGCCGATCTATCCGTCATTCGCGTTCCCGCACGGCATCACGCTGGGCGGCTGGCTCGGCGGCGCGCTGCAATGGCATTTCGCGGCGATGTGGCTGCTCGCCGGCAACGGACTGTTCTACCTGACGATGGCGATCGCGACCGGGCGCATCGCGCGCAAGTTCTTCCCGGTCACGCCGGCGGCCGTGCTGCGCGACCTGGTCGCGGCGCTGCGCGGCAAGCTCGCGCACGACGACCTGAGCGTCTACAACGCGGTGCAGCGCGTCGCGTACCTGACGGCGATCGTGGATCTCGTCGTGCTGGTGTTGTCCGGCCTCGTGATCTGGAAATCGGTGCAGTTCCCGCTGCTGCGCACGCTGCTCGGCGGTTATGACAATGCGCGCGTCGTGCATTTCTGGGCGATGTCGGTGCTCGTCGCGTTCTTCGTCGTGCATGTCGCGATGGCGCTGCTGGTGCCGCGCTCGCTGCTCGCGATGCTGCGCGGGCGTTAGGGAGATCATCATGTCCGAACCCGAAGACAAGCGCGCCCCGACGCGCTGGACGCTCGACCGGCAGGCGCTCGCGCTCGACGTGCGCCGCGAGCTCGAGATGCCGTCGCGGCGGCTGTTCAACCGCCGCATCCTGACGCTTGGCGGCCTCGCGATGCTGACCGGCTGCTCGCTGCAGGACGACGCATCCGTGAACACGTTCCTCGAGAAGGTGTCGCGCATGAACGACCGCGTGCAGGCCTGGTTGTTCAACCCGGACCGGCTCGCGCCGACCTACACCGAAGCGGACCTGACGCGGCCGTTCCCGTTCAACGCGTTCTACGGGATCGACGAGGTGCCGCATGTCGATGCATCGACGTACAAGCTCGCGCTGTCCGGCCTCGTGACCGGCAAGCGCGTGTGGACGCTCGACGAGCTGTACGCGCTGCCGCATGCGGAGCAGATCACGCGGCACATCTGCGTCGAAGGGTGGAGCGCGATCGGGCGCTGGGGCGGCACGCCGTTCGGCGCGTTCCTGCAGCGCGTCGGCGCGGACACGAGCGCGAAGTACGTCGGCTTCAAATGCGCGGACGATTACTACGAAAGCATCGACATGCCGACCGCGCTGCATCCGCAGACGCTGCTGACCTTCGAGTACGACGGGCAGCGGCTGCCGGCGGAATTCGGATTCCCGATGAAGCTGCGGATGCCGACCAAGCTCGGCTACAAGAATCCGAAGCACATCATGGAGATTTTCGTGACCAACACGTTTCCGGGAGGGTATTGGGTCGACCAGGGGTACAACTGGTTCGGTGGGTCGTAAGCGGCCCGCAAGCGGGCCGCTTGCGCGCGATCAGAAGGTTTCCCAGTCGCCGCCGCCCGATGCGCCCGCCGTGGCGAGCGCGGGTGCCGGCGCCGTCGCGGCGCGCGGCGCGGGAACGCGTGCCGGGGCAGGGCGGCGCGCCACCTTCGGTGCGCTGCGCGCGGGCGCGGCCGCGCCAGGATCGCCGGCGAGCTTGAAGACCGCGACCGCGCGCTTCTGCTCGGCCGCCTGCTGTTCGAGCGATTGCGCGGCCGCCGACGCCTGTTCGACCAGCGCCGCGTTCTGCTGCGTGACTTCGTCCATCTGGCCGACCGCGACGTTGACCTGCTCGATGCCGCGGCTCTGCTCGTCGGACGCGGCCGAGATCTCGGCGTTGATGTCGGCGACGCGGCGGATCGCCTGGCGCACGTCGCCCATCGTGCGGCCGACCGCTTCCGCCTGGTCCGAGCCGTCGCGCACCGTCTCGACCGATTGCTGGATCAGCTCCTTGATTTCCTTCGCGGCGCTCGACGCGCGCTGCGCGAGGCTGCGCACCTCGCCCGCGACGACCGCAAAGCCGCGCCCCTGTTCACCGGCGCGCGCGGCTTCGACCGCCGCGTTCAGCGCGAGGATGTTGGTCTGGAATGCGATGCTCTCGATCAGACCGGTGATGTCGGCGATCTTCGTCGAGCTGGTGGTGATGTCGTGCATCGTCGACAGCATCCGTTCGACGACTTCGCTGCCGGTGTCGGCGACGTCCGACGCGTTGGTCGCGAGCGTCGTCGCCTGGCGTGCGTTCTCCGAGTTCTGCTTGACCGTCGCGGTCAGCTCTTCCATGCTCGCGGCGGTTTCCTCGAGCGACGCGGCCTGTTCCTCGGTGCGCGACGACAGATCCATGTTGCCCGCGGCAATTTCGCTCGACGCGGTCAGGATCGATTCGCTCGACGTCTTGATCCCGCGCACGACGCTCGCGAGCTGTGCGTCCATCTGGCGCAGCGCGTCCAGCAGGCGGCCGAACTCGTCGTTCGAGCGGACCTCGATCGTGTTCTCGAGGTGGCCGTCGGCGATGCGCTGCGCGGTGCTCATCGCGATGCCGAGCGGCTGCGTGATCGCGCGCTGCAGATACCGCCATGCGCCGGTCGCGACCGCCACGCCGATCGCGAGGGTGCCGAGCGACGCCCACAGCAGCGTGCGGTACGTGTCGTTGCCCTGGTCGGCCGCATCCTTGACCTGCTTCGCGTTGATCGCGATGTCCTCGTCGATGCCGTCGGCGAGCGCGCCGCCGAGCGGGCGGAGCTTGTCCAGCGCCGCCGCCGCCGCTTCGGTGTTGCCCGATTCCGCCGCGCCGAGCGCGGTCGACGCGAGCGCGCGGAAATCGCCGAGCTGGCCGGCGATCCGATCCGCGATCTTGCGCTCGTCGGCGGCCGTCACCTTCGCCGGGTAGTAGTCGTTCCACGCGGACAGCAGCTTCTTCTCGCGGTCGCGGATGCGCTCGGCGACGGCCTTCGCTTCGGCCGCGTCATGCGTCGTGACGAGCCGCTCCAGGTTGACGCGCATCTGCAGCGCATTCGCCTGGGTGCCCGCCAGGTCCTCGATCGGCACCGTGCTGTCCGTGTACATCGAACTCATGTCGGAACTCAGCGTTGCAAGCCCCCGTATGCCTTCCAGCCCGATCGCGATCATCACGATCACGCATGCGCAGAATGCGCTCGCGATCTTGAACTTGATGGTGCCTGTCAACTTGTTCATACCCAGCTACCCGTGTGAGAGCAAAACGACCTGTCCCGCCGCGCATCGATGCATTCTTCAGATAAGAATCCATCATGCGAACAGGGTTGATGGCCGGGTATACGGCAGCGGGACTCGCTACATTAGGGAAAATGGACCAATCGGATCAAATATTCGATGTCGCGGGCAATCGTCAGTGGACAGCCTTTCAGGCAAGTCCCAAACGGCTTTCGAATAACGGGTTCGGCGGGACGTGTCGCGCGGCGGGGAAGGGCCGGGCTGGCGCGCGCGTCAGCCCGATTCCCGCACCCGCATTTCGATGCGCAGGCCGGCCGCCGTCGCCATGTTGACGAGGGTGTCGAGCGCGAACAGATTGATCTTGCCGCGCATCAGGTCGGATACGCGAGGCTGCGTGATGCCGAGCAGCTGCGCGGCCTGCGCCTGGCTGATTTCCATCCGCGTGATGTGATGCTTGAGCGCGATCATCAGCTCGGCGCGCAGCTTCATGTTTTCGGCTTCCGTCGGCGTGTCTTCGATCGCGTCCCAGACGCTCGGAAAGCGTTGCTTCGTCGTCATTCCAACTCCATCGATACCTCGCGGTAGCGCCGGATTATACAAAATCTTGTATGAGCGGCAGGCACGGCGCGGAACGGGAGCGCGTCGCGTGGTCACGATCGCCGCGCAGTCACCCCCCGAAACTGTCGCGCCGAAACGTCAGTCGCCATCCTTTCAGCCAGGCCCGAAGTTCCTTTCGAATCCTTGATGCCATAATGCCGAGCGTGCGCAGCCGCAGCGGTTGCGCTCCTTTTTTGTCCCTCTGCCGCCGGCCCCGCCGGTTTACTTCGTCGCCGTTCGCACTGTCATGTCGTTCCGCACGTTTGCCTCCGCCGCCCTGGCCCCGTCCGGGCCGTTTGCCGGTTGTTCCGGCGTCTTTCAGCGAGGCACGCGGCGCGCCGCGCGGGCAGGCTGACGATGGGCCCGCTCGACCGATTCCTCGATTTCTTCGCGCGTCATCCGCTGCGCCTGCCGCAGAGCCGCGGCGGGCGCGTCGCGCTGGCGCTCGTGTTCATCTATTTCGTCTGGGGTTCGACCTACAGCGGCCTGCACTTCGCGCTGCAGTCGTTCCCGCCGCTGCTGCTGTCGGGGTTGCGCAACCTGCTCGGCGGGATCGGCCTGTTCATCTTCGCGCTGCGGCGCAAGCCGGAATGGCCGACGCTCGTCGAGATCCGCAATTCGGCGATCATCGGCACGATGCTCGTCGCGCTGTCGTCCGGCACGATCGCGCTCGGCATGCGCACCGTCAGCAGCGGTTCGGCCGCGGTGATGGTCGCGACGGTGCCGCTGTTCGCGACCGTGATCGCCGCCGTCGCGGGGCGGCCCGTGACCAAGGGCGAATGGGCGGCGGTTGCGCTCGGGATGGTCGGCATCGTCGTGCTGAACTCGGGCGGCGCGGCCGCCGCGAATTCGGCGCTCGGCACGATCTCCGTGCTGGCCGGCGCGCTGTTCTGGGCGGGCGGCGCGCATCTGTCGACGCGGCTCAAGCTGCCGTCGGACCTGTTCCTGTCGACGTCGCTGCAGATCGGCCTCGGCGGCCTGATGTCGACGCTCGTCGCATGGCTGCTCGGCGAGCGCGTCGAGCAGCTCGCGGTGGGGCCGGTGTTCGCGTTCGTGTACTTGATGGTGTTCTGCACGATGGCCGCCTATGTCGCGTACGGCTATCTGATCCGCCACACGAGCCCGATCATCTCGAGCAGCTGCATGTACGTGAACCCGATCGTCGCGGTCGCGCTCGGCGCAGTGATGCTCGGCGAACCCGTGACGATGGCGACGGTCGTCGCGACGCTCGCGATCCTCGGCAGCGTCGGGCTGTCGTTCGTGTTCGATCCGGCGCGCAGGGGCGTGTCGCGGACGGCGACGGCGAGCGCTTCGGCGTCCGCGAGTTCCGCCGGGGCGACGCCCGCAGCGGCGTCGACGCCGGCTCACGCTGCGTCGCCGGTGCCGGCGTCCGCGCCGACGCCTGTCACGATGTCAGCGCCTGTATCCGTACCGACGCCGTCAGCGTCATCCATCTCGGTGCCAGCCCCGGCGTCGACGATGACCTCTGCGCCTGCGCCGGCCGCCACGTCACCCGCCGTTCCGCCGCCCGCAGCGGCGTCTCCGTCGGCATCCGCGTTCCCGGCCGCCGACGCTTGACGGCGCCACGCGCGGCGGACGCTCAGTCGCCGCGCGTCGCGCCGCGATAGTGGCACCACCCCGCGAGCGCGGAGAACACGAGCCCCGCCGCGCACATGCCGGGCCAGCCGAACGCGCGCCATGCGAGCACGCCGGCCGACGAGCCGAGCGCGCCGCCGATGAAATAGCACACCATGTACACCGTGTTGACGCGGCTGCGCGCGTCGGGCTTCAGCGCGTAGATGCGCGACTGGTTCGAGATCTGCGCGGCCTGCACGCCGACGTCGAGCACGATCACGCCGATCACGAGCCCCACGATGCTCGCGCCCGACAGCGCGAAGATCACGAACGATGCCGCCACCAGGGCGATCGCGAGCGAGATGATCGCGCGCGGCCCGCGCGCGTCGGCGAAGCGCCCCGCATACGGCGCGGCGAGCGCGCCGGCCGCGCCGACGATGCCGAACAGGCCGGCCGCCTGCGGCCCGAGATGGAACGGGGCGCCCGCGAGCAGCAGCGTCAGCACGGGCCAGAACGCGCTGAACGCCGCGAAGATCGCCGCACCCGTCAGCGACGCATCGCGCAGCCCGCGCAATTCCACCGCGAGATGCCACATCGAGCCGAGCAGCTTGCCGTACGGCAGCGTCGACGTCGGCGAGCTGCGCGGCAGGCGCAGCACGATCACCGCGGCAAGCGCGACGAGCGCCGCGACCGACGCGCCGAACACCGCGCGCCAGCCGAAGTATTCGGCGACGAAGCCGGCCGCCGTGCGCGCGAGCAGGATGCCGATCAGCAGGCCGCTCATCACGGTGCCGACCGCCTGCCCGCGCGCGGCGGGCGGCGCGATCTCGGCCGCGAACGGCACCGCCTGCTGCGCGATGGTCGCGAGCACGCCGATCGCGAGGCTCGCGGCGGCGAGCACGGCGATCGACGGCGCGGCGGCCGCCGCGATCAGCGCGACCGACAGGCCGGCGATCTGCAGCAGGATCAGCGTGCGCCGGTCGAAGCGGTCGCCGAGCGGCGCGAGCAGGAACATCCCGGCCGCGTAGCCGAGCTGCGTCGCGGTCGGCACGGCGCCGATCCACGACGCGTGGTCCGGAAACGTCGCGCGGAAGCTGTCGAGAAGCGGCTGGTTGTAGTAGATGTTCGCGACCGACACGCCCGCGATCGTCGCGAGCAGCAACAGCAGGCTGCGCGAGTAGTGGGGCGACGCGGCGCCGTGGGTCTGGCGATCGGGGGCAATGGAGGACATGGCGATACGGAGCGCTCGGGTGTGACGTGACCCGCGCGGCGCGGCGGCTGGCGGCGGCGCGCGCCGGGCATCGGTCGAGGGAGCCGATGATACCGGAGCCGTGTGAAACGTGCCGGTGACGGGCCGGCCCGGCAGGGTGCGGGCGCCGGCCCGGCGGCGCCGTTGCGGCCCGCGCCGCGGCAACGGTTGCCGCGGCGCCGCAAACACTGCCGCGACGGCGCTCAGTCGACGAGTTCGCCCGTCGGTTCGTAGAACGGATACGGGCCGTCGCCCTCGTCGACATACACGTGATGCGTGACCATCCCCGTTTCGGGCGTGTAGCGATGCACGGCGAACGCGGGCGGTTCGAGCCTGAACGCCGACGGCCCGCCGTCGCGCAGGTCGAACGCAACCTGGTGCGCGGGCGCCGGCACCGCCGACGCGATCGTGCCGCCGAAGCGCGCGAACATCGTCCGGTGCACGTGGCCGCACAGCACGCGCTCGACGTTCGGATGGCCGCGCAGCAGCGCATCGAGCTTCGCGGCGGCGGCGGGCGCGAGCCGCAGCGCATCCATGTGGCCGATCCCCGACACGAACGGCGGGTGATGCAGCGCGACGATCACGGGCCGCCCGCGCGCGGCGTCGAGCTGGGCCGCGAGCCACGCGAGGCGCGCGTCGCACAGGTCGCCGACGCTCGTGCCGGGCACCTGCGAATCGAGCGCAAGCACGCGCACCGCGCCGACGTCGAGCGCGTATTGCACGAACTCGCCGTCCCGCCATTCGGGGCGATCCGCGAACGCGCGGCGCAGCGCCGCGCGATCGTCGTGATTGCCGATCATCAGGAAGTACGGAATCTCGAGCGGCGCGAGCAGCGCGCGCAGATGGCGGTATTCGTCGTCATGGCCGAAATCGGTCAGGTCGCCGGTGATGAGCACGGCGTCGGGACGCGGCTCGAGCGCGTTCAGCCGCGCGATGCAGCGCGCGAGCGCGGCGGCGGTGTCGACGCGCCGGTACGCCAGCATGCCCGGCCGTTTGATATGCAGATCGCTGATGTGTGCAAGCAGCATCGTCGTTCCTCGGATCGTCTGTTTATTGTGGGGAGAGGGTGTCACGCGGCGAGCGCGATCAGCCCTTCGGGCGCGACCGTGATGCCGACCGCCGTGCCGCGCGCGAGTTCGACGCGGCCCGGCACGTCGATCACGAGCGCGTCGGGCGCCGCATGCTCGATCGTGAGCCGGGTGCGCTCGCCGAGGAACGCGCATGCGCCGATCGCGCCGCGCAACGGCGCATGCGCCGGATCGGCGAGCTGCGCATCCTCGGGCCGGAAGAACCATTCGTCGGCGGCGTGCGGCGTGGCGATCGCGCCGCCCGTCGTCACGAGCGCACCGTCCCGCCATTCTCCCGCAAGGCGGTTCAGCGTGCCGATGAACTGCGCGACCGCGCGGTTCGCGGGCCGGTAGTAGATGTCGCGTGGCGTGCCGACCTGCTCGATGCGGCCCGCGCTCATCACGACGATACGGTCGCCGAGCTCCATCGCCTCGGCCTGGTCGTGCGTCACGTAGACGGTCGTCACGCCGAGCTCGCGCAGCAGCGCGTTCATCTCGCGGCGCAGCGCGTCGCGCAGCTTCGCGTCGAGCGCGGTCAGCGGCTCGTCGAGCAGCAGCACGCGCGGCCGCACCGCGAGCGCGCGCGCGAGCGCGACCCGCTGGCGCTGGCCGCCGGACAACTGGTCGATCGGCTTGTCCGCGTGCGCATCGAGCCGCATCATCGCGAGCAGGTCGTCGACGCGTTCGCGCAGCACGCGCGGCTCGGTCTTGCGGATCTTCAGCCCGTAGCCGACGTTGCCGCGCACCGTCAGGTTCGGAAACAGCGCGTAGTTCTGGAACACCATGCCGACCTGGCGGCGCTCGATCGGCAGCGCGGTGACGTCGTCGCCGCCGAATGCGATCGTGCCGCCGGCGTCCGGCGTGTCGAGGCCCGCGATCAGGCGCAGCGTCGTGGTCTTGCCGCAGCCCGACGGGCCGAGCAGCACGAGCGTCTCGCCCGCGCCGATCGACAGGTCGAGCGGCTCGAGCACGCGGGTGCCGCGGAACGTCTTCGCGCAGCGGGTCAGGGTGATCGGAATGGAATCGAGTTTCATGTGAGCACCGGTCAACGCTTGCCGCGCGGCTTCAGCGCGCGCGTGCCGGACGGGTCGACGCCGAGCCACTGCATCGCGACGAGGAGCGGCAGCGTCATCAGCAGGAACAGGATGGTGTACGCGCTGCCGACTTCGAGACGCAGCGACGCATAGGTGTCGGCGAGGCCGACCGGCAGCGTCTTCGTGTCGGGCGTGTGCAGCATCCACGTGAGGTTGAATTCGCCGATCGACAGCGTGAGCACCGCGAGCGCGCCCGCGACGATGCCGGGGCGCAGGTTCGGCAGCACGATCGTCACGAAGCGCGTGACGAACGATGCGCCGAGGCTTGCCGCGCCGTCCTCGAGCGTGCGCAGGTCGGCGCCCGCCGCGACGGCCGCCACCGCTCGCACCATGAACGGCAGCGTGAACACGGCGTGGCCGGCCACGATGAACCACGGGCTCATCCGGAACGCGGTGAAGCCGCCGTAGACGACGAGCAGCGCGAGCGCGGACGCGAGGCCCGGCAGCGCGATCGGCAGCACGAGCGCTTCCTCGATCACGCGCGCGGCGCGGCTTTCGCTGCGCGCGAGCGCATAGCCGGCCGGCACGCCGACCGCGAGTGCGATCGCGAGCGTCGCGAACGCGACATACAGCGACAGCGCGACCGAGCCGTGATACTGCTGCCACACCTGTTCGAGCCAGCGCAGCGTGAGGCCGCTCGACAGGCCGCGGAAATAGTTGACGGTCAGCCCCGCGAGCACCGACATCACGACCGGCACGATCAGGAACGCGCACAGCAGCAGCGTGACGCACCACTGCAGCGCGGCGAGCGCGCGGGCGCCGGTGACGCGCGGCGCGCGCCGGGCAGCGCTGCTTGCCTGCGCGGGCGCGGGGGAGGGCGCGGAAGAACCGGAAAGCGAATGCATCGATTGAACCTCAGGCGGCGGCTGCCGCGGTGTGTCCCGTGAAGCGGCGCGCGAGCGCGAGCACGGCCCACGTGACGACGCCGAGCACGATCGACAGGCCGGCGGCCGTCGCGATGTTCGCGTTCAGCGTGAACTCGGTGTAGATCGTCATCGGCAGCACGTTCAGGTCGGTCGCGAGCGTGAACGCGGTACCGAACGCGCCCATCGCGGTCGCGAAGCAGATCGCGCCGGCCGCGATCAGGCCCGGCGCGAGCGCGGGCAGCACGATGTCGCGCAGGATGCGCCACGGCGACGCGCCGAGCGAGCGGGCCGCTTCCTCGAGCGACGGGTCGAGCTTCGACGCCGCCGCGATCACGGTGACGATCACGCGTGGAATCGAGAAGTACAGGTAGCCGACGAACAGGCCCGTCACCGAATACGCGAACACCCACTTGTCGCCGGTGAGCTTCGCGGACAGCATCCCGATCAGCCCCTGCCGGCCCGCGAGCATGATCACCATGAAGCCGACGACGACGCCCGGAAACGCGAGCGGAAACGTCAGCAGCGCGAGCAGCACGCGCTTGCCGGCGAACGCGCGGCGCGCGAGCAGCAGGCCCGAGATCGTCGACAGCACGAGCGTCGCGAGCGTGACGGCCGCCGACAGCGCGACCGTCTCGCCGAGGCTCTTCATGTAGCGCGCGTTGCCGAGCAGCGCCGCATACTGCGCGACGAACGCGCCGTCGGCCGACACCCGCGCGAGCGCGACCATCGGCAGCAGCCAGAACGCGGCGAACACCGCGAGCGCGGGCGCGACGAGCGCGATGCGCCAGCGCAGCGGGAAAGTCAGGTCGGGCATCGGTCGGGTCCTGCCGTTACTGCATGATCTGCAGGTACTGTTGGCCGAACGCCTGCTGGCCGGCGGCCATCTTGCCGAAGTCGACGGGCTTCGCGCGTGCGTAGTCGCTCGCCGGCAGGAACTTCGACGCGACGTCGGCGCTCAGCGCCTGCGCGCGCACCGGGCGCAGGTAGGCGTTCGCCCACAGCTTCTGGCCCTCGTCGGACAGCACGAAGTCGAGCACCTTCCGGCCGTTCGCATCGTGCGGCGCACCCTTCACGAGGCTCATCACGTACGGCACCGCGATCGTGCCTTCCTTCGGAATCACGAACTCGACGTTCGCGTTGTCCTTGTACTTCGCGCGGTACGCGTCGAAGTCGTAGTCGAGCAGGATCGGGATCTCGCCCGACAGCACGCGCGCGTACGCGGTCTGCTTCGGCACGATCGGCGCGTTGGCCTTCAGCTTGCGGAACCAGTCGAGCGCCGGCCCGAAGTTGTCGAGGGTGCCGCCGAGCGCCTGGTTGACGGCGACCGCGCCCGCATAGCCGACGAACGCGCTCGACGGATCGAGGTAGCCGACCATGCCCTTGTACTCGGGCTTCAGCAGGTCCGCCCACGAGCGCGGCACCGGCTTGCCTTCGAGTGCGTCCTTGTTGACGAAGAAGCCGAGCGTGCCCGAGTGGATCGCGAACCAGTAGCCTTGCGGATCCTTCAGGTTCGCCGGGATGTCGTTCCAGTGCGCGGGCTTGTACGGCGCGATCACGCCCTTGTCCTTCGCCTGGAACGCCGACGACACGCCGAGATAGACGACGTCCGCGACCGGGCTCTTCTGCTCGGCGATCAGCTGCGCGATTGCCTGGCCCGAGTTCTTGTTGTCGAACGGCACGCGCACGCCGGTCTTCTGCTTGATCGCGGCGATCTGCGCAGCCCAGTCGGCCCATTCGGGCGGGCAGTTGTAGCAGATAGCAGTGTCTTCCGCGTGGGCGGACGGCGCGCCGGCGAGCAGGGCGGCGCAAGCGAGCGGCGCGGCGAGCGCGCGCAGCAGGGACGACAGTCGAAGGGTCACGTCAGGGTCTCCGGGTGGGCGTGTGAGGGAGGGGCGGCGCGCTCAGGCTTCGCGAAGCTGCCGGGCGGCCGGCGCGACCGTCGCGCCGTCGCGCACCGTGTGCGGCAGGATGCGCGACGCGCGCTCGACGGGTTTGCCGCCGATGGATTCGACGAGGCGTTGCCACGCGTGCCGGCCGATGTCGCGGTTCGGCGTCGCGATGCTGGCGAGCGGCGGCGCGAGCAGCTCGCCGATCGCGATGCCGTCGAAGCCGAGCACCGAGATGTCGTCGGGAATCGAGAAGCCGGCGCGCCTGAGGCCGCGCATCACGACCATCGCGAGCAGGTCGTTGCTGCAGAACAGCGCGGTCGGGCGCGTCCTGCGCGCGGTCAGGTGCGCGAGCACCGCATCGGGCAGCTCGGGCGCGTTGAAGTCGACCTCGACCGGCGGCAGCGGCGCGATGCCGCTTTCCTCGAGCGCCTGCGCGTAGCCGAGATGGCGCTGCCGCGCGCGATCGGACGCCGCGAGCGAGCCGGCGAGCATCAGCACGCGGCGATGGCCGTGCGCGGTCAGCATGCGCACGCCGTCGTACGCGGCGCGGCGGTTGTCGACCGACACCGACGGGCGGCGCTGTGTGTCGTTGTGCATCAGCACGTAATGCGGGCCGTCGTGATCGAGCATGTCGAGCAGCGGATGCGTGTCCGCATCGGCGACCGTCAGGATCAGCCCTTCGACGCGCTGCTCGCGCAGCGTCTCGATCGCGTGGCGCTCGCGCGCCTCGTCGTACTCGGTCGTCATCAGGATCAGTTTGAAGCCGGCCGCGGTCGCGAGTTCGTCGATCCCTTGCAGGCAGTCGGCAAACACGGGGTTGGCAAGGGTCGGCAGCACGACGCCGACGAGCCGCGTGCGCTCGCCGCGCAACTGGCGGCCGAGCGGGCTCGGGCGGAATTTCAGCGCGTCGATCGCGGTGCGGATCGCGACGAGCGTCGACGGGCTGACGGTATGCGGCGCGTTGATCGCACGCGACACGGTGGCGATCGAGAAGCCGGCAAGCGCGGCGACATCCTTGATGGTCGGGGTCATGAGGGGGCGCGATGTAAACGTTTTCGGCGAGGGCATTATCGAAAACGTTTATGACCTTCCGATGACGCGTGAAGGGGGCGAATCGGAGCGGTGCGCGCGCGCAATCGTGTGAAGGATGAGGCGGCGGTGCGGGGGCTATTGTATCGGTGGCGGTGCGGGCGCGGTCGAATCCGGCGGGGGCCGGCAGGGTCAAATGCGTGACGGCGGGGCGAGCAGTGGTAGAATCCCGTCCGCCCTTGCCGGGGTGATGAAATTGGTAAACATAGCGGACTTAAAAGTTTGAGTGCCCAGCCGGAAACGGCCGGTGCAGAACCCTTCAAATTCGGCGAAACCCCTGATGCGATGCATCGAGGCAACGCCGAGCCAAGCCTCGCGGCGCACGCGAGGAAGGTGTAGAGACTAGACGGGGGGCGCCTAAGGCGCACGGGCGACAGCGTCGGCCCGCACGCGATGGCGAAGGCATAGTCCAGCGCACGAACGGCATCGTTCCAGACGACGCCGGCTTCGAAAGAAGCAGTGTGACGAAAATCCGCCGCCTTAACTGGCTTGCCGGTTCGAGTCCGGTCCCCGGCACCAGCTCATTCTGTAGCGAAAGCTATCCTGTCTGTAGCAAACCCAAGCCCGTCAAGCTTTTCCGTGCTATCGTCCCGATCCGGAATGGTAGCCGCGCCGTAGCGAAAATGAGCCGTTTTTGCACCCGCGTGCACCAGAAATGCACCACGATTTGCACCAGGGGGCACGGTGGCCACATTTACGAAGCGGGGCGGCGTATGGCGCGCGCAAGTGCGTCGCAAAGGCGTCAGCATGTCGGAGACGTTCTCGAGCAAGGCAGATGCCGTCGCATGGGCGACGAGGATCGAGCACGAGATCAACGTCGGCAAGCTGACGCCCGGCACGAAGCACACGTTCGCCGATGCGCTGCGCGAGTATGAGAAGCGCGTCAGCCCGACGAAACGCACCGCGCGATGGGAGGCGATCCGCTTCGCCGCATTCATCAGGCACTTTCCGGATCTGGCCGCAATGCCGCTCTCTGACGTGACGGCCGAGCACATGGGCCGATGGCGTGACGCGCGGATCGCTGGTGACGAGAGCGCAGGCCGCGGCAAGGTCGGCACGGCGACGGTGCTGCGCGAGATCAACCTGCTGTCGCACGTTTTCACGACCGCGCGCGATGAATGGAAGTGGATCACCGAGAGCCCGCTCAACGGTATGCGGCGCCCGAGCGAGCCCGAGCCGCGCAAGCGGCGAATCACCGATGAGGAGGTCGCGCTGCTGCTCGCACGGCTCGGCTACCGAGATGACGAGACGCCGACCACTAAATCAGCGCGGATCGGCGCGATGCTCGTGTTCGCGATCGAGACGGCGATGCGCGCCGGCGAGATTGAGGGGATGCGGTGGGATGAAGTCGACTTGCAGAAGCGGTACGTGCATCTGCCGCGCACAAAAACAGGCGTCGCGCGCGATGTGCCGTTGTCGCCGCGCGCGCTCGCACTGCTGAAGCAATTCGAACCGCTCAGGAAGGAGTTCGGGGGGAGTGTGTTCGGCGTCGAAGCGGCACTACGGAGCGCGCTGTTCGCGAAGGCGAAGAAGGCGGTGATGCTGGACGACCTGCATTTCCACGACGCGCGCCGCGAGGCGCTGACGCGACTGTCGAAGATCTTCAGCGTGATGGAACTGGCGAAGATCAGCGGCCATCAAGACCTGCGTATCCTGCAGGGGGTCTATTATGCGCCGCATGCCGCTGATCTTGCCGACAAGCTGCATCAGGCTTCGACGTGAGATTCGGCCCATGCGATCACGTCCTTCGCGCGCCAAAGAGGCCGGGCGCGCTCGCTAGAGTTCTTGCCTGACGGAATCCGAATTGGCCGCGGGAATCCGTCCTGCGTGATGATCCACTGGCGCGTGTGCTGATCGCTGCGGTGCAGGTACGCGGCCAGCTCGGCCAGATCCCACAGCGCATGCGGCGTCAAGCGCGCGGCGATCTCCTGAGCGAGTTGTGCAAGTTCAGTCATCGTGTCCTCGTCATCATGCAGAGTTCGACCCAGCCACGGATTTCTCGCTCGTAGCCGGTCAGGGTTGAATTCAGGTTGGGTGGCGCGGGCGGCGCGGCGACGCTCGTATCTGCAGTGGGCGCCGGTTCTTCCTTCGCGGGCAACTGGCCGGGACGCCGAAAGCCGAGTGTCTTCGCGAGCGCGTGGCTGTGTTCGATCCGGCCAGATTCGATCAGCGCATCGAGATGCGGCCGCACTTCCTTCGTCGGCACCTTGAAGCGCGCGGCGACCACGTACGCCGGATAGGTCTTGCCAGGCACCATCCGCTCGAACACATTGTCCGCGTTCAGCACCCTTGATTCGCACATGCGTCGACGCCCCATTCTCAGCCTCCTCGCGACTCGGTGAGCACGTGCAGCGCGACGGCCGCGTGCCGTTCCCAGTCCGCGCCGTGCTCGAGCGCGAAGCCGGTGAGCCAGTGGAGCACCGCGGCCTGTTCAGCCTCGGGCGTGCGCTCAATCACGTGCCCGGCGGCGCGCAGCGCGTGCGCGATCGGCCCGGTTTCCCAGACCATCATGCCGAGCACGCGGCCGAGGGCCGGTGTGAGAGTGGCGGGGTAGGGCCGCTCGCTCATCGTGCATTCCAGTCGATAAGCGGCGTGTCGTACGCCAGCATGAGCGGATGCTTCGGATCGCCCTTGGCGGTCAGTCCGAAGACCTTCAGAGGCTTGCCGGAAGCGCGCAGCATGTCCGCGACGACGTCGAGGCGCTGGCGCAGTGAACTCGGCAGCTTGTAGCGGTCGCCCCAGCACGGGACAAGTAGATCGGCGTCCGCGATGATCCGCGCGAGGTGTTCGTCGTTCGCGGGCCCGATCGGGTCGACAACCGCGACTAGGTCGCGAACGTTCGGCGAGCGGAAGGCGAACGGATTCCCGGCGATGTACTTCCGCGCGCCCCAGCGGGCCGCAAAGCCGGTCCACTTCAGATCGGTCTGGTCGCGCACGCTGGCGTCGGCGCGCGACGGGTTCACGCCGAAGAACGCGACGACGATCCCGGTCGTCGCGACGTCGCGCTCAAGGCGATAGCGGTAGCCGCAGCAGGGGCTGATGATCGCGCTCATTCCTGTCCGCCTCCTTGGGCGCGGCCGGCGAACAACCGGCGGATCTGGTATTCGACGGCCTCCAGTCCCCGCGCCTGCCTGGAATTGCCGGCGGCATCGGCGAGCTCGATAGCCGACTGGATCGTGTCGAGGTTGCCGTACAGGAACTCGCGAGCCTCGTCGTTGAATGCTGCGGCAGATCGATAGCGCGCAGCATCGGCCGCCATGCGTCGAAGCTGTTCGAGCAGCGAGACGTCGCCGCCGTCGGGCGGATCCATGTAGTAGGTGCCCGGCAGCAGCGCCGACAGGTCGGCGGACGTCACCTCGCCGCTCGGCTGCTGCGTGGGGGCGCGCCGGGTCCATGCGGCGACCGCTTCATCCTCGGTCTCACATGCCGGGCCTTCAGCGAGGCAATCGGGGCAGTAGACGAATTTCCACGAGTTGATCGAACGGAGCGAAACGGTGCAGTCGGTGAACCCGCAGAACGGGCACGCGGTAAGCTTACTGGTCATGGTCGGCGTCCTTCAAATTTGATTCGACCCATTGGCGCATGCGGGTCCAGCGCTCTTTGGGCGTCTCGAAAACGCGTTTCCCGAGAGCGTGATCCCAGTGGTCACCATTCTCGTCGTTCTCGAAAACGATCTCCGCGGCGAGTGCGGGGGCGATGTTGAAGGCAGCGGCCACCGTTTCACGGTCTTCCGGATCGAGGCTCTTCAGATCGAGGCCTCGCACGCTGCCGAGCACGCCGAGCGCGCAGAAATCTCCCTCTGCATCCTGAAGCTCTGCGGTGATCAAACGCTTTTCTGGCATCGCGTCAAGCGCTGCCGCGAGATCGCGAAGCATGGCTTGACCGCGCTTGCCGCGAATCGCATTACGCACTGCCGTACGCCACAGTTCGACGTTTTCGCAATCGTCGCTATATCCACTTCTGCTCATGATTGATCGGCTCCATTGAGAAGGGCGAACACGGCTCGAATTGCAAGTCGCTCGCTGTCGTACAGCGTCGGATCGGCGTCCATCCTCTTCAGCTCGGCGATGTGCTCAGCGGGAAGGCTCGCCACCCTCGCGGTGGGCGGGGCGGTGTAGACGATTCGTGACCGCACATCCGGACGTTTCGACAGCTTCTCGTATGCGTCACTCGGAACGTCCATCCACAGATCGCGCCCGTGCTGATCGTGTTCAGCTTCATCGCCGTCTGTTGCCATGCACTGATGGATCGCCACCGCCTCTCCCGCATCAGCGGAGACACCGACAAGAGCGTCAGCGACACGATCCCGATGTGCGCTATCCAGGAATGTCAGAAAGACGCTTCGACGTGCAATTTCATGATCTGTGGGCGACGGCTCGGCTTTCGCGGATTCTCCAGGCGTCCCTTGACGAAGCGACTCATAAATCGCAATCGACGGCGCGTCGTCCAATGTGCATTCTTGGACAACTACAAGACCCTCTCCGAAGTCAAGCTTTGCGATGAAATGAGGCTCGCGCGCCTCTGCCGGTGCGTCGGCCTGCGCGGGTTGCGGGGCAGCGAGAAGCGTGGCGCGCGCTTCATCTACAACCTCCGTCCACGCGCCTTCGACGTAGCAGCGATCCTCCGGCGCATTGTTGCGTTCATCGTCATAGATGTCGATCAATGCCGCGAGCAGCTTGTGGAATGGCAAATCAGCAGCGATCTCTGCTGTCGAATTTTTCAGCGAATCGAGTTCTTCGCGAAGGTCGCGGATGATGACGAGACTGCGCGCATTCTGTCTGTACAGCGCAGCCACCTTATCGAGCGCCGGAGTTTTATACTCCGGCTTAATGGTATCGGCAGGATTCCAGTAGCCGCAGGCTGCCGAGATAATTGCCGACATGCGTACGGTATAGAGTGGATTGTCCTCAAGTGCCTGCTCCCCCTCCGCAGCGGGCGATGCTGCCGCGCGGGCAGTGGCAGCAATCCGGATAGCTTCACGAGCGAATTTGGCAAGCACCTTCGCATAGCTGCCGAACACGTTCGGTACAGTCTTCTGGATTTGTTCGAATACATCGCACCATTCAGCATCGGACATATCGAACGCCGCCCGCTCGTCCACCGGCGCGGAGACGAGCGGCTCGCCATCGCCCGATTCGAGATAGAAGCAGCCCACGTCATTGCATGCCTGCGCGGTCGTCGATCCGCAGTGCTTACATGCGGAGACGATCGGCGCTGCTGCGGTCTGCGAAGCGGGGGCTCGCCGCCTCCAAGCGGCCGTGACGTCTGCTACGTTCCCGTGCTTGCGCAACATCAGCATGATGTAGCAGTCATCTGCATGGCCGTCAGCGGCATTTCCGGTGCCAAGGACGCCGCCGCAAAACGGGCACGGCGGCAGGTCAGTCAGCGCATCAGCGCGGCTATTAGATTGGGTCATGGTGTCCTCAGGTGGTCAGTAATTCGATGAGCTCAATTCGCGAGCCGATCCAGCGCATTACAGGTACGGCCATGCTGTTGCCGAGCGCTTTGTAGCGCGGGCCGTCGGCGGTAGGCTTGCTGCGTACGCTGATGAGCGTGTAGTCGTCGGGGAAACCTTGCAGGCGCTCGCATTCTCGAGGTGTGAGGCGGCGCACGGCCGAGCCACCTGCGACAAACGGAACTCCGCCGCCCACGCCGCCATTTCCCTTGCGAAGCGTCCCCATCTCGCCGACATTGCTGCCCTGACACTGGAACGCCACCGCTAGGTGGCCGCCTCCGTTCTGAGTTGAGCTCGCATGCCCCATGCTGCGCATCGTCGACGCGATTTCGCCGATGCCGAATCCGTTTTGTCCGGATGCCTTGCAGTCGAAGGTGATCGGAACGATTGGCGTGCCGCGCCCTATGCCATCTTCGCTTGCGTCGAAGCCTTCGCCGCGCAGTGCATGCGCAATCAACCGCCCACTGTAGGCGTCCTGGCCGCTGTACGAACCCGGATGCGAATCGGCACATAGTGTCCCCGCAATCAAGCCACCATCACACTCGAAGTCGGTTCCTAGTCCGCCACCGCCCTTAGTGCGCGCGCTAAGGGTTGGGGCAACTCCTTTCCGCGATTCTCGGCGCGGCGCAGGATGCCCGAGCAGGCTTTCGCGCTCAAAAAGTACCGCTGCGGCACGTCGCCAGTCTCCAAGATGTCCGACAACGAACACACGGCGGCGGCGCTGGGCCACTCCGAAGAACTGAGCGTCAAGAACGCGGTAGGCGTACCCATACCCGAGTTTTGCCAGCCCACCGAGGAGGGTTCCAAAATCCCGTCCGCCGTTTGATGACAGGACACCGGGGACGTTTTCCCAGACCAGCCAGCGGGGAGCGTAGCGCTCAGCAATGGCAAGATAGGTGAGCATGAGGTTGCCACGCGGATCAGCCAGTCCCTTTCGGAGTCCGGCGACGCTGAAGCTTTGGCAGGGAGTTCCGCCGACGAGAAGATCGATAGCTGCATCGGGCCATTCCTTGAATTTAATCATGTCGCCGAGGTTCGGCACGGTCGGGTAGTGGTACGCGAGAACGGCGCTCGGGAACGGCTCGATCTCGCTGACGAACTCGGTCTGCCATCCGAGCGGATGCCAAGCGCAGCTCGCCGCTTCTATTCCACTGCACACGGAACCAAAACGAAGGGTCATCGCTTCCTCTACAGATAAAGCCTCAATGGCGCCGAAAAAGCAGGGCGTCATCTAGACCGCCCCTTCGAATGCCGCGCGGACCGAGGTGTACCGCGCGGGGCCTTTCTTGGTTACTCAGCGGTCTCGTGCTCGTCTTCGTCGTACTCGTCGTCGCCGTCTTGCGGGCCGTTCTCGGCGCCGCGCGCGAGATCGCTGCCGGCCAGCGGATCGGGATCGTCGCCATCCTGCGTCGGCCCTCCGGACAGCCCGGGCTCGACGTAGTCGTTCGGCGGCGTGAGAGTGATGCCGATCTCCTGCTGCAAGCGCATGGCGATCTTTCCGTGATCGGTTTCGTCCTTCGGATGCGCGGTGATCTTGAAGTGCACGCCGACCGACCCGCCTTCCTGCGTGGTGAACCGAACGTCCTTCAGCTCGCATTCGGCGAGCAGCACGTCCTCCATGCCGCTCGCGCCAATGTGGAATCGCAGCAGGTACCCGGGCCACTTCCGGTCCCACGCGAGGTTGCGCATGAACGGGAAACGCAGCTCGGTCAGGCCGTCGTGCTCCATCGGCAGTTCGCCGGGCTTCGGCTGCGGCTTGCGATACAGCATCGCGCGCAGCGCCGGATCGAAGTCGCCGAGCACTTCGCCGCCTTGGACGACGTGCAGCCCGATCGAAATCGCGGGCACACGCTCCGCGCCGTGCTTCTCGCTGACGTTCGTCACCGAAACGATCTTCGCGAGGGTGTTGTCGAGAGAGAACATGCAGTGCTCCTGAATGGTGGTGGGGCGGTTATGCTGCACGCTGCCGCAGCTTCTTGATCATGGCGTTCACCTCGGCCTCGAACTGCAGAAGGCCGGGCAGCAGCACACCGTCGATGTACGCGTCGTCGCGCTCGATCCGTTGCGTGTAGAGGCGCAGGTCGGGGCACATGCGCGGATCGTAGGAGGCGAACAGCCACCAGCGGCGTCCGGTGACGAGCATGCCGCCCTGCACCTGGTCGATGTGGTCGTCCGGCATGCCGTTCAGCAGCGTGTTGATGTGCACGGCCTCGTCCATCGGGCATTTCGATTCGTAGCCGCCGTCGTCGCTGATCAGGCCGTCGGGCGACGCGCCGAGGAACGCGTAGCGCGGGTGCGTGAAGAAGCCGCCGGGCGCGATGATGAAGCCGGTCTCGATCTCGACGGCCTCGCGGCCGAACGGCTCGACTTCCTCACCCCATTTCGTCGCGCGGCCGCCAACCTCGTGCGTCGCCGTCGCGGCGAGCCGTTCGAACACGATCTCGCGCATGTACTTGTCGCGCGCGCCGGTGGACTGGCGCGGCTTCGGCTGGCCCTTCCTCGGGCCGGTCTTGTACACGTCGCCCGGCTCGCCGCCGGTGAACGCGATCGCGTCGGCGAAGCGGCTCGCCGTGATGCGGCCGGCGCGCGCGGCGAACCAGGCGTCGGTGCGCTGGTCGATGGCGGCGCTCATGCTGCACTCCATTGCTCGTCGGTGAGCTCGGGCCGCGGATCGACGTAGCCGTCGACGCGGCAGCGCTGCTGCGGCAGCAGGATCGACGGGTGGGCCTTCGGCCGCACCTGGGCGCAGCGCGGGCACGGCACGCCGTACTTCGCGCGCAGCGCCTTGCGGTGATCACCCATCGCGCGGTAGACCTCGACGGCTTCACTCATCGTCGCCACCCGGCTCACGCTGGCCCGCGCCGTCGTCCTGCGGCGCGCCGTCGGTCTGCTGCTGCGCGGCCGGCAGACCAGCGATCGCGGCGATGCGATCGCGCTCGCGCAGGCCGATCGCCGATCGATCTTCCTTCGACAGCTTCGACCACTCTTCTTTGAACGGATCGAAGCCGAGGTTGAGCGCGACGCCTTCGAGGCGCGCGATGATCTGGTCGTGCGCGGCGGTGCGCGCCGGGCGAGCGCTATCGGCCGCATTTCCTGCGATCTGCGCCGGCGTCGCGCGCGGCGTGATGTCGCGCTCGACGGGCTCGATGTCCATCACCTCCTCGGCGACGGCGATGCCCTTCAGCACGTCGGCGAAGTTGTCGCGCAGCGCGAAGGCGCGCGCGCGCATCTTCTTCATGCGCTGCGGGTACTGCGCCCACGGGCCCTGCTTGCCGATCAGGCCAGCCTTCTTCGCGTCCTCGTCGCTGAAGCTCTGGACGTCCTCGGGCTTGCCGCGGCGCTTGCACTTGATGAAGGCCGTGCCGTTTTCCTCCCACTCGTGGATGTACTCGCAGACGGACGAGGCGAGCACGAGCGCGAGCAGCGCGTCGCCCCAGAGCGACGGCCGGCCGTTGATGACAGCGATGTTCTGCATCGCTTGCATCGGCTTCAGGCCGAGTTCCATGCCCCACTGGATCGCGACGAGCACGTTCCCGGGCTTGCCGATGAAGTCCTTCGGGACGATGCTGGAATCGGCCAACAGGCCCGCGAACTTCATCGCCTCTTCGAGCGAGCGCGGCGACAGGTCGAACGCGGCGGGCGTGTTGTCTTGAGTGGTGGTGATGACGTCGGACATTGCATTTTCTCCATGTGCCTGAGACTCAGCCAGGCGTTGTGAGTGGGTCAGGCTGCTGCGGTTTCTTCGGTGGGGACGTAGATCGCGCGCTCGATGGCGGCGTCGCGCGCGGCTCGCGCGTTCGCGAGTTCTTCCGGATCATCGGTGCGCTCGGCGTGCTGCCACTGACGCAGCGCGTCGAACATGTCGCGCGCGGCGGCGAGCACGCGCCCATCGGCCGGGCGGTAGATGCTTTCTGCGATCAGGTAGCCGCCGTAGTGCTCGACGTCATCGAAGCCGCCACCGATGCAGCCGGGAATCGGCACGTCGGTCACGACGCAGCCGCGCTTTGCCGTCCAGTTGCCGGCGGTAGGTTCCGGCGCAAGCATTGCCGCGCGGTTCTCGGCACGCTGGCGTGTGACCCGATCGCGCTCGTCCTGCGCAGCGGCTTCGGCCGCCTCGCGTGCCGCCGCTTCCTCACGTTCGCGCTGCTCGCGCTCGGCGCGATCGAGTTCAGCCTGGCGGCGCGCCATCTCGACTCGCTGCTCGGCGAGCCGCTTTTCCTCGGCCTGCATCGCGGCGAGGCGCTCCGCGTCCTCGCGCGCTTGCTGTTCGCGGCGGGCGGCTTCTTCGAACTCGCGGCGTTCGCGGTCGACGCGCTCTTGCTCGGCGCGCGCGGCGGCTTCCTCGCGCTCGCGCGCGGCCCGCGCTTCGACTTCCTGCCGCTGCTGTTCGGCCAGTTCGGCGCGCTGGCGGTCGAGCTCGGCCTGCTCGGCGGCGATCCGCGCCTCGCGTTCCTCCTGCGCGACGGCCGCCGCGTGCAGCTCGCGCAGCTTGTCGAGCGTCATACCGCGCGCGGCCTCGGCCTCGCCGGTCAGCTCAGCGAAGTCCGCGATCGTGATCGGAAGGTTTTCGAGCTCGATCATTGCGCCCGCGATGTAAGCCGCGGGCTTACCAGCAGCTATCGCTACGCTCGAGCGGATCTCGTCGATCAGCGCGCGGATCGCGGCGACGCGCCGCTGCTCGGCCTCCACCTTCGCGCGCTTCTCTGCCTCGCGCGCTTCGTCCCACACGTCGCGCATGCCGATCAGCCGCTTCTCTTCCGGCTCGGTGATCGCGATCAGCCGGTTCTCTTCGGCGATCACCGCCTTCGAGAACGCGTTCGCGTCGTCGCGCGCCGTCTTCGCTGCCTTCTGGATGTCGGTGCGCGCGGTGCGCAGCACCATCGCGGCGCCGTGCACCTGGTCGCGCGCGGCCGCGTTCTTGATCTCGACCATGTCGGTCGACTTCGCGACGAGCTCGCGCAGGGACGTCTCGCGCTCGGTCGACGTCAGGGCGACTGCCGCGCGCTCGACGACGGTCAGTTCGGTGGTTTGCTGGTGGTTCATGTGCGGCTCCTGGTAGTGGGGTGATCGACACTCGGCGGATCGGGCGGCAGGATCATCAGCCCAATGGCGATGAGCAGAAGCCAGCCGAGGAAGACTTGGGTGAGCGGGTGGGTCAAGATGCGTTTCATCCGAGGCTCCGCAGATACGGGCCGACGACGAGCGCGCCGTACCACAGGAAGCCGATCGCGACGCCGTACGCTGCGGTCCATGCGGCAGCTTCGGCGGCGCGGCGCAGGTGCGGCGTGCGCGAGGTGAAGCGCAGCAGCGCGTTGTCCGGCGCCGGACGGGGAAGGGAGAGGGCGCGCATCACTTGGCCTCCAACTCGCGCACAGCCGCTTCAGCCTTCTCGAGTTGTTCGCGCGCGCGCTTCAAGTTCGAGATGCGGGTCTGTTCGTTGAATTCGGCGGCCCTTTCGCAGACGTCTTGCGGAACATCGACCTCCATCGCAGCGGCAGCAGCGACAAGTTCAGCGGCGAGGCCGCCATGCTTCGCCTCACGTGCTGCGGCGAATCGCTTCTCGATGCACTCGGCGGCGATCTGTTGAGCTTCCTCTAGCGACGTCGCTGGGAAGCATTCCCCGTTATGACCGTTCGTGCCCGGATCAGTCCACTGGTTGCAGTACCAACCGAGGTCACCTTTCGAGTCCCCAAACAGCGAGATCAGGCGCGTGCCGCGTTCGTATCGATCAGCCGGCTTCATGAAATCTTCGAACGTCTGGATCGAGAATTTTTCGCTGTATTTCTGCGTCACGACGAAGTGCGTGATTTTCCCGGCGATGAAGTCGTCGAGCTTCTTCAGCATCGCGAATTGCTTGCGCAGCGCGGCACGGGCCGCGTACTCGCGATCCTCTGCGACGCGAACGGCACGCACTTCACGCAGGCTGTCGCGGGCCGCCGCCAGTTCGGCCTGAAGCGCAACGACTTCCGAATGCAACTTCTCGACCGGCGGCGTCACGAACACCTCGCTCCAGACTTCCGGTTTGCCGTACGACACCTCGCGATCTTCGTGCTCGTAGACCGGGCGCACGATGTGGCCGTCTTCGGTACGTGCAACGTAGTCGGCGGAGCGGCCGCGGATGTCGTAGACCTCGTCGCCTTGCTTCGGCGCGTCGTTGATCGTTTTCATGTGGTCCCTCGGTGTGGTGTGATTGCCCGCAGGGCGGGCGCGGTTGGTCAGCAGCCGCACCGCGCGTCAGCGACGCCCGGCGCGATGAGGTTCAGCGCGCATTCGCGCAGCAGCAGCTCGACGAGGCCGCCCAGCTTGCCGTCATCGTTGCGCGGCATGGACAGCAGGGCGAGCAGATCAAGGGCGGTTTGGGACATGGCTCAGGCCTCCTTGCGCCACACCGTCACGCCGACCGGCTGCACGCGGCCGGCGCCCGAGTGCTCGGCGATGCGCCGCGCAGCGGCGGTGAATGCGTCCTCGAAGGCGCTCATCAGCAGCCGCTGGAAGTACGCGCGATCCGACGTGTCGCGGTAGGCGTCGACCAGCTTCTGTTGCGCATCGGGGTTCAGGCCCGCGAGCGCCTCGAGCACGTCGTCGAGCGTGACGACTGCGGTCGCGCGCTCGAGCGCTTCGTCGGCGGCGTCCTGCGCGTCGTTGAACTGCTGATGCTGGCGGTCGGACCAGAAGTCGGCGGCGCGTTCGGTGGTTGCGGTCTGGAACATCTGGGGCCTCTCTAGGAGCGTTGCTTCTGATGCGCATAGTAGCAGGGCTGCTTTTAATGTCAAGAGCATTGCTTCTATTATTTTGCGAGGCTCAGCAAGATTCGGAGTTGGCTTGGCGCGGCTTTCGGGATCGGGAAATGAAAAGCCCCGCTCGGGGCGGGGCTGGACGTCTAGACTAGGGCGTCAGGTGAGTTGAGGGTCGTCTGTCACTGGCTGAGCAAGCGACGAGAAGATGTTCGCGAGGTCTAGGTAGTTGAGTTTTCCCTCGGCAACGTCAACCATAATTTCTTCGAGCGCTTGGGTGCGCGAGACCTCGTACCCCTCGATAAAGAGATAGGTGAGCGCCGAAACTAGAGCGGTTCGCTTGTTCGCGTCAGAGAATGCGTGGCCCCGCGCGATCGCTTCGGCATACATGCCAGCAATTTCGAACACGTCTCCAAGGCCTTCGTAGTGAATTCGGCTCTCAATACGGCCAAGGGCGCCCTCTAAGGCGCCCTTGTTCGTGTGACCGGTCAGGCCCGGCTCGCGGGAAAGGATGAAGTCGTGCACCAGCACGACCATATCCGCATCCAGGCTCATCGATTGGCGAGAGCCTGAATGACCGAGTGGTGCTGTTCGTACACGGTCTTCGCGGCGTTGAGGATCGCCTTCCGACCCGCCGGCGACTGAGTCGTCACCTTCACGGTCGGTTGTTGAACTGACTGGCGCGCCCGAACCTCCACTCCGTGGATGGTCCCGGTCTTACCCTTGATGCTCATATGGACTCTCCAAGAGGCGCAACGGGATTGTTGCACTGCGAAACTGTGTCGGCGAATTGTACCCGCGAATTTCAGCACGTGCAGGCGAGGTATAGAAATTTCTCAGCCTGTGAATCAATTATCGGCATCACGGGCGCGATTTCAAGGGGGTAACGGTACCTAGACCGAAATTGTTGTGACAAATTCACGCAGCGGAATTTCGCTTCGTCGAATGGCCGCCTGTGGTCTTCCCGAGCAATCGCAGCGCGGATCAGTACCAGTTGAACGTCTTCGGGTCGCACTGCTTCAGGTAGGCCATGCGGACGTCAGAGGGCGTTTTCCAGCCCTCGGCGTAGATTCTGCCGATCGCGGACGGAACTGCGCTCACAAACTGCGGACGGTATGCAGTGCCGCGGTGCGTGTCATCGTAGATCGCCGCGCGCGCTTCCTTCTCCGGAACGCTCAAATCACGAAGCTGAGCCGCCTTCGCCAAAACGCCAGCTTCGATCACGCACTGATTTGCCGGCCGGCTGCTTGACGCGCTCGCGGGCGGAGCGTCCCTCATCTTGAATTGGACGCCTCCAAGCTGCTGGTTGCTCTTGATGCCCCATTGCGATTGGGCATGCGCGCCAGCCGATATGACGAACATCGTGAAGATGAGATGTTTCATTCTGCTATGTCGTGAGAGGGGCGGTAGGGCTTAGTTCTTGGGCGGCATCGTGAAGGTGCCGTGATAGCGCGGGGTGCTGGCCTGATTGGCGGCCTGGCATTCTCGGTAGACCTGCTCGCCGAGGCGCATCGGATCGCTTAGCGCGAGATTGGCGTCGGCGTAGATGCGGTGTCGCACGCGCATCTTCCAAGCGGCGTCGAGCCTCGGTCCGAAGGGATCGGGAACGGCTGATTCCGGCATTCCACTTTGTCGGTTTGCGGTGACGAATTCGACATAGCGGGATTTCATTTGGCATTCAGTCGGAGCAGGCATTGAAGCACGCCGCTTCTCCTCTTGTTCCGAAATCTGGTCGTAGCGAGCCTGTTGCGCCGCCCGGGCGGCTGCCTCTGACGCAGCTCGATCCGCCTGAGTTTGAGCCAGGCGCGCGCGTATCCGATCCTGTTGAAACTGGTTGAATTGGGCCCAAGACGCAATTGGGAGCAAAGCAAGGGCGGCAGCGATGCCTATCGCGATGCGTGCTGATCGAGCGGTATTCACTGGCAATTCGCCTGGAGGCGTTCTTCGACTTGCTCGGCAGTTACTTTGCTGCTGTATATCGCCGAGACGGCGCGCCGCCAACTGGCGTGATCCGCCTGCGTTGCTGGCATGCCGCTTAATACCTGGTCGACATTTGCCTGTGCTTTCGACAGCGGGACGCCGTTATCGCGCCAAGTGGCCGCCATCGCGACAGTTCCGGCCAACAGGTTGCAGTCCATTTTCGCTTGACTCTGCGCGAACGCTGACGCGCTGAGCGCCACTGCGAGCGATATCGCAGCGCATGCACGACTTACGTATTTCATTCAAGGCCCCCACTGCCGCTGCGATCGCGCACGCGGCCCAAAATGGTGATGAACTGCGCTGCCTGCTCAGCGCTGATAGTTTCTTCTGGGTACTTCTTGTTGTCGCTGACGAGGACGAGAGAGCCATCGTATTTCTTCAGGATCCGCTTTACTCGGAACCCATCGCCATATCGCAAGGCGTAGACCTTGCCGTCGCGGACCGCCGTATCGCCACAGTCCAGTAGCACCGAATCGCCGTCGTACAGTGTCGGCTCCATGCTGTCGCCGGTGATCTTCACGCGCCGCGCGTTCTGAGGCTTGATGCCGCTCTCGCGCAAATATCGAAGCGAGTACGTGCTCGGCTCGGTCTCCCTGTCAATTTCCCATTGGATATGACCGCTGCCGGCCTCGCACCGCAGATTGTATCGTTGAATCGCCACGTATCCGTCTGGCGTCTCAGCGCCGCTCTCGATTGGAATGATGGGGGTTCCGACCGGTTCGTTGCTCGATGGGACGAGGCTCGCGAGGGTCGGGCTGATGCTCTCCGGCGCCACGCCGAGCACGCGGCTGAATGAAAGCAGGGCCGGGAGGTTGAGCGGTATCACGCCACGCAGGTATTGGCCGACCGCACCTTGTGAGCCAATTCCTGTCTCGCGACCAAGCCATTCTTGGGTCGCTCCCTCGTTGCGATCCTTGTAGGCAAGCCATGCGGACTTGAGGCGAGCCACGTCCTGCTTCTCGTTTGCCGTCAGTTCGCGGCGTTTTGGGGTCTTTTCCATGATCCGATTCTATTAGCGCGGCTACTTTTTCTTCATTCCTCTTGAAAAGCATCGCTTCTTAGTTACAATAGGAGCATTGCTATTACGGAGGCGCTATGCGACTCGATGCATACATGCGCGAGCACAAGCTCACTCAAGCCGCACTCGGCGGGATGCTGAATCCGCCCATCAGCCAATCTCAGGTCAGTCAGTGGTTCCGCGGTCGCACGAGCATCACGCTCGAGCAAGCCCTGCAGATCCAATCGATCACGAACGGCCTCGTCACGCCTGCGGAATGCGTGAACGTCCATTTGCCCGATGCAGTTGCCACGCCTGACGACGAGCTTCAACAGCCGGACACCGAGAGCACCCGCGACGACGCCCAACCTCCCACCGGCGGATCCGTCGACCAGGAGGCCGCATGAGCGCCGTCGAAACAGTTTCGTCTGACGAGATCGAAAACACCCGCATGCTCGGTGCACGCAACGAATCCGAGGTCTTGCGCGCCGTTGCGCGTGTGACGCAGGCGCATGCGGCGGAATGCATCGGCGTGTCGGCCAGCACCATCAGCCGCACGCTCGAGGATCTGAACCGCTGGGCGGTGCTGCTTGCGGCCGTCGGCCTGCAGGTCGTGCCGACCGGCTCGATGGTGGTCGACCCACACGAGCTCACCGCACTGGAAAGCATGGCGCTGAAGTATCTGGAGACGCGCCGCCAGCAACGGATTCAGGACGATCGTCCGTGATCGAAGGAGGGCGAATCGTGATCGCATTCGCGACGATGTGCTGGCTCGCGCTCGGCGTGGCCATGTTCTGGGCGTTCGGCCGGTGTCTCAGGGGGAAGGCGTGAACGACCTCCCGAATCCTCTCACCCCAGCGGACTGCGATCTCGCTGGCTATCGCTGGATGCCGCTCGATGTCGAGCGCGTGATCGACAGCGACACCTTCGGCCTGTCCACTGGCGACGAGTTCAAGACGGCGTTCCGGCTATGGGCGAAGTCGTGGAAGCAGGTGCCTGCGGCGAGCTTGCCGAACGACGATCGCCTTCTCGCGCACCTGGCCGGCCTTGAGGTCACGGCATGGCGCAAGCGCAAATCAATCGCGCTTCGCGGTTGGATCCTCTGCAACGACGGCCGCCTGTATCACCCGGTGATCGCTGAGAAAGCCATCGAGGCGATGGGCAAGCGAGAGCAGCACGCCGAGCGCGAAGAGAACCAGCAGACGCGCCAGCAACGTCTCCGCGAGCGTCGCAAGGCGATGTTCGAACAGCTGCGCGGTCACGGCATCGTCCCCGCCTACGACACGAAAACGTCCGAACTGGAACGCCTGATCGCGACGCTACCCGTGACGGAAAGCGTCACACCTGTTACGCAAAGCGTCCCCGGCCGTGACGCACCGGTTACGTCACCGCCCGTAACTGGTGACGCACCTGCAACGGCTAAAGAGAAGGACATAGACCGGACAGAGACAGTAAACCCGTCTCATAGGGCGGACGTAGGTGGTGAACCCCGCGCGACCGTCCGCCCGTCCGAGCTGTCCGCAGCTATGCGTCGCCATTCGATCGAAGCGCACCCCGGTGACCCGCGCATCATCGCCGCCGCCGAGGCGGGTATGACGGTCGAGACGATCGAGGCCGCATGCGTCGAGGCGAAGGCATCCGACCCGACGGGCCGCATCAAGGCCGGCTTCGTGATTGCGATCGCGCAGCGCTGGGCGTCGGAGGCAGCGCGTCCGCGCAACGGCACACGGCCCCAGCAACCCCGCCAGACCCCCGAGGAGCGCCGCCGCGCGATCAGCGAAGCGAACGCTGCGGCATTCCTCGCCGGCATTCCCACCGACGATCCGAACGTCATCGACATGGAGCCCTGACCCATGGACCAAGCTGACAAACGCGACCTCATGAGCGAGCTCAACCTCGCATTCGAAGCGGCCCGTCAGCCGCTGCCGAGCCCCCAGGTGCTGCGCCTCTTCTGGGATCGGCTCGAGCGGTACCCGCTGCGGATGGTGCTGGCCGCGATCCGCAAGCACATCGACGTGAGCGAGTTCGCACCCACGCCGGCCAGCATCCTGAAGCACCTGCCGAAGCCGAGCGACGACCGGCCCGAAGCGGACGAAGCATGGGCGATCGCGATCCGCTCGGTCGACGAGCGCGAGACCGTCGTCTGGACGCAGGAGATCGCCGAGGCATGGACGATCGCGGCGCCCGTGTTCCACGGTGACGAGATCGGTGCGCGCATGGCGTTCAAGGCTGCGTATGCGCGGATTGTCGAGCGAAATCGCGGGGTCGGCATCGTGCCGCATTGGGTCGTATCGCAGGGGTTCGACGCCGCGCGCCGAGAGGAGGTCGTGGCCCATGCGGTGCACGCAGGACGCCTGCAGCTGGCCTACGCAACGGCCGCCGTGCCTTTGCTGACGAGCAACACCGATCCGGCCCCGGCCGTCGATGTTGAGGCGAACCTCGCGCGGCTGAAGGCGATGGTCGCGGGGATCGGGAGCGCGCGATCCCGCGCCTCTGCCGAGAAATCGGCCCGCGCACGTGAGGACGCCGAGCACACGGCGGAGCTGAAGCAGGCGGCGGCGCGGCGGGCGGCGGCCTATGCGGCGGAGGTGCGGGCATGAAGCGCATCACGAAGGCGATGGTCGAGCGCGGTGGCTGGCGCTACTGCTGCGTGTGCAAGCAGCTCGGGCCGCGTGTGAAAGCGCACTGGACGCACGACGGCCGCGAATACTGCGACGAACACAAGCCGTCGCCGACGCCCGTCGTGACGCCGTATCCGAATCCGCCGCGCGAGGTCGAGGCATGACCACCGACGGCGTGATGGGCGAATCCTGCGCGGCCTACCCGTGCCCGATGCTCGGCTCGTTCGGCGTCTCGGGACGGTGGTTCTGCTGCTGCCACTTCCGCGCCAGCGCGGCGGCCAACGACGCCATCACGTCGGTGCTGAACCAGCACATCGCGATCGTCGATCGCATCAAGCTCCTGCGCCGCGAAGGCGCGGGCTACAAGGCCATCCTCGCCGCGGAGAACCAGCTGATCGAGCTGACGCGCGAGGTCGGCCGGCAGTACGACATGCCGACGGCCGGCGTCACGGGCCCGTCGCACGCTGAACCCCACTTCTCGGAGACCGACGCATGAATCACCGACCCAACACCTACCTCTCGGTGGATGACGACTACGGCTACTGGGAGCCCACGCCATGGGGCTTTGGACAGGCGGGCAGTCTCGACCAGTCCGCCGCGCAGCGCGACGTCATCGCCGAGTTGCATGGCGTCGTTGCCGAGGTGACCGGAAAGCCCGTCACGCCGTCGCGTCCCCGCATCGGGTTCCTTCCCTGAGGCCTGCCATGACGAAATCCAGAACCCCGCCCGCCGAATGGGACCGGCACGCCCTCGAGGTCGCGCGCGGCATCGCGTCGATCGACCGCTCGAAGCTGCCGGGCCTCACGACGCAATTCGTCGAGATCCTGCACAAGGCCATCGTCGACAGCATGATGCTGGCCGCCGAGGGCAAGCTCGCGCGACCGGGGATCACGGTCCGCTGCGGCGAGATCCGGCTGAACGCGCCTGGCGTGACGTTGACGGACGCCGAGTGCGAAGTGCTGCGCACGATCGCCGAGCGCATGCGGCGGAGCGAGGAAGTGCGACAGCAACGTGTGCAGGACGTTCGCGATGAGATCGCGAAGGGCGCTCGGATGACTTCGCATCGCTTCAGCCTTGGGGAGGCGAAATGCTGACCGTCAAGCTCCCGTATCCGATCAGCGCGAACCGCTACTGGCGCCCGGTACGCATCGGCCCGCGCATCACGATCGTCCCGACGAAGGAGGCGAAGGCATACAAGGCCGAGGTCGCGCTGCTCTGCAAGGTCGCCGGCATGAAGCCGATCGCGGGCCGCGTGAACGTGCACATCGACCTGTATCCGGCACGGCCGCAGGACTGGCAGAAACGCATGCGTCAGCACGGCGCCGCATGGGACGACACCGTTCGCTGCCTCGACGTCGACAACGCGCGCAAGGTCGTCTATGACGCGCTGAACGGCGTCGCGTTCGAGGATGACGGCCGCATCTGGTCGGACAGCGCGACGCGGCGCGAGCCGGATGGCGAGGCGCGCGTCGTCGTCACGATCACGCCGATCGCTATCGCGCAACCGCAGGCCGGCCTCGCGCTCGAGCTGCCGGTCGCTGATCCGCTGGAGGTGTGACGTGCAAACCGAAATCCGCCTCTCCGTCTCCCGCGCCTGGTGGCTCACGCCGGCATTGATTGCGATCGGCATCTTCGCGGCGGTGCGCGGCCGCCTGCCGGACGAGGACCGGCTGTCGCGCTTCGTGATGCGCGGCCTGCGCATTCGCGTCGAGGAGGCATGACGTGAAAGTCCACCTTCAATTCGTCGACGGTCAATGGGAATGCATCGGCTGGCACCACCTGCCGCGCGCGATCGGGTCGACGCCGGCCTGTGCGTTCGCGCGGCATACCTGGCTGATGAACTGCCTGTACCACCCGGGCATGGAAGGGTTGCTCGCGGAGATTCCGACGCGTCCGCCGCTCGAACCGATAGCAGCGAGGTGCGAGGGCGTCGACATCGACGCTGTGCATCGGCGCGAGGAGAGCCCGCAATGAACCTCGTCCAACTCGCCGGCATGCTGCCGCGCGACCCGCAGTTCCGCGAATGGGTCGGCGGCTTCGTCAACGGCGATCCCGTCACGGCCGACGAGGCCGCGCAGTTCGTCCGCGTCGTCTGCAAGGTCGAGTCGCGGCGCGAGCTCGCGACGAACGTGCATGCGGCCGACCGGTTCAACCACTTCCTGCGCCGGCCGTTCATCGACTGGCGCGACAACCAGCAGCACACTCAACCAGCATAGGAGCAAAGCCATGACCGTCCGCGCGAAATTCAAAGTGACCTCGACGACGAAACGAGAGCATTGGGACAAGACGAAGGGGCCGATTCACGAGATCACCCTTCAACCGGTGGCGAGCGGCTCGCTCGAAAACGAAGAGTTTTATGCGGCGACGCCTTGCGGGCAGATCCAGCTCGGCACGATCAACGATGCCGCCGCGCAGCAGTTCGCTCTCGGCGCCGAAATCTACGTCGACTTCACTGCGGCACAGTGAGCACCACGCTACGCCGATGCGCACTCGGCCGCTGGTTCCTGCGACACGGACGCCCAACACCCGAAGGAACGGTATGGAAAACGGAAAAGCAACGTTCGGCAACGAAGGCACGCGGTTCTCGGCGGATCGCCAACCGGTGAAGCGCCGCGGCAAAGAGCAGCGCACGAAGATCCTCGACGCGATCAAGGCCGAGACCGGCAAGAACGAGAACGCGTTCTATCGGGCCGTCGCGAAGAAGGCCATCTCGGAAGGCGACACGATGATGATGAAGGAGCTGCTGACGCGCGTCGCGCCGGCCGCGAAGCCCGTCGCGCCCGCCGTGCAGTTCGACTTTCCCGAGGACGGCACGCCGGTGCAGCAGGTCGACGCCGTGCTGCGTGCTGTGGCCGGCGGCAAGGTGTCGCCCGATGTCGGCCAGCAGCTCGTGAACATGATCCGCGCGAAGCTGGACGTGCTGGAGATCAGCGAGCTGGCCGATCGCCTGGCGCAGGTCGAGAAGGCGCTCGCGGCGCAGGGGAAATGAGCGATGAACGTCAAAGCGGGCGACCTGGCGATCGTCGTCGTTCCGGCCGACTGGCCGCGCAAGACGCTCGACGGGCTGATCGTCGAGGTCGGCCGCTTCGTTCCGCCGCGCGGTCCCGGCACCGAATGGGATCAGCGGCCGAAATGGTGGTGCACGTGGAAAGCCGCGTGGTTCAACGATCACGGTCGCATGTTCTTCGACGGCTCGCTGCTCGATTCGTGGCTGCGCCCGATCAGCGGCGTGCCAGTCGAGGATGACGTCCAGAACGAAACGCCCATTACCGCATGAGCCGCCGCCGCCTCTCCCACGCCGCGATCACCCGCGTCGAGTCCTACTTCACCGGCGTCGCCACTGATGAACGTCCGGCCGTGTTCGGCATCGTCGACATGGACCGGAACGTCATCAAGCGGCTGACGGTCGACGGGCAGGAGACGGATGCCGAGCCGACCGTGCTGATCGCCCAGAAGCTCGAGAAGCTGATCTACCCGAAGCGGTACAAGATCGTGTACGGCGGCCGCGGGTCGATGAAAACCCGGACCGTCGTATCGATCCTCACGGCGCGGTCGCAGACCAGCCGGCGGCGCGTGCTATGCCTTCGGGAGATCCAGAACTCGATTGAGGAGTCGAGCTATCAGGAGATCTACGAAGAGATCGAACGGCGAGGGATCAGCGATTCGTTCCGGCCGCTCAAGAAGTCGATTCGCGTGCCAGCGAATGGCAGTTCGTTCTCATTTCGCGGCCTGTTCCGCAACCAGCGGGCGCTCAAAGGCTTCACGAACGCGACCGACGCGTGGGTCGACGAGGCCGAGGGGGTGTCCCGCGATTCGTACAGCATCCTCGCTCCGACCATCCGTGCTCGCGGCTCCGAAATTTGGATTACGTTCAATCCGAACAAGGAGGCGGACCCGACGTGGGCTGATTACGTCGAGCCGTACGTGGACCAGATGGTCAACGGAATCTACGAGGACGACGAGACCCTCATCATCAACTGCAACTGGTCGGACAACCCGTGGTTCCCGGAGGAGCTGGAGCTCGAGCGACAGAAGATGCTGCGCACCGACCTCGACCGGTACAACTGGATCTGGGAAGGGAAGTTCAACAAGCGCAGCGACGAGCTGATCTTCGCTGGCAAGTACCGCGTCGAGACATTCGAGACGCCAGCGAACGCGCGCTTCTTCTTCGGTGCCGACTGGGGGTTCTCGCAAGACCCGACGACGCTCAACCGGTGCTGGGTGCGCGGCAACGACCTGATGATCGACTGGGAGGCGCACGGCAAGCAGGTCGATCTCGACGACATCTGGAAGCTGTTCGCCGGGAAGGACGGCATGAGGCCCGAGCAGGTCGCGAAGTGGAAGCTTGCCGACGAGAAGAAGTATCTCGGCATCCCCGGCGCGCGCCGCTGGAAAATCAAAGCCGACTGCTCACGTCCTGAAACCATTTCGCATGTCGCGAAGCAAGGTTTCAATATCGACGCCGCAAAAAAATGGGGTGGTTCAGTTGAGGATGGAATCGCGTTTTTGCGCGGTTTTGACTCAATTATTATCCATCCACGGTGCGTAAAGACCATCGAGGAATTCGGCAATTACTCGTACAAGGTCGACAAAACAACGGGGGACGTGTTGCCTATAATCGTCGACAAGTGGAATCACCACATCGACGGCATTCGATATTCGATGGACGGCTATATTCGCGGTCGCGGAACTGGTCTGAATATCAGCGCAGAAGCAATTAAAGCGCTCGCCACCGCTTAATCGGATTTTCTCGGCCTGAAACGGCCATTTTCTCGGAGATTTTCAGTAATGGGCACTCGCACACTTCTCGCCGCGCTGCTCGGCATCGCGCAGCCGCTATACATGGCCGACCTGGCAGCGTCCGCCGTCGACCAGCCGATCGCACCCGATGACCACGACGCGGCGGCGCCGGCCGCGAGTGATGCGGGGGAGTCGAACGCCGATGCGCCTGTTGTGGCCGACGCCCCCGCAAGCGACACCTCCTCGTCTGCTGCGCCTGCATCGCTCTCCAGCGGCACCGCAGCCGCGGACGCGCTGCACGGTGACGCGCCGGAGGTCGCGACGTCGGGGGAGGCAGATGCGGCGAGTGCGGCGGCCGACCCGAGCACTGCGCCGAGTTCGGGTGCGGCGTCATCGACCCAGACGACCCCGGCGTCGAACCTTGGTACGTCTGGTGACGACCCGACGCCGACCGTCTCGATCGACGTCGAGGACCACGCCGAGGCGCGCGAGCGCTTCGCCGGGCTGATGGCGAAGCTGCGCGGTATCGAGCATGAGGCAGCCGAATACGTTCGCGCCGAACTGCGCGAGCTCGGCACGCTTCTGCACCTGCACACGGTGGCCTCCGGCAAGGCCGACGCGACGGGCGATTACAGCTCGTCGGATCTCTCGTAACCCACAAGGCGGCGCGCATGTTCCAGAAATTCCGATCCATCCTCGGCGGCGCGCTGCTTCCTTCCGCGCCGGCGCCGTCGAGCGTCAGCGTATCGCGCGTCGAGCCGCATTTCCCCGCCATCGAGGGACCGCGCCGCGGCATGCGCATCAACCCCACGATCCTCGAGCAGCTCGCGAAGCAGGACGCCGCGCGCGGCGTCGCCGTCGACTGGGAGGCGAAGTTCAAGCCGCCGGTCGTCGCGCCGGGCACGGTGCCGAAAGGCGAGGGCGCGCCCGAGGTCGCGATGGACTCGGTCTGCGACAACCTCGCCGGCACGCTCGGCGCGTGCGGCGGCTTCAACCAGCTGAACGGCGTCGACTTCATCGGCTACGCCGCGCTGTCGCTGCTGTCGCAGCACCCGCTGATCCGCGCGATGGTCGAGACCCTCGCCGACGAGATGACGCGGAAGTGGATCGAGTTCGGCGGCCAGGGCAGCGAGGAATCGGACACGAAGCGCGTGCAGGCGTTGCAGGCCGCGACGGAGAAGTACCACCTGAAGAAAGCGTTCAACCGCGCGATGAAGAAGACCGGCTATTTCGGTGGCTGCATGCTCTTCATCGACATGGGCGACGACACGAACTCGGACGAAGGCCGGCGCGAGATCCAGACGCCGCTCACGATCGACAGCGCGAAGATCACGAAGGGCTCGTTTAAGGGCTTCCGCCTGATCGAGCCGATCAACTGCTATCCGGCGCCGTACAACGCGGACAACCCGCTCGCCCCGAACTACTACCGGCCCGATGCGTGGCTCGTGCAGGGCCGCAGGGTGCACGCCTCGCGCCTGCTGCACTTTACGCAGAACGAGCCGCCCGTGCTGCTGAAGCCGGCCTACAACTTCTTCGGCATCCCGCTCGCGCAGATGGCGCTCGACTACGTCGACCGCTTCGACACCGCGCGGATTGCTGTCGCGCGGCTCGTGAAGCGCTACAGCACGTCGATCCTGAAGACGGACATGAGCCAGATCCTGAGCGGTGGCGGATATGACGACGCGGCCAGCCTGCAGGCCCGCGCGCTGCTCTGGCAAATGTTCGGCGACAACCAGGGGCTGATGGCGCTCGACATGGACAAGGAGGACTTCATCCAGGTCAACACGCCGCTGTCCGGTCTGTCCGACATCGTGTCGCAGCAGCTTGAACTGCTCGCGGCGATCAGCCGCACGCCGGCAGTGAAGCTGCTCGGCATCGCGCCGCGCGGCTTCAACTCGACGGGCGAATACGACGAGGCGAACTGGTACGACCATGTCGCCAGCCAGCAATCTATCGTGTTCGCCGATAACCTCGACCGTGCGATCAAGATCATCCAGCTGTCCGAGATGGGTCAGATCGATGACGACCTCACGCACAAGTTCGTGCCGCTGCACGAGCTGAGCGAGATGGAGAAGGCGACCATCCGGAAGACGAACGCCGACGCCTACGCGATCTACGATGACCGCGGCGTGCTCGGGCCGGAGGAGGAGCGCGCCCGCCTAGCTGCCGATCCGGATAGCGGATACGATTCGATCGACGTCGACGAGATGCCGGTGGCCCAGAATCCTGAAGAGGGCGGTGAGGGCGGTGAGGGCGGCGAACAGCGCGACACGGATAGCGCTGGCGCCGTATCCTGATGCCGGCGCGCGCACCAAGGGTCAAGGGGCAGGCGCGCGCGACGCGGCCGAGTGCCGCCGTGCGCATCCAGTACCAGCGCGCGCTCGAGCGCCTGGTCGACGAGATGCACCGCTCGACGCTGTACTGGCTGCGCGCCACGTACCGCGATCGCGAGTCGGAGATCGCCTCCGATGCGTCGCCGGCCGCCGATCTCGCCGCGCAGCTCGCGCGCCGCGCCGCGCAATGGCGCAAGATGTTCGCCGCCCGCGCGCCCGATCTCGCGCGCTGGTTCATTGCGCAGGTCGACCGACACGCCACGAACGCCACGAAGCAGGCCGCCGTCGCCCTGACCGGCATGTCGGTCTCGGTGAAGGACACGCTCGTCTCGAACACGGTCCTGCAGGCGTCGGTTCAGCAGAACGTCTCCCTGATCAAATCCATCCAGTCCGAGTATGCGACCGAGGTCGAAGGCATCGTGATGCGCAGCGTCACGGCGGGCCGCGACCTGAAGTCGCTCACCGACCAACTGCAGGAACGCTACGGCGTCACACGGCGGCGCGCGACGTTCATCGCGACCGACCAGAACAACAAGGCAACCGCGCAGATGGCCCGCGCGCGGCAGCTTTCGATGGGCGTCACGAAGGCGCGCTGGCTGCACGTCGGCGGCGGGAAGAATCCGCGGCACTCGCACGTCGAAGCGAACGGGAAGGTTTTCGATTTATCGAAGGGTCTTAAAATCGACGGCGAATACATTTTTCCCGGCGAATTGCCGAATTGCGGGTGCGTGGGCGCGCCGCTTATTTCAGGTGTTGACGATGAAGCCGAATAAAGACGAGATTATAGTCGCCTTTGACAAGGCGACGGTGCGGAGTTTCGATAAAGACGGTCGCATGCGAGTCTCGATTAGTCGAATCTCGAAAGCCGACGTGAACCCGTACTGGGGCCGCGAGATCGTTGGCGGCGACGAGCTCGGCCTCGATCCGGACCGCGTCTACTACGTCTTCCGGCCGCCGGAGGAGCTGGAGAAGGCCGCCGCGACGTTCAACACGCTGCCGATCCTGCTCGTCCACAAACACGTCAGTGCCGATGACCCGAAAAAAGAGCTGATTATCGGGACAACTGGCTCAAATGCGGCATTTGACGGTCAATATCTCACGAACGATTTGGCGTTCTGGGATGGCGAATATATCGAGAAAATCGAAAGCGACGAGCAGCGCGAGCTGTCGAGTTCGTATCGGTATAAGCCGGTCATTAAAAGTGGAACCTATAATGGCGCGCAATACGACATCGTGATGACGGAGATTATGGGTAATCACGTCGCACTGGTCGTCGAGGGGCGCGCCGGTCCCGAAGTGACGGTTGCGGATGCCCAAATTCAACCTCCCGGAAAGGTACGAACCGTGAAACTGAATCCGAAGCAACTGGCCGCGCTGAAGACCCGGCTGCCGAAGCTGAAACTCGCGATGGATGAGGGCCTCGACACCGCTGGCGTCGAAGAGGCGCTGGAAGAAGCCCTCGAAGAAGTGCAGGCGCTCGCCACGCCGGCCGCCGAGGACGAGGAAGGCTCGTTGCTCGAGAAGCTGAAGAAGCTGATCGAGGAAGCGGGCACCAAGGGCGCGGCCGACGAAGACAACGACCCGGCGAAGAAGGCCGCGCAGGACGAGGCCGAGAAGCGCGCCGAGGAAGCCAAGAAGGCCGAGGAGGCGAAGAATGCCTCGGCGATGGACGCCAAGATCAAGGCCGCCGCCGACGGCGCGCGCCAGTCGATCGAAGGTCGCTTCCGCGCTGCCGACAAGGTCGCGCCGATTACCGGCCGCATCGACGCGATGGCGTTCGACTCGGCCGAGGCGATCTTCGCGCACGCGCTGAAGGTCGGCGGCATGGACCCCGAGAAGCACGACAAGGCGGCGCTCTCTGGCATCGTCGACGTGCTGATCACCACGAAATCGCAAGCGCCGCGCGTCGCGCATGACGCGGCCTCGGCAAACGAGCTTCACGCCCGCTTCCCGGCGCTGAAGAACATCAAGCACGCTTAAGGACGGCCCATCATGCCTTTCCAAACCTCCGTTTATCAGCAACCCGAGGTCGGCGTCGCAGGCTCGCGAGCTTCGATGAATCCGGTCTCGGTGATCTCGCGCATCGCGCAATCTGTCGTCACGGTCGGCGCCTTCGTCTGGCCTGGCACGGATACCGACAACCAGGTGCAAAACACCGGCACCGGCAAGCCGCTGGGCCTCGCCATCCGCGACCAGAACGGCATCATCACCGGCTACCTGGCCGAGGCGAGCATGCAGGTGCCGGCCGGCTTCCCGGTACAGGTCGCTGAGCAGGGCGAGTGGTTCGCGAAATCCACGAACGTCGCGACGCTGCGCCAGAAGGTGTACGCGAACTACGACGGCAACGGCACGCTGTCGTTCGGCCCGACTGCCTCGCCGACCACGAACGCGAGTATCACGGCAAACACCGCCAGCAATACCACGCTGACGGTGACGGCAAACACCGGAGCACCGATTGCTGTCGGTCAGCCAGTGAGCGGTGCCGGCATTCCTGCCAGCACATACATCTCGGCGCTAGGTACCGGTACCGGCGGCGCGGGTACTTACGTTCTCAGCCAGGCTGCGACCGCGACCGCCACCGGCGTGACGGTGACGGCTACCACGAACGTCGAAACGGAGTTCGTCGTGACGCGCGGTGGCGCTGCTGGAGCCATCATCAAGATCTCGACCTGGAGCAATCTGGCATGAAGCTGAACCAACTTTCCGAATACGGCATTCACGTCGCCTTCGACGCCAAGCTGCTCGACGATGAGGAACGCGGCAAGCTGATCGCCGCGATGGACGCCGCCGGCCCGCTGGTGACGATGCAGAACAACGGCATCCCGGCCATGCTGACCAACTACTACGATCCGCGCGTGATCGACGTGCTGGTGGTACCGATGAAGGCTGAGCGCCTCTACGGCGCTGTCCAGAAGGGCGACTGGGCGACCGACACCACCACGTTCCTCGAGGTCGAATCAACCGGTGAAACCGCCACCTACGGCGATTTCAGCGAGAACGGCATGTCGGGCCACAACACGAACTTCCCGCAGCGCCAAAACTACGGCTTCCAGACGAACACGCTCTGGGGCGACAAGCAGATGGACAAGGCCGCGAAGGCGCGCCTCGACTATGCGAGCCGCCAGCAGATCGCGTCCGCGCTGGTGCTGCGCAAGAAGGAAAACGCGATCTTCCTGTTCGGCGTATCGGGTCTGCAGAACTATGGCGCGATGAACGACCCCTCGCTGATCGCTCCGATCGCTCCGATCGCGCCGACGACCGGCGCCGGCGGCAATACCTGGGCCCTGAAGACAGCGGACGAAATCTACAACGACGTCGTCACGATCTGGGATCAGGCGATCCTCCAAGGCAACGGTCTCATCGATACTGATAGCACGGCGACGCTCGCCATTCCGAACGTGGTGTCCGGCAACCTCACGAAGCAGAACAACTATGGCCAGGTCCTGAAGGATCGGCTGAAGCTGGGCTTCCAGAACATGACGATCGAAACGATCCCCGAGTTCGCGACTGCATCCGGCAACCTGCTGCAGTTGATCGTGCAGGACCTCGAAGGCACGCCGACCGGCGAACTCGCGTATGCCGAGCGCATGCGCGCTCACGGCGTTGTGCGGCACTCGTCGTACTACTCCGAGAAGAAGTCGGGTCACGCCTGGGGGGCGGTGATTTACCGCCCGATCGGTATCGCGCAAATGCTGGGGATCTGAAAATGGCTGACGTCCAAGAAAAGAAGGTGAGCAAGCCGGTCAAGGTGTACTGCAAGCTTCCGCACGGCATCCAGTACGCGTTGCCCGACGGTCGCCGTGTTCGCCTGCAGGGCTTCTACGGCGACGAGCGCTCGCCGTTGCAGGTGAGCGGCCTGCCGGGCCGCGATACGTTCCTTGGCTTCGGCCAGACGTTCGTCGACGTCGAGGACTGGGAATGGATCGTGAAGCATCACGGCGATTCGCTCGCCCACAAGAACGGTCACATCTTCGCGGCGGCCGACGAGAAGTCCGGTCAGTCCGAGGCGCGCGAGAAGGAAACCGAGCGCACCGGCTACGAGTCGTACGATCCGCAGGCGCACCCCGAGGACAAGTCTAAAGACGGCTCCAAGGCTGGCAACGCGGCCGACTGATGAGCACGCCCGCAGGAGTCGTCGCTTTCGACCCGGCCGCCTTCAGGGCGGCTTTTCCCGCTTTTGCGGGCGTGAGCGATGGCCTCCTGAACGGCTATTTCTCGATGGCCTGCATCTTCCTGAACAACTCCGCCGCGTCGGTCGTGCAGGATCTGACCGTGCGCGCGCAACTGCTGAACCTGATCACCGCGCACGTCGCTTTTCTGATGGGGCGCGCGGGTTCGGGCGATGGGTCGAGCGCCGCAGTCGTCGGCCAGATGGTATCGGCCGGCGAGGGCACCGTGAATGCGTCCTTCGCGCAGGTGCAGTCGAAGAATGCCGAGTTCTGGGCGCAGAGCGAATACGGCTTCATGTTCTGGCAGATGACGCTGCCGTTCCGCACCTTCCGCTACTTCCCCGCGCCGCATGTGTGCCGCTAAGGTCGTCGGCGGCACGAAACTCGACGCCGCGCTGGCGCGCTACCTCGACAACGCGACGCTCACCATGCGTGCGGGCTTCCTCGAAAACGCAACCGAGCCGGACGGCACGCCGACGGCGCTCGTCGCTTTCTGGCAGGAATATGGCACCGAGGACATTCCGCCGCGGCCGGCCTTGCGCACCACTGCGATTGCGAAGGCCGCGCGCTGGGCGAAGATCGTCGGCGTGACGCTGCAGCGCAATGGCGGCGACTTCGGCGCGGCGCTGCGCCTCGCCGGCGAGGCGGCCGTCGTCGACATTCAGGCGACGATCGGCGCATGGACGGATCCGCCGAACGCGGCATCCACGATCGCGAAGAAGGGCTTCGACGGCCCGCTGCGCGGCTCGGCCGCCGCGCCGATGCAGCACGCGGTCGCATACGACATCGTCGACGGAGCACCCACAGAATGAACTTGCACGGGATCGTCTCGGGCGTGATCGGCACCGTGAATCCGTTCGTGCCGGTGACGCTGCAGCAGAGTACCGGCTACACCACGGCACCCGATGGCGGCCGCACGCCGACCTATAACGGGTCGCCGCAGTCAGTCCAGGTGCAGGCACTTTCCGCAGATGAGATCCAGCACCTAGACGGCCTGAACATTCAGGGCGTGCTGCGCAAGGCGTACCTCAACGGCGATTGGCGCGGCGTCTACCGCGCGACGAACCAGGGCGGCGACCTCATGCAGTTCGCCGTGGTGGCCGGCGTGCCGGCGTCGCTGCGGGGCACGACGTGGAAAGTCGTCCGGGTGTTCGAGACGTGGCCGGACTGGTGCGCGCTCGCGATCCAGCAGCAGTGAGGCCGCCATGCCCGTGACCATCTCCATCACCGAATCGCAGGTCTTCGCCGCGCTGCGCACGTTCCTACTCGGCATCCTGCCGGCGGGCGTCGAGGTCGTGAAGGCGCAGGACAACGACGTCGGCGAGCCGGTCGGCCCGGATTTCGTCACGATGAACTCGATCGCGACGCCGCGCCTTGCGACGAACGTTGACACCTATACCGACCCGGGCACGAACCCCGGCACGCGCAATTCGATGCAGGCGATCGAGGCGCGCGTCCAGCTTGACGTGCACGGCCCGAACGCCGGCGACAACGCCGCGATCATCTCGACGCTGTTTCGCGACGAATATGCATGCATTCAATTCGCCACCGTTAATCCGGATATTCAGCCTTTATATTGTGAAAATCCGCGACAAATGCCGTTTATTAACGCGCAAAACAACTATGAGCAGCGTTGGATAATTGAACTGGCTATCGAATACAATCCAATCACGCAAACGCCGCAGGATTTTGCCGACGAAATCAACCCTCAAATCGTCAGCGTCGACGCGGCATATCCTCCCGGAGCTTAAACCATGTCGATCCCGGCATCCCTGATCGCCTCCGTAACGCCGAGCGTCATCAGCGCGGGCGGTTCCGCGCTCGATCTCATCGGCGTTATGTTGACGACGAATACCCGTACGCCAATCGGTACGGTTCCGAGCTTTCCGACGAAAGACGCGGTCTCGGCTTATTACGGTCCGATGTCGCTCGAAGCGCAATTGGCCGCCGTTTATTTCAACGGCTTCGATAATTCTGACGTGAAGCCGGGCGCACTGCGATTCTCGCAATATCCCACGGCGCCGGTTGCCGCGTATTTGCGCGGCGGCTCGCTCGCGTCGATGACGCTCACGCAACTGCAGGCACTCTCCGGGACCGTGATCGTCACGGTCGACGGCGTGCAGAAGACGTCATCGAACATCAACCTCGCGGGCGCGACGAGCTTCTCGAACGCGGCCACACTGATCGCCGCGGCGTTCACGGGCGGCCCGACCGTCGTGTATGACAGCCAGTCGAGCGCGTTCGTGCTCACCTCGACGACGACGGGCGCAGCATCGACAATCGGTTTCGCGACCGGCACGCTCTCCACGTCGCTGAAGCTGACGCAGGCGGCCGGCGCTGTCACGTCGCAGGGTGCAGCTGCGTCGACGCCGGGTGCTGCGATGGATGCGATCAAGACGATCACGCAGAACTGGGTGTCGTTCATGACGACGTTCGACCCGGACAACGGCGTCGGCAACACGCAGAAGATGGCGTTCGCGACGTGGGCGTCGCAGCAGGGTAATCGCTTCCTGTACGCGGGATGGGATCAGGACGCCAGCCCGACGGCCGCCAATCCCGCGACGTCGTCGTTCGGCTATCTGGTCGACCAAGCCAACATGAGCGGCGTCGCGGCGATCTGGAGTCCGGCCGACAAGGCAGCGTTCCTGATGGGCGCGATCGCGTCGATCGATTTCACGGCAACGGAAGGTCGTATCACGCTGGATTTCAAAGGACAGTCGGGGCTGACGCCGGACGTCACCGACGCGACCGTGTACGCGAACCTGAAGGCGAACGGCTACAACATGTACGCCGACTTCGCCACCTCGAACGACGAGTTCAAGTTCTTCACGCCGGGCAGCATCGCCGGGCAGTACGACTGGATCGACTCATACATCAACCAGATCTGGTTGAACAACCAGTTCCAGCTCTCGATCATGGTCGGCCTGACGGCTGCGAAGTCTGTGCCGTACACCACGGTCGGTGATGCGCAGATCGAGGCGTGGTTGATGGACAACATCACGCAGGCCGTGAACTTCGGCGCGATCCGAGAAGGCGTGCAACTCGGCAGTGACCAGATCCAGCAGGTCAATATGGCCGCGGGCCGGAAGATCGATACCGTCCTTTCATCGCGCGGCTGGTACCTGCAGGTGCTCGCATCGCAGGCCACCGCGCAGACGCGTGCCGCGCGCCAGTCGCCGCCGTGCAAGTTCTGGTATATGGACGGCGGCAGCGTCCAGCAACTCAACCTCGCCTCGGTGATGGTCCAGTAAGGGAGCAACCATGTCAGGAACGATTACCAGCGCCAATGCCGTGATCATGCTTTCGGCCGGCTCCATCTTCGCGGTCGCGCAGCAGATTCAGGGCTATGCGGCCGAGGACATCTTCGACACCGACGACGTCGAGATGGCCGAGGTTTCGCTCGGCCTCGACGGCAAGCAGTCATACGGCTACGTGCCGTACAACGTCAAGTGGCGGCTGACGCTGCAGCCGAACTCCGACTCGATCCTGATGTTCGACGCAGTTGCCGTCGCCGAGAACGTGCTGCGCGACAAGATGCGGTGGGACGGCGTCGTGACGCTGAAGGGCATCGGCAAGAAATTCACGATGGTCAACGGCGTGCTGACGCGCGGCAAGATCCTGCCGGACGCGAAGAAGGTGCTCCAGCCGCAGACCTACGAAATCACCTGGGAGAAGGTGCTGCCGGCACCGATGTGATATGGCTCGCAAAACATCCACGTTCACCGCGGTCGACGGCCGCGACGCCGGGAAGCGATTCCTGATCACCGAAATGTCGGCCGCGCGCTCCGAGGAGTGGGCGGCCCGCGCGCTGTTCGCGGCGATGAGCTGCGGCGTCGAGGTGCCGGATGACGTGCTGAACGCCGGCCTCGCTGGCGTCGCCGCGATCGGGATCAAGTCGCTCGGCCGCGTGCCGTTCGAGCTCGCGAAGCCGCTGTTCGACGAGATGATGACCTGCGTGCAGTACGAGTTCGAGCCGGGCCGGGAAGGCGGTGCGCGCACGCTGATCGAGACGGACATCGAGGAGGTCGCGACGCGCCTGAAGTTGCGCAAGGCTGTGCTCGACCTGCACCTCGAGGGTTTTCTCGGCGCCGCCCAATCAATGCAGGCTTCTGGAGCGGCGGCGGCAACCGACGCCTGATCGAGTATCCGAACGTGCCGCGCTCGATCGGCGCGGTCATCTCGCGGCGGCTCGCGACCCCGCACGAGCTTCAAACCGTCTACGGACAGGATGACCTGCATGACCTGCTCGAAATAATCATCGTCGACAGCTATAACGAGCGCGTCGCGATGGACGAAAGGAGAAACTGACCGTGGGCATGACCATCGTCGACGCGCTCGTCGTAACCCTCGGCCTCGACACCAGCGCGTTCAAGCGCGGCAAAAGCGAGGCCGGCGCGGCCACGAAGAAGCTCACCGCCGAGGAGCGGGCCGCCGCCAAGGAAATCGAGGAGCGGAACAAGAAGGCGGCCGAGTCATTCCGCAGCATTCGCAACGAGGTGCTCGCGCTCGTCGCGATCTTCACCGCTGGCGTCGGCATCAAGCAGTTCACCGAGAACACGATCAACTCCGCGGTGAATCTGGGCTACATGGCCCAGAACCTGAAGATGAGCACCACCGAGCTGTCCGCATGGCAGCGCGCGGCGGAACGCGCGGGTGGAACGTCGGAAGGGATCACCAACACGCTGCTCGCTTCCCAGAACGACATCTCGAAGCTGAAGTTCGGCCAGGTCACCGAGGGCGTGCAATGGTTCCTGCGCATGGGCGGCTCGGTCAAGGATCTGAAGGACGGGAACAGCTACCTGCTCGCGCGCTCGCGGATCATCGCGAACATGTTCAAGGCCGACCCGGGCCGCGCGCGCTTCATCGCGCAGCAGATGGGCATCGGCGACGGCGAGTTCAACTTCCTGAAGCAGGGCGAGGGCGCGGTGTTGGCGCTCGTCGACGCGCAGAAGAAGAACTCGGCGATCACCGAGAAACAGACGCAGCAGGCAAAGGAGCTTCGCGATAAATGGCTCGACGTGCGCGATCGGCTGCAGTACGTCGGCACCACGATCGTGCTCGAGCTGATGCCGACCTTCCAGAAGTTGCTCGGCAAGCTGCAGAACATGGCCGACTGGGTGGCCGACCACAAAGCGGACATCAGCGCATGGGTCGATCGGGCGGTGGCGTCCGTGCAGCAGTTCGTCCAGTGGGCCGACAAGGCGGCCGAGTCGGTCGGCGGCTGGAAGAACGTCCTCATCGCGTTCGCCGGCCTCAAGCTGCTGTCGATGGCGTCGGGTGTTCTGTCGCTGGCCGGCGCGTTCCTGAAGCTTGGCGGCGCACTCGGCGCCGTCGGCACGAACGGTGCGGCCGCGCTGCCGATCATCGGCCGCCTGCTCGGTATCGCGGGGCTCGCGCTGTACAGCCAAGGCCTGAACGAAGGCGAGGACAAGACGCGCCTGACGCAGCCCGGTGACACGTGGGATGGTGACCCGGTCGGGAAGGCGCGCGCGGCCGCGAATAGCGGCTCGCTCGCCGACCGGCAGCAGTATCTGCTCGGCCGCCTGAAGGAGGCCGGCTATACCGATGCGCAGGCGGCTGGGGTCGTCGGCAGCCTGCGGCAGGAAAGCCAGCTCGATCCGACGGCGCAGAACAAGGCATCCGGCAACTACGGGATCGCGCAGTGGGGGAAGGCGCGAGCGGCGCAGTTCGAGAAGCAATTCGGCAAGCCGCTCGCGCAGTCGACCTTCGGCGAGCAGGTCGACTTCATGTTGTGGGAGCTGAAGAACACCGAGAAGCAGGCCGATCAGCGAATCCGCCTGGCGCGCAGCCCCGAGTTTGCTGCCGAGGTCCATTCGCGCGAGTACGAGCGCCCGGGCGCGGCCGAGGCCAACATCGCGCGACGCCAGCAATACGCGCGCGAAGTCTTCGGCGCCCTCGGGCAGGCCAACGCCACGCAGATCGCGCAGCAGACGAGCGCCGCAGCCATGCCAGCGCCATCGAACACCGTTTCGAACACAACGAATTCAAACGAAGCGCATTTCAACGGGCCGATCACCGTCCAGACGCAGGCGACCGACGCGACGGGCATCGCGCGCGATCTCGGCGGCGCGCTGCGCCGCTACAGCTTCGTCGTGCCGCATGCCAACACCGGATTGAGCTGATATGCCGCTGCCGAACATCACCGTCCCCGCCTTCCCGAACGTGCCGAACGTGCCCGGCGTGCCGCCGCTCATTCGCGCGCCGGGCGAATCGCTCGGCTCGTTCGCGATCTCGCTGATCACGACCGACGCGATCGGGCTGCTCGAGGGGCTGCTCGCGCCCGTGTGGGGCATCTTCGACGAGTTCGGCGCGCCGCTCGCGGTCGCCGACACCGCGCTGAGCGTCGAGTATCGCGGCGATTCGCGCATCTCGAAGTACCCGCAGGAGCAGGGCGGCTTTGCCGACTACAACAAGGTGCAGATGCCGTACAACTCGCGCGTGCAACTGGTGTGCGGCGGCAGCGATGCGCGGCGCACCGCGTTCCTGTCGGCGATCGAAGCGGCGAAGCAGTCGACGATGCTGTTCACGGTGATCACGCCGGACGCGCACTATGAGAACGCGAATGTCGTCGCCTACGACTACCGGCGCACGTCGAAGAATGGCGTGACGATGGTCGTCGCCGAAATCTATCTCGAAGAGGTGCGGCAGACGGTCGTCGCGCAGTTCGCAAACACGAAGAACCCCACCGCGTCCGATCCAATTTCTGTCGGTCAGGTCCAGGCTCAACCGCCGTCGACGGCTCAGTCGACGCTGTACGGTCCGGTATCGGTGGCGGCTGGCGGCCCACCGCCGGACAGCCGATACGGCTTCCACGGGGTGCAATGATGCTGAACGTTCCTCTGACAGCCAATCCGTCGCAGAAGCTCAGCGTGCTGCTCGCCGGCCAGAACTGCCAGATCGCGGTCTACCAGAAGACGACCGGCCTGTATCTCGATCTCGCCATGAACAACGCAACGATCAAGAGCGGCATCGTCTGCCGCGATCGCGTGCTGCTGATCCGGCATGCGTACCTCGGCTTCGTTGGCGACCTGACGTTCTTCGACACGCAGGGCGTCGAGGATCCGGCATACACCGGCCTCGGCGCGCGCTGGCAGCTCGTCTATCTCGAAGCGGGAGACCTGGCATGAGCTTCACGCGAAAGCGTATCGACCTGACGATCACGCTCGGCGAGGGCGAGTTCGGCGACACGGGTTCCAATAAGGTCACCTTGACCGGCTTGCGCGTGCAGTCCCTCATCACGATCCCGGGCGGCGAATCGATGGCCGGCGCGCAGGTGAGGGTATTCGGCCTTCCGCTCTCGATGATGAATCAGCTGACGACCATCGGGCCGATCAACACCGCATTCCGCAACAACAAGCTGCTACTCGCGGTCGGCGACGACGAGAACGGCATGCACGTCATGTACTCGGGGACGATCGGGGAAGCGCATGCTGATTTTCAGGGAATGCCTGATGCAGCCCTGAACATTCTCGGGTGGGCCGGTCTATACGACTCCGTGAAACCGGTCGGCGCGCTCAGCTATGTTGGCTCGGTAGATGCTGCAACGATCATGCAGGAATTGGCCGGCACGATGGGGCTGACGTTTGAGAACAGCGGCGTGCAGGTGCAGTTGTCGAGTCCGTACCTCCCAGGCACCGCGCTTGCGCAGGTTCGCGCATGCGCGCGCGCCGCGGACATCAACTATCTGATCGACCGTGACACTCTCGCGATCTGGCCGCGCGCCGGCGCGCGCGCGACGACGGGCGATATACCACTGGTCTCGCCTGAAACGGGCATGCGCGGCTATCCGACATTTTCAAGTAAGGGCATCACTGTCGTGACGGAATTCAATCCGAACATCAAGTTCGGCATTCCGGTGAAGGTTAGAAGTTCGCTTGAGGTCGCGAATGGCGTATGGACCATCTGCGACCTGTCGCACTCGCTGGAAAGCGAAATGCCGGACGGCGCATGGTTCACTCAATTTACGGCATACCCAAAAAATGGCTACTGACGCGTTCGGCTTCCGCGGCACCGCGCAACCGACGTCCGGCTCGTCGCCGTTCAACGAGCAGTCGTTCATCGTCTGGAGCATCCTGCGGCAGATCGCCGGCGCGCGCCTCGTGCAGGTGAAGGCCGTCACGAACAGCGGCGGCGTGGCGCCGGTCGGCTTCGTCGACGTCGTGCCGCTCGTCAACCAGCTCGACGGCTCGGACAACGCGATGCCGCACGGCATCATCCACAACCTGCCGTACTTCCGGCTGCAGGGTGGCGCGAACGCGGTGATCATCGACCCGCAGGTTGGCGACATCGGTGTCGCGATCGTCGAGGACCGCGACATCTCCTCGGTGAAGGCGAATCGCGGCCCGGCGAATCCCGGCTCGAAGCGGATCTTTGACATGGCCGACGGGCTGTATATCGGCGGCTTCCTGAACGGCGTGCCGAGCCAATACGTGCAGTTCTCGGCCGCCGGTATCACGGTCAGCTCGCCGACCAAGGTGACGATCGTGGCACCGAACGTCGAGATCGACGCCAGCGCCGCGTGCGCGATCAACTCGCCGACCATCACGCTCAACGGCACCCTGTCGCAGGGCGGCGGCTCGTACGCGGGCACGTCGACGTTCAACGGCAACGTGGCGACCAACGGCACGCTGACGAACAACGGCAAGAACGTCGGGTCCACCCACACGCACAGCGGCGTCCAGACCGGCAGCGGCAATACTGGAGCACCGAACTGATGAAGAACGAACTGACCGCGCAGCGCGCTCGCGAGCTGCTCGATTACGACCCGGAGACGGGCGAATTTCGGTGGAAGGTGACGCGCGGGGGAGTGACGCGTGGAAGCATTGCAGGCTACATCGATCCTGACGGGTACCGACATATTCGAATCGCGGGATATCTATATCTGGCACACCGTCTCGCTTGGCTGATCACACATGGAAGCTGGCCGACACTGGAAATTGACCATCGCAACGTAAAACCGGGCGATGATCGAATCAAGAATTTGCGGGAGGCCACTCGGGCTCAAAATCACCAGAACATCGGCGTCCGGAGCGACAACACGTCCGGTTATAAGGGCGTCAGTTTTGACCGCATCAATAGGAAATGGGTGGCGCGAATTAGAGTGACCGGGGGGCGCTACAAGAACCTTGGCCGCTTCCCGTTTCCCGACCAAGCTCATGCAGCGTACATCGAGGCCGCGCGCGATTTGCATGGCGAATTTGCGAGGGCAGCGTAATGGCTACGACACTGCTGCTGGATACGCAGACTTGGGATTTGGTTACCGATGCCTACGGGAACATCGCGGTCGCGGCCGAGCCGTATGCGATCGCGCAAGACGTCGCGAGCGCGGCGCGCACGTTCCGCGGCGAGTGCTGGTACGACACATCGGTCGGCGTCCCGTACTGGCAGGACATCCTCGGCAAGCGGCCACCGCTGCCGCTCATCAAGAAGGACATCGTGACCGAGGCGCGGCGCGTGTACGGCGTGCAGGCCGCGCAATGCTTCATCACGTCCATGAAAGATCGCGTCGTGACGGGGCAGGTGCAAGTCGCCACGGCCGCCGGCGTGCTCCCCGTCAATTTCTGAGGCTCCGCATGTCGACTCCTCCCACCTCCAGCGTCCCGCCGATCAACTGGGCTTCCACCGGGCCGGTCGTGCCGGCGGAATCAGCGATCCTGACCGGCGTGCTCGCCGACACGAATGCGGCCTTCGGCGGCAACCTCAACATCACGAACGCGGACGGTACGCCGAACCTGTCGGCACCGCAGGGGCAACTCGCATCGAGCCTGACGGCCATCATCGGCGCGAAGAACGACGACATGCTCGAGGTCTCGAACGGCGTCGACCCGGACCTGGCCGACGGCCGCTGGCAGGATGCGATCGGGCGCATCTACTTCATCGAGCGCGACCCGGCCGAGCCGACGGCGCTGCAGGTCGCGTGCGTGGGCGCCGTCAACACGCCGATCCCGGTCGGCGCGCTGATCAAGGATTCGAGCAACAACGTCTACCTGTGCACGCAGGCCGGCACGATCCCGGCGGGCGGCACGATCACGCTCGGCTTCGCATGCAAGACGACGGGTCCGGTGCCAGTGCCGGCCGCCGGCCAGGTGTCGATCTATCAGGCGATCCCCGGCTGGGACACCGTCACCGTCGTCTCGGGCGTGCAGGGGACCGACGTCGAATCGCGCGCGGACTTCGAATATCGCCGCCGCCAGTCGGTCGCGCTGAACGCTGCGGGCTCGGTACCGGCCGTGCGCGCGAAGGTGCTGAACGTCGCGGGCGTGCTCGACGCATGCGTGCTCGACAATCCGCTCGGCACACCGGTGACGATCGGCAGCTATACGCTCGCGGCAAATTCGCTGTACGTCGGCGTGTACGGCGGCGCGGCGCAGGACATCGGCAATGCAATCTGGACGAAGAAGAGCCCGGGTTGCAATTACAACGGAACGACCACGGTTACGGTGCAGGACGCGAGCGTCGGCTCACAGCCGTACCCGAGCTACACGGTGAAGTATCAGGTTCTCACCGCCGTGCCGATCCTGTATGCGGTGCAGCTCGTGAACAATCCGAACCTGCCGGCCAACATCGTCCAGCTCGTGCAGAACGCCATCATCGCGGCGTTCACGGGCGCCGACGGCGGATCGCGCGCGCGCAGCAACTCGACGATCTTCGCGGGCCGCTACTACCCGGGCGTGATGGCGATCGATCCGTCGGTCGAGCTGCTGTCGATCCAGCTCGGCACGATCACCGCGAACCAGAACAGCGTGGTGATGGGTATCGACCAGACGCCGACGATCACGGCGGCAAACATCGCGGTGAGCCTCGTATGAAGAACGTGTTGAGCACCATAATTAGTCAATATGCGAACTCGCCGACGCTGCTGCAGCTGATCACGAACTTCGACCAGTACATCGACCCGAGCGCGGACATCGACGCGTTCTACAGCATGGTCTGGAACGTCGACACGGCGGTCGGCCGCGGCCTCGACATCTGGGGAAAGATTGTCGGCCTCGAGCATGGCCGCTTGCTGAAGATCCCGAGCGCAGAGCTCAACCTCGGCTTCACGGAAGCGGGCACAGCGAGCGCGACGCCATTCGGCTCAGGGGTCTTTTATTCAGGTGGCACTGTCACCGAGAATTTCTACCTGTCGGACGATGCGTTCCGCACGCTGATTCTCGTCAAGGCGATGGCGAACATCTCGGATGGTTCGATCCCGAGCTACAACCAGCTGCTGCAGAACCTGTTCAAGGGCCGTGGCCGCTGTTACGTGAACGATCTCGGCAACATGCGGATGCGGTACACGTTCGAGTTCTATCTCGAGCCGTGGGAGCAGGCGGTCATCACGCAATCCGGCGCGCTGCCGCGCCCGACGGGTGTGCTCGCCTCGATGGTGCAGATCCCGCAGGGATCGACGTTCGGGTTCGCGGAACAGGGACTCGGCACGCAACCGTTTGGACAAGGAACGTTTTTCACAGGGGCATTGAATGCAAGCTAGCCAAACACCGACTCTCGTGCCGTTGCCGTTCGCGACCAACGGCACGAAGAACGCCATCCCCGAAGCGTCGCAGATCGGCATCACGCCGGGCGCCGCGTCGCTCAATGATGGCTTCCCGCCGTTGACCTTCACGCCGATCACGGCGGGCGGCATTCCGCCGGCTGGCGCCGATTTCAACGGCGTCCTGAACCTGATCACGCAGTCGATCCGATGGGCGCACGCGGGCGGACGCTATGCGTTCAGCTCGACCTTCTCGGCCGATGCGAACGTCGGCGGCTATCCGGCCGGCGCGGTGCTGATGAGCGCTGATCAGCAGGGCTCTTGGCTCAGCCTGAACGACAACAACACCGACAACCCGGACACCGGCGCGGGCACGAAGTGGGTGCCGTCGCATGCCTACGGCATCACGGCGGTCACCGGCCTCGCGAGCTCGAATGTGACGCTGACGCCCGCCCAGGCGATGAAGGCGAAGATCACGCTCGCGGGCACGCTGACGGCGAACGTGCAGATCATCTTCCCGACGTGGACGCGCGACTGGACCGTGGTGAACAACACGACCGGCGCATTCACGGTCACGGCCAAGACGGCAAGCGGCACGGGCATCGTACTTGCCGCGGGCCAACAGCGGATCACCGGCGACGGCACGAACATCGTGCAGCCAGCTGAAAGCATCGCGGCCGCCACGCAGAGCCAGCACGCGATGCAGTTCGGGCAGGCCACCGGCCGCTTGCTGAACGTGCAGCGCTTTGTCTCGAGCGGAACGTACACGCCGACCGCAGGCACCAACAGCATCATCGTCAAGTTGCAAGGTGGAGGGGGCGGCTCGGGCGGCGCAGTCGGTACCGGCGCAAGCACAGTCTCGGCCGGCGGCCCGGGTACGCAAGGTGCGTATGTCGAATCGCGGATCACGAGCGGCTTCTCGGGACAGGCAGTCACCGTCGGCGCAGCTGGTGCAGCTGGCGCGGCCGGCAGCGGCTCAGGCGGCAACGGCGGCGCGTCGACGTTCATGACGCTGAGCGCGGGCGGTGGATTCGGCGGCGGCATCACCGGCGCTTCCAGCACCTCGGTGGTGGCGGGCCCGTCCGGCATTGCGGCCGCATCCGGCGGCAACATCAAGAACTTGAACGGCCTGGGCTGCGGTTTCTCCCAGGCGTTCGCGTCTGGTGCCGCGGGTATCGCTCTGCCAGGCATGGGCGGGGGCGGCACAACGCCCGCGAACGCAGCACAAACCTACGGGTGCGGCGGTGGTGGCACGACCAATGGCTTTTCGCAATCGGCGATCGTCGGATATGCCGGGTCACAGGGATACGTCGAAATTTGGGAGTACGCGTAATGTCAGGACGCTATGCAGTCATCGCAAACGGTGCCGTCGAAAACGTGATCGTCTGGGACGGCGAATCGGAATATCCAAACAGCGCGCAACTGATCGACCTGTCGGAACATCCACAGGTAGGGCCCGGCTACACCTACGATGGTACGACGTTCACTGCGCCGCCCACGTCAACTCAATGACGCGACGCCCGCCTAGGCGGGCGCTCCCCTCTGTCACGGGATTGCGATCAGTTCCCCAGCAATCCTTTCACGACGGGCAATAGCGCCGGCAAGTAGTTTGCCTCCTTGAACCGGTAGCCGGCCTGGTTCGGGTGCACGCAATCCGAGCTCATGAACGCGACGTTCCACGGCTGCGCGTTCGGCGGCGCGGTGTAGTTCTCCCACGCGGCGAGGTTCGAAAGCACCTTGCCGCCCGCCGCGAGGAACGCCTGAGCTGCAGCGTTCGTCATGGCGTTCGTGCCGGTGTTCGGATCGAAGATGTTCATGTCCGAACGACAGATCGGGTTGGGCTCGCCGTAGACCGGCATGGCCCCATAGGCCGTCACGACGCCGATCCATTTCTGGGCCCAGCTTGCGTAGGTGGCGACGTCCTGACCGAGCAGGTACTGATCGTTGATCTGGCTGTTCGTGATGACGATGTTGGCATGAACCGGCAGGTTCGCCAGACGTGTCGCCAAGGGCGCCAGGTTCGGAGCGGTCCCGTTCACGTCCGACTGGAAGCTCGAGCCGGGAACGGACATGTCGAGAATGGCGACCACGCCCGGCCCGAATGCCGCGTCCATGTCAGCCTGAAGCATCTGGGCCGGTGTCGGGCATGCGAGGTGGATGCTGTCGATGCCGCTCACCTGGGACGGACCAGTGCAAGACGAATCGATGTCGACGCCGCGTTGCGCGCTGTCGCCATCCCATGCGATCGTGATGTGGCAGTTTGGCGTTGCGCCGGATCCTTGTGACGTCAGTGCGGCGCACACCTGCGTCGCGCCAGTCGTCGACTGCGAGGGCGGCGAGGCCGGAGTGGTTCCGGCATGGGGAGACCCATCGCCGCCGCCACCGCACGCCGTCAGCGACGCGGCCGCGCAGCCGATTGCAATCGCTACGGCTGCGGGTCTCCATCGGGCGCCAGGGATTCGGCTGATGCATCTAGATCGATCGACGCGCCCACCTCGCGCATTGTCGTCAGCACGCGATCGATTTCTCGTTGCGGGAGTGTGACGAGCGCGGCCGCCATGAACAGGTTGGCTGGAGGGATTCCCTGCGGCTTGTTCTCGTCCGCGTAGTCCCGCCACCGCCGAGCGCTCTTCAGGCCGAGTATCCGAGCCATCTGCGTCCCGGAGTAGCCGAGCCTCTCCTTCCACTGCTTCATCTGAGCCACGGTTGGCGATCGAAAGAGCATGTTGAGTCGATCCATGACGCGCGAATGCGCGAAAGCACAGTTTCATGATGGGTTCCTTTCGGATGGCGGCCGCGCGAAGTGCGCTTCCTATGAGACGCAAGATAGGCGGATTCCGCCTACATGTCAAGCGCCGGCGCGCACTCCGATCGGGCGACTCGCCACAATAATTCCCGCCCCTGATTTTCATTGAATTCCTCGTAAACATTTGGCCGATAATCAGCCCATCTGATTTTAATAACCCGGTTCGGATAAATGGCTACTCCAAATATTCCGCAAAATGCCCCGAATTCTTGGCTTGTAAGTGCGAAAACGGTTATTAGCACGGTCGCGGGGGTCGTCTCGATCTTGGCCGCGCTGGTCGGGGCTTCCGCGTGGTGTATCGGGCTTTATTCCGGGCTCTCGAATCGCGTCACGGTGCTTGAACAGAGTAATCAGGCGATGCGCGATGATTTGAAAGACATCAAGCAAATGGTTTCGCAGCTCGTATTGGGCGCAGCTGGGAATCGTCCCGAAACTCGGAGGTGGGCAAAATGAGCTGGAAAATTACGCTGGCTGACGACTGGAAGGGATTGCATCGGCGCGGGACGGTGATCCTGTCGAGCGCGCTCGCGGCGATCTCGGCCTTCGGCCCGACGCTGCGCGACGCCTGGCAGGGCATGCCGGATGACCTGAAGACCATCATCCCGGCGCACGTGCAGCAGGGGATCGGCTACGCGATCCTGTTCGCGTCGATCGTCGCCGTGCGCTATACCGCGGTGCGTCGCGTGCCGGCGCCGGACGCCGGGCAGGGGACTGGCGATGGCGCTCAGTGACCTGTTCGGTGCGATCGCGCGACTGTTCGGCGCCGCGCCGCCGCCGGCCGAAGTCGCGCAACCGCTGCCGATCTCGCCAAGTAGCACGTCGAGCGCTGCGCCGACGCCCCCGATCGCTGGGAAGTTGATCAGCACGCAGACATTCAAGACGAGCGGGACATACGTTCCGACGCCCTCGATCACGTCGATGAAAACGGACATCGCAGGGTCCGCCGTTCCACATGAGGCCGCTCCTGATACGGCTTTCGCGTCCGGTGGAACGGAATTCTCGCCGGCTGTACCGCAAAACGTTCCAGCTGACACGGGCGCCGACGACTGGCTCGCGCTCTGCCGGCCGCTGTCGCAGCACTTCGAAAGCTGCTGCTTGACCGCCTACCCGGATCCGGCGTCGCCGCTCGCGCGCGCGCTCCAGGCGCGCGGGCTCTGGTACAAGGTGCTCGGCGGCGCGCCGATCCCGAGCGATCCGGTGCTGCGCGCGCTCAGCGGTGCGCCGTGGACGTGCGGCTGGGGCTCGACGGGCCCGGACGTGCACGAGGGCACCGTGTGGACGCAGGCCACGGCCGACGCGCGCCACGACGTGAACCTGCGCGCCGCGGCGACGCTCGTCGACCAGGCCGTGCGCGTGCCGCTGTCGGCGCAGCAGAAGGCGGCCATGACGAGCATCGTGAACAACGTCGGGGCGGGCCGCGCGCGCCGCGCGGGCGACCCGGGGCGAGACGGCATCATCATGCTCGCCAGCGGCCAGCCGTCGACGCTGCTGCGGCACCTGAACGTCGGCGACTACGCCGGCTGCGCTGACCAGTTCCCGTCGTGGAACCGTGGCGGTGGCGTGGTGCTGCCGGGCCTCCAGCGCCGCCGCACGGCCGAGCGCGATCTCTTCCTCACCGGCACATGGAGCAAAGCATGACGACCCTCCTCATCAGTCTGCTCGCGAAGTTCTGGCCGATTATCCTCGCCGGCGGCGGGATCGCGGCCGGCCTGCTGTTCGGCTGGTCGAAAACGAAGGCGGCCGGCACGGCAGTCGCGCAGGCCGGCCAGAAGGAAGCCGAGGCGCGCACGGACGCCGCGCAGGCGCATGAACAGGCGGCGCAGGCCGCGAACGCGGAAGCGCAGGCGAACGCCGATGCGGCGCAGGCCGGCGCGACCGCAGCCAAGGAGAGAAGCGATGCAGAAACGAACATTGGCGCTCTGCCTGCTGGCGGCGCTGAGCAGCAGCTGCGCGACGACTGGACTCGGAAGTAAGCCTGCGGCGGCCGCGTGCGAGCCGCAGATCGTCACGAAGACCCGCATCGTCGACACGGCGTGCGACTGGACGCGGCCGATCTACGTCAGCAAGACGGACGTGCTGAGCGATGACACCGCGCGCGCGATCCTCGCGCACAATACCGCTGGCGCCAAGGTGTGCGGCTGGAAGCCGGCCGGGAAGTAGCATTGCGCGCCGGCCGTGCTGCGTTATCCTATCGCTGCGGCTCGCCGGTTCGATTCCAGATCGGGCCGGCGAGCATTTCCACCTCCCTGCTACAAATCTGCACCTCGCGCGCGTAAGCTATTGATTCGTTGATAATCTGGCTTCCGGTCCCCGGCACCAGATACACTTCCAACATCGTCTGCGTGTTGCCGCACCGGTCTCCGCACCGGATAGCGCGGCCGCAGCGCCGCTCATGGCGCCGGCCGCAGCACTGACTGCGCTGCAGATCCGCCGCGCGACGTGACGCTGTTCAGTGCGGAACGACTCGCACGACGGACACGGAAACCATCTCTCCAATACTAGCCGCCAGCGCGGCGATTCGCGTTCGTCCGGCTCCGTTGGCTGGCGCAGACCGTGCAGGCGGTGTGCGGCATATCGTCTTCGTCCTCGTTGTCGTACGGAAGGAACGGAGGACGCTCACGCATGGATCTGGATCTCGCGTGCACGGGGATGGGTATCGCGCCGGACCTTCCCTACATACTTGCAATGACGGGCGGCGAGCAACGCGCCGCCGAGGAAGACTAGTGCGAAAGCGGCGAGACAGTCGCGAGGAGAAGGGGGACTCGGGATGGCGTCAGTACCGTTTGTGTTGTAAATCGGAGACGCGGCGGGGTGATGTGCCAATCTTGTCCGACATGGCGTCATCTGAATATTCGCGTAATCGAAAATGTCAATAGATAATATTTAATCTGCCCGTCTTCCATCTTCTATCAAGACATATCCGTACTTTGAATGCTTGTTTCGAGTAGCCGGTATGGACTCGAATTGAAACGCGCGGACGCAGGTGTTTTCATGTGTGTTTATCGGCAGATTATCGTCTGCGCGGCAATTGCGCAGGCGGCGAAGTGATTCGTTGGTATCGATAGCTATATCGAGAATTTCGGCTGCATGAAGCTTCAAAAAAACGTATTCGAAGTGTCAAATTTTTATTGTGGAAGACAAGTGTTTTGGCCTGTATTTGGCTTCGGCGTATGTTGATTGCTGTCTGTACGGTGACCTTCGTCGGGGGAAGTGAATCGCCCCGGGAAAGTAGGAGACTTCGGATCTTGGCTGTAACGGGAGATTTGAGGTATGGAAAACGAAAGCAAAGTGAGGAAGCCCACCGGGACGCGGTATTCGGATGAAGTGCAAGAGCGAGCAGTCCGGATGGTCTTCGAGCACCAGCACGAGTACGGCACACAGGGTGCGGCAATCCGTTCGATCGCCGCGAAGATGGGGATGTCGCGGGAGACGTTGCGCAAGTGGGTCAATCAGGCCGAGCGCGACCGCGGCCAGCGCCTGGGCGCGACGACTGCTGAGCTGGCGCGCCTGAAGGAGCTGGAGCGAGAGAATCGAGGGTTGCGCAAGGCCAACGAGATTCTGCGCAAGGCATCCGCGTATTTCGCACAGCCGGAGCTCGACCGCCGATCGAAGCCATGACCGCGTTCATTGACGCGCATCGCGACGTCTACGGTGTCGAGCCGATCTGCCGGATGTTGCCGATCGCGCCGTCGACGTACTACCGTCATGCCCGGCGGCGCAGCGATCCGGAGCAATGGTCGGCGCGAGCGCGTCGCAACGCCGAGCTGAAGGCGCTCATCAGGTCGGTCTGGGACGCGAACTTCGGCGTGTACGGCGTGCGCAAGGTTTGGCGTCAACTGCTGCGCGACGGCGTGAAGGTAGCGCGCTGCACGGTCGCCCGCCTGATGAAGGTGCTGGGCCTCGAAGGCGTGCGTCGCGGGCGCCGGATCAAGACGACGCAGCGCGACGATGCGGTGCCATGTCCGCTGGACCGGATCAAGCGTCAGTTCCAGGCCGACCGGCCCGACGCCTTGTGGGTGGCGGATTTTACCTACTGCTGGACGTGGTCGGGTTTCGTCTACGTAGCCTTCGTGACCGACGTGTTCGCACGCTGCATCGTCGGCTGGCGGGTGTCGGCCTCGATGCGCACCGACTTCGTGCTGGACGCGCTGAACCAGGCGTTACATGAACGCCGGCCAGCACCCGGTCTGATCCATCATAGCGACCACGGGGCCCAATATCTGAGCATTCGGTACACCGAACGTTTGCTGGACGCAGGCGTGCAACCGTCAGCCGGTAACGTTGGCGACTCGTACGACAATGCGCTGGCCGAGACCATCAACGGCCTGTACAAAGCCGAAGTCGTGCATCGGCGGTCGTGGCGCACGCCACAGGAGGTCGAACTCGCGACGCTCGAATGGGTATTGGTACAACCACCGTCGGTTGCTCGGCCCACTCGGGTACGTGTCGCCGGCCGAAGCAGAGGAAGCTTACAATCGGAATCTGGCGCTGTCCGCTCGCGCGGCATAGCGCCAAACTCGGCGGTCTCCGACAAACCCGGGGCGGTTCATCGGTAACATGGGCGCGTTTTTGGGTACGCCGGGGTTTGGTTCTGATTTGGGCGATGCGTCGCAAAAAACGAGATTGACGCCGATCGACGGTCAGAGCGTTTACAAGGCAACCGGTGACGTACGGGCCATCAGCAAGGGTGACTACTTCTATCTCGACGGATTGCACAAGGATCACCTCGACGTGCTTGATAGTCGAGGAAAGTTCAGGGCCGTTGTGAACATGGACGGTACCGTGAACCAATCCAAAACGGACGCAGGGCAGGGGCGCAGGATTAACGTTAAGTGAGATGGATATGGGGCTGAATCGAATTAAGGTCTTATTGCGAGATTTGGCGCTGTCGCACGGTTTGACGGACGCCGATTTGAATTCATACAATGTAGAAATGGATGACAACGAATGGCATGTTGACTGGAAAAGAAATCTGGATGAATCGTTTGATAAGAGAATTAAGTTCATCGATGCTGCGATAAATCTTTATGATTTGGCTATGAGGAGCGAGGATAAGTTGGCGGCAAAGGCAGGATTAATTCATGCTGGAATCGCACTTCAAGATTTGTCGAATTTTTTTGACGGGTTGGTGCATGATGTCAAAAAGGCTTGTGGTGATCCTCGCTTCTGTTGGCCGAAATTTCCAAGTGATGATTGGAAAATTCCACCTGAATATGGGTTCAAGGAATAGCTGATCAGATCAAGGAGGTGAGTTCGATGGTGCGGTCTATTAAGGTCAAACCATAAAATGCGAGAGACCAAAAAACTTCCGCTCGTCGTTGTTCTGGATGGCACGTTGACGGTTTCGGATACCTTGATGGAATCTGTGATACGTGTCGTCAAGCGAAAGCCTGCAAACCTACTGCGCCTGCCTTTCTGGCTCGCGGGCGGTCGCGCTGTGTTTAAGGCTAAGGTCGCAGAGCATGCCGATTTTTGAGCGGAAACGCTTCCGTATCGCGAATCGCTTATCGACTACCTCACCCGCGAACATAAGAGCGGTCGAAAAATCGTGCTCGCAACTGCAGCACATCGTTCGATCGCAGAGCGTGTGAGCACGCATCTTGGCCTGTTCGATCGTGTCATCGCCACCAATGACGACACGAATCTCAAGGGAGAGGCCAAACTGGCCTGCATTCGCCAGCAGTCACGCCGCAGCGAAGCGTTGGCGGAGAGACTCAGAACTGGGTATGGAAGGAAGGGCGGTTGAAAATTGAGCTCCAGTGAATTATAAAAGCGGAATATCTAAAAAAAGGGGTGTTTCAATGAACGTTAGAGGGCTTCGGAACACAAAGGAGCGCGTATATCACTGGCTCATGGTAGTGATTGGAGTCATTCTTTGGGTGGTGATTGCCCAATTGGTTTGGGGCTACTGGGATCACCCGAAATTTGGAAAAATGATCCATATGTACGTTGGATACGCTGTCGCGTTTATAGCGTTTCGCTGGATTGCCGGTGTCATGTATCGCGCGATCGCATTTGGAAATATGGTGCTGCTTGGTCCGTCCCAGTTCCCTGAGATTTACGCGATGGTGGTGGCCGGAGCGAAGGAGGTTGGTCTCAGTGAGACACCGAAAACGTTTATCTACAACTCGAATGGATTGTTTAATGCATTTGCCCGACGTATCCTGGGCGGCCGCTATGTCTTTCTGACATCGGCACTCGTTCAGGCAAGTAGCGATGCCCAGGTGCGCTTCGTGATCGGACACGAAATTGGACATCATGCTGCTGGGCATCTGAACCCATGGATGAATTTCGTCAAGCTTCCGGCGTACATTGTTCCATTTCTGGGCAAGGCGTACTCGAGGGCGAGAGAGTACACCTGCGACAGCATCGGCGCGTATCTGTCAAAAGACGCCCGCGCCTCCCGAAGCGCATTGCAAATGCTGGGATGCGGGTGCCAGCGGCTGAATGATTCCATGAATTGCGAGGCGTTCGCTGCGCAAGAGGATAGCGTGCCCGGGATTTCCGGATTTCTTGTCGAAATTTGCAGAACTCATCCACGCCTGACGCGACGTGTCTCTGCAATTAACGCATGGTCAAAATATGCTGGTGATGGCGAGCCAGCCTTCGATGTGAAGGCACCGACCGTGCAACCGTAATCGCGGGACTCGCGCCTGAGAGAGCGTTGGCCGAGTTGGTGAGCTGCGTGTTGCGGTGTGCGACGATCAAGCAGCAGGCCATCTTGCATTTCGGCACGGTGACTTCGGCCGTCCATTTGTAACCTATAACCCAAGCCGCGTATATGCAGCTCACCGAACAACAGGTTCTGGCGCTGGCGCCGGACAGCAGTTCGGCCGCGAACGGCAAGAAGCTGGCGCAGCCGAAGCAGTGGCCGATGCTTGGACGCAATGCCCGCGTGGTATGGGGCGAGTGCCAAGGGAGCGGCAAGAATCCCTATCAGGTCCGGGTGGACCTTGCCGATTTCGCGAGCAAGTGCTCGTGCCCGAGCTTCAAATTCCCTTGCAAACATGCGCTTGGCCTGCTGATCCTGAGCGCCAACCAGCCCGACACGGTCGCCATTGCCGACGAGCCCGAGTGGGTCAGCGAATGGCTGGAAAAGCGCGCGAGCAATGCCGCCCAAAAGGAGGCCCGCGCGGCCGTCAAAGCCGAAGCGCCGGTAGACGAGGCGGCGCAGCGAAAGCGAGCCGAGAAGCGCGAAACCCGCGTGCTCGACGGGATGGCCGGGCTGGAAGTCTGGCTGGAGGATCTGGTACGCAACGGTCTCGCGCGATTGCCGGCGCAGGGTCCCGCGTTCTGGGAACAGATGGCGGCCCGACTGGTCGATGCGCAGGCAACTGGCCTGGCAGCACGTGTACGGGCGTTGGCAGACCTTCCAGGAAGCCGTGAAGACTGGCCCGAACAACTGCTCGCCGAGCTCGGTCGCCTCGCGTTGGCGGTACGCGCGTACGAGCGGATCGATCAGCTCCCGGCCGATCTGCGGCAGCAGTTGCGGCAATGGATCGGGTTCGGCGTGCGTGAAGAAGACGTGCTGGCAAGCGGCAAAGTGTTACGCGATCGCTGGCACGTGATCGGACAGGTTGTCGATGCGGACGACCGCGTGCGAGTCCAGCGCACCTGGCTCTCCGGCGAGACGAGCGGTCGATATGCGCTGTTCTTGCAGTTTGCCGTGGGCAACCAGCCTTTCTCCGCGACGTGGCTGCCTGGCTCCGCATTCGAGGGCGAGTTGGCCTTCTGGCCGGGTGACGGATCGCAGCGCGCGATCCTTAAAGGTACCGCGGCGCCGTTACCATCGCCCGTTGCCTTCTCGCGCACCCAGGTTCAGATCGGCCTGCTCGACGCAGCCGCACATGCGCTGGCGGCCAATCCTTGGCACGATCGCCTTGCGACCGTACTCGACGCGGTCGTGCCGACCTGCGCCGGCGGCACATGGCATGCCGTCGACGCGGCCGGGCACGGGCTGCCTCTGCATGGCGGCAACCATTGGACCTGGCTGGCGATTGCAGGCGGCCGCCCTCAGGCCGTTGCCGTGGAGTGGGACGGTCGTGCGATTCGGCCTCTGGGCGTGTATGCCGACGGGCGCTATCAAAGCCTGGCGGGAGGTGCATGATGCACGATCTCGTTCGTACCGCGCTCGTCGGAACCGCCAACGCGCCGCACGACGCGCCTGCTCCGGCAGAGATCGATGCGTTGTTGCCGGACGGTAGCCGGGAGCAGCGCCTGTTGTGGCAGGCCGGTAGCCTTGCTGTTTACAGCGAGGCCGGACGGCTGCCGCAAACGATGACATTGCCGGCCCCCGCGCCGGAGGAAATTGCGCGAGAAACGCCAGCGGTGCTCGCACCGCTGATCGCGTCCGCCATCGCGGACGCGATACCCGGACTCAGCGAATGGCTGGCGCCGCGCGTCGTGCAGGCCGGCTACCGGCTACCGCCAGCGCTATTGCCGCTCGTGCTTGGCAAAGCCGCGATGTTGCCACTTTGGCATGACGCCCTTGGCGAGCGCGGCCGATGGCTTGCATCGCAGAACCCGGATTGGGAAGTGCGCCTGAAGAAGCTTGCGCCTCCTGATCTGGATGAAGCGGGGTTGCTGCGGATATGGGAAGAGGGCGACACGTCGGCGCGCGCCGACGCGCTGCGTGCACTGCGCGGCATCGACGCCGCCAAAGCGCGTGACTGGCTGGCCGGCGTTCTGCCAAAGGAGAAGGCTGATTCGCGCCAGCAGTTCGTCAACGCGATGGCGACCCATCTCTGCATGGACGATGAGCCGCTGCTCGAAAGCCTGCTCGACGATCGCGCACAATCGGTCCGTATGGCGGCGGCAGACCTGCTCGCCCGGTTACCGGCTTCCGCCTTCATGCGCCGCATGACGGCGCGGGCCGATGCCTGTGTGCGCTGGCAGGCGGCGACGCCCGCCAATGGCGCCGTCGCCAGGTTCGCCGCTTTCCTGGGCAAGCGCAACGACCCGGTATTGGTCGTCGACATCCCGAGCGAACTGCCGAAAGACTGGATACGCGACGGCATCGTCGATGCGGCGAATCATGGGGAGGGCAAGCGCGCGTCATGGTTGCGCCAGGTGCTGTCGCTCATTTCACCCGCGCGCTGGAGCGAAGCCGCGAGCAGCGAAGCGGACGTCCTTGTTCCATTGATGGCGGGCAACGACTGGGCTGATCCATTGTTGTCCGGATGCGCTGCCGCCGCGTGTAGAGCGAGCGATCACATGTGGTCGGCGGCGTTCCTGCGATTTGCGCTGGCTAGCGACAAACCGCCGGCTCAACTCAGCGCGCTGATACCCGCCCTGTGGGACACCTCGCTTCCCGTCGTTTGCGAAAGCGAGCTGTGCCGCCAGCTTGCGCTGGGCGAGGTCGACCTGGCTTCCGCATTCGCTCGTCGGCTGGATGCGCCTTGGCCGACCGAGATCATACGCACCTTCGCCCGCACTTTTTTCTCGGACGCCAAACAAAGCCGAACGCCGGCAGACTTGATGCTGCGCTACGACCTGGCCGGCCTGGCACGGTTGGCCATATTGCGTGCCGCCGATGCCGACCTGGCCCTGCTGGCACCTGTCGTCGAACTGTATGCCGGCTGGCTCGGCAGCGCCTTCGTCGGCCAACCTCGAATGCTGGAGCAGGCGCGTGAAATCGTCACGCTCATGCAAGCCAAACAAACCGTGATCAAGGAGATGCCGCTGTGAGCGACAACCTCAATACCGTGCTGCGCCAGCACGCCGAAACGCAATACGCCGAAGAGCTGGCGGAACTGGCGCGCCATGACAAGCGTACCCGGCCGGCAAACTGGAAGCTGTCGCCGTGGGCGGTCAAAGCGTACTTGCTGGGCGGCAAGCTCGACAATGGCTTCGAGGTCACGCCGAAATACATCGGCAGCGGCCGGCTGATCGAGATCGCCGTCGCGACGCTTGCGACCGACCGCGCGCTGCTGCTCTACGGTGTGCCGGGCACCGCGAAGAGCTGGGTATCGGAGCATCTCGCGGCGGCGATCAGCGGCGATTCCACGTTGTTGATTCAGGGCACGGCCGGCACCGACGAGACGGCATTGCGTTACGGCTGGAACTACGCGCGCCTGTTGTCGGAGGGGCCGTCGGCGCAAGCACTGGTTCCCAGTCCGATGCTCAATGCGATGCGCGACGGCAAGCTGGCGCGGCTGGAAGAGATGACGCGTGTGCCGAGCGAGGTGCAGGACACGCTGATTACGCTTCTGTCGGAAAAGACCCTGCCGGTGCCGGAGCTCGGCATCGAAGTGCAGGCACAGCGCGGCTTCAACGTGATCGCCACGGCGAACAACCGGGACCGTGGCGTCAACGAGATGTCGTCGGCCTTGATGCGCCGTTTCAACACCGTGATCCTGCCCACCCCGGAGACATTTGACGAGGAAGTGGCGATCGTCAGCCGTCGCGTCGCGGAACTGGGCCGGGCGCTGGCGCTGCCGGCCGAGAAGCCGGCGCTGGAGGAAGTGCGTCGCGTGGTTGCCGTGTTCCGCGAATTGCGCAATGGCCTGACCGAGGACGGCAAGACCAAACTCAAGACCCCCAGCGGCACGCTTTCGACGGCAGAAGCGATTTCGGTGCTGGGCCACGGCATGGCGGTGGCTGGCTACTACAGCGACGGCGTGTTGCGTGCCGCCGATCTGGCGGCGGGCCTGACCGGCGCGATCGTCAAGGACCCGGTGCAGGACAAGCTGGTCTGGATGGAGTACCTGAAGACGGTCGTCAAGGAGCGCGACGACTGGAAGGACTTCTACCGCGCCTGCATGGAAGTGGTCTGATGGCGGTTCGATACTACGGTATCCGCCACCATGGCCCCGGTTGCGCGCGCGCGCTACAGGCGGCACTTGCGGCGCAACAGCCCGACGCCGTGTTGCTCGAAGGGCCGCCGGAGGCGGATGCCATCGTTGCGTTGGCGGGTGACGCGGCCATGCGGCCCCCCGTCGCGTTACTCGTCTACCCGAGCGAAGCGCCGCGGCTGGGCGTGTTTTATCCGTTTGCCGAGTTCTCGCCGGAATGGCAGGCGATTCGTCATGCGGCGACCCACAACGTGCCGCTGTGGTTCATGGATCTGCCCGCCACGCATGGTTTTGCCGCATCCCTCGCGCAAGAGCAGGCAGCCGCCGAAGCGACGGCGAAGGCCGATGAGATTGCCATCGATGCCGGCGGGGAGGGCGGGGACGGCGGGGAGCGTCCGTCACCGGAGAAGCCGGAAGACGCATTGCCGCCCGCCTGGCGCATGGACCCGATCGGCGAACTGTCTCGCGCCGCAGGCTACGACGACCACGAATCGTGGTGGGAGATCGAGGTCGAGCAGCGTCGCGACGCCGGCGAGCTGTTTGCAGCCATCGAGGAGGCGATGGTCGCGCTGCGCGAGCACGCCCCGGCGCCCCCGCCGCGCGAAGCGCGACGCGAAGCGCATATGCGCATGCGGGTGCGCGACGCGCAAAAGGCCGGCTATCGGAACATCGCTGTCGTGTGCGGTGCCTGGCACGTACCGGCATTGACGCAGGCTGCCCGGATCAAGGACGACACGGCGCTCCTCAAGGGCTTGCCCAGGACTCGGACCGAGGCGACCTGGGTGCCGTGGAGCGACGACCGTCTGACCTATGCGGGCGGGTACGGCGCGGGCGTCGCATCGCCGGGCTGGTATCGTCACCTGTGGCAAAACCCGGATTCCGCCGGCTTGCGCTGGGTAACCGAGAGCGCGCGCCTGATGCGCGCGGAAGGGTTGGATGCGCCGTCTGCCAGCGTGATCGAAACCGTCCGTCTTGCCGACGCGCTCGCGGCCATGCGAGATCTGCCGTTGCCCGGACTGGCCGAGCAACGTGAAGCGATGATGACCGTACTTTGTCACGGTCAGGCCGAACCGTTGGCCCTGATCCGTCGCAAGCTCGAAATCGGCGAACGATTGGGCTCGGTGCCCGAATCGGTCGCGGCGGCACCGCTGCAGCGCGACCTGGAGGCGTGTCAAAAGCGCGTGCGCCTCAAACCCACGACCGAGATCAAGCCGATCGATCTCGATTTGCGCGAAGAGGGCGGTCGACAGCGCAGCCTGCTGCTGCATCGTCTCAATCTGCTTGACGTGGGCTGGGGCAGGCTGCTGCGAGACAACAACCGCACCGGCACCTTCCGCGAGGCGTGGGAACTGCGCTGGCAGCCGGACATGGTGGTCGCGCTCATTGCCGCCAGCCGCTATGGCAACACGATCGAGGATGCGGCAACGCACCGCCTGTGCGAAATCGCGCGCGCCGGCGCCGAACTGCCGAGGTTGACCGGGATGCTCGACCAGGCGGTGCTCGCGCGGTTGCCCGTCGCGATCGATGCGCTGCTTGTCTGCGTGCAGACGCAGGCAGCCGTTGCGGCCGATCTCGTGCATCTGATGACGGCGTTGCAGCCGTTGGCACGCGTGCTCCGATATGGCGACGTACGCGGAACCACGGTCGCGAACCTGCAGCCCATCGTCGAAGGGCTGGTCGAACGTATCGTCGTCGGCTTCGCGGCAGCAACGAGCCACATCGACGAGGCCGCCTCGTTCGGCATGCTGGCGCATATGGATGGCGTGCAAGGCGCGCTCGATACGCTGGACATGGCTGCATTGCGTGACGACTGGCTCGACTGCCTGGTCAACGTCACGGCAGACGACGCCGTTGCCGCTACCGTGCGTGGTTTCGCACTGCGTCTCGCATTCGATCGTCACCGTATCGACGCCGAGGAACTCGCGCGCCAGGCCGGCCTCGCGCTTGCCGCCGCCGTACCGCCGGCAGACGCTACCGGCTGGCTGACCGGACTCCTGCGCGGAAGCGGGCTCTTGTTGCTGCAACACGATGCGCTCTGGCGCGTCATCGATACGTGGCTTGCCGGCCTCGCACACGAAGTCTTCCTTGAACGTCTGCCGCTGTTGCGCCGCGCGTTCGCTGATTTCCACGCTGCCGAGCGGCGCGAAATGGGCGGCAAGGTTCGGCGACTGGACGCGCCTGCCGGCGTGGCAGTCGCCGCCGTCGAACTCGACCCTACACGGGCTGCCCGCGTGCTGCCGGTGCTCGCCGCCATCCTGGGGAAATGACATGAGCGTCAACACGGATCTCGAAACCGACCGCATGCAGCGCTGGCGCCTGGTTCTGGGCAGCGACGCCCACGACAGCTGCGGCGCGACATTGCCCACCGAACTCGTCCGTGCCGATAACGCCCTTGCGGCGCTGTATGACGGTGAGCGCCAGGGCGGCCTGGGTGACAGCAGCCCCAATGTTGCGCGCTGGCTGGGCGATATTCGCGAGTTCTTTCCTACGCCCGTCGTACAGGTCATGCAGCAGGATGCACTGGAGCGCCTGAACTTGCGCAAGATGTTGCTGGAGCCGGAACTGCTCGAGTCGGTGGTGCCGGATGTTCACCTGGTTGCGAGCCTGATGTCGTTGTCGCGCGTGATGCCGGCCAAGACCCGGGACACCGCGCGCAAGGTGGTGCGGCGCGTCGTCGAGGAGCTGGAGCGCCGTCTGGCCGAGCCGATGCGTCAGGCGATACGTGGCAGTCTCAACCGTGCGGAACGCAACCACCGGCCGCGCCTGAATGAAATCGACTGGCATCGCACCATCCGCGCGAACCTGTCGCGTTACCTGCCCGAACAGCGGACGGTGATTGCGGAAAAGCTGGTGGGCTATGCGCGAAAGCGTTCGGCGCTGCGCGACGTCGTGCTCTGTGTGGATCAGAGTGGCTCGATGGCGGCATCGGTGGTCTACGCCGGCGTGTTTGCCGCTGTCATGGCATCACTACGGGCGGTACGTACCCGGATGGTCGTGTTCGACACCAACGTCGTCGATTTGACCGACGAAGCGGGCGACCCTGTCGATCTGCTGTTCGGTGTGCAACTGGGGGGCGGTACCGACATCAACCGCGCGTTGGGCTACTGCCAGCAGGTGATCAACCGGCCGGAGCAAACCATCCTCGTGCTGATTACCGACCTCTACGAAGGGGGGAATCAACACGAGATGCTGCAACGTGCCGCAGCGCTCAAGGTTGCCGGGGTCAACGTCATCTGCCTGCTTGCGCTGGCCGACAATGGCGCGCCCGGTTACGATCACCAGAACGCGGCGCGCTTTGCCGCGCTTGGCATCCCCGCCTTTGCGTGCACGCCCGACCGCTTCCCCGAATTGATGGCTGCCGCGATCCAGAAGCAGGACATCCTCCTCTGGGCCGCTCAACAGGGGTTCGTTACCAATCGTACGGACGGCTAATCAGGACGTCGACGTGATCAACGGTGCGCGCGGGGAGCCATCCCGCGTCCTGATCCGCTGCCGCGATGCGGCTACCCGACCACCACTCATTTCGCCACCAGCGTTTCAAGCGGCGGCAGCCGGCTGGTCGACTTCAGCTCGCGCATCGACACAGTGCTGAGCAGCTCCTTGACACCCGGCAGCGCCCGCAGCCGGTTCAGCACGAAGCTCGAGAACGAATCGAAATCCCGCGCGAGGATCTGCAGCAGATAGTCGTGCTGGCCGGTGGTGTTGTGGCATGCGACGACTTCCGGCATCGCGATCATCACCCCCGCCTCGAATGCGCGGCAGGTTTTCTCGGTATGGTTGTCGAGCGAGATGTTGACGAACGCGACCACGCTGAAGCCCAGCACGTGCCGGTCGACGATGGCCTGGTAGCCGGTGATGAAGCCGGCCGCCTCGAGCCGCTTGAGCCGCTTCCAGCACGGCGACGCCGACAGCGACACGCGTTCGGCGAGCTCCGCGTTGCTGAGGCGGCCTTCGTGCTGAAGGATGTTCATGATCTTCAGATCTGTTTCGTCCAGCGTCATACGAATGGCCTTCGCTTTTCCGGGAAAGGTTCAGCATAGAAGATTCTTCTGATCCATGGGGCAAAGCAGAATGAAATGGAAAGCCTATTTCCTTGCTGCTTCTCTACACTGGTTGGCTCGACAGCCGCCCCGGCAACCCGCCGGCCCGGCACCCGGTCGCCGTTTCCTGGCAAAGGAGCCACCGCATGACGTATTCCAGCTATCACAAGAAGGACATCAACGGCCATCCCCTGCATGCGGAAACGCAGATGATGTCGTATGGGTTCGACCCGTTCCTGTCCGAAGGCGCGGTCAAGCCGCCCGTGTTCCTCACGTCGACGTTCGCGTTCCGCTCGGCGGAAGACGGCGCCGATTTCTTCGACGTCGTGTCGGGGCGCAAGGCGCTGCCGCAGGGCGAGGCGGCCGGGCTCGTCTACAGCCGCTTCAATCACCCGAATCTCGAGATCGTCGAGGATCGGCTTGCGCTGCTCGACGGCTCGGATGCCGCGGTCGTCACGTCGAGCGGGATGTCGGCGATCAGCGCGGTGTTTCTCGCGTTCCTGCGGCCCGGTGACCAGCTGGTGCAGTCGGTGCCGCTCTACGGCGGCACGGAAACATTGATCGCGAAGATCTTCAAGGAGTGGGGCGTGACGGCCCATCCGATCGAGAACGGGCTGTCGCCGGCGTCGATCGGCGCGGCGCTCGAGGCCGCCGCGCAACATGGGCCGGTGCGGATCTGCTACGTCGAGACGCCCGCCAATCCCACCAACTCGCTGATCGATCTCGACGGGATGCGCCGCGAGCTCGACGCGTTCGAGGCGCGGCACGGCTATCGCCCGATTTCGGTATGCGACAACACGATGCTCGGGCCGATCTTCCAGAAACCGGCCGCGCATGGCGTCGACCTGTCGGTCTATTCGCTGACGAAATACGTCGGCGGCCACAGCGATCTGGTCGCGGGGGGCGTGACGGGCCGCAAGGACCTGATCGCGAAGATCCGGCTGATGCGCGGCGCGTTCGGCTCCCAGCTCGATCCGCATTCGTCGTGGATGCTGACCCGCTCGATGGAAACCGTCGTACTGCGAATGAAGCAGGCCGAGCGGACGGCCCGCAAGGTCGCGAACTGGCTCGCGACGAATCCGCACCAGAAGGTCGACGTCTACCATCCGGACCTGATCCGGGACGACGCCTATCAGGCCGTTTATGCACGCCAATGCCAGGGCGCGGGCTCGACGTTCGCGTTCGTGCTGGAAGGCGGGCGGGCCGAGTCGTTCCGCCTGATCAACGCGCTGCACCTGTTCCGGTCGGCGGTCAGCCTGGGCGGCACCGAGTCGCTGATCTGCCATCCCGCGTCGACCACCCACTCGGGCGTGCCGGAAGCCGCGCGCAAGGCCGCGGGCGTTTCCGAAGGGCTGATCCGGATTTCGATCGGGCTCGAACATGAGGACGACCTGATCGCGGATCTGGATAACGCGTTCCGGCAGGCGGGGCTCTCCGCGCAGGCCTAACCGCTGCTCGCCGTCGGCCTGACGCTGCCTGTGGGCCGCGTCAGGCCGTTGCGGCTTCTTCGTCCTGAAGCTTGCGCCACATGATCTTGCCGGTGCCCGATTTCGGCAGCGACTCGACGAATTCGACGATGCGCGGCGCCTTGTACGACGCCATGTGCTCGCGCGCCCAGGCGATGAGGTCTGCCTCGGTCACGGTTTGCGCGTGCCGCGCATTGCGCACGACGAACGCCTTCACCGTCTCGCCGCGATGCGCGTCGCGTGCCGCGATCACGCAGACTTCCTGCACCGCGGGATGGTCGTACAGCATGGCCTCGACTTCCGCCGGCCACACCTTGTAGCCCGACGCGTTGATCATCCGCTTCAGGCGATCCACCATGAAGAAGTAGCCTTCGTCGTCCTTTCTCGCGAGATCGCCGGTGCGCAGGAAGCGCTTGCCGTCGATCTCGACGAGCGCGTCGCGCGTCGCGTCCGGATTGCGCCAGTAGCCCTGCATCAGCTGGTGGCCGTGCATCACGATCTCGCCGGTCTGGCCTGGCGGCAGTTCGGCGAGCGTGTCCGGATTGATGATCCTCGCGTCGACATCGAACATGGGAATGCCCAGGCAGGTCGACTTCGGTCGTTGCGGCGGGTTGATGTGCGTCGCGGCGATCGTCTCCGACATGCCGTATCCCTCGATGTATACGATGCCTGTCTTGTCCCGCAGTTTCTTGACGACGGCATCCGGCATCGCCGCGCCGCCGCCGGCCATGACGCGCAGGCTCGACAGGTCATGGTCGTCGAGCTTCGGGTTCGACAGGAAGTCGACGGCCATCGTCGAGATCGAGTGCCATTCCGTCACGCGGTGATGCGCGATGGCGCTCGCGGCCGCGTCGCGATCCCAGCGCGGCAGCACCACGACCGTCGCGCCGCTGAAGAGCGGCCCGTTCAGTCCGCTCTGCATGCCCGTCACATGGAACAGCGGCAGTACCGACAGCAGGATCGAGCCCTGGGTGCCGCCCAGCCACGTGACCAGGCCGATCGCGGTGCACGTCACGCTGCGATGCGTATGCATGCAGCCCTTCGGCCTGCCGGTCGTGCCGGACGTGTAAGGCATCACGCACAGATCGTCGGGGCCGGCGGTCAGCGGGCCGGGCGCGAGACGCGCGGCGAGCATGTCGCGCCACGGCGCGACGCGAGCGCTGTCGACGCTGCCGATGTCGTGCGGCGCACGGATGAAAGCCGGCGGCGCGATGCGCGACGGCTGCTTCAGGTAATCGCTGTACGTCGCGACGATCACATGCGCGAGCTGTGTATCCGTATCGCCGACGAGCGGTGCGATGCGTTCATACAGATCCTGCGCGACGAAGGCGGTGCGCGCGCCGCTGTCTTCGACGTAGTGACGCAGCTCGTCCGTCATGTTCATCGGATTGACCGGCACGACCACCGCGTTGGCGCGCAGGATGCCGTAGTAGGCGAGCATCCATTGCGGGCTGTTCTGCATCTGCAGCAGCACGCGGTCGCCGGCCTTGACGCCGCAGCGTTGCTGCAGATAGCCGGCGATCCGCTCGGTCTCGTCCTTGAATTCGGCGAACGTGACCGGCGTGTCGTAGAAGACGATGAAGGGCTTGTCCGGGTAGCGGGCCGCCGACACCTCCGCGTTGTAGTACAGATTGGTCGCGGGCAGCGTCAGATGGCGGGGAAGGTGCGCCGGCCAGCAAGGTGAGGCTTCCAGGGGCATGTGTCGACTCCAGACGCTACATGGGTAATGAAAAAAGCGACGAGCCGCAACGTTGCGATTGCGTCAGGCGCGAAGATGGGTTGCCGTGTACCGGCCGTGGTTCACCGGAACGCATGCGCTGGCGCCACACGCGTCGCCGAGCGGCGCAACAGCTGCCACCCGAACCACAGCATCCAGAACGGCAGGACCAGAACGACGACCGTCTCGCACGCAATCGAGAGCGTGTAGAGGCCCGGGAAGAAACCGAGCACGAAGAACAGGCCGAAGAACCCGCCCACGATCCTCAGCAGAATCGTTCCACTCCAGCCCGCCTTCTTGAGCAGCCGGGCGGCAATCGGCGTCCAGAAGAACACCAGTGGCCCTTCGACCCACCAAAGCCCGTATTGGGTCGCATTGGCGATGGCGGACCAGATGGCCGCCGCGGCGACCCTGGCGGCATCGTCGCCGCCGGCATACACGTGCGCGAGCGGATGAAGGGCCGCCAGCTGGATCACCGCGCCGGTGATCCCGGACATGACATAGAGCCCGACGGCGAGCGCCACCATGTTGCCGAGTGCACCGAGTTCCTCGCGGAACGCATGCAGGAAGTAGCCGCCGATGGCGACGAACGGCAGATAGAAGCCGAGCACGTCGGCGAGCATCCACCAGCGGAACAGGTCGCGTGTTTCCGTCGGCAACTTCAGCATCGAGGCGCCTTGAAGCACCAGTGCGATATCGCCGCCGGTCACGGCCAGCGACAAGCCGACGGTAGCGTAGGCCACGAGGCCGCCGACGATGGCGTTCCAGGCCGTGAAGCGAATGACGTTGTGCGAATTCATCGTTTTCCTTGCACGCGAATCACGTGGTTGCTCGATCGGTTCTCTTGTGATCGGACGCCGCATGTGCGGCAGCCGCTTCGGCTTGCGCGCGCACCCCGGCGGTCACCCGGCTGACGCCGCGTATCAGGTCGACCGCCTTTTCGCCGATCATGATCGTGGGGGCGTTGGTGTTGCCGCCGATCAGCGTCGGCATCACCGACGCGTCGACGATGCGCAGCCCCTCCAGGCCGCGCACGCGCAGCTGCGGGTCGACCACGGCCATCTCGTCGTGCCCCATGCGGCAGGTGCCGACCGGGTGATAGACGGTATCGGTGCGTTGCCGCAGCACCGCGCGGATATCGTCGTCGCTCTTCACATTGGCCGTGAAGAGGTCGCGCGTGGTCCACTTGGCGAGTGCGGGGGTCTGCATGAGCCTGCGCGTGATCTTGAATCCGGCCACCATGTCGTCGACGTCGCGCGGATCGGCGAAGAAGGCCGGGTCGATCAGCGGCGCGGCGGCCGGATCGTTGCTGCGCAGCGTGACCGAGCCGCGGCTGCGCGGACGCAGCAGGCACACGTGGCACGACAGCCCATGGCCCAGATGCAGGCGACGCGCGTGATCGTCGACCAGCGCCACCACGAAATGCAGCTGGATGTCGGGCGCGTCGAGGCCCGGTTGCGTCTTCAGGAAGCCGCCGCCTTCGGCGAAGTTCGTCGTCAGCATGCCGCGCCGCTCGCGGCGGAAGCGCAGGATTTCGCGCAGCATGCGCATGCTGCCGCGCAGCGAGACGCCCATCGTGTCGACGCTGCGCGTGCGGTAGCCGAAGATGAAGTCGGGATGGTCCTGCAGATTGCGGCCCACGCCGGGCAGATGCTGCACGGTCTGGATGCCGACGCGCGCCAGTTCGTGCATCGGCCCGACGCCGGACAACATCAGCAATTGCGGTGTCTGGAACGCACCCGCGGCCAGCACGACCTCGCGCCGCGCGAGGATTTTGCGCACGGTGCCGTTCTGGAGCACTTCCACGCCGACGGCGCGCCTGCCTTCGAACAGGATGCGCCGGACCTGTGCGTGCGTTTCCACCGTGAGATTGCTGCGCCGGCCGATGTGCGGGAGCAGATACGCACGCGCCGCGCTCCATCGTTCGCCCTGTTTCTGCGTGACCTGGTAGATGCCGATCCCTTCCTGCTGCGCGCCGTTGAAATCGTCGCTGAGCGGCAGGCCGGCCTGGCGGGCGGCTTCCAGATACCGCTCGTGGAACGGATTGCCGGTGCGCAGGTCGCTGACCCACAGCGGGCCGTCCCGGCCGTGCCAGGCATCGTCGAAGCGTTCGTTGTGCTCGCTCAGGCGGAAGTAGGGCAACACGTCGTCGTAGGACCAGCCATGATTGCCGAGCGCGGCCCACGTGTCGTAATCGCTGCGGTGGCCGCGGATATAGACCATCGCATTGATCGCGGACGAGCCGCCCAGCGCCTTGCCGCGCGGCTGATAGCCCGTGCGCCCGCCGAGCCCCGCCTGGGGCACGGTATCGAATGCCCAGTTGTTGATGCGGGTCGGCATCATCGCGACCGCGCCTGCCGGGACATTGACGACCATGCCGTTGCCAGCGCCGCCCGCCTCGAGCACGCAGACCGTGAGAGTCGGATCTTCGGACAGGCGGCCCGCGACCACGCTCCCGCCTGAGCCGCCGCCGACGACGATGTAATCGAATGACTGATTCATGATGTTTCTCTCGACAGGCAGTGACGAAGATCAGGCAATGCGTGACAGCACGCGCAGCAGCAAGTTGAAGGTACGGCCGTACGGCGGATGAAACAGCGCGGCGCCGTTCCAGCGCGCCTGATGGAACACGGGCTTGAGTTTGCTGAAGGTGTCGAAGCCCCATTTGCCGTGGTAGGCACCCATGCCGCTCGGGCCCACGCCGCCGAACGGCTGGTTTTCCTGCGTCAGATGCCACAGGCAGTCGTTGATCGTGACGCCGCCCGACACGGTTTCGCGCAGCGCACGATCGCAGCGCGATGCATCGTTGCCGAACCAGTACAACGCGAGCGGGCGCGCCTGGCGCCGGACGTATGCGAGCGCGTCGTCGGGGTTCGCGTATTCGACGATCGGCAGGACGGGGCCGAAGATTTCTTCACGCATCAGCCGCGCGTCGGCCGGTGCGCCGATCACGAGCGTGGGCGCGAACTTGCGTGACGCCGCATCGACCGCTTCGCCTGCAGGGTTCACTTCGATCACGCGTGCGCCCGCTGCGCGCGCTTCGCTGACCATCTCGGCGAGACGCGCGCGATGACGCTCGCTGATGATCGCGGTGTAGTCGGGATTGCCGACGAGCTTCGGATACAGCTGAGCGATGGCCTGCGCCAGATGCGACGCGGTGTGCTCGGCGGTTCCCGCCGGCACGAGCAGATAGTCCGGTGCGACGCAGGTTTGCCCCGCGTTCAGCAGCTTGCCGAATGCGATGCGCTTCGCCGCGACGGCGACATTGCAGGACGCGTCGAGAATGGCCGGCGACTTGCCGCCCAGTTCGAGCGTGACGGGCGTCAGGTTGGCTGCGGCCGCTTGCGCCACCGCGCGGCCGACCTGCGTCGAACCGGTGAAGAACAGATGATCGAAGGGCAGGCTCGCAAAGGCCTTGCCGAGTTCGATATCGCCGATGGCGACATCGAGTTCGTCGGGCGCGAACGTCTCGCGCGCCATCGACGCGAGCAGGTCGGACAGCGCGGGCGTGAGCTCGGACGGCTTGATCAACACGCGGTTGCCGGCGGCCAGCGCCGCGAGCGCCGGGCCGAGCGAAAGCTGCAGCGGATAATTCCACGGCGCAATGATCCCCGCCACGCCCAGCGGCTGCGGCATCAGCCGGTTATGGCCGGGACGGAAGTGCAGCGCGGTCGCAACACGTTGCGTCCGCATCCATTGTTTCAGATGGCGCCGCGCGTGCCGGATACCGGCGCGCACGATGAATACTTCGGCGAGCCGCGTTTCATGCGCGGAGCGGCCCTGGAAATCGGCGTCGATCGCGCGCACGATCTCCGTTTCGTGCGCATCGAGCCACGCGGCCAGCCGGTCGACGCGGGACAGGCGGGTTGGCAGCGCCGGGTACGGTTCCTGCGCGAAAGCGCGACGCTGGCGCTCGAAGCTGGCCACGAGCGCCGATGGGTAGCCTTGCAGCATGGTGTCTCCAGTGTGTTGTCGATCGGGAGATTCGATTCGCGATGAGCGTCTGCAAGACGCTGTCGATGTCGAAGCTGCCCGCAGGCCGAAAGCCGCTCAGGCGAAGCGCCTGTCGACGCTGGCCGGCTCCGCCGTCGTACGCGCCACACTGCGTCTCGCATGCCCGTCGATCAGGTCGGTCAGCAGCGGCACGACGCCATCGGGGATGTCGTGGCCCATGCCGCGAATGGTGACCATCTCCGCGCCGGCGATGGCGGCAGCCGTCGCGACGCCACCGCTTGGCGCAACCATCAGATCCCGATCGCCATGCACGACAAGCGTCGGCGCCTGGATCCGTCCGATTTCCGCCGTCCTGTCTCCGGACTTGATGATGGCGCCGATCTGACGCGCCATGCCTTCGTGATCTCGCGATTGCTGGCCTCTTTCCCAGGCATCGGCCGCGTAGTCGCGCCTCGCCTCATCGCTCACGACGTACGTTTGAGCACCGATGTGGGCCATCATCCGGCTGTACCGCTGCACGGCGTCGTCGCGATTGCGAGGTGGCGGCTTGATCAGCATCGACAGGGTGGAGGAAGCCGGCTGGCCGACATTGCGGGCGCCTGTCGTGGAGAAGATCGACGTCAGCGACAGCGTTCGGTGCGGATGCGTGGCCGCGATGATCTGGCCGATCATGCCGCCCATGGACATGCCCACGAGGTGCGCGCGCGCCACGCGCAGATGATCGAGCAGGCCGATGGTGTCGGCCGCCATGTCGCGCAGGTCGTACGCGGAGCGAATCGGCCGTCGCAGAAATTGCCGCATCAGGCCGGGAGGCCGCTGCGCGATGCGCGAAGAACGGCCCACGTCGCGGTTGTCGAAGACGATGACGCGATAGCCGCATCGAACCAGGCCGTCGACGAGGCCGGGTGGCCAGGACGTCAATTGCAGGCTCAGGCCCGCGATCAGCAGCAAGGGTTCGCCGGTATCGGGGCCGTACGTGCGGTAGCACAGGCGCACGCCGGTCGGCGCGTCGCAGAACGCATCGCGAGCTTCATCCATTGCGTGTATCGACATGGTCAGGCTCCGACGGCACGCGGTGCCTGGGGACGATCGACGCTCGCCGTGTGCCGCGCGTGCCGGAAGTGCAGGCAGGGGTGTTCGATCGGGCCATGCCGCAGGTTCTCGACATCCACGAAGTAATCCTGCGACATGATCCACGGGTTGCCGGGGCCCTGGCACGGCATGCTTTCGATGGCGCGCTTCACGTAGCCGGCGCCGAAATCGAGCAACGGGCGCTTCGGCATGTCGGCGGCGGGAAGTTCGGGTGTGCAGATCGCGAAACCCGTGCGATCCATATGGTCGAGCAGGCGGCAGAAATGCGAGGCCAGCAATCCGAGCTTGAGCGTCCACGACGAATTCGTATAGCCGACCGAGAACGCGAAGTTCGGCACGCCGCTGAGCATCATCCCCTTGAAGGTCACCGTGTCGTGCAGATCGACCGGCTGGCCGTCGACCGTCAGCTTGATGCCGCCGAACAGCCTGATGTTGAGCCCGGTAGCCGTCACGATGATGTCGGCCGGCAGTTCCTGCCCGGATTCGAGCAGGATGCCCGTTTCCGTCAACGTCTTGATGCGGTCCGTGACGATCGATGCGCGGCCGTCGCGGATGGCCTTGAAGAGGTCGCCGTCGGGCACCGCGCACAGCCGCTGATCCCACGGGGAGTAGGGCGGATTGAAGTGCACGTCGACCGGATAGTCCTTCGGTAGCTGGCGCTTGTTGAAGTAGCGGATCAGGCGCCGCGCCGTGTCGGGGCGCGTGCGGCAGAGATGCCAGATGCCGCGCGCGATGGCGATGTTCTTGCGGCGCACGATCGCATAGGCCCACGTGTGCGGCATCACCTTGCGCAGCGTATTGGCGATGATGTCCTCGGAGGGCAGGCTCATGATGTAGGTCGGCGTGCGCTGCAGCATCGTCACATGCCCGGCCGTGTCGGCCATGGCCGGCAACAGCGTCACGGCGGTGGCGCCGCTGCCGATCACCACAACGCGCTTGCCGCGGTAGTCGAGATCTTCCGGCCAATGCTGCGGATGGATCGTTTGGCCCTTGAAGCGTTCGATCCCTTCCAGCTGCGGGGTGTAGCCTTGGTCGTGGTGATAGTAGCCGGCGGCGCTGAAGAACCACTTGGCCAGCATCGTCCTGCGTTCGCCGGTATCCAGGCGCTCGACCTCGACCGTCCAGCGGGCTTGCGCACTCGACCACGACGCCTGAATCACCTTGTGGTTCACGCGGATATGGCGGTCGATGCCGTGTTCGGCGGCCGTCTGCCGCAGGTAGGACAGGATCGCGTCCGCGCCGGCGATCGACTTCTTGTGCGGCCACGGCTTGAACTCGTAGCCGTACGTATGCATGTCGGAATCCGAACGGATGCCGGGATAGCGGAACAGGTCCCAGGTGCCGCCGGTGGCCGCGCGCGATTCGAGAATCACGTATGACGTACCCGGACGCTCCGTCTCGAGGTAACGGGCGACGCCGATGCCGGACAGGCCGGCGCCGGCGATCAGGACATCCACATGCTCGGGGGGCGGAAGGTGGTGTACGGTCACGGCGTGTCTCCTGGGTGCGTCGAATTGCGCAAGTTGGAAGTATTTTTATTGACGAAATTCACCCAAACAAGGTATCAATCGCACCATGTTTCGAGTGATTTGGTGCAACCTGCACCAAGTCTCGTTTGGGTAAGGTCTCGCTATGTCTCAGCATTCGATCCCGTCCGGGTGGCGCACGTGGCCGCTGCCGTCGCCGCGCATTCAGGAGCTGATGCGCCGGGGGGCGGAAATCGTTCTGAACGTGCATCCGGTGTGGCTGCAGGAACTGGACCAGGTGAACGTGGCGGCCGGGCAGGTAATGAGCGATCCGGTGATTGCGGCGGCGGTGCGCCGAATCAACCGCAACGGCCTGATTCACTGGGCGACCGCCAACATCGAGAACCCCGGCGCGCCGGTGTCCCGCTATCTTTCGCCGGATATGCAGAGCAGCGCGCGCGAACTGGTGCGGCGCGATTTGACCGACCTGGTGTTCGCGTCGGCCCGCTCGTCGCAGAGCATCCTGTGGCAGCACTGGATGGAGCTTGCCTTTACGTTGACCGAGGATTCCGGTGAACTGCATGAGCTTCTGGCGGTGTCGTCGCGGTCCATCACGGCGGCCATCGACGCCAACATGGAGGTCATGGCCGAATTCCTGCGCGTCGAACGCGAGGCGTACGTGCGCGGCACGCACGCCGACCGCCGCGAACTGGTCACGTTCATCGTGGAAGGGACGGCGATCGACGCGCAGGAGGCGAGCAGGCGGTTGGGCTATTCGCTGGATCAACCTCACCATGCGGCCATCATCTGGATCGAGGAGGCGGACGCCGAATCGGGTCTTCTGGAGCAGGCCGCCGAGGCGCTGGCGCGATGCGCGGACACGCGCAGCATGCTCGTCGTCGTCGCCAACACGGCCACGCAGTGGGTTTGGACGCATGGCGGCGAGCCGATCAACATGGAATCGCTGCGGCGCATGATCAAGGCGCTGCCCGGCGTGCACATGACCGTTGCGACGGCCGGGCGCGGCATCGAAGGATTCCGTCGCGGACATCTGGACGCGCTGGCCACGCAGCGGCTGTTGGGGCGGCTGCATACGCGGGCCGGCGTGGTGCACGCGGACAGCATGAGCCTGATCGCGCTGATGACGCAGCACATCGAGTCCGTTCAGCAGTTCGTCGCGCACACGCTGGGCGAGCTGGCGACGGCGGACAAGTCGTTGCGGCAGGCGCTCAGGGTGTTTCTGGCGGAAGGCTGCAATGCGACCGAAGCGGCCGAGAAGGCGCACGTTCATCGCAATACGCTGCTGCGCCGGCTGGAGCGCGCCGAATCGCTTCTGCCTCGCCCGCTTGGGCAGCAGCGGTTGCATGTGGCGGCGGCGTTGGAGGTGCTTTATTGGACGGCGGGGGATTACGAGTGATCGCGTGATGGCTGGCGTGATCTGCGACGGGATCTCGTAGCGAGCGTGCCGCGTACCTATTCGACCTCGCAATTCCGTCAGGCGTGTCCGAGATATCGGGCGAGGTAATGCTCGCCGCATTGCCAAAAACAATGACATCGCTATTTTGGGCTGTCGGAATATGCTGCGTTTTCCTACAGATCTGGATTGCCGCTCGGCAATTGGGAAAGAGTGCGATGCAATCGAATTGCGCTGCCTGTCGTACCCCGGCAACGATTGACACTCTTTGACGCTGCCTTTCGACGGTTCAATTCGATGTTGTGCGATGTTCGGGGGCCGTGAGAGCGGATCGAACGAATCGCGCTTAAACCAAGTTCATGAATAGAAACCATTATCGGTGGGTATTCAGCCGTGTACGCGGTATGTTGGTCGCGGTGGAAGAAACAGCCGGCGCGTCGGGGAAAGGGAGCAGGGGCGAAACCCGGCATATCACCCGTCATGACGGCGCGCACCAGATGCCGCAGTTCGCGTTGCGCTTCATCGCATTCGGGGCATTGGTGGCCGCCGGCGCACTGCCGATGTGGGCCCATGCGCAAATCGTCGGAGCGGGCGCGAAATTGCCGTCGGTAATCCAGATTCCTAACGAACTGCCGCAGGTGAACATCAACCGACAGTCGGGCGCCGGCGTGTCGCTCAATACCTGCAACCCGTTCGACGTTCAGAAGAACGGCGCGATCCTGAACAACGCGCCGACGATCGTCAATATGCTCTCCAGATGATCGCGCAGTTCCAGGAGGTCGCGTCTGGATCCCGCGGATCCGGAGGCTTTGTGGGGCGGATTTTCATGCAGGAATCACACCGGACGATTTGGACCACGTCGATCCGGTGAGGTGGTGTTGTTTGCTGGTGTTATTTAACAATCAAGAGGGTGCGCAGTGAAAAAGAAATTTCTTCTGATGGGCCTGATGAGTTCGGCTGTCTTGCTGGCCGCGTGTGGCGGGGGTGACGACGGGGTCGTCAATACGGGAAGCAGCGCATCGAACAGTAACGGGGGCGGGACGTCGACCACCACGCCGCCGGTCGTGTCCCCGCCAGCGGCTCAAGCAGCATGCCGGCCGAGCGGCCGTTTTACCTATGCGGGTTCTGCCTCCCAGGTAGCGGCGAACAACGGCCAACTGGCTGTGGTGGTCGTACCGAGTCTGCCGGCGGCTTATCAGAAGAACAGAAACTTCACGGCGCCGAACGCGCCCGCATCGAGCCTGGTTCAGCAGGCCAGCGGCGCGTTTACGACGCTTGCGTCATCGGCCGCAGCGACCGACTGTCTTGGGCTCGATCACGGGGCGGTGACCGAGATTCAGAGTGTCGGCAGCGATGTGGCGATCGGCCGGTGGAATCAGGCGATGGACACGGATGGCAACACCTATAACAGCGAGCAAGGCGTTCACTACGCGATCGGCACGCCGCTGTCGTTGTCCGCGACGAGCGGCACGCTCGTGTGCACCCAATTGATCGCGGACGCGGTGTCGACCACGGACGGCAGCCCGGGTGGCACGCTCGGCGCAAGCTCCGCCACGCTCGATCTCGGCGCGCGCACGCTCAACAATCTGAGCTTGTCGATCAATCAGGCTAATACGCAATATACGCTGACGAACACACAGGCCCCGTTGAATGGTGTCTCGACGACCGGGCAGTTGTCGGTTCAGACGGTTGTCGTGGGGCATGATGCGGCGCAACCGTTGGTTGCGGTTGGTTACTCAACACAATCGACTGGCGGCGTCGTGGTCCTGTCGTGCCATTGATTCGGGACGAGTGTCGAGGCTGACCTGTTTCCGCGGACACGATTCATCCGGCCAAAATGGCGGCATGGATCGTGTCCACGTCCGCGCATTCGACGCACGACGACATTACGCGGCACCGATCACGTTCACTCAGGCAAATCCCACCGGTTCGTATCCTGTTCGACGCCCCCCGTGTTCAGGTGTTCGATCTTCTCCATCCGTTGTCTCGCCAGCTCGGGGTGCCGGTTCGTCACGCCGATCACGAGCGCTTCGGCCAGCGCGAGTGCGGGAACGTTGGTCTGCAGCATCGCGAAAGGTCGCCCCTGGATGCGGAGCACGATGTCGGCAACCTCGCCGATCGGCGAGATCCATTCATCGGTGATCAGCAGAATCCGCGTGCCGAGCCGTTGCGCGGATTGCGCGAACCGGACACTGTCCTTCTGGTAGCGGCGAAAATCGAAAATGACGAGGACGTCGCCGGGCCCCATGTCCGTCAGCGCGACCGAAGCCAGGTTGACGTTCGGTTCGACATACTGAACATGCGGGCGCGCGTAGGCGAGGGTGAAGGAAAACAACGAAGCGAGCGGCGCGGTGTAACGCCCGCCGCCGCAGAACACGCGCACGCCCGGATCGGCCAGCAGCGTCACGGCTTCGTCGAAGGCGGCCGCATCGAGCCCTTCGATCGTGGTCGCCAGCGATTGCGAGAGCCGCTGAAAAATCGCCGCATGATTGTCCCGCATGCCGGATTCGGAGTGGAAGGCATCCATCCGCGCAAGCGGCGAATTCATCGCGGTGTCGATCTCGTCGCACAGCACCTGCTGGAACGCCGAATAGCTCGGAAAGCCCATCCTGACGACGAAGCGAAACACGGTCGGGTCGCTGACCTCGGCCTGCTTCGCGAAGTGTGCGATGGGCCCCAGGCCGAGACTGGGGTAGCGATCCAGCAACGCGCGCGCGACCTTCTGTTCCGACGGCGTGAAGCTATCCATCTGCGATAGCAGCAACGCCCTGATGCTTGTCCCCATCGGGCACTCCAACTTTCATATTTGAACGGCACGGGGCAGATGTTCGCCTGCTGGCGATTCCACGCATGTTAGCCCATGGACGCGCAGCGATTGGCTGCCTGGCTATGTAATGAAACGAACAAAACGGACCGGATCATCACGCGATCTTGCGTCGATATCTAGTGATAACCCTAGGTTTTTCGCACAAAAAACCACTGCTATGATCGCGGCCTCGCTGGAATGTATCAAACATTACCAAATAACTTCCGGCACGGCCCAGCTTTCGTTTGGAGGATTTCGTCATGAGGCGGCTCGTTGTACTCACCCTGTTGTCGGCACTGCACTTGAGCGCGTTCGCCGCTTCGGAACCCGCGGTTGAAGCGAAGAACGGCATGGTCGTGTCGTCGCAGCACCTCGCATCGGCAATCGGCGTCGAGATGCTGAAGCAGGGCGGCAACGCGGTGGACGCCGCCGTCGCGGTCGGCTACGCGCAAGCCGTGACGAATCCGTGCTGCGGCAACATCGGCGGCGGCGGCTTCATGACCCTCCACCTCGCGGACGGCCGCGACCGCTTCATCAATTTCCGCGAGACCGCGCCGGCCGCGGCTTCCGCGAACATGTATCTCGATGCGTCGGGGAACGTGCGCCCGAATGAAAGCCTGTACGGCTATCGCGCCGTCGGCGTGCCGGGCACGGTCGCGGGCCTCGATCTCGCGCTGCGCAAATACGGGAAGCTGACGCGCCAGCAGGTGATGGCGCCCGCGATCCGGCTCGCTCGCGACGGCTTCATCCTGACGCGCGGCGATACGGACATCCTCGACACGACGATCCAGCGCTTCAAGACCGACCCGGAAGCGGCGCGCATCTTCCTGCGCCCCGACGGCACGCCGCTGCAGCCGGGCGATCGCCTGGTGCAGAAGGACCTGGCCCGCACGCTCGAGCGCATCGCGCAGCAGGGGCCCGACGCGTTCTATCACGGCGAGATTCCGAAGATCGTCGAGGCGGCGGCGAGGCGCTCCGGCGGCGTGATCGCGGCGAGCGATTTCGCGTCGTATCGCGCGGAAGACGTGGCGCCACTGAAGTGCATGTACCGCGGCTACGAGTTCGTGTCGGCGCCGCCCCCGAGCTCGGGCGGCGTGACGATGTGCGAGACGCTGAACATCCTCGAAGGGTATGACCTGCGCAAGCTCGGCTACCACTCGGCGGCGTCGGTGCACGTCATGACCGAAGCGATGCGGCACGCGTACGAAGATCGCAACACGCTGCTTGGCGATCCGAACTATATCGACAATCCGGTCGCGAAGCTGACGAGCAAGGAATACGCGGCCGAGATCCGCAAGAGCATCCACGCCGATACGGCGACGCCGTCGGTCGACGTGCAGCCCGGTGTCGGCGTGCACGAGAAGCCGGAGACGACGCACTATTCGATCATCGACCGGGACGGCAACGCGGTGTCGACCACCTATACGGTGAACGGCCGCTTCGGCGCCGTGGTGATCGCGCCGGGCACGGGCTTCTTCCTGAACGACGAGATGGACGACTTCACCACGAAGGTCGGCGCGCAGAACCTGTTCGGCCTCGTGCAGGGCACCCGCAATTCGATCGCGCCGGGCAAGCGTCCGCTGTCGTCGATGGCGCCGACCATCGTGACGAAGGACGGCAAGGTGTTCATGGTGGCCGGTTCGCCGGGCGGTTCGCGCATCATCACGATTACGCTGCAGACGGTGCTGAACGTGATCGACTACGGGATGACGCCGCAGGATGCGGTCGACGCGCCGCGCATCCACCATCAATGGCTGCCCGACGAGGTCTATTACGAAACCTACGGCCTGTCGCCCGACACGCTCGCGATCCTGCGCAACATGGGCTACAAGATGGTCGAGCAGACGCCGTGGGGCGCCGCCGAGCTGATCCTGGTCGGCTTGCCCGGCACCGAGGCCGCGAGCCGGCAGAGCTCCGGGAACGATTCGTCGGTGTCCGGCAACGTGCGGGTCGGCTTCATCTACGGCTTCAACGATCCGCGCCGCCCGGCCGGATCGGCGATCGGTTACTGACCTGAGCGCTTGCCACGCGCATCCCGCCGCACCGCGCGGGATGCGCCGATATCACTCCTTCGTTACCGGCGCCGTGCGCCGCATCCCGCTATGAACAAACGCATGTCCGCGGCAGGCTGGATCCTGCTCGCGATGGCGGCCGGCATCCTGATCGGCTACATGATCAATACGCAGTTTCCGGACAAGCGCGCCGCCACGGAGATTGCCGGCTACATCTCGCTCGTCTCCGACGTGTTCCTGCGGCTGATCAAGATGGTGATCGGCCCGCTGGTGTTCTCGACGCTCGTCGTCGGCATCGCGCACATGGGCGACGCATCGTCGGTCGGGCGCGTGTTCGTGAAGGCGTTCGGCTGGTTCGTCACCGCGTCGCTGATCTCGCTGCTGCTCGGGCTGCTGATGGCCAACCTGCTGCGGCCCGGCGAGAACCTCGGCCTGCCGCTGCCGGACATCGGCGCGTCGGCGAGTCTCGCGACGTCCAAGTTCACGCTGAAGGATTTCGTGGGCCACATGGTGCCGAAGTCGTTCGCCGAGGCGATGGCGAACAACGAGGTGCTGCAGATCGTCGTGTTCTCGATGTTCTTCGGCGTCGCGCTCGCGTCGCTCGGCGAGCGCGCGAAGATCCTCGTGGCCGCGATCGAGCAGTTGTCGCACGTGATGCTCAAGATCACCGGCTACGTGATGAAGCTCGCGCCGCTCGCAGTGCTGGCCGCGATGGCGTCGACCGTGGCGATCAACGGCCTGTCGATCCTGCTGAAATTCGCGGTGTTCATGGGCGATTTCTACGTCAGCCTGTTCCTGCTGTGGGCCGCGCTCGTCTCGGCCGGGCTGCTGTTCCTCGGCCGCCGGGTGTTCAAGCTGCTCGTGCTGATCAAGGAAGCGTTCATGCTGTCGTTCGCGACGGCGAGCTCCGAAGCCGCGTACCCGAAAATCCTCGATGCGCTCGACCGCTTCGGCGTGCGCCGCAAGATCTCGAGCTTCGTGATGCCGATGGGCTATTCGTTCAACCTCGACGGCTCGATGATGTACTGCACGTTTGCGTCGCTGTTCATCGCGCAGGCATACGGCATTCACCTGTCGCTGGGCACGCAGGTCACGATGCTGCTGGTCCTGATGCTGACGTCGAAAGGGATGGCCGGCGTGCCGCGCGCGTCGCTCGTCGTCATCGCGGCGACCCTGCATCAGTTCAACATTCCGGAAGCCGGGCTGCTGCTGATTCTCGGCGTCGACACGTTCCTCGACATGGGCCGCTCGGCGACGAACGCGGTGGGCAATTCGATTGCCAGCGCGGTGGTCGCGAAGTGGGAGGGCGAGCTGATGCCGGAGGCCGAAGCCGAAGCGCATGCCGCGCGCCTCGACGCCGAGCTGGCGCTGCGGATCAAGGAGAAAGCTTGAGACATCGCTCGGGCGTCCGCGATCGGACTTGACCCGTCAATGCACGCCGCCGGCACCATTCCGGCGGAATGATAAGACCCGCGAGAAGCCCTGTTCTCGCGGGTTTTTTGTTTTCATCGGGCCCGATCCGCCGTGCTGAATCGGGCCGACGAGATGAACGTCGATCTGCTAACGTAGCGGCTGTCTGCAGCATCGCGCGCAGTCCACAGCCCGGTGATCCGTCACCAGAAGTGGCCGTCGACACCCCGAGCCGGTGCGCGCCGTGGCGCGCGAGCCGGCGCACGATGCAACCAGGTTGCGGGCCGTCGTGCCGGCGGCACCGCATCTACCTGTGTCGCGCAGACGGGGCGATGGCTCGTCGAACCGCGTCAGGCCCACCTGCGCGTCAGCGAAGCGGCTGCCCGATGGGCGGCGTGAACCCCGGACATTCCGCGAACGTTCTACCGGACGCAGTGCCGCGCGCCGCCGTCGGGCGCGGCGCTGCGCCTGGGGCAATCGTGTCGACGCGCGACGCGTCGGCAACATCTCTTGGAGCAACCGATGAAGCTGGACGGATTGAGCCGCCAGATCGCACTGACGATGGCGGCGATGGCGTTGGGCATGACGATATTGGTCGTCGCGTCTGCCTACACGTTCTACAACGTGCTGATCAAATACTGGCCCGGCGAGACCAACCTGACGGGCTGGACGCCGACCGGCCCGGAGTGGGTCTGGCTGACTGCGACCACGCTGGCGGGCCTCGCGCTCGCGATCGTCGTGGCGGTCAACCTGTCGCGGCGCATCCTGGCGCCGCTGAACTCGGTGGCGGACAGCATCCGC
>LOZU01000103.1:0-1812 GCA_001527685.1 Burkholderia pyrrocinia
GTCGCATCGCTGTCCACGTCGACGTCGACCGGCATCGGCTCGCTGTCGACCGGCCTGAGCACGACCAACAGCACCGTCGCCTCGCTGTCCACGTCGACTTCAACCGGCATCGGCTCGCTGTCGACCGGCCTGAGCACGACCAATAGCACCGTCGCCTCGCTGTCCACCTCGACCTCGACCGGCATCGGCTCGTTGTCCACCGGCTTGAGCACGACCAACAGCAGCCTCACGTCGCTGTCGACGTCGACTTCGACCGCGATCCAGGCCGCCAAGACGCACTACTACAGCGTGAACGACAACGGCACCCAACAGGCCAACTACAACAACGACGGCGCGACGGGCATCAACGCGCTCGCCGCAGGCACGAATGCGACTGCATCCGGAGCAAGCAGCGTCGCCGTCGGTGATGGCGCCAACGCCAACGCCAACGGCGCGGTCGCGATCGGTCAGCAAGCGCTCGCCACCGGCGGCAAGGCTGTTTCCATTGGCGTCGCCAACACTGCCAGCGGCGACGGCGCCGTTGCGATCGGCGATCCGAACGTGGCCACCGGCACCGGCGCGGTCGCGCTGGGGGCCAACAACACGGCAACGGGTCAGGGCGCGCTGGCGGCAGGCAATGCCAACGTCGCGACCGGTACAGGTTCGGTCGCGCTGGGCAACGCGTCGACGGCGGCAGGCGCCGGTTCGCTGGCTTTCGGCTCGAACGCGGTCGCGAACAACATCAACGACGTCGCGCTCGGCTCGGGTTCCACGACCTCCGCGCCGAATCCGACCTCGAGCGTGACGATTGGCGGCATCACCTACACGTTCGCGGGCAGCACGCCGACGAGCGTGGTCAGCGTCGGCGCACCTGGCGCGGAACGCCAGATCACCAACGTTGCCGCGGGCCGTGTCTCCGCGACCAGCACGGATGCGGTCAACGGCAGCCAGCTGAATGCGACCAACCTGGCCGTCACCAGCCTGTCGACATCGACTTCGACCAGCATCGGCTCGCTGTCCACCGGCCTGAGCAGCACCAACAGCACCGTGGCGTCGCTGTCCACGTCGACGTCGACCGGCATCTCGTCGTTGTCCACGGGGCTGTCTTCGCTGTCGACGTCGACGTCAACCGGCATGACGTCGCTGTCGACGGGCCTCAGCTCGACGAACAGCACCGTCGCCTCGCTGTCAACCGGCGTGACGAACATCAGCAGCCAGCTGACGCAGCTGTCGACGACGCTCAACAACAACACGATCCGGACAGCCAACAACAACGGTGTCGCTGCCGACATGAACGGCACCGGCACCGATACGCCGAAGGTCACGGCCGGCTCGAACTCGGTCGCGATCGGCGCGAATTCGACTGACGGCGGCCGCTCGAACGTGGTGTCGGTCGGCAGCGACACGCAGCAGCGCCAGGTCACGAACGTCGCGCCCGGTACGCAAGGCACCGATGCGGTTAACGTGAACCAGCTGACCGCGGTGCAGACGACGCTGTCGACGGCACTGTCGGGCCAGCAGGCACAGATCAACAGCCTCGGTTCGCAACTGCAGCAGACCGACCAGATGGCGAAGCAGGGTATCGCGGCCGTCGGCGCAATGGCGTCGATCCCGCAACTCGACCGCGACGCGAACTTCGGCATGGGTGTCGGCACCGCGACGTTCCTCGGCCAGAAGGCGATGGCGATCAACATGCAGGCGCGGATCTCCGAAAACCTGAAGGCGTCGATCAACGGCGGCTTCAGCGGCAGCCAGCGCGTCATCGGCGCAGGCATGCTGTATCAGTGGAAGTAACCGTCGCCGTGCGCGCTGCCCGGCAACCGGGCGGCGCGC
>LOZU01000104.1:0-1397 GCA_001527685.1 Burkholderia pyrrocinia
CACCAGCCAACGCGGCGTGCGTCCACGCCCCGACCATGTCGCGCCCGTTTTCGGATCCCAGTATTTTTGCTTGGCCGAACCGCGACTGCCCCGGCCTTGACCGGTCTTCTGCAGGAAATCGCGAACCGGAACGCCGCTCTGCGCAAGCAGCTCCGCGACGCGTTCGGCAATGAGCTGCGCCTCGCGCTCGCGGGCGATGTCGATTTCGTTTTTCAGTTTGTCGAGTTGGTTCAATAACTCGCGGTACGTGCTCATGGCCGTTTCTCATCGACTGTGATGGGGTTTTCGTCCGTCTATTTCCGGCAGGCGACCGGTCCTTCGAGCGAGCCGTAACAGCTGCTGATGTATTGGCGGATCATGCGCCCATGATCTCGACCGGCCAGCACGATCACTTCCAGAAGCCGACTGACTTCATGTGTTGGTGCGAGCGTGGAGTCGGTTGACACGACAAGATCCGCACCATAAAGGCCAGCCGCCATCCCTTTCTGGTAGGCGAGGCGCGCGCGTCCTCGGATGGAAGCATCGACATGCCTGGAGAGGATTTCGAACACAATCGATTCCAGCGCGTTGACGTATGCATCGACTTCTTCGAGATGTTCAAAGGATGTAGCAGCGAGCAGCGCCGCAATCATCTGATCCGATCGAACGCGATTGTTCTTGATATCCATATCACCAACACCAAGCTTCGATTTGCCCATGTGCTACTGCTGCAACGATATCTCGACGCGTCTGTTGCTCGCGCGTCCCGCAGCGGTGGCGTTCGATGCCACCGGGTCGGCTTTGCCGCGCCCGGTAGCGGACACTTCCCGTGCGTTCAAGCCATGCTCCCTGAGATAACCCGCCACTGCCTCGGCGCGACGCTGCGATAGCGCGAGGTTGTACGCGTCGCCGCCGACCGAATCCGTGTAGCCCGTGACCGATACGCGCGTAAACGACGCGTCGCCCTGCTTGTCCAGCAGCGCGTCGAGTGAAGCCTTGGCGCTCGGGGTGAGCGTCGCCTGTCCGGTGGCGAACAAGGCGTCGCCCGAGAGACTCACGTGTCCGACGGAAGCGGGCACTGTCGCAGCCGCAGGCGCCGGCTGCGCGATCGCCGGCGCGCCGCACTGGAACACGAGCGTGGCCGGGTCGGCGTTGTCGCGCAGCGCTTTCGCGGCGTCGACCGTGTGCACCGGCTGGTCGCCGCAGATTCGGCGTGCGGCTTTCATGCAGGTGTCAGGGCCGGAGAGTATCCCGTGGCAGTCGACCTGGAATGTGCGCACGCCGTCGCGCGGCTGCAGTTCGGACGCGCTGAACGTCGGGCCGGAGGCGGTCGAGCACGCAGCGAGGGAAAGCACGGAGAGCGCAAGCGCGAGAGTGAGTTTGTTCACGGTGATGTCCTGAATGCGATCGTTGTCGGA
>LOZU01000105.1:0-2289 GCA_001527685.1 Burkholderia pyrrocinia
TGGAAGACGGTCACGGTCGCGCTCGAAGGCGGCTACGCACCGTGGAACCTCACGCTGCCGGGCGGCAAGCTCGGCGGCTTCGAGCCGGAGCTGCTCGCCGACGTGTGCGCGCGCATCAAGCTGCAGTGCAACATGGTCGCGCAGGACTGGGACGGCATGATTCCCGGCTTGCAGGCCGGCAAGTTCGATGTCCTGATGGATGCGATCTCGATCACGCCCGAGCGCGAGAAGATCCTCGCGTTCTCGCGGCCGTACGCGGCGACGCCCGCGACCTTCGCGGTCACCGACACGAAGGTCATCCCGAAGGGCGACGCCGCATCGCCGGTCGTCAAGCTGACCGGCGATGCGAAGGCCGACAAGCCGACGGTCGACGCGCTGCGCAAGCAGCTCAAGGGCAAGACGATCGGCATCCAGTCGGGCACGGTCTATACGAAGTTCATCAACGACAGTTTCAAGGACGTCTCGACGATCCGCGTGTACAAGACGTCGCCCGAGCGCGATCTCGATCTCGTCGCGGGCCGCATCGACGCGTCGTTCGACGACGTCACGTACTACGCGGCGAACGCGGGGAAGAAGGAAACCGCGTCGATCGTGCTGGCCGGGCCGAAGCTCGGCGGCCCGATCTGGGGGCCCGGCGAAGGGCTCGCGTTCCGCAAGCAGGATGCCGACCTGAAGGCGAAGTTCGATACGGCGATCGGCGCGGCGCTCGCGGACGGCACGGTCAAGAAGCTCGCCGCCAAATGGTTCAAGACGGACGTCACGCCGTAACGGCGCGTCGGTCCGCTTGCGCGACGGAAGCAGCGCACGCGGGCGGACCGTCGATTCCATCCTAATCAGCAGGGGACGCACATGGCGCTCATCGAAATGCTGGGTTTCGGAACGGACGGCTGGGGCGGCGTGCTGCTGCTCGCGGCCCTGATGACGGTGGCGCTGACGCTCGTCGCGCTGGCCGTCGGCGCCGTGTTCGGCGCGCTGGTCGCCGCGGCGAAGCTGTCGCGCTATCGCGTGGCGCGCGTGCTGGGCGATCTGTATACGACCGTGTTTCGCGGCGTGCCCGAGCTGCTCGTCATCTATCTGTTCTATTTCGGCGGCTCGACGCTCGTCACGACCGTCGGGCAATGGTTCGGCGCGGAAGGCTTCGTCGGCGTGCCGCCGTTCGTGATCGGCGCGCTCGCGGTCGGGATGATCTCGGGCGCGTACCAGGCCGAGGTCTACCGCGGCGCCGTGCTCGCGGTGTCGAAAGGCGAACTCGAGGCGGCCCGCTCGATCGGCATGCCGTCGTCGATGGTGTTGCGCCGCATCCTGGTTCCGCAGGTGCTGCGCTTCGCGCTGCCGGGCATCGGCAACGTGTGGCAGCTCAGTCTCAAGGATTCCGCGCTGATTTCGGTCACGGGCCTCGCCGAGCTGCTGCGCACGAGCCAGATCGCGGCCAACTCGACGCATCAGTATTTCGTGTTCTTCGTCGCGGGCGGCGCGCTGTACCTGCTGATGACGGGCCTGTCGAACCGCGTGTTCAACCGCGCGGAAGCGTACGTCGGGCGCTCGTTCCGACGCAATTTCGCACGCAATTGACGCACGGAGCATGAACATGGATTTCGCATTCCTCGCCGACACGGTGCGCCAGCTGCTCGCGGCCGTGCCGATGACGCTCAGCCTGTTCTTCGCGTCGCTCGTGCTCGGCGGCCTGCTGTCGCTCGTCGTCGTCGCAATGCGCGTGTCGCCGCACTGGCTGCCGAACCGCGTCGCGCGCGTCTACATCCTGATCTTTCGCGGCTCGCCGCTGCTGATCCAGATGTTTCTCGTCTACTACGGGCTCGGCCAGTTCGGCGTGATCCGCGAGAGCTTCCTGTGGCCGGTGCTGCGCGAGCCGTACATCTGCGCGGTGCTGTCGCTCGCGCTCTGCACGGCAGGCTATACGGCGGAGATCATCCGTGGCGGACTGATGGCCGTGCCGGTCGGGCAGATCGAGGCCGGCTATTCGATCGGCCTGTCGGGCTTCGCGCTGCTGCGGCGCGTGATCGGCCCGATCGCGCTGCGCCAGTGCCTGCCCGCGTATTCGACCGAAGCCGTGCTGCTCGTCAAGTCGACGGCGCTCGCGAGCCTCGTGACGGTGTGGGAAGTGACGGGCGTCGCGCAGCAGATCATCCAGCAGACCTATCGGACGACCGAAGTGTTCGTGTGCGCGGCGCTCATCTATCTGTGCCTGAACTTCCTGATCGTCCGCGCGCTGGGCGCGCTCGAATGGCGCCTGTCGCGTCACCTGCGCGCGCCGGTGCCGAGCGGCGCGAA